>NZ_JCAHRL010000001.1:0-867569 GCF_059427765.1 Gordonia sp. B8661-1
CATGGCGGGCTAAGAAGAAACGTGTGTTCCCTCAGAACCCCGATAGCGTATTGGCAGCACGACACCAGTCACCCGATGCCCTCACCCACACCCACCAGCACACAGGCCGGCAGACATGATTGGCGTGTTTGATGTTTCACCCTCGAACACACACACGCAGTCTCCACACTCGGGAAACATCAACGTGTGATGTTGTGTGCTCCTTAGAAAGGAGGTGATCCAGCCGCACCTTCCGGTACGGCTACCTTGTTACGACTTCGTCCCAATCGCCGATCCCACCTTCGACAGCTCCCTCCCACAAGGGGTTAGGCCACCGGCTTCGGGTGTTACCGACTTTCATGACGTGACGGGCGGTGTGTACAAGGCCCGGGAACGTATTCACCGCAGCGTTGCTGATCTGCGATTACTAGCGACTCCGACTTCATGGGGTCGAGTTGCAGACCCCAATCCGAACTGAGACTGGCTTTAAGGGATTCGCTCCACCTCACGGTCTCGCAGCCCTCTGTACCAGCCATTGTAGCATGTGTGAAGCCCTGGACATAAGGGGCATGATGACTTGACGTCATCCCCACCTTCCTCCGAGTTGACCCCGGCAGTCTCCTGCAAGTCCCCGCCATTACGCGCTGGCAATACAGGACAAGGGTTGCGCTCGTTGCGGGACTTAACCCAACATCTCACGACACGAGCTGACGACAGCCATGCACCACCTGTACACCAACCACAAGGGAACATGTATCTCTACATGCGTCTGGTGTATGTCAAACCCAGGTAAGGTTCTTCGCGTTGCATCGAATTAATCCACATGCTCCGCCGCTTGTGCGGGCCCCCGTCAATTCCTTTGAGTTTTAGCCTTGCGGCCGTACTCCCCAGGCGGGGTACTTAATGCGTTAGCTACGGCACGGATCCCGTGAAAAGGAACCCACACCTAGTACCCACCGTTTACGGCGTGGACTACCAGGGTATCTAATCCTGTTCGCTACCCACGCTTTCGCTCCTCAGCGTCAGTTACTACCCAGAGACCCGCCTTCGCCACCGGTGTTCCTCCTGATATCTGCGCATTTCACCGCTACACCAGGAATTCCAGTCTCCCCTGTAGTACTCAAGTCTGCCCGTATCGCCTGCACGCCTGCAGTTAAGCTGCAGAATTTCACAGACGACGCGACAAACCGCCTACGAGCTCTTTACGCCCAGTAATTCCGGACAACGCTCGCACCCTACGTATTACCGCGGCTGCTGGCACGTAGTTGGCCGGTGCTTCTTCTCCAGGTACCGTCACAAAAGCTTCGTCCCTGGTGAAAGAGGTTTACAACCCGAAGGCCGTCATCCCTCACGCGGCGTCGCTGCATCAGGCTTCCGCCCATTGTGCAATATTCCCCACTGCTGCCTCCCGTAGGAGTCTGGGCCGTGTCTCAGTCCCAGTGTGGCCGATCACCCTCTCAGGTCGGCTACCCGTCGTCGCCTTGGTAGGCCATTACCCCACCAACAAGCTGATAGGCCGCGGGCCCATCCCCAACCGCAAAAGCTTTCCACCAAACCCCATGCGAGGTAAGGTCATATCCGGTATTAGACCCAGTTTCCCAGGCTTATCCCGAAGTCAGGGGCAGATCACCCACGTGTTACTCACCCGTTCGCCACTCGAGTACCCAGCAAGCTGGGCCTTTCCGTTCGACTTGCATGTGTTAAGCACGCCGCCAGCGTTCGTCCTGAGCCAGGATCAAACTCTCCATGAAAAAACACTGAAACCAAAGTTTCAACACAATCAGGAAAGCAAAAACCTGACAAAAACAATCCAAAAAACTGGCATACAAATAAACTTCTCAAAAATAAGAAGATCACAAGACACCAACAAAAAAATTGGCATCAAACAATCCACCAACACACTATCGAGTTCTCAAAGAACACACACCCACCAGCACCACCCCCCTGAGGGAGCGCTCTCCAGCGAGCTTTGCTCACGTTTGGATTCGTTGGCCGTCTCCGGCGCAACTCTTCCAGCCTACCAGACCTTGTCGCGGTCCGCAACCCCTTGGTCGTTTCCGATCGAGGGTGGTCTGGCGGTCCGAGTCTCGCTCCGGACACAAGAGCATCCGGTCGATTTCTCGGGGGCGGTCTGCGCGAAACCCGGTTTCCCTTCCCCGTCCGGCCCTCTCGGACTGTCCGGGGCGGCGCCGTGGCGCGCTGACTTGAAGAAAGTTACGCAACCCGCGGGCCGGAAGCAAATCGCCTGTTCGTTTGCCGACCAGGCACATGATTGTGCTGGTCACGAGGGGTACAACCGCCCGTCATCCGGTTCCATTCCCGAGATTTCCGTGAATTTGCAAATTGTGATGTAGGCCATGTGTGTCGAGCGGATGCTTTCGTCATCGGGAGCGCTATGGCCAGGCACGGGACCGCCCGTTCGGCCAGTTACGCAGCGGCCCGTCGACACCTAGCGTCGACACCATGACCAGTGCTCTCGTCGCATCGACGCAGGTCCCGGCGGTGCGCCGGGCGATGAGCGTGCCGGCCGGTTTCCAGCGCTGCGGTGAGTTCGCGTGGCGCCGACGACCCGACAACGGTGTGGACGTGGTGCACCACCTCGACCGGTCGACGATCAGCGACTCCGCCATGATCGGCGGGCTCGCCCCCCTGGTGATCTCCGGCGTTCTCGACGGTCAGGAACAGTTCGAGGCCGCTGCCATGGGTGTGATCGGTACGTCCGCGCACACGACGTCGTCGTCGTGGGCCGCCTTCTACGACAACTCGATCGCCGAACTGCGCGGCGGCGGATCTCCGTTCAGCCCGATCCATCTGCGCGCTCGTTCCCTGGTCATCGGCCCTGACGTGCTGGAAGTGGGTTGCTGCTTCGGTTTCCTCGCCTTGCAGCTGGCCGACGACGGCCACCGTGTGCGGGCCTGCGATATCTCCCCCGGTGCGATCTCCCTGCTCGGTCACCATGCACACCGTCGCGGTGCGGATGTACGGGCGACCGTCGGCGATGCCACCGGCCTGCACCACGAATCGGACAGCGTCGACACGGTGACCCTCATCCATCTGCTCGAACACCTCGACGAGCAGGCCGCCGTCGCCGCCCTCGGCGAGGCGTTGCGTGTCGCACGGCGGCGCGTGATCGTCGCCGTTCCGTACGAGGACGTGCCCAGCGAGCACTTCGGACATCTGCAGCGGCTCACCGAGGACGACCTGCGCCGGTGGGCGGCGCACGTCGACGATCTCCACCGCGAGGCGGAGTTGATCGAGGATCACGGCGGCTGGCTGGTGCTCACACCTCGGTGACCTCGATCAGATGAGTCCGCGCTTGCTGGCGATGTAGACGGCGTCGGTCCGTTTGGAGACACCCAGTTTGCGGATGATGTTGCGGATGTGGAATTTCACGGTCGACTCGGAAATGTAGAGCTGCTGGCCGATGCGCTTGTTGGACAGGCCATCCGCCAGACACCGAAGAACCTCGCGCTCACGGTCGGAGAGGGCTTCGGGTCCGTCACCGTCGCCCGACACGGCGCGCAGGACGATATCGGTGCTGCGCGGGTCGAAGGCGCTGCCGCCGCTGGACACCGCCTGGATGGCGCGCACCAGTTCGGTGGTGTCGACGTCCTTGACCACGTACCCCCGGGCGCCGGCCTTCACCGCGCGCACCACCAGGTCGTCATCGAGGAAGGTCGTGAGCACAAGTGACGCGACGTCGGGGTGACGCCGCGCGAGCTCGGCCACCAACCGCAGGCCCTCGTAGTCCGCGCCGGCGGACAGCTTCAGGTCGACGACGACCACGTCGGGCCTGCACTCAAGCACCTCCGCGAGCGCGCCCTCCATGGACGACGCCTCTCCGACGACCTCGATCATCGTTTCCCGCCCCAGCAGAGAACGCATGCCCTGGCGCAGCAGCGCATGATCGTCGACGAGCAGCGTGCGGATGGTCGTGGTGTCCCCATCGGGCTGATTCATCGGCTGATTCATCTCAGTCCTCCTTCTGTGGGAGTGGTATGGATGCCGCGATCCGCACGCCCCCGATGCGCGAGCGACGGATACGCAGGTCTCCGCCCAATTCCTCGGCACGCGACCGCATATTCGCCAGACCCCGGTGCCGGCCCGCGGCCAGGTCGCCGTGCGACGCGGTACGCAGCACCCGTCGCACATGATCGGGATCGCCGAGCCCGTCGTCGTCGACCGCGATGGACACGCGGTCGGCCGTGTATCCGAGGGTGACGATCACCCGCCCGGCGTGTGCGTGGACAGCGGCGTTGAAGAGCGCCTCCCCCGCTATGCGGAGAATGGCGTGCTGGACGTCGTCGGACAGTTCGCGGCTTCGTCCCCGGACGACGACCTCGGCGCGAAGATCCGGTGGCATATGCATCGTGCAGAGTTCCGACAGCACCTCGCGCACACTCGGCGCCGAGACCGTCGGAGCGTTGTTGAGGGTGTAGATCACTGTGCGCAACTGTTCGACGGCGTCACGGGTCAGCCGTCCGGCCAACGCGAGCCGGTCTTCGGCGTCACCGGCGACGTCGTCACGGCACAGTTCGATCTGAACGCCCGCCGACAACACCGACTGCGTCACCGAATCATGCAGTTCCCGCGCGATCCGCGACCGTTCCTCGTTGAGCACGGTGGTCCGCATCGCTGCCGACAGATCACGCTGCGCACGCTCCAGCTCGGCATTCCGGTCCGCGAGTTCCCGTGCATGCCTTGTGGTTTCGGACAGAAGCTCGGCGTTGAGCAGCGCCACCGTCGCCTGACTCGCCAGGATCCGGAGCACCACCACATCCGTCGGGTCGACCGTCCGGTCCTGTGCCGTCCACGCCGACAGCCCGCCCACCACCGCACCGTCGAGCTGAACCGGGACGTGCAGGTGATTCTTGTCGACGACGGGACGGTGCAGCACCGTCTCCTCACCGCGCAGGATGTCGTTGAGCCGGTTCAGCACCTGATTCGGCAATTCCGGCGGTGCCGGGAAATCCGCACCCTCGAAGGCGTACAGGGTGCCGTCCGGAGAACTGATCAGATGTCGTAGCCCGGTCTGTTCGAGCTGACCATCGGTGAGGGCGAAGGCGACCCACTGCGCTCCGAGGTGTTCCCTGGCCGCCTCGACGACGGCGACGATCAACGCCTCCGGTCCCGACGCGGTCTGCACCAGCGCACGCGAGATCCGTTCCAGCGCACCGATGACCCGACTGAGGCGTTCCTCCACACCACGGAACTGCGCGTAATGGCTGCCCTTGACGGTGTGCAGCCCCACCAGGCGGGCGAGATCGGGTTGCGCGGACCGGGGCGAGGACATCAGAGCGCCTGCTGATAGAGATCGAGGATGCCGGCGGACACGGGGCGCCGCGGATTGGTCGACATGCAGGAATCGGCGAGCGCGTACGTGGTCAGCAGATCGAGGTCATCCGCGCGGACGCCGAGCGGACTCAGCGTGCCCGGCATCCCCACGCGCGCACCGAGTTCGGCAATCCTGTCGGCCAGCCGGTCGGCCACCGCACGCGGGTTGCCCTCGGTCGACAACCCGACGGCACCGGCCAGGTCGACGAAACCGTCGTCGACGACCTCCGCGTTGTACCGGATGACGTGCGGCAGCAGGACCGTGTTGATGGCGCCGTGCGCGGCGTCGCAGTGTCCGCCGACGGGATGACTCATGGCATGTGCCGCGCCGAGGATCGCGTTGGTGAAGGCCATGCCCGCCTGGAGGGAGGCCAGCGCCATCTCCTCCCCCGCCTCCTGATCGTGCGGGTCGTTGACGAGGCGTTCCAGGTAGGTCCACACGGTGGCGATCGAGGCCAGTGCCAGGGAGTCGGTCAACCGCCCCCGCGCCAGCGAGACGTAGGCCTCGACGCAGTGCGTCAGGACGTCCATGCCGGCCTGAGCGGCCACTTCCGACGGCACCGTGGTGAGCACCATCGGGTCGATCACGGTCAGTTCGGGCACGAGGGACCGACCGAGAATCGTCACCTTCGTCTTGCGTTCGGCGTCGTTGACGATGCAGAACTGCGAGACGTCGGAACCACTGCCCGCGGTCGTGGGGACGGCGAGCACCGGCGGCAACGGGCTGGTCGCCTTGTCGATGCCCTCGTATTCCAGGATGTGGCCACCGTTGGCGGCAAGTACCGCAACGCCTTTGGCGGCGTCGATCACCGAACCGCCGCCGAGTGCGACGATGCCGTCGGCGTCATGCGCCTTGTAGGCCACGAAGGCCTCGGCGATCTGACTCGCCCGCGGATTGGGCGAGACGTCGAGGAACGAGCCGGGCGACAGCCGGGCCGCACGCAGGTCATCCATCAGGCGGGGGAACCACGGTGTGCCCGCCAGATGGCGATCGGACACGACGAAGGGCCGTGTCATACCCAGATTGGCGGTGGCCGTGGGGATCTCGTCGAAGGAGCGGGTGCCGATGATCACCTCGGGCGCATGGAATTTCGCCACCTGGGCCAGTGACCGTCGTGTTCCCCGCGACCTCGTATCAGGCCCCGTCACGCCACCTCCTCCACGATCCGTCCCCTGACGCTATCGCGATCACCGCAGCGATGCACCGAGTTCGTCGGCGCGTTCGATCATCTCCGCACCGTCGCGGGCGCTGATCACGCCGTCGCAGTGTTCGGCGTAGTCGTCGAGCGCGCACCCCGTCTGTGTCCAGTAGCGGCGCGGCTCGGGCGTCACCCACGCCACCCGGTGGGCACGGCGCGCGAGTTCCTCGAACAGGTCGACCCGGGGATCGAAGCCGTTGCTCCGCGCGTCACCGACGATCAGCACTGACGTCCGCTTGCTGACCAGATCGCCGAATTCCGCCAGAAGTTCCGTGAGCATCCGGCCGTAGTCGCTGGTGGCCGCGAGATCCAGGTCGTCGGCCGCGAGCACCGCGGCGAGCGCGTCGTCGGCCTGCGCGCGGCGCAGCGCGTCGGTGACCCGCACCGGACGGTCCACGAAGGCCACGACCTCGCACCGGTCTCCGAAGCGGTGCAGGGTCTGGGCGAGGCGCAGGATGAAACCGGTGACCGGCCGCACCGACAGGGAGACGTCGACGAGGACCAGTATGCGGACCGGGCCCGGCGCATGCCTGCGCCGCCACAGTTCCAGCGGCACACCGTCCGTCGACACCGCAGCCCGCATGGTGGTGCGCATGTCGAGGGGTCCCTGATCGACCCGCCGCACCACATGCCGTGGCGCACCACGCATGCGCTGGATCAGCCGGTGACAGGCACGATCGATGTCCGCCTGGTCCGTCACCGGTTTGGGCGTGTCCTCGGAAACCTGGTGTATGCCCTCGGCTTCGAGACGCTCGCCGAGGGCATCGACGAACGCGGCAAGCGCCTGTTCGAGTTCGGCTCGGCGACGGTCGTCGAGATCCTCGAGGCCATCGGTCCCATAGGCGCGCCGCGCGTCGTAGTCGTCGAGGGCGGCCAGAATCGCCGCCGCACCGGACAATCCGAGCGGATCCCCCTGCACCCGGGTCGCCGAGCCCACCATCTCGCCGACCTGCCCGGCATCGGCCTGATCGACCTCGATCGTGTAGGTGATGCCGCCGGACACCGAGGAGGAATCGGTGTCCACTCCGAGTTCCTCGGCGCCGCTGGACACCGAGAAATCGTTCTCCTCGCGGTGTGCGCTCTCACCGGTCCGTTCCCGCGCATCCGGGTCGTCGACCATCAGGTCGCCGATCTCATCGGTGTGTTCGTCGGCGCCGATGAGGCGGCCCGCCCCCTCGAAATCCTCATCCCAGTCGATGTCGGTGGGCAGTTCGGCGGCCGCACCGCGCGGCCGGGGCATCCACTGCTGCCCCTCGCCCGGTTCGGCGCCGAGGAAGAACATCGCGAAGGCCTCGTCGAAGCCGTCCTGTTCGTGACCGTACTTCACGACGACGCTGCGTAATGCGCTGCGCAGCACGTCGATCCGCTCGCCCCCGATCAGCGCGAGCACCCGGCGCACCTCGATCACCTCGGCCGGCGAGGCCGCGACACCGCGCGCCCTCAGCACCCGGCCGAAGAGCACGGCCAGGGTGTCCAGCGTTCGATCACGATCGGCGTCGATGCCCGCCGGTTGGCTCGTGGACGTCACGGCAACACCTAGCGTCGTGCGGTTGCCGCGCTTCGTGCGCGGCCCGCGCCGAATGCGGTGGCGGTGACCGAGCCGCGCGGCGTGGTTCCGTCCACGCCGATCTCTGTGTCGGAACGACCGGAGTCCGCGGGGGCGGTGAGTGTGCGACGGGCGAGATCCAGGTCGCTGCCGAATTTCACGAGCAGCGACAGCAGGGCCCGATCGTTGTCGGCGGACCAGGTGTCGCCGTCGTCCTGATGCGCGCGACGGTAGGAACCGGCACGTGCGGCATCGATCACCTCCGCGATGGACGGACTCTTGCGCAGCGGCATCTCACGCAGCCTGCGCGCGAGATCGACGACCTCCGCGATGACCGACTCCTCAATCTCGGGGGCCCGCACACCGACGATCCGGCGTTCGCGGTCGGCATCGGGATAGCTCACCTGGAAGTGCAGGCAGCGGCGTTTGAGCGCGGGTGACAGTTCGCGGGTGTCGTTGGAGGTCAGGATGACCCACGGCGCAGAGCGGGCGGTGAACGTACCGAGTTCGGGGACCGTCACCTGACGTTCGGCGAGCACCTCGAGCATCACGGCCTCCATCGCCTCGTCGGTGCGGTCGATCTCGTCGACCAGCAGCACCGTCGGCGTCGCCGAAGTGATCGCGGCCAGCAGCGGTCGGGCGACGAGGAAATCTTCGGTGTACACACCGACGTCGGTCCGGGCGAGCGCCGCCGACGCCGCGGAAAGGCTTGTCTCCGAGGCGAGTTCGGAACTGATGCGATCGCGGAGCATCTGCACGTGCAGCAATTGGCGTGCGTAGTCCCATTCGTAGAGAGCACGGGATTCGTCGAGGCCCTCATAACACTGCAGGCGGATCAGCTCACGGCCGGAAGCCGCAGCGAGTGCCTTGGCGAGTTCGGTCTTGCCGACACCGGCAGGCCCCTCCAGCAGGAGCGGACGGTCGAGCAGAGTCGCGAGGTGCACCACCACCGCGAGTTCGGAATCGATCAGGTAGCCCTCGCCGGACAGGCCGGCCACCAGGTCGTCAGCGGTCTCGAAGGAAGTCAACGGCGTTGTCTCCGTGAGGGTTCGGGGCGCACTCATCATCGGCTCCAGATAGTGGTGGTGGTATTGCGGGAAAGCCCGGACCGCCGCGACCTCGGGTCGCGCCGATCCGGGCTGGTGAACCATGACCGGTCGGGGCTCCGGTCGATGGTCGTCAGTAGCTCCCGGTCATGGCGTGGGTGACCATCGGGATCAGCGACTCGACGGTCGATTCACGCGGGTTGCCCGGTGTGCACCAGTCGTCCATCATGTGCTCGGCGATGGCACGGATCTGCTTGTCCGAGGTGTCCATCTTGTCGCCGCGGCCCTCGTACTTGCCGGTGTTCATCCGGTTCTTGTCGTAGCTGTCGACGCTCAGCTGCCCGAAGTTGTCCGGGATGCCCAGGTCCTTCGAGAGACGGATGGCCTCCTCGACGGCGGCGTCGGCGGCCTGCACGGTCGTCATATTGCGGGTGTCCACGCCCAGCAGACGCGCGATCTCCGCGTACCGCTCGAAGCGTGCCGGCAGGTTGTACTCCCACACGCGCGGCAGAGCGATCGCGTTGTTCAGGCCGTGGTGGCTGTCGTAGAACGCGCTGACCGCGTGCGACATCGAGTGCACCAGACCGAGGCCACCCGAGTTGAACGCCTGGGCGGCGATGTACTGCGCGTGCATCATGCCGGAGCGGGCCGCGAGATTCTTCGGGTCGTACACGGCGGTGCGCAGGTGATCGCGGATCAGCTCGATCGAGTACTTGGCGTTGCCCAGCGACGGCTCGAAGTCGAGACGCGACACGAACGGCTCACTGGCGTGCGCCAGGACGTCGAAACCACAGAACGCGGTGAAGTGCTCGGGGCAGCTGTAGTAGAGCAGCGGATCGTCCATGGCCAGGTCGACCAGGCAGGTGTCGTCGAAGGCCACCCACTTGTGCGGCTTGTTCATGTCCGAGGTGTCGGTGATGACATAGGCCCACGAGGTCTCGGAGCCGGTGCCCGCGGTCGTCGACACCGCGATGTGCTTCGGGTTCTCCTTGTTCGTGGCCTTCGAGAAGCCCTCGAATTCGTTGATGTTGCGGCCGTCGTGGGCGATGACCATGCGGGCGCCCTTGGCGGCGTCATGGCTGGATCCGCCACCGACCGAGATGATGCCGTCGCACTTCTCCGACTGATAGAGCGCCGCGGCGTCCATGCAGTTGTAGTCCTTGGGGTTGGACTCCACCTGGTCGTAGAGGACGACGTCGACACCCTGGTACTCGATCTTGCCGATGAGCTCCTCGATGATCCCCGAGCCGCGAAGGCCGGTGGTCATCAGAAGGACGCGGGTCATGCCGAGGTCTTTGGCCTCCACACCGAGCATGTCGTGTGCGCCGACGCCCAGCTTGGCCTTCGGGAACGGATGGAACTCCTTGATCGGGAAGTCCCAGATCTGGTTGAGCTCAATTGCCATGAGGTAGTTCTCCCTTGTGACGAACCAATCTGTCTCTCCGAGAATGTTCCCCAGATCACATGGCGCACAAGGTGTCCTGACCGACGTCCACCCGGTTCGGACCGGTCGGTGAGCGCGCGGCCTGTCCGATCGGACAGGCCGGTGGACGAGGTCGGCGATTCGTCCCGCGAGAAAGCGAGGCGTGGGTCAGCCGCGGACGCGTTCGATGTCGCCGCCGAGGGCGCGCAGATTCTCGACGAAATGCGGGTAGCCGCGATCGATGTGCTCGACGTCGTGCACCTCGGTCACTCCGTCGGCGACCAGCCCGGCCAGTACCAGGCCTGCTCCGGCACGGATGTCCGAACACCAGACCGGCGCCGACGACAACCGTTCGATGCCGCGCAGCACCGCGTGATGACCGTCGGTGCGCGCATCGGCACCCAGGCGGATCATCTCCTCGACGAAGCGGAAGCGCGCCTCGAAGACGTTCTCGGTGATGACCGACATGCCGTCGGCGATGGCCGCCATCCCGATGGCCATGGGCTGCAGATCGGTTGGGAAGCCGGGGAACGGGAGCGTCGAGACATTGACCGCGACGGGGCGGGAGTCCTGCCGCACCCGGAAACCGTCGGCGAAGCGATCCACCTGGGCCCCCGCGGCGGTGAGTTTATGGAGAACCAGCTGCAGGTGATCGGGCTGCACCCCGCGGACGGTCACGTCGCCCTGCGTCATGGCGGCCGCGATCCCCCACGTCGCACCGACGATCCGGTCGCCCACCACACGATGCGTGGTCGGGTGCAGTTGCCGGACACCGGTCACCGTGAGCGTCGCCGTGCCCGCACCGTCGATGATGGCACCCATCTGCTGCAGCATCTCGCAGAGATCGACGATCTCCGGCTCGCGCGCGGCGTTGTCGATGATCGTCTCGCCGTCCGCGAGCACCGCGGCCATCAGGATGTTCTCAGTCGCGCCGACGGACGGGAACTCCAGCGCGACCGGCGCTCCGACCAGGGCGTCGGCCTGCGCGACGACGCAGCCGTGCTCGATGGAACTCTGTGCGCCCAGCGCCCGTAGGCCCGCCTGATGCATGTCCAGTGGCCGCGAACCGATGGCGTCGCCGCCGGGCAGCGCCACCACCGCGCGCCTGCACCGCGCCATCAGCGGGCCGAGCACGCACACCGACGCCCGGAACTGTTTCACCGCATCGAAATCCGCGTGATACTTCGGCTCGGCCGGTGCGTCGATGACAACGGTGTCGCCCTCGATCGTCACCGACGCCCCGAGGCCACGCAGCACGTCCGCCATCAACGGGACGTCGGCGATCTCGGGAGAGTTCGTCAGCGTGGTCGTGCCCTCCGCCAGCAGAGCCGCGGCCATCAACTTCAACACGCTGTTCTTGGCGCCGCCCACGGACACCTCACCGGTCAGACGGGCACCGCCGGACACCAGGAACCGATCAGTCACGACTGCTACTGTAACCGGCCCACCATGCGCGACCGCACACGTCCGGTCCGCACGCAGCGGTCACCGAAAACCATTACGTTGGCAATCATGGCCGTACACCTGACCCGCATCTACACCCGGACCGGTGACGACGGGACCACCGGACTCAGCGACTTCTCCCGCGTCGCCAAGACGGATGCACGGGTCGTCGCCTACGCCGATTGTGACGAGGCCAACGCGGCCATCGGCGCCGCCCTGGCCCTCGGTGACGCCCCCGAGGACATCACTGCCGTCCTGCGGACCGTGCAGAACGATCTCTTCGACGCCGGCGCCGACCTGTCCACGCCGGTCGTCGACGATCCGAAGTATCCGCCGCTGCGCATCGAGCAGAGCTACATCGACGCCCTCGAGGCGTGGTGCGACTCCTTCGGCGCCGATCTGCCGGCACTCGACTCGTTCATCCTGCCCGGCGGCAGCCCGCTCGCCGCGCTGCTGCATCAGGCCCGGACCGTCACACGACGTGCGGAACGTTCGGCGTGGTCGGCGGTGGACGAGTTCCCGGACTCCACATCGGTGCTGCCCGCGAAGTATCTGAACCGGCTGTCGGATCTGCTGTTCATCCTGTCCCGGGTGGCCAATCGCGGTCCGCGCGGCACCGGCGACGTGAAATGGGTACCGGGCGGAGACCGTAGCCGTCCGGAGTGATCAGGCGCTGCGGCGACGCTGCGACCGCGCCGACTGCCGCGACTCCAGCCACGACTGGAACGCGGTGACCGCCCCAGGCGCCATCGCCAGTTCCAGCGCCCCGCCATCGGTGTCGGCGCCCGGGGCGAGTTCCAGAATGATCATGCCCTCGAGGATGTCGGCCTCGGTGCCCTGCGGTCGGCGCCGGCCGCGGATCTCGATGGACTGTCGCTGCAGAGTGCGCGTCGGCCCGGGACGCAGGGTGCTGAGCCGGAAGTAGCGGAGTGCGGTGTCGCTGTAGTGGACGGTGCCGTGCCGCCAGCCCTCGTCGACGTCGGCGGGCAGCACACGCAGCAAGACCGGGGTGCCCTCACGGCGCAACTGACCGAGCCGATACGCGAGCAGCCCGCACAGCACGATGGCGACGAGGAGCAGTACTCCCAACGTCACCGCGACCGACATCCACACCAGGGGCACACACCTTCCGATGCCCGGCCGCGTGGGCTGGGTCGCACCCGGGCCGGGGTGCGCCGATCGGGGCGGAATCCCCGGTACGCGGCCGTATCACCAGCATGCCAGACGAACACCGAGATCCGGACATCACCCGCGAACAGCCGCCCCGACACCGATCGTCAGGACCGCCCCGGCTGCGGGGTCGCCCGGCACAGTGCCGTACCGAGCGCGTTCCGCATGGTGTCGCCGGCCTGCGCGTCGTTGCCGTTCGGGTACAGATTCGCCATGACCGTGGCGCTGCGGCCGTCGGTCGTGGCGCCGCTCAGGGTCTGGAATCCCGGTATGCCCCCGTCGTAGCCCCAATAGGTTCCACCGCACGGCAGCGGCGCGCTGTCCAGTCCCAGTCCGTAACCACTGCCGGAGTCGTCGTCGGCGGGGCGGGTCGTCATCATCTCCCGCAGCTCGGGTGGTCCCAGCAACCGCCCGTTGACCACCTGGTCGAGGAAGTGATTCATGTCGGCGGCACTGGAGACCATGCCCCCGGCGCTCCCGGAGATCGACGGATTGAACCGCGTCCGGTCGACGCGGTGGTCGTCGAGTCGCGCGTAGCCGTGGGGATGCGGGCCCGCGATCTCCGGTTCGTCGCCCGGCACATCGGTGGCCCCGAGATGCAACGGTTCGGTGATGCGACCGCGGATCTCGTCGGCGAAGGACCGTCCGGTGACCTTCTCGATGAGCATGCCGATCAGCACGTAGTTGGTGTTGGAGTACTGACGCTGTGTGCCCGGGGCGAACGCACGGGGACGGTCCAGTGCCACCCGGAGGAGTTCGGCCGAATCATAGTGTTGCAGAGGCGATGTCAGGACGTGACGGATCTCGATGCCCTCGAGATAGTCGGGCACACCACTCGTGTGCTGGAGAAGTTGCCGGACCGTGATCGCACGACCGTCGTTGCCATGGCCCCGGATCACGCCGGGCAGCCACCTCTCGATCGGTTGATCGAGCGCGATACGGTGCTCCGCGACGAGTTGCAGCACCACCACCGCGGCGAAGGTCTTGGTCATGCTGCCGATGCGGAAGTGCCCGCCGGCCGTCATCGGCGCCGACGACGCGATCTCGGCGAGACCGTCGGTGTACACCGTGCGCCCGTCGGCGTCGCTCACCTCCAGCAGTGCTCCCGGTGCCCGGTCGGGCCCGGTCATCCGTGTCAGCACCGCCTGCACCTCGGAGCGTCCCCGGTGCCCGGATCCCCCCTGGTCCTCATCGCCCGCCGAACAGCCGGACACGATCATCGTCGCCCCCATGCACACCGCGCCGATCACCTTCCGCAACCCGGCGCCCCGGCGGATCATCGCGTCTTCTCCGCGTTATCGAACTCCCCGGCCTTGTCGTGACTCCAACTGGCCAGCAGCATGCCGACGAACACGACGACGACCAGGGCCACCAATCGGCCGCCCCAGCCGCCCGGGGCCCAGTCGAAGGCACCCCACAGCACCCGTTCGCCGTGATCGAGCATCAGTCGTATGGCCGCCTGGGCACTCATGATCGTCACCACCATGCCCACGATCTGCAGGCAGATGTATGCCCCCTTACCCATCCGTGACGCCTCCGTTCCTGTTGTTCGATCCGCACCGGATGCCCCCAGTCTTGGTGCGGACCGCCGCCGCGCACATCGGTCCCAGGTTCAGCGGGGCGTCCGACTTTGGTACGAGGATCACCGCCCCGGCCTCAGCCGAGCGGACGATGCGCCCACCTGGTCCGTCCGGCCATGCTGAACACATGCGTCGCCGGAAGTGTGTCACCGAGCCCCTGACCCGACTCGGCTGTCTGCTCGCAGGGGTGATCATGACCGTGGGCGTCACCGCGGGATGTTCGATGACGGAATCCGATCCCGGTGAGGCCACCACAGACGTGCGATCCGGCCGCATCGTCGGCACCCGGGCCGCCGATCATCTTCTCTTCCAGGGCATTCCGTACGCCGCTCCGCCGACCGGACCGTTACGGTGGCGATCGCCGGAACCCGTACGGCCGTGGCCGGGGACGCGGGACGCCCGCAGACCCGGCCCGGTGTGTCCGCAATTCGAGAGCGGTACCGGCTCGGCGATCACCGGCAGCGAGGACTGCCTGTCCCTGAACGTGACGGTCCCCGGCGACCGGAAACCGTTGCGTCCCAAGCCGGTCATGGTCGAACTGCACGGCGGCGGGTTCATCGGCGGGTCGGGATCGGAGATCGACGCGCGCCGGCTGGCCACCCGGGGCGACGTCGTCGTGGTGACGATCAACTACCGACTCGGCGTCTTCGGTTACTTCGGCTACCCGGGACTGAAGGATTCGGGCGGGTTCGCCTTCGATGATCAGGTGGCGGCGCTGCGCTGGGTGTCCGACAACATCGCGGCGTTCGGCGGCGACCCGGAGAATGTCACCCTTCTCGGACAGTCGGCAGGCGCGTACAGCACCTGTGCCCTGCTCACCTCACCCCGGGCCGCGCCGTTCATCGACCGCGCGATCGTGCAGAGCGGATCCTGCATGATGAGTTCTCCGAAGGGACTCGTCGCCGATGGTGTGGAGGCCGAGTCGATCTACATTCCCCGGCAGGCGAGTGAACAGTACGGCCGTATGCTCGCCGCCGGCAGGCTCGGCTGCGACGACGCGACCGATCCGATCGGTTGTCTCCGGTCGCGGCCCATGAGCGCCCTGATGCCCATCCATGAGCAGTTGGTGACGCCCGCCTTCGGATCGGAGGCGCTGCCCCACAATCCGGCCGAAGCACTGAAAGACGGTGCGGTGAAGGATATTCCGGTGATCATCGGCACCACCCGGGACGAGGAGCTTCCTCGCGCGGCCATAACGATGACCGCGGACGACTATGCGGGGCGTCTACGCGAGGCGTTCGGGGAGCCGCTCGCGCGGCGTATCGGGGACGTCTATTCGCCCGCCCGGTACGGAGGGGTGTCACGGGCGTGGAGCGCGTTGTCCACCGACCGTCTGTGGTCCTGGCCGACCGCGGAGGCGGCCCGATTGCTGGCCCGCCGGCACGCCCCGGTGTATTCCTATGAGTTCGCCGATCCGCATCCACCGGCGGCCCTGGCCCGGCTCTTCGGTGTCGATCCGGCGACGGAGGGAGCCTTTCACGGCTCCGATGTGGCCTCGATCTTTCCCGAGTCCGGTCTGCTCGACCCGGCACAGTCGGCGCTGTCCGACACGATGATCGCCTACTGGGCGAATTTCGCGCGGACCGGTGACCCCAACGGGGCGGGACTGCCGGAATGGAAGCCCACCGGACGCCCGGGCAGCGCGGCGTTCACCCTCGGCCTCCGTCCCGGCACGGACGGCATCGCCGGTGTGGACTTCCGGGACGAGCACCACCTCGACCTGTGGGACGAGATCGCCGGCCGGTAGCCACCGTCGTGGTCCACCGGCCGGCGATCGACACGGGTCAGGCTCCGGCCACCTCGCGGGCCTTGTTCTGGATGTCCCGGTCGTTGGCCGCACTCAGATCGATGGTGCCGAGTCCGGAGACACGGGCGGCCAGCTCAGGGTCGTGCGAGTCGAGCCACTTCACGAAGTCGGCCGCCACATCCGACTTGCCCGAGCCGTGACCGAGAACCACGAAGGTGCGCTTCGGGCCCGCATCGGCGACGATCACCTTCGCGAGCTCGGAGAAGAAGCCCTTCAGATCGGCGACGTCGTCGCTGCCGGTCTGACGCTCCACGGTCCGCAGGTGCCGGGCGCGCGGATCGTCGTCGTGCACGGAGCGGGTCGATGCATCGACGGTCACCGAATCGAGGTCGAAGTCGATGATGCGGGCCTTCTCCGCATCGATCGCGACCACCAGCAGTGAACCGCTCCCCTGCTCGATCGGCTTGTCCCGCAACAGGTGACGGGCATTCTCGATGTCCTCGATGGAGACCACGGCGTCGTGCGGCCGCCGGAACACCTCACGATGTCCATTCATCTTCACCGACAGACGGTCCCCGGATTCCTCCTTGACCTCGTCGGCGATGTCCTCCCACATCGTCACGAAATCGTTCCACGGCAGATCCCGCGGGGCGGGTGCGCCGAGGATCGCGTCGTGGGTCTTACGGGTATGGGCGTTCATGGTTTCCTCCCGATGCGTGGGTGGTTGGTCAGCCGGCGAAGACGCCGGCCACGAGATTGATGGTGGTGGCGAGAATGACCGCCCCGAAGACGTAGGACAGCAGGCACTGCCGCAACGCCATGGCGCGGATACGCGAGTTGGTGACGTTGGTATCCGAGACCTGATAGGTCATTCCGAGGTTGTAACTGAAGTAGAAGAAGTCCCGGAATGCCGGCAGCGCCTTCTGGTTGAAATCGATGCCGCCGCCGTCGGGTGGATCGTCGTAGTACATGTACGCATAGCGCGTGGCGTACATGAGGTGCAGGCTCGCCCAGGACAGGAACACGGCCAGGAGCGCGACCGCCGCCGGCACCCAGCCCGCGTTGGAACCACCCTCGATGAGCAGACCGACGATCGCGACCAGCGACGCCAGTGCGGCGACGACGACGCTGATCTCGTCGACCCTCGGCAACAGATCCTCACGGCGGGAGTTCGCCTTGGTGGTTTCTCCGTCCATGGGCCACAACACGATCCAGCCCGACAGCACGAAGACCAGGCCGGTCGCCGCGACGCCGCTCAACGCGCCGTTGGCCCCTCCGCCCGGGCCGAATCCGACGGCACAGCCGACCACGACCCCGACGACCAGTGAGATCACCAGTCGCGGGGCCGAGGACAGTGGCAGAAAACGCCGGGCCAGTCGGTGAATCAGGTTCACGAACCGCCGTCCGCCGACTTGTCGCCACCCGTGGCGTCGTCACCCTTGTCCGAGGAGTCCTTGGCTGCCTTGCCCTTCGCCGCCTTGGGCTTTGCCTTGTCGGACTTGGCGGACTTCGCGGACTTGTCCGCGTTGTCGTCGAGATCTTCGGTGCCCGGGCCGTGATAGTCACCCTCCCGGACCGAGATCTTCAGCTCACCCGGCGAACCGGCATCGACCACCGCGGTGTCCCCGGGGCTGATGGTGCCCTTGAGTGCCATCGACGACAGCTGATTGTCGAGCTTGCGCTGAATCAGGCGATGCAGCGGTCGCGCGCCGAACTCCGGCTCGTATCCCTCATCGGCCAGCTGATCCTTGGCGGCGTCGCTGACATCGAGGCCCATGCTCTGGGCGGCCAGCAGGCGGCGCGTCTCGTCCAGCATCAGGTCGACCACCTGGCGCAGCTGGTCCTTGTCCAGACGATGGAAGACGACCGTCTCGTCGATGCGGTTGAGGAACTCCGGCCGGAAGTGCTGGTGCAGCCGTTCCATGACCAGCGGGATCGCCGACTCGAGGTCGCCGTCCTTGGCATTGAGGATCAGGTCGGAGCCGATGTTGCTCGTCAGGATGATCACGGTGTTCTTGAAGTCGACCGTGCGGCCCTGACCATCGGTGACGCGGCCGTCGTCGAGCAGTTGCAGCAGCACGTTGAAGACATCCGGGTGAGCCTTCTCGATCTCGTCGAACAAGATCACCGAATACGGTGCACGGCGGACCTTGTCCGTCAGCTGACCCGCGTCGTCGTAGCCGACGTACCCGGGAGGTGCACCGACCAGACGCGCGACGGTGTGCTTCTCCTGGAACTCGCTCATGTCGAAGCGGATGATCCGCGCCTCGTCACCGAAGATCGCCTCGGACAGCGCCTTGGCCAGCTCGGTCTTGCCGACACCGGTGGGTCCGAGGAACAGGAAGGAGCCGATGGGGCGCTTCGGGTCGGAGAACCCGGCACGCGCGCGACGCACCGCCTCGGACACCGCGGTGACCGCCTGGTCCTGGCCGATGACCCGGGCGTGCAGGGTGTCCTCCAGAGCCAGCAGCTTCTCGCGCTCCTCGGTGGTCAGCTCCGACACCGGCACACCGGTCTGCCGTGAGATGACCTCCGCGATGTCGACGACGGTCACCTCCGGCGCGTTCTCCCGCTTTGCACCGCCGACGTCGTTCTGCCGCTCGGCCAGCTCGGCCTTGATCGCGTTGGCGCGCTCGTAGTCCTCGTTGGCGACCGCGGATTCCTTCTCGCGTTCGAGGCGGGCGATGTCCTCCTCGACGCGTCGGGTGTCCTCGTCGGGGGTCTTGTTGCGCAGCCGCACGCGGGCACCGGCCTGATCGATCACATCGATCGCCTTGTCCGGCATGAACCGGTCGGTGACGTACCGATCCGTCAGCTGCGCAGCCGCGACGAGCGAGTCGTGGCTGTACTGCACCTGATGGTGTGCCTCGTAGGCGTCGGCCAGTCCCTCGAGAATCGAGATGGTGTCGTCCACCGTCGGTTCGCTGACCATCACCGGCTGGAAGCGGCGCTCGAGCGCGGCGTCCTTCTCGATGTACTTGCGGTACTCGTCGATGGTGGTGGCGCCGATCGCATGCAGTTCGCCGCGGGCGAGTGCCGGCTTGAGCATGTTGCCGGCGTCCATCGAACTGTCGCCGCCGGAGCCCGCGCCCACGATCGTGTGCAACTCGTCCATGAAGATGATCAGTTCGTCGGAGTGCTCACGGACCTCGTCGAGCACCTTGGTGAGGCGCTCCTCGAATTCACCGCGGTACTTCGCGCCCGCGACCATGGCGCTCACGTCGAGCGCGATCACGCGGCGGCCGGCCAGGGTGGACGGCACATCGCCGTTGACGATGCGCTGCGCGAGGCCCTCCACGATGGCGGTCTTGCCGACGCCGGGATCGCCGATGAGGACCGGGTTGTTCTTCCGGCGGCGGGACAGGATCTCGACGGTCTGCTCGATCTCGTCGGCACGCCCCACCACGGGGTCGACGTTTCCGGCCCGCGCCTCGGCGGTCAGGTCGCGTCCGTACTCCTCGAGGGTCGGGGTGTCGCTCTCGGCCTTGCCGGCGCCACCGCCGCCGCCCTTCTGCCTGCCCTCCTCGATACGGCCGCCCGAGCGCAGCAGCGCAGCCGCCGGGATGTCCTCCGGCAGCGATGCGATGCCGAGCAGCACGTGCTGGGGACCCACATAGCTCACGCCCGATGCCGCGGCCTGCTGCTGCGCGGTACGCAGCGCGAGCTTCGCGGCCGGGCTCAGGGAGAGGTCGTCGCCACTGTCGCCGGTCGAATCCTGCTCGGCGACCTTCTGCATGTCCTCGGCGACGGAATCGGGATCACGGCCGGTCTCGGCGATGATGGAGCGCGTCGGTTCCAGCTTCGCCGCGGCGTAGAGCAGATGTTCCGCGGTGATCTCCGGGCTGCCCCAGTCCTGTGCGGCCTCGGTGGCCAGTGCGATCAGTCGACGCGTGTCGTCGCTGAACAGGCGTCCCAGGTCCACTCGCTGGATCTGCGGCCGGGCCCGGGAGCTGCCGAAGAATCGGTTGAAAATGTCGTCGAATGGGTCCCCGCCACCCAGCCAGTTCTCGGTCATCGAATCACCTCAGCCTGATCGTCGTTGTCCGACCGTGCACGCGTCGCCTGGTGCCGGAGCGATGGGCTCACGCCGACATACGGATCGAAATTGATTGAGCGCGTGAACGATTCGGCTTACTCGCGCAGGAGGGGCACGGCCGTCCCCCCGACCGGCGGACCAAGACCATCCTGCCGCCATACTATGCACGCTTCACGAAACGTGTCCACGAAACTGTCGATGGGTGTGCCCGGCAGGAGGACATCGGCGCTCGACAACGCCGAAGGCCGGCCACCGCAATCTGCGATGACCGGCCCTCGGAGGTCCGGACGCCCTGACAGCAGGGCGGGAACGTATGAACTTACTTCGCGGCGTGTTCGACGGCCGCGACACGCGAATGTGCGCGGTCGTACTCGTCGGTACCCGGCTCGGCGGCCTCGAGCGCGGCACGCTCGGCCGCCTCGTCGATCTCCGACGCCCACTGCGCCGACTCGGCGAGGATCGTGACGGCCTCACCGGTCACCGAGAGGAAACCACCCTGCACCGCCGCGGAGAGGCGATTGCCGCCCTCCTCGACGATCACCACGAAGCCACCCGGCACGAGCTGGCCGAGCAGCGGTTCGTGGCCCGCCAGCACGCCCAGCTCACCGGCGGTGGTCTGCGCGATGACGAAAGTGGCCTCGCCCGTGTACAGCCGCTCGTCCGCCGCGACGACCTCGACGTGGAAAGACTTGTCAGCCATGGCGATCCGCTACTTTCCGGCGATCTTGGCAGCCGCGGCCTCAACGTCGTCGAGTCCGCCGCAGCTGTTGAACGCCTGCTCGGGCAGGTGATCGAATTCACCCTTGGCCACGCGGTCGAATGCCTCGATCGTGTCCGCGAGCGGGACGACCGAACCCTTCTGGCCGGTGAACTTCTCGGCGACGAGGAAGTTCTGACCCAGGAACTTCTGGATACGGCGGGCACGCTGGACGGTGACCTTGTCCTCTTCGGAGAGCTCGTCCATACCGAGGATGGCGATGATGTCCTGCAGTTCCTTGTACTTCTGCAGGATTCGCTTGACCTCGTTGGCGACGCGGAAGTGCTCGTCACCGACGATCGAGGCCTCCAGGATGCGCGAGGTCGACGTCAGCGGGTCCACGGCCGGGTAGATACCCAGCTGCGAAATCGGACGCGAGAGCTCGGTGGTCGCATCGAGGTGGGCGAACGTGGTGGCGGGCGCCGGGTCGGTGTAGTCGTCGGCGGGGACGTAGATCGCCTGCAGCGAGGTGATCGAGCGGCCCTTGGTCGACGTGATGCGCTCCTGGAGCTCACCCATCTCGTCGGCCAGCGTGGGCTGGTAACCCACCGCGGACGGCATACGGCCGAGGAGGGTCGAGACCTCCGAGCCCGCCTGCGTGAAGCGGAAGATGTTGTCGATGAACAGCAGCACGTCCTGGTGCTTCACATCGCGGAAGTACTCCGCCATGGTCAGCGCGGACAGAGCGACGCGCATACGCGTGCCCGGCGGCTCGTCCATCTGACCGAACACCAGCGCGGTGTCCTGGAGAACGCCCATCTCCTCCATCTCGAGGTGGAGGTCGGTGCCCTCACGGGTGCGCTCACCGACGCCGGCGAACACCGACGTACCGGAGAACTCACGCGCGATACGGGTGATCATCTCCTGGATCAGAACGGTCTTGCCGACACCGGCACCACCGAACAGACCGATCTTGCCGCCCTTCACGTACGGGGTCAGCAGGTCGATGACCTTGATGCCGGTCTCGAGGATCTCGGTCTTGCCCTCGAGCTCGTCGAAGGCCGGCGGCTTGCGGTGGATGCTCCACTGCTCGCCGTCACGACCGAGCCCCGGGGTGTCGAGGCAGTCGCCGAGCGCGTTGAACACGTGGCCCTTGACGACGTCGCCGACCGGCACCTGGATCGAGTGTCCGGTGTCGGTGACGGTGGCGCCGCGCACCAGACCGTCGGTCGGCTGCATCGAGATCGTGCGCACCAGGTTGTCACCGAGGTGCTGCGCGACCTCGAGGGTCAGCGTCTTGGCCACGGACGGGAGAGCGATCTCCGCGTGCAGGGCGTTGAACAGTTCCGGGATCGAGCCCCGCGGGAATTCGACGTCGACGACCGGGCCGATGATCCGGACGACGCGCCCGGCCGCGCCACCGGCGTCGGTGGACGCGGTCTTGGTCACTGCTGCAGTCATTGTGGTTGAGTCACTTCCTCTTTGGGTCAATAAGGTCTCAGTTGGCCAGTGCGCTCGAGCCGCCGACGATCTCGCTGATCTCCTGCGTGATCTGGGCCTGGCGCAGCTGGTTGGCCTCGCGCGACAGCGACGTGGCCAGCTCTTCGGCGTTGTCGGTGGCCGCCTTCATCGCGGTACGCCGTGCAGCCGACTCCGACGCGGCCGAATCCAGCAGCGCCGCGAACACGCGTGTCGCGAGGTACTTCGGCAACAGCGCGCCGAGCAGGGTCTCGGCACCCGGTTCGAAGGAGTAGTTACGCGACGTGGTGGCGGACTCCGAATCCGAATCGGACCCGTCGTCCTCCGAGACCTCCAGCGGTGCGATCCGGCGCACCTCGGGGGTCTGCGTCAGCATCGACTGGAACCGGGTGTAGACGAGATGCAGCTCGTCGACGCCCTCGAGGGTTCCGTTGCCGTCGGGCCGTTCCACCTCTTCACCCGAACCGGCCAGGAACAACTCGACCAGGAAGTCGGTGGCCTCGCTCGCGTCCGCGTAGTCCGGCGACTGCGAGAAGCCCGACCACGCGTCGGCGATGTCGATGCCGCGGAAGGTGAAGTAGTTGATGCCCTTCTGCCCCATCACGAAGATGACCGGCTCCTTGCCCTCGTCCTCGAGGAGCGAGATGAGCTCACGGGTGGCACGCAGCACGTTGGTGTTGTAACCACCGCACATACCGCGGTCACTGGTCATCACCAGGACGCCGGCACGCTTCGGGTTCTCCCGCTCGGTGAGGAGCGGGTGATCGAGCGAACCCGAGTTGCTGGCCAGCTCGGAGAGCACCACCGTCATCTCCTGGGAGTACGGCTTGGCAGCGGCCACCCGGCCCTGAGCCTTGGTGATGCGCGAGGTCGCGATCAGCTCCTGGGCCTTGGTGATCTTCTTCGTCGAGTTCACCGACCGGATGCGTGAGCGCAGCTCACGAATGCTGGCCATGAGCCCTCACCCCTTTCTTCGGACGTTGCCGGACACGGACGGATGCGGTCACGACTTGCGGACCGTGATCTGCTCGTGTGCGACGTCCTCGGCATCCATGGCGTCGGCCTTGGCCTCGTTCACGACGCGCTTGCCGTCGTGGGTGAGGTAGCTGTTCTTGAACTTGTTGGTCTCGGCGACGAGCACCTCGGCCTGATCGTCGGAGAGCTTCGCGCCACCGGCGATCGACTCGTAGACGCCCTTGGCGTTGTGGTGCAGGTGGCTGAGCAGCTGCGTCTCGAAGTTCCGGACGTCGTCGACCGGCACCGAGTCGTACAGGCCCTCACCGCAGAGGTAGATCGAGACGATCTCGTCCTCGACGGAGAACGGGCTGTACTGGTCCTGCTTCAGCATCTCCACCCAGCGGGCACCGCGCTCGAGCTGCGCCTTCGACGCATCGTCGAGGTCGGAGGCGAAGGCCGAGAAGGCTTCCAGCTCACGGAACTGGGCGAGCTCCAGACGCAGCGAACCGGAAACCGCCTTGAGACCCTTGGTCTGGGCGGCACCACCGACACGGGACACCGAGGTACCGACGTTGATGGCCGGACGGACACCCTTGTTGAAGAGGTCCGACTCCAGGAAGACCTGTCCGTCGGTGATCGAGATGACGTTGGTCGGGATGAACGCCGAGACGTCGTTGGCCTTGGTCTCGATGATCGGCAGTGCCGTCATCGAGCCGCCACCGAGTTCGTCGGAGAGCTTCGCGGCGCGCTCCAGCAGACGGGAGTGGAGGTAGAAGACGTCACCGGGGTATGCCTCACGACCCGGCGGACGACGCAGCAGCAGCGAGATGGCGCGGTAGGCCTCGGCCTGCTTGGTCAGGTCGTCGAACACGATGAGGACGTGCTTGCCCTGGTACATCCAGTGCTGACCGATGGCCGAACCGGTGTACGGTGCCAGCCACTTGAAGCCGGCCGAGTCGGAAGCCGGAGCCGCGACGATGGTGGTGTACTCCATCGCGCCGCCCTCTTCGAGCGCGTCCTTGACGCCGGCGATGGTCGAGCCCTTCTGGCCGACCGCGACGTAGATGCAGCGGACCTGCTTGCTCGGGTCACCGGTCTCCCAGTTCGCCTTCTGGTTCAGGATGGCGTCGATGCAGACGGCGGTCTTGCCGGTCTTGCGGTCACCGATGACGAGCTGACGCTGTCCGCGACCGATGGCGGTCATGGCGTCGATGGCCTTGATGCCGGTGGCCAGCGACTCCTCGACCGGCTGGCGCTCGAGCACCGTGGCGGCCTGCAGTTCCAGCACGCGCTGCTCTTCGGCCTCGATGTCGCCGAGACCGTCGATGGGGGCGCCCAGCGGGTCGACGACGCGGCCCAGGAAGTTGTCGCCCACCGGCACCGACAGCACGTCGCCGGTACGGCTGACCTGCTGGCCCTCTTCCAGCGACTCGTAGTCGCCGAGGATAACGGCACCGATCTCGTCCTCGTCGAGGTTCAGCGCCACGCCGAGCACGTTGCCCTCGAACTTCAGCAGCTCGTTGGCCATCGCGCCGGGCAGACCGCTGACGTGCGCGATGCCGTCGGACGTATCGGTCACGATGCCGACCTCGTCGCGGGATGTGTCGGCCTCGAACGACGAGACGTACTGCTCGATCGCTCCCTTAATCTCGTCTGGTGAGATCGTCAACTCCGCCATGGGTTTTCGTCTTCCTTGCTCAGTCCGGCTTGGTATGGGGGTTCTTCGTCGGGGTGGTGGTTCAGCGCGGCAGGCTTGATTCAGCGTTGGCCAGTCGCGTCGCGATGTCGGCTTCGATCACCTCGTCGCCGACGCTGATGCGCAGGCCGCCGAGGAGTTCGGGATCGATCTCCGTCTGCACCGAAATCGTGCGTCCGTAGATGCGGCCGAGAACCGTGGCGAGGCGGGACCGTTGTGCCTCGGACAGTTCGACCGCGGACACCACATGCGCCACCGATTCGCCCCGACGGGCGGCGGCCATCTCGGCCAGTTGGTCGACGGCGGTGTCGGCGGGCTGGCCGTTCAGCAGCCGCACGGTGTGCGACAGGAGCTGCCAGCTGTGGCCGCCGACCTGATCGCCGACCAGCTTCTGCAGCAGGCCGACCCGCTTGCCCGCGTCCTGCTTGGTGTCCGACAGCAGCGAGGCCAGTTCCGGATTGCTCTCCAGAATCCGGCTGACGCGGAACAGTTCGTCCTCGACCTGCCCGATCGAGCCGTCGCGATCAGCGGCGGCGAGTTCGATCAATGCGGCCTGACGACGAAGCGCGGTGACGTAGTCGCCGGTCGACGACCAGCGGCCGTTGCTCGCGGTCACGAGCGCGGCCAGCACCGGCGCCGACACCTTGGTGCCGAAGAGCTGACGGACCAGTGCTTCCTTGGCCGACGTGTTCTCCGACGCCTCGGAGAGGCGCTTGCGCAGCACGGGCTGGGTGTTCAGGAACTCGATGACCGCGGTGAGTTCCTCCGATGCCGCGCCGAGTGCCGCGGCATCCAGACCGTCGGCGGCCTCGTCGAATGCGGTGCTCACCGAGCGCGCGGCCTCCCGGCTGCCGGCGCGCATCGAATGCAGTCCGATGACCTCGACGTTGGTCGCGACCAGGTCCTGGGTGCCGTCCGACATCGCCTCGAGTTCACCGATGGCCGTGTCGACGCTCGCCGACTGTGCCCCCGGCTGCGCCAGATGCGAACGGACGAGGTCGCCTGCCTTGGCGACGGCTGCGAGACCGAGTTCGGTCCGCAGTCCGCGCAGCAGATTCGAGCGTGCCAGCGACAGCTGTGCGTCGCCCTGTCCCGCGATGCGGGCCACCTCGTGATCGGCCTGCTCGCGCATGTCGACCGAGATCGCCTCGGCATCACGCTTGCCGTCGGCCTTCATCTGAGCGGCCTCGACGTCGGCGTCGGACAGTGCCTTCGCACGAGCCGACTTGCCCTCGGCGAGTTTGGCATCTGCTGCCGCACTCTCCTCGAGCTGACGACGGACGGTGTCCTGACGCTCCTTCATCAACTTCTTGACGGGCGGACGCACGTACTTCCAGATGATGAAGACGATGAGCGCGAAGCCCACCAGCTGGCCGATGAAGATGGCCGGATCGAACGCATCGCCGATCGCCTTCAGCCAGTCGACGATGGCACCGCCGATGCCCGGCGTCTCTGTCTGGGTCTCGGTATCGGCCATCTCAGTTCACCGTTCCGCTCGTTGTCGAAGTGTCGCCGTTGACTGCCGACGGTTCGATTCCGAGCACTCGTCCGGCAAGAATACGGGCGAGTGCGTCCACATCCTGGGATGCGGCCGCGCCGGCCTTCTCACCCTCGGCGGTCAACTCGCGGTTGGTCTCGGCCAGCGCGGTGTCCGCCTCGTCGGTTGCCCGCTGTTTGCGTGCGTTCATCTCATCGCGGCCCAGGGCACGGGCTTCGTCGCGAGTGGCGGTTGCTTCGCCCCTCGCCTCTTTGATCACGGCGTCGTACTCATCCCGAGCAGCCGTGAATTCCGCGTTCGCAGTGCGGTTGTCCTCGACCGTGCGATGGATCATCTCGTCACGCTCGGTGAGGACCTGCTGGATCGACGGAACGACGAAGGCCCTGATGACCAGCAGCATGATCACGAAGATGAGCAGCACGACGAAGAACGTTCCATTCGGGAGAAGGAAGTTCTCAGCAGCAAGCGTCATGGGAGTGTGGAGTCGTTTCTACTCGGCGACAGGGAAAACGGATCAGCCGGCGCTGATCGGGGTGGCGAACACGAAGAGCGCCATGAAGGCCAGGTTGATGAAGTACGCGGCCTCGACCAGACCGACGGTGATGAAGAACGGGGTGAACAAACGTCCCTGAGCCTCGGGCTGACGAGCGATGCCCGCGATCAGCTGGCTACCGGCGAGACCGTTACCGACACCGGCACCGATGGCGCCACCGGCCATGATCAGGCCGCCGCCGATGAGTGCTCCGAGGCCAATCATCTCATTCATTTACTGTTCCCTTTCGGTGACTGACAGCTGGTGTGTCAGGTTCGTGGCGCGTCCGGCGTTTACCGAACGCGTTCGGTCGGTGTGAGGTTGTGGTTCCCGCAGGGGCGATCAGTGATCTTCCATTTCCATGGACTGCGAGAAGTACAGGATGGTCAGCAGGGCGAAGATGAACGCCTGGATCAGGCCGACGAACAACTCGAAGGACTTCCAGATCGCGTTCGGCGCCCACATGATGTACGGCGGGAAGAGGGCGATCAGGGCGACCATCATGCTGCCCGCGAACACGTTGCCGAAGAGTCGCAGCGAGAGCGAGATCGGCTTGGTGAACTCCTCGATGATGTTGATCGGGGCCAGGATCGAGACGTGACCCTTCACGATCCGCAGCGGGTGACCGATGAGGCCGCGGGCCCGGAAGCCTGCGATCTGGTACCAGATGAAGACGAACAGCGCGAGCGCGTACGCGAAGTTCACGTCGGCGGCCGGCGGCTTCAGGATCTCGTGATGGCCGACCTGGACCGGGAGCACCGACAACCAGTTCGAGATGAGGATGAACGTGAACAGCGCGACCGCGAGCGGAAGCACGTACGGCGCCACCTTCATGCCGATCGCGCTCTCCACCTGACCGCGGAACTGGATGGTGATGGCCTCCCAGAACAGCTGCACGCCGGTCGGCACGCCCCGCGACGTGACCTTCGACTTCAGGTAGAAGGCCAACCCCAGCATGATCAGCGCCGCGAGCGCGGTCGCGATGATCGTCTCGAGATTGAACGTCATCCCGAGCGCCTCGAACTTGGTGTAGTGACCCACCTGGATCTGGGCCTCGGCGAGGTAGAGGTCGGTCGTCATGGTTGCTTACGAAGTCCTTTCATCACCGGAATCACCGTGTTCAGGACCAGGACCACCTGGCCGATGGCGAGTCCGAACAGCGCGCCCAGCCCATCGGGCCGAACCAAGAAAACCGCCACCAGAGCCAGAATCGTAATGGCTCCGAGGCGGTAGGCGGAATTGAGAGCGAGCAGCTTCTTACGAGGGTTCTCGGTCGTCGCGACGCTCGTGACGGATCGGATCACCAGCTTCGTGTTCACGAAGACCAGCGCGACGCCGATCACGAAGAACAGCAGGAACAGCGGATGACCGAACGCGATCGCGATGGCCCCGACGATCACGGTGACCACTGCCGCGATGATCGCCGGCCGAACCAAACCGGTTGGGGCCGCGGGATATACGGGTGCGGAGTCCGGGGCGGATGTCGTCATTCGCCTTTCTCCTCCACTCGTGGCCGCAGCGTCGCGACCATATTCAGATGCCCCCGAAAGGTACATCGAGCCGTTGGCACACAACAGCGCGCGTGCGATCGGCGGCATTCACCACCGGACGTAAGCTCCAGATGTTGCTGTGACTTTACCAACACCCACCGACGCGCCTACCAGGGGTATGCCGCCCGAGGTGATGGGTGGGCCGTGACCCGCGCCCCAGCACAACCGGAAGGTGTTCGGCGGAGCGACATCAGCGACCTACTACGGCTAATAGTACACGGGTTTTACCATTGCCTTACCCCGGGGTACGAAAACCGTCCGTACGGATTGGTTGTCCCCGTGCAGGTAGGGAGGTCAGCGCCGGTCCGTCACCGACTGTCGGCACCCGCGGACGTCCGCGTACGGACCTCCGCCAGCCGGCGCTGCAGGCGCGGGGCGATGGTCACCAGCAAGGCGACGACCAGTCCCCCGCCGAACATCGGTGCCACCACCGAGATCGGGAACAGGGTGCTCGCGGCGGCCGAGAAGGCCAGCACCCCGACCCAGAGATAGATGATGAGGGCCACGCGCCGCTGCGAATGACCGAGTTCGAGCAATCGGTGATGCAGGTGCATCTTGTCGGGGGTGTAGAAGCCGACACCCGCCCTGGTGCGCCGCACGACCGCCATGAGCATGTCCAGCATCGGCACGAACACCACCGCGGCCACCAGGATCAGCGGCGACAGCAGGGTGAAGACGTCGGCGGGACCGTAGGCGTTGATCGCGATGCGGCCCGATGCCGACGTCGACGCCGCCGACAGCATGAGACCGATGAGCATGGCGCCCGAATCACCCATGAAGATGCGCGCGGGCGAGAAGTTGTGCGGCAGGAAGCCCAGGCACGCACCGGCGAGCACCGTCGCGATCAGCGCGGGCGGGTAATAGCTGACGTCGCCGCCCTGATCGTGCAGCAGACCGAGCGAGAACATGCAGATCGCGGCCGCGGCGATCAGTCCGAGGCCGGCCGCGAGGCCGTCGAGGCCGTCGACGAAATTCACCGCGTTGATGGTGGCGACGGTGATCGCGACGGTCAGCAGGCCGGCCTGCAACGGATCCAGCACGAGGGTGCCGATGTCGGCGAAGGGTATGTAGAGCAGGTACCAGCTCACGCCCATGATCACGAGAACGCCTGCCGCGGTGAGCTGTCCGACGAATTTCGTCAGGGCGTCGAGACCCCACCGGTCGTCGATCACGCCGACCAGCACGATGACGGCCCCCGCGACGATCACCGCTCCCATGTCGCTGGTGTAGGCGAAACCACGGGTCAGCGCGGGGAGATTGGCGGCGAGGGCGATGGCGGCGACCACTCCGGCGAACATGCCGAGCCCGCCCAGCCGGGGTGTCGGGATGACGTGCACGTCCCGAACACGCGGCACGGCCACGGCACCGATCCGGATCGCGAAGACCCGCACCGCGGAGGTGAGCAGGTAGGTGACGGCGGCGGCGGTCAGGCCGACGAGCGCCAACTCGCGCAACGGAACACCCGCGCCACCCGCACCGACCTGCGCGAGCGCGGTCAGCATGGAACCGGGCGAACCGGCGACGGGATCGGACACCCCGACCACGCTACTCGCCCAGCAACTCCGCGATTTCGGCGCGGACACCGGCGTGTTGCGATCCGCCGAGCGGTGCTCGCAGCGCGCGATCGATGCAGTCGGCGACCTCTGCCATCCGGTCGGCACCGACACCGGCGACGACCGCCGTCGGCGTGCCCACCCGGATCGCCGAACCCTGCGCGGGCGGCCGGTCGTCGAAGGGCAGCACGGCCTTGTCCACGGTGATGCCTGCCGCGCTCAACCGCTCCTGTGCCTCACGTCCGGACAACCCCCGGCCGGACACGTCGACGACGGCCAGATGAGTGTCGGTGCCACCGCTCACCGTGCGGTACCCGCGGGCGTCGAGCTCGGTGCTCAGCCGATCCGCCGCCGCGACCACCGAGCGCACGTAGTCGCCGAACTCGGGAGTGGCCGATTCGCGCATGCAGACCGCCTTGGCGGCAATGGAATTCATCGACGGGCCACCTTGCACGAACGGATACACCGCCCGCGCCAGCACATCCCGGTGCCGCTCCGGCGCCAGCACCATCCCGCCTCGCGGACCGCGGAAGACCTTGTGCGTCGCGACCGTCACGACATCCGCGTGGGGCACGGGTGACGGGGCGACGCCACCAGCGACCAGCCCGGCCAGATGTGCGGCGTCGACCCAGAGAATGGCGTCGGTCTCGTCGGCGATGGATCGCAGGGTCGCGAAATCGATCAGCCGCGAATAGGCCGCCGCCCCGGCGACGATCATCCGCGGGCGATGCAGCAGCGCGAGTTCCCGGATCTCGTCGTAGTCGATACGTTCGTCGTCGCGCCGCAGGCCGTAGGTGACCGCGGAGAACCAGCGACCGGAGAAGTTCGCGCGCGAACCATGAGTCTGATGCGATCCGTGGTTCAGACGCAAGGCCAGGATCGGGTCACCCAACTCCGCGAACGCGGCGAAGACCGCCAGATTGGCCGCACTCCCCGACAACGGCTGCACATTCACGTACTCGGCGTCGAACAGCGACGACGCACGATCCACCGCGAGCCGCTCGACGTCGTCGACGACCTCGCAACCTCCGTGATGGCGGGCGCCCGGATATCCCTCGGCATATTTCGCATCCAGCCCCGACGACAGGGCCGCCCGGACCGCGGCGGACGGCGGGGTCTCACTGGCGATCAACTGCAAGGTCGTCGCACAACGCCGGCTCTCCCGCTCGAACAACTCGGTGAGTTGCGGATCGTCGAGCACCGCCGGATCGGGCGTGGCGTCGTCGCCGTTGGTGACCATCGCGTCAGACCTCGAACAACGACTCGGCATCGACGTCGAGGACCTCGGCGATCTGTGCCGCCGGGATCGCCCCGTCACGCAGGATGCGCGGCGTCACGCCGGACACGTCGACGATGGTCGACGGCACCGCCGCGCGGACCGGGCCACCGTCGAGATACACCGAGACCGACTCGCCGAGCTGGTCCCGCGCCTCGTCCACGGTGGTCGCGGGCGGCTGTCCCGACACATTCGCACTCGACACCGCCATCGGCCCGACCTCGCGCAGCAACTCGATGGCCACCGGGTGCAACGGCATCCGCAACATCACCGTGCCCTCGGTGTCGCCGAGATCCCACGCCAGCGACGGCGCCTGCGACACCACCAGACTCAGGCCGCCCGGCCAGAACGCCTCCACCAGATCACGCGCCGCGCTCGACACCGACAGCACCAGACCGTCGATCGTGTGCCAGGACCCGACGAGCACGGGCACCGGCATGTCCCGACCCCGCCCCTTGGCGGCCAGCAAACTGGTCACCGCCTGGGAATCGAAAGCGTCACAACCGATTCCGTACACCGTGTCCGTGGGCAACACCACCAGCCGGCCGGCCTTCGCCGCGCCGACGGCGGCATTGAGGCCCGCCGAGCGGGTCTCCGGGTCACTGCAGTCGAATACCGTGCTCACCTGTCCATCTTGGCACGCGGGTACACGGCTCCGTCGGCGCCACGGGCACTACTTCCGGCGTGCGGTCACAAATCGGGGACGTCCGGCGAGATCGTCGTGGGGCGTGACGTCGGCGAACCCACCGTGTGCCGTGACCGCCGCGACGACCTGCCCCGACGTGGTGTCGTCGTGTTCGATGCCGGCCACTCCCCCGTCGCGGAGCATCGCCGCGATCACCCGCACCATAGGATCGATCACCGACATGCCGTCCGGCCCGCCGAAGACCGCCTGCTCGGGGTCGTGCCCGACCTCGGGGCCGACCGTCGCGGCGAGTGGAACATAGGGCGGATTGCTCACCACGATGTCCACCGATCCCGCAGTGACGATCTCCCCCATCGCCGCGGCATCCGTCACGTCGGCCCGCACCACCGTGATCCGCGACGACACCGCCGCTCCGGCCGCCTCGACATTCCGGCGCAACCAGCTCAGGGCCTCGTCGGACACCTCCACCGCTATCACCCGCGCACGTGGCAGGAGCATCGCGATGGCGATCGCCAGGGCACCGCTGCCGCTGCACAGATCCACGACGGTGACGTCCGTACGCGGATTCGCCTGCCGGACGGCCCATTCCACGAGGAACTCGGTTTCCGGACGGGGAATGAACACACCCGGACCGACGGCGAGCTCGGCGGGCCCGAACGCCGCCGAACCGATGATGTGCTGCAACGGAATCCGCGTGGCCCGCGCTTCGACGTCCGCACGGAATCGCGCACGCTGCTCGTCGGTCATCGTGTCGCAGAACATGAGTCGCCCACGGTCGACACCGAGTGCCGCCACGAGCAGCCATTCGGCGTCGACCTGAGCCGAGTCAAGACCGGCATTCTCGAGAAGTGCGCGCGCCCAGGATAATTCGGCGGCCGTCGAGTATGTCACCGAGACGTCCGGGCGATCATTCCGCGGCGAGCCGCGCCTGGCGATCGGCGGCGATCAACGCGTCGAGCAACGCATCCAGGTCGCCCTGGAGCACGGCATCGAGGTTATTGGCCTTGAACCCGATCCGGTGATCGGTGATGCGGTTCTCCGGGAAGTTGTAGGTCCGGATGCGTTCGGACCGGTCCACCGTGCGGATCTGCGCGGCCCGCCCCTCGGCGGCGGCCGCGTCGGCCTCCTCCTCGGCGGCGGACTGGAGACGCGCCGCGAGCACCTGCATGGCGCGCGCCTTGTTCTGCAGCTGCGAACGCTCGTTCTGGCAGGTCACCACAATGCCGGTGGGTAGATGGGTCAGCCGCACCGCGGAGTCGGTGGTGTTCACGCCCTGCCCGCCCTTGCCGGAGGAGCGGTAGACGTCGACGCGCAGATCCGACTCGTCGATGCGGACTTCCTCGACCTCGTCGGGCTCCGGATAGATGAGAACGCCCGCGGCCGAGGTATGGATGCGTCCCTGCGATTCCGTCACCGGCACGCGCTGCACCCGGTGCACCCCACCCTCGAATTTCAGGCGGGACCAGACCCCGTCGCGCACCTGCTCCTTCGACTTGATGGAGATCGTCGCCTCCTTGTAGCCACCGAGATCGGATTCGGTGACGCCGAGGATCTGCGCCTTGTAGCCGTGCCGCTCACAGTATTTGAGATACATCCGGGCCAGGTCGGACGCGAACAGGGCCGATTCCTCGCCGCCCGCACCGGATTTGATCTCCAGGACCACGTCGTCGGAGTCGTGCGGGTCGCGGGGGGCGAGCAGATCGGTGAGGGTCGCGTCGAGTTCGGCGACGGATTCCTCGAGCGCCGGGATCTCCTCGGCGAAGGCCGGATCGTCGGCGGCCAGTTCACGCGCCGCGGCGAGATCGTCGCGGGCCGTGAGGAGTTTCTGATGGGTGGCCATGATCGGCGCCAGTTCGGCGAAGCGTTTGCCCACCCGGCGTGCGGCCGTCGGATCATCATGCAGCGACGGATCCGCGAGCTGCGACTCGAGCCCCGCGTGCTCGGCCAGGATGTCGTCGATCGCCGACTGTCCCGCGCCCGCAGTCGTTCCCGGTCCGCTCATCGAATCACCCTTCTCTCGCCGACAACCCGCCGCACAAATGAAACGACGCCCCGGGCCGGCGCATGATGCGCGCCGGCGGGGCGTCGTTCGACCAGCTACTTGGCGTCGGCAGCCTTGGTGCGCTTGCCGTAACGCTTCTCGAACCGGGCCACGCGGCCGCCGGTGTCGAGAATCTTCTGCTTACCGGTGTAGAACGGGTGGCACTGCGAGCAGACCTCGACGTTGATACGTCCGTTCGCCGCGGTGCTGTGGGTCTCGAAAGTGTTTCCGCAGCCGCACACAACGGTGGTCGCCGCGTACTCCGGGTGGATGTCCTTCTTCATGGTGTCCCTTTCTGTGGTCGCCGGGTCACCGTCGTCTGTCGACGGTGTGAACCGGAACCGGACTCGACCGCTCAGTATGCCACGTGGTGCTTTGCACCAGAAAATCCGATAGTGCTTTGCACTGGAAATCCGAGCGATACACCGAACCGAACGCGCCCGATCCGGCTTTCATTCCCCCGGTGATGCCGGGTCGGTCGTCGTGCCCCGATCAGTCGTCGTTCATGGCGCCCGGTGCGGTCTTCTGCACCTGCATGAGGAACTGCACGTTGTTCGGGGTCTTCTTGAGCTGGCTCATCAGCAGGTCGATAGCCTGCTGGGAGTCGAGTCCGGCGAGCACCCGGCGCAGCTTGTGCACCACGCTGAACTCGTCCGGCGACATGAGCAGCTCGTCCTTACGCGTGCTCGACTGGTTCACGTCGACCGCGGGGAACACCCGGCGCTCGGAGATCTTGCGGTCGAGCTTGAGCTCGGCGTTGCCGGTGCCCTTGAACTCCTCGAAGATCACCGTGTCACCGGTGGAGCCGGTCTCGACCATCGCGGTGGCGATGATGGTGAGCGATCCGCCGTTCTCGATGTTGCGCGCCGCGCCGAGGAAGCGCTTCGGCGGATACAGCGCCGTGGAATCGACACCGCCGGACAGGATTCGGCCCGATGCCGGCGACGAGTTGTTGTACGCGCGGCCCAGACGGGTGATCGAGTCGAGCAGCACCACCACGTCCTTGCCGTTCTCCACCAGACGCTTGGCACGCTCGATCGCGAGTTCGGCGACACTGGTGTGGTCTGACGGCGGACGGTCGAACGTGGAGGCGATGATCTCGCCCTTCACCGAGCGCTGCATGTCGGTGACCTCTTCCGGACGCTCGTCGACGAGCACCACCATCAGATGGCATTCCGGATTGTTGGTGGTGATCGCCTTCGCGATGTCCTGCATGATCGTGGTCTTACCGGCCTTCGGCGGCGAGACGATCAGCGCGCGCTGCCCCTTGCCGATCGGCATGATCAGGTCGATCACTCGCGTCGACAGCTTGTCGGCCGTGGTTTCCAGGCGCAGACGCTGATTCGGGTACAGCGGCGTCAGCTTGCCGAAATCGGGCCGCTTCTTGGCGGTCTCGATGTCGGTGCCGTTGACGGTGTCCAGCCGGACCAGCGGATTGAATTTCTGCCGCTGATTCTGCTGTTCACCCTCGCGCGGCACCTTGACGGCACCGGTGATGGCGTCACCCCGGCGCAGACCGTTCTTGCGCACCATGTTCATCGACACGTAGACGTCGTTCGGCCCGGCCAGATATCCGGAGGTACGGACGAACGCATAGTTGTCGAGCACGTCGAGGATGCCGGCGACCGGCTGTACGACGTCGTCCTCGGACAACTGCGGCTCCCCCGAGCCCGAACCGTCGCGGTCACGCCCGCGACGGCGCTCACGGAAGCGGCGCCCACGACGGCCCCGGCCGTTGCCGTCCCCGTCGTCGTCGCGATTCTGATCGCGGTTGTTGTTCTGATTCTGGTTACCGCCCTGACCGCCGTCGCGGTTGTCGCGATTCTGACCGCCCTCGCGGTTGTCGCGATTCTGGCCACCCTCGCGGTTGTCGCGATTCTGGTTACCGTCACGGTTGCGATTGCGGTTCCGGTTGCGGTTGTCGCCGGATTCACCCTGGTCACGACCATTCTGGTCCCGACCGTCCTGATCACGGCCACCGCGCTCACGGTCACCGGATTCGCGCTCGGCGGAGTTGTCGCCCTTCGCCGGAGCGTCCTTGGCCGGAGCGTCGGAGGCGGAGTCGGCCGACTGGGTGCGCCGACGGCCACGGCTCTGCGGGGCATCGTCGCTCGCCGCGTCGCCGGACTTCGGTGCGTCGGCGGTCTTCGGTGAGTCCGGGGTGGTCGCGGCGGCATCCGCCGTGGCGCCGGTCTTCGCCGCGGGTGCGTCGGCGTTGTCGCGGGAGGCACCGCCGCCCTGGCGTTCCTTGATGGCGGCGATCAGGTCGCCCTTGCGCATACCGGACGTGCCCTTGATGCCGAGCTCTCCGGCCAGTGCGCGCAGTTCGGTCAGCACCATGCCGGACAGGCCGGTCTTGGCGCGGGCGCGAGAGCCGGAGGCGACCGCACCATCGGTGGTGGCCGCGGTATCGGCCGGCGCGGTGATGATGTCCGTATCGGTCACGGAGTTCCTTTCGTTCCCCGGCAGTCGATGAGCTGCGGTGGGGTTAATCTGCCACCCCGCCCTCATATCAGGCGGGACCGTCGCTCCCGTGGGCGGTTTCGGCGTCCGCAGGAACGGTCAAGAGGATTGTGATCCGCTGCGATGTGCTCGACGGCGACGTACACGTAACTGAGGCGTACGCGCCGAACGTACTCGACAAACGATGCCAGATGATCGGCGTCCTTCGGCATCACGACCGGAGGGGACAATCGATGAAGCAATGAGGAGCACGTCAGAACATGTCTGAGCGGCAAGACCACTATATGTTAGCTCCGTTTGCATGATAGGCGCAACACACCCTATCGGCCAACTTCGGCCGAACCCGTCGTCCCCGACGGTCCCGGCGTCGTTCAGAGCGTGACCGGCAGGATCTCGACACCACCCGCGACGGCGACCTCCGATGCGGCGAAGCCCAGGTCCGCACCCAGCGCCAGCGCATCGTCGGGCAGCGGGCCCGCACCGAGGACCAGGACGGTGGGCCCCGCACCGGACACGGTGGCCGCCTGGCCGCGCGCACGCAGCTCGCTGACCAGCCGGGCGGTCGCCGGCATAGCCTCGGCGCGATAGTCCTGGTGGAGGCGATCGGCGGTGGCCGCCATCAGCACGGACGGATCCGTGGTCAGACCGACGACCGCGAGCGCGGTACGGCTGACGTTGAACACGGCGTCGCGTCGGGGCACCGCATCCGGCAGCAGCCCGCGCGTGTACGAGGTGGACGACTCGGTGTCCGGGACGAACACCGTGGCGACGATGTCGGGGTGGACATGCAGTCTCCGCGCCCGGAAAAGGTCACCGTCGGCACCGGTTTCGGTCCATGTGACCACGGGGCCGCCGAGCACGCTGGCGGCCGCGTTGTCGGGGTGGCCCTCGAATTCCGACGAGAGCTGCACCATGTCGGCATCGCCGAAGCCCTCGACACCGGCCTCGGCGAGCAGCGCCGAGGCCGCGGCCAGCCCGGCGACGGCCGCCGCCGCCGACGACCCGAGCCCCCGCGAATGCGGAATCCTGTTGATACAGCGCAGTTTCAGGCCGTCCGCGCGTGCACCGGCCACCTCGAGCCCGCGCAGGACCGCACGGGCCACGAGATGCGTGCCGTCGCGCGGCACGTCACCCGCCCCGGCACCCTCGACCTCGACCTCGATGCCGCCCGCCGTCGTGCGCACCTCGACCTCGTCTAGGATGCCGAGCGCGATACCGAGGCAGTCGAACCCCGGTCCCAGGTTCGCGCTCGACGCAGGCACTCGGACACGGACCGAAAGCCCTTCCGGCAGAAGGGTTGTCGCCTGCGTGTCGGCGTGCGGGCCGTTTGTCATGACATCGACCTCGTCGAGTCGCTCAGCGGACGCCGAGGGCATCGGCCACCGCCACCGGGTCGACGGGAATCGCTTCCACCTCCGGCATGTCCGCCAGAGCGGTATCCGGGTCCTTGAGGCCGTTGCCGGTCACCGTGCACACGACGGTGGAACCCGGCTCGATCCAGCCGTCCGCATGGGACGCCAGGAGTCCGGCGACACTGGCCGCGGACGCGGGCTCGACGAAGACGCCTTCCTTGCCCGCCACGAGACGATAGGCCTCGAGCAGCTTCTCGTCGGTGGCCGCGAGGAAACGACCACCGGATTCGTCCTTCGCGGCGACGGCCTGGTTCCAGCTCGCGGGCGATCCGATGCGGATGGCGGTCGCGATGGTCTCCGGGTCCTTCACCGGGGCGCCGTTCACCAGTGGTGCCGCTCCGGCGGCCTGCACGCCGAGCATGCGCGGCAGCGAGTCGCTGATCCCGTCGGCGTGATACTCCTTGTAGCCCTTCCAGTACGCGGTGATGTTGCCCGCGTTGCCGACCGGGAGAGCATGGACGTCGGGCGCCCGTCCCAGCACGTCGACGATCTCGAAGGCGGCCGTCTTCTGCCCCTCGATGCGCGACGGATTCACCGAGTTGACGAGTTCGATCTCGTCGAACTCCGCGGTGGCCTTGCGGGCCAGTTCCAGGCAGTCGTCGAAGTTGCCCTGCACCTGAATGATCTTGGCGCCGTGCATAACCGCCTGCGCGAGCTTGCCCATGGCGATCTTGCCCTCGGGAATCAGTACGGCACAGGTGATTCCGGCGCGTGTCGCGTAGGCGGCCGCGGATGCCGAGGTGTTGCCGGTCGATGCGCACAGCACAGCCGTCTTGCCGTTGTTGACCGCGGTGCTGACCGCCATGGTCATGCCCCGGTCCTTGAAGGAGCCGGTCGGGTTCAGACCCTCGACCTTGAGGTACACCTCGCAGCCGGTCAGTTCGGAGAGGTACGGAGCGGCGATGAGCGGCGTGCCGCCCTCCAGCAGGGTGACGACCTGCCAGTCGTCCTCCACCGGGAGGCGGTCGCGGTAGGCCTCGATCAGACCGGGCCAGCGACGATGAATCGGGGACGCGTTACTCATGGGTTCCTTCCAAACGCAGCACACTCGACACTTTGATGACCGAATCCATATCTTCCAGGGCCTCCACGGTGTCCGACAGCGCCTTGTCCGGCGCGCGGTGGGTCACCACGATGAGGCGGGCGTCCTCACCTGCACCTTCCTGGCGTACCGCGGCGATGCTCACCGAGCGTGCGGAGAACTCCCCGGCGACCTGCGACAGCACGCCGGGCCGGTCGGCCACGCGCATGGACACGTAGTAGCGCGTGGGCACGTCGTCCATCGGCGCGATCGGCAGCGACGCATAGGTCGACTCCAGCGGCCCACGGCCGCCGTGCACCTTGTTGCGGGCGGCCATCACCAGGTCGCCGAGCACCGCCGACGCGGTCGGCGCACCGCCCGCGCCCTGGCCGTAGAACATCAGCCTGCCCGCGTTCTCCGCCTCGACGACCACGGCGTTGAACGCGCCGTTCACCGTCGCGAGCGGATGGTCGAGCGGAATCAGCGCGGGATAGACACGCGCCGAAACCCGTTCTCCCCCATCGTCGTCGCGCACCCGCTCGCAGATGGCGAGGAGTTTGACGGTGCAGTCGAATTTCTTCGCGGCGACGAGATCGGCGGCCGACACCGTCGTGATGCCCTCGCGGTGGACGTCGGCGGCGGTCACCCGGGTGTGGAATGCGATGGACGCCAGGATCGCCGCCTTCGCCGCGGCGTCGAAGCCCTCGACGTCGGCGGTCGGGTCGGCCTCGGCGTATCCCAGGCGCCCTGCCTCGGCCAGCGTGGACGCGTAGTCGGCGCCGGTCTCGTCCATGGCCGACAGGATGAAGTTGGTGGTGCCGTTGACGATTCCCGCGATCCAGTTGACGGTGTCGCCTGCCAGCGACTGCATCAGCGGTCGCACCACCGGGATGGCACCCGCGACGGCCGCCTCGAAGTACAGGTCGACCTTGGCATCGGCGGCCGCGGTGGCGAGTTCACCCGTGTACTCGGCGAGCAGCGCCTTGTTGGCCGTGACCACCGACTTGCCGTTCTCCAGCGCCTGCCGGATCAGACCGCGTGCCGGGTCGATACCGCCCATCAGCTCGACGACGATGTCCACGTCGTCGCGGGCGACCAGTGCGGCCGGATCGTCGGTGAGCAGATCGGGCGAGATGCCGCGATCCTTGGCCAGGTCACGGACGGCGACCCCGCGCAGAGCGAGTGGCGCACCCACCCGGGCACGCAGATCACCGGCGTTGTCCTCGATGATCCGGACGACCTCGGTACCGACATTGCCCATGCCGAGGACCGCGACACCGATTGTGCGGCTGTCGGATTCGTTCGTGGTACTCATTCTTGGGCCACCTCCAGGCTCAGGAAGTCGTCGATGGTCTCGCGACGGATCAGCAAACGGGATGTACCGTCCGCCACGGCGGCCACGGCGGGCCGATTCGTCAGGTTGTAGCGGCTCGACATCGAATAGCAGTAGGCGCCGGTCGCGGCCACCGCGATCAGATCACCGGGCGCCAGGTCGCCCGGCAGCCAGCAGTCCTTGATGACGATATCGCCGCTCTCGCAATGCTTACCGACGACGCGGCACACCACGGACTGCGCGTCGGACACCCGGGACGCGAGCCGCACATCGTATTCGGCCTGATACAGGACCGTCCGGATGTTGTCGCTCATACCGCCGTCCACCGAGACGTAACGGCGGGTGACGCCGTCGCGGATCGCGACGTCCTTGATGGTGCCGACCCGGTAGAGCGTGACGGTCCCGGGACCCGCGATGGCCCGGCCCGGCTCGACCGCGATGGTCGGCATCGGCAGTCCAAGGGCCGACGACTCATGCCGCACGATCTCCGCGAGACGTTCGGCCACGGTGTCTATGGGCAGCGGATCATCTTCGGGCACATAGGAAATGCCGAGTCCGCCGCCGAGGTCGACGATGGAGAGCTGTGCGGTCTTCTCCACACCGAACTCCTCGACCACCTCCGCCAGCAAACCGAGCACACGGTGGGCGGCCAGATCGAAGCCGTCCATGTCGAAGATCTGCGATCCGATGTGGCTGTGCAGTCCGACGAGCCGGAGGTTGTCGGTGGCGAAGACGCGGCGCACCGCGTCCATGGCGACGCCGCCGGACATCGAGAACCCGAATTTCTGGTCCTCGTGCGCGGTGGAGATGAACTCGTGGGTATGCGCTTCCACACCGACCGTGAGCCGGATCAGAACGTCGGCGACAACGCCACGCGCACCGGCCAATTCGTCGAGCCGCTCGATCTCGATCATCGAGTCGAGCACGATATGCCCGACTCCGGCGTCCAGCGCCATCGCCAGCTCATCGACCGTTTTGTTGTTGCCGTGCAGCGCGATCCGATCGGCCGGGAAGCCCGCACGCAGCGCCACGGTGAGTTCACCGCCACTGCACACGTCGAGCGACAGACCCTCCTGCTCGACCCAGCGGGCGATCTCCGACGACAGGAAGGCCTTCGACGCGTAGTGGACTCGTCCGTACGGACCGAAGGCCTCTCGCATGTCGGCGCACCGGGACCGGAAGTCCGCCTCGTCGACCACGAACAGCGGTGTGCCGTAGGTGTCGGCGAGTTCGGAGACCCCGACTCCGGCCAGGGTCAGCTCCCCCGCGTCGTCGCGAGATGCGTTGCGGGGCCAGACATTCTCCGGAATCTGCGCGATGGTCGCCGGGTCGTGGGGACGATCGGCGAGATGCGGTGCGGCCGCCGCCTCGGACTGCGGGACCGAACCCGCGCCGCCGTTCACATGCGCTCCGGTGCGCTGACGCCGACCAGATCGAGGCCGTTGGCGAGTACCTGGCGGGTGGCCGCGCACAGCGCGAGCCGTGCGGAGTGGATGTCGCCGGGTTCCTCGTCACCCTGCGGCAGCACACGGCACCGCGCGTAGAAGCGGTGATACGCACCGGCCAGCGATTCCAGATAGCGGCAGACCCGGTGCGGCTCACGGAGTTCCGCGGCCGTCGCCACCAGTGCGTCGAAGTCGCCGATGGTGCGGATCAGGTCGCCCTCGGCCGGGTCGTCGAGCAGATCGAGGTGATCGGTCGACGCGGTGAGCCCGAGTTCTGCGGCGTTACGGGCCAGCGCGGACAACCGCGCGTGCGCGTATTGCACGTAATAGACCGGGTTCTCGTTGGACTGCTTGCGGAGCAGGTCGAGATCGATGTCGATGTTGACGTCCACCGACGAACGGATCAGCGAATAGCGCGCGGCGTCCACGCCGACGGCGTCGACGAGATCGTCGAGGGTGATGACGGTTCCCGCCCGCTTGCTCATCCGCACCGGCGTGCCGTCGCGCACCAGGTTCACCATCTGTCCGATGAGCACCTCGATGGTGTCCGGGTCGTCGCCGAGTGCCGCGGCCGATGCCTTGAGGCGGGTGATGTAGCCGTGATGATCGGCGCCCAGCATGTAGATGCAGAGGTCGAAGCCGCGATTGCGCTTGTCCTTGTAGTACGCGATGTCGCCGGCGATGTACGCGGCGTCGCCGTCGCTCTTGATGACGACTCGGTCCTTGTCGTCACCGAAGGACGTGGACCGCAGCCACCAGGCGCCGTCCTTCTCGTAGAGGTTGCCGTTCTCCTTGAGTTCGGCGATGCACGCGTCGACGAGTCCCGAGGTGAACATCGAGTTCTCGTGGGTGTAGACGTCGAAGTCCGTCCCGAAGTCGTGCAGGCTCGTCTTGATGTGGTCGAACATCAGCTCGACGCCGATGGACCGGAAGGTTTCCAGCCGCTCGTCGTCGGGCTGTGACAGCACGTCGGGCACCTGCGCGACGACCTGTGCGGCGATGTCGCCGATGTAGTCGCCCGCGTAGCCGTCCTCCGGGGTCGGCCTGCCGGCCGCGGCGGCCTCCAGGGAACGGGCGAACCGATCGATCTGGGTGCCGTGGTCGTTGAAGTAGTACTCGCGGGTCACGTCCGCGCCGCGCGCGCCGAGCACGCGGCCCAGGGCGTCGCCGACCGCTGCCCAGCGCGTGCCGCCCAGGTGGATGGGGCCGGTGGGGTTCGCGGACACGAACTCGAGGTTGACCTTGCGGTTGCCCAATTCGTCGCCCCGCCCGTAGTTCGGCCCGGCCTCGAGCACGGTGGTCACGACGGTGTTCTGGGCGGCGGCACCGAGCCAGATGTTGACGAATCCCGGACCGGCGACCTCCGCTTTGTCGATTCCGTCGGTCGCCGCGAATGCCTCGGCGAGCCAGCCGGCCAGGTCGCGAGGTACGACGCCCAGCTTCTTGCCCAGCTGAAGAGCGATATTGGTGGCGTAATCGCCGTGATCGGCACTCCTCGGCCGTTCGACGACGACGGTCGCGGGCACCAGCGATTCATCGAGCCCGCGATCCCGGACAACGGTCAGGGTCACGGCATGCAGAAGCTCGGCGAGTGCGGCAGGAGTCACGGGTACCCATCCTATTGGCCGAGGAAACCTCACCTCCACCCGGACTCCTCCCAGGCGGGCACGGCATCGAGGGGCGTCGGGGCCCCGGTCGGTAAACTATCGGCCATTGCCCACCGAGACCATGTCGAGGCCGGGGGCGCCCGACCGCACAGGGGAAGATTCACATGGCTCGTAAGCCCGGGGCGCAGGTGCCCAAGACCCGCAAGACGAGCGGGGTGCCCGCGACGAGCGGCCGCCACCTCGACTGGACGGTCATCGGCGGTGTCCTCGTGGTCATCCTGCTGGTCGGCGGCATCGTCTGGTACCTCCTGCCGCGCTACCTCGATCAGCGGGAGGCCGCGTCACTCAAGCCGCAGACCGTCCAGGAATTCGTGCCCAGCCGCGAGAATCCCGACCCGTCGACGACTATCGAGGGCGTCACGAAGGTCTACTACAAGCCGGCCCAGCACGTGACCGCCGCGCAGCGGGTCGCCTACGACCAGAGCCCGCCGTTCGGTGGACCGCATGACGAGGTGTGGGCCACCTGTACCGGCATCGTCTATCCGAATCAGTTGCGCTCGGAGAACGCCGTGCACGCGCTGGAGCACGGCTCGGTCTGGATCACCTACAACCCGACGACCATCGGCGCCGACGACCTGGACAAGCTCAAGAAGAAGGTGACCGGCGAACAGTTCTTGTTCATGTCGCCGTTCCCCGATCAGGACAAGCCGATCTCGTTGCAGAGTTGGGGCCATCAGCTGAAGCTCGACTCGGCGGGCGACGAGCGCATCGACCAGTTCATCACCGCATTGCGTCGCAACACGACCCCCGGTGTGTACAAGGAGAATCCGCAGGAGGCGGCCTATCCCGAGACCCAGGCCGCGTGTGCGGCGATCCCCGGCGCCTTCGATCCGTCGAACCCTCCGGCCGCCGACAAGGGCGCTCCGGGCCCGGACGCGGTGAAGATGGACGGCTCGGGCGCGACAACTGCGGCCGACGAGGCAGGAGCGGCGGGTGCACCGGCTCCCGCACCGGCACCGGCACCGGCACCGGCGGGCTGAGGTGTCTGACGTGACGGATACCGAGGTGGTGGAGAACAGGTCGTCGAGGCGGACCGTCCTGACGGCGCTCGGCGTGATCGTCGCCCTGTTGATCGGTGTCGGCATCGGCCTGCTGCTGGCCGCCGGCCTGAACGACGACGATGCTTCCGCGGATGCGGTCCCGGCCGCCGATTCGGCCGCGGTCGGCTTCGCGCAGGACATGATCCGGCACCATGAGCAGGGTGTCGAGATGTCCACCATCGAGTTGGACCGCGGCACCGATCCGCAGGTCCGCAGCATGGCCTTCGACATCCTGACCGCACAGTCCAACGAGATCGGGCAGATGCAGTCGTGGCTGACGCGGTGGGGCTATCCGGTGATCAATCCGGACGCGCCGATGGCGTGGATGTCGCATCACGGCGCCGCAGCGAGCGAGTCGTCCGATGACGGCGATTCCCATGCGGGACACGACATGTCGGAGATGCCGTCGGCGGAGACGCCGCCGATGCCCGGCATGGCGACCAGCGCGGAGATGACGCGCCTGCGCTCACTCCGTGGCACCGAGGCGGATGTGTACTTCCTCCAGTTGATGCTGCGTCATCACGAGGGTGGCCTGCACATGATGGAGTACGCCGCCGACCCGAAGAACGTGCAACAGGGCTACGTCCGCGACCTCGCCTCCGGTATGAAACGGACGCAGGACAAGGAGATCGCGGTGATCACGCAGATGCTCACCGAACGACGTGCCGCGCCCCTGCCGATGAACTGACTCGAACAACTGACTTATCATCGTCAGCATGCAGGCAGCAGACGTCCTCTCCACCGTTCCGACCACCGCCGCCGAGGCGCTGGAACTCTACGATGCCGCCGACGCCGTCGATACCGAGGCGATGATCGGAACGTGGCGCGGTGCCGAGCTGGCCACCGGTCATCCGATGGACGGTCTGCTCGCCGCCAGTGGTTGGTGGGGAAAGCAATTCGTCGACGCCGAGACGGTCCACCCCCTGCTGTTCCCCACCCGCGACGGTTCCGCCCTGTGGGCGATGAATCCGGTGCTCGCGTTCAGCGGAACGGCACTCGCCAAGTTCCCGGCCGTGAAGAGCCGCTCATTCGTGACGCCGATCGCCGCCTCGCGGCTCGCCTGGCAGACCACCAAGCCCAAGGCCCGCTTGCGCACCACCCGATACCGCGGCGTCGACACCGCGACGATGGTGTACGACCAGCTGCCCATCAACGACGTGTTCCGCCGCATCTCCGACGACGTGGTGATCGGTGCGATGGACCAGCGCGGCCAGGACCCGTACTTCTTCCTGCTCCGTCGCGACGATTCGCTGCACCTGATCGACTGAGGTCACGGTCCGGACACGGTTCGGTGGGCTCGCTAACTTCGCGCGCCCACGCACCGACGTAGCTCGCATGGATGGACCGTCCGGTCCGTCAGGTCACGAGAGGACCCTCGCGATGCTCCGTCACACCACTCCGCGCACCGCGCGACTCGCAGTTCCGGCCGTTCTGGCCTGCCTGACGATCCTCACCGCCTGTGGCGGCTCCGACGACTCCGGCGCACAGACGGCGCCGGCGACCGTCACGATGCACGAGACCGTCACCGCCGCACCGGAGTCCGATACGGCAACGCGCCCCGACGACCGGCCCGGTGACACCACGGACGCGGCGACGCCTGCGACTCCCGCCGATAACCCCTCAGACGGAGCTGCGGCCGCCCAGGACGCGACGCTCTTCGAAAGGGCACCCGGCGACTACTACTTCATCTCGCCGTCGCGAAACATCTACTGCGCCATACGAAGTCCGCAGAGTTCCGCATCGGGACCCGACTACCAGTCCGGCTGCCAGGCCGCCACGAGTGTCAAACCCCTCTACGGACCCGCCTGCGCCAACTCCGGGTCCAACGCCTACATGGTGCGGTTCACCGGTCGGGGTGTCGTCCACGAGTGCACGAGCCAGGGGATCTTCGTCGAGCAGAACCCGCGCGTTCTCGAATACGGGCAGTCCCTCGCGGCCCACGGCATCACCTGCACGTCCAGCGAGGTCGGGATCACCTGCCGCCGAGAAGGTACCGGTTTCCGCATCTCCCGGGATATCAACACGCTCTTCCGCTGAGTGCTGACCATCGGAGGATTTGTCTGTACGGTGCCCCCGGCAGGAATCGAACCTGCGGCCTTCTGCTCCGGAGGCAGACGCTCTATCCCCTGAGCTACGGGGGCTCATCGGGCGAGGATCAGACTAGCGCATGGGCCCCGCCCGGTCCCAATCCCGTGGTCATGACACTCCGACGACACCGGAGAGTCGGACACGGGAGCCGTCGTCGTTGCGGATGACGTGCAGTTGGGACGGGATGCGGGCGCGGAGTTCGCCGACGTGACTGACCACACCGACCACCCGCCCGCCGGAGCGGAGTTCGTCGAGGACGCCCATGACGAGGTCGAGGGCCTCGGGATCGAGCGTACCGAAGCCCTCGTCGATGACGACGGTGTCCAGGACATGCCCGCCGGATTCGGCGGCGACGACGTCGGCGAGTCCGAGTGCGAGCGCCAGCGACGCGAAGAATGTCTCGCCCCCGGACAGCGTGGTGGTGGCGCGGGTGACGCCGGTGTACTCGTCACGGACATCGATACCCAGGCCGCCGCGACGTCCGCGGGGCCCTGCGGCGTCGGAGTGCACGAATTCGTAACGGCCCGAGGACATCTGGCGAAGACGCACGGAAGCGGCGACGAGGACCTCCTCCAGACGGGCGGCGAGCACATAGGACCGCAGCGACATCTTCCGTGCGTTCCGGCCACGTCCACTGACCAGGTCGGCCAGCCCCTGCACCTCGTCGTGGCGTTCCTGCGCCGGCGCGAGCGCGTCGGCGGCATTCCAGAAGTCGGCGACGTAGCGTTCGAGGTCGCTGACCCGCCGGACGGCCACCGCATGCTCCTTCGCGGTGATGTCGCGGGCCTCGCCAGCGGTCCGTGCCGCGGCTGCCACTGCCGCGACATCCACCGGCTCTGACTTCAGGGCGGAACTGACGGATTCGTCGGCCAGTGTGGACTCCGCGGCCGCACGGACGGCAGCGGCCTCTGCGATCTGACGCTCCCATTCGGCGATCTGCCGATCGGTGGCCACGGCGGCACGCGCCTGCTCGATGTCACCGAAGCCGACACCGGTGCACTTCTCGACGAGCCGCTCGGCGGCCGCCGTGCTGCGTGCGCGGGCCTGCGTCACCTCGTGTCGTGCCCGCCGGAACACCTCGGCGCGTCGGCACAGTTCACCGAGCTCGGTGCGGCGCTCGGTCACGTCGATCCGATCGCCCGTGGCGGCGGTGACCTCGTCGTCGAGTTCGGTCAGCGCCGCACGCACGCCGGTCAGGCGCTCACGACGGGCGGCCTGCTCCGCCTCGACGCCGCTGCGTTCGGTGCGCCAGGCGTCGATCTCGGTGTCGATCGCGTCCAGCGCCCGCGTCAACTCCGGAACCCGCCCGGCCAGACGCTCGGCCGCGGCGAGCGAGCCCGCCACCTCGCGTCGCTCCCGCGTCACCTGCTCGGCCGTTGCCGCACCGACGATCTCGTCGAGATGGGCACGCCGCTCCCCCAGTGCCACGAACGCACTCTCGGCACGGGCCTTCACCTCGTCGGCGGTCTGCACGGCGGCAACGGCGTGCGCCTCCTCGGCCTCGCCGACATGTCCCGCCGTGTCCCGCGACGCCGGTGCCGGGTGATCGGCCGCACCGCAGACGACGCATGGCTCCCCGTCGACCAGTTCGGATGCCAGTTCGGCGGCCATGCCCGCCAGCCGGCGCTCACGGATGTTCAACGAGTGTTCCCGTGCGGCACTGTGCTTGTCGCGCGCATCGAGCAGTGCCCGTTCTGCGTGAGTGAGCTTCGTGAGGACGGCGTCGCGCTCGGCGATGGCCTTGGCGACGTCGGCAAGGCGGTCCCGGTCTGCCTCCAGTCGTGCAAGCCCGGATCGCGCCTCGATCGCGCGGGTCAGTTCCCGTTCCGCATCGGCGCGACGCTCGGGAGCACGGTCGAGGGACTCGGTCACGTCGACGAGGCGCCGTGTGGCCGCGTCGATCCGACCGGTCAGCGCCTCGATCTCCGCCACCAGGGCCGGTCGCCGCGACAGCCGCTCAGCCAGGGGCTCGAGCCTGCCGGACTCGGCGCTCCAGCGCGCGATGGCCGACTCGAGTTCGGCGTCATCGGCCACCGGGCACAACGCGGCCCCATCCGGTAGCGCCGACAATGTGTCCTGTGTCGCAGCGCATTCGACCTCCGCGGCCGACAGCGCACTCGCATTCCGGTCCGCATCCTCGAAGAGCGAGGCCAACGGCGCGGCCTGTCGGGCGGCGCCGAGCGCCGAATGCGCGACGGCCAGCCCCGCAGCCCCCTGGGCCAGCGATGCCAACCGCGCCCGCGCGTCCTCGCCACGCCTGCGCAGTTCCGTGAGTGCCTTCCCGTGGTCATGTGCGGCCTGTGCCTGATCGGCGTGAGCCTGTGCGGCGGTGGCGATCTCGCCGAGTTCGGCCGCCGACGAACGCGCCGCGTCCAGACACCCGTGCGCCCAGGCCAGATCCGGTTCGGCCACCTCGGTTCCACCGAGCGCGACGATCTGACCGGCGATGCGGTCGAGCGTGGCGGTGCGTTCGGCGAGCGCGGCCGCACTATCCCTGGCTCGTTCGCGCAACCAGTCCTCGAGGTCGCCGAATCGCTCGGTGTCGAACAGCTTCTCCAGCAACTCTTCACGATCCTGGGAGGTCGCGCGGAGGAAGCGGGCGAAGTCGCCCTGTGGCAGCAACACCACCTGGAAGAACTGTTCGGCGCTCATCCCGAGCAACCGGTTCACCTCGTCGGCGATCTCCGGGATGCGTGTGAGGTTGACGCCGGAGCCGTCGACCCAGTCCAGGGTGGCCCGCGCGTTGACCTTGGTGACGCCGGTGCCACGCTTCTTCGGGCGCTCGTGATCCGGCGACCGGGTGATCCGCAGTCGGCGGCCCGCGATGGTCGCCTCCAGTTCGACCTCGGGTGCCACCTCGGCCGGGGCGTGGTCGGAATGCAAGCGCCGGTTGATATCTCGTGCACCGGGGACGCGGCCGTAGAGCGCGAAGGCGACCGCATCGAGCACGGTGGTCTTGCCCGCACCGGTCTGCCCGTGCAGGAGGAAGAGACCGTCGGCACCGAGTGCGTCGAAGTCGACGACGGTCTCGTCGGCGAACGGGCCGAAGGCCCGCATCCGCAGATGGTGCAGCCTCATGCGGACTTCGCCACCCCGGGTGCCACGTCGAAGAGCGCCCACTCACCGTCGACGACCACGGATTCCTCGGCGGGTTCGCCGATCACCGCGCGCACCGCGCGATCGATCAGGTCCCGCTCACCGGCGGTGGCGTCGTCGCGCACATCGGCGACGAAGGACGCGACGATGTCGGTGTCCGAGCGCCCGCGGACCCGCGACCGGTAGTCGATGCCGTCGCCGGAGTGCGGACGATCCCACTGGACATGCACGGCGTACGGAAAGCGTTCCCGGAGACGGCGCATCGCGTCGACCGGCCGCACGGCATCGGTGAGGGTCGCCTCGACATAGTCGTCCTCGGCGTCGCCGTAGCGTTCGTCGGCCAGTAGTTCGTCGAGGGTGCCGGTCAGTGAACTGAGTCCACGGATGCGCGGCAGCTCGTGGCGACGCACGTCGGCGACGCCGTCGGCGTCGAGGTCGATGAGCCAGACGGCCTTGCGGTCGGACCGCTCACCGAAGGAGTACGGCAGCAACGATCCGCTGTACCGCACCGAGGGCGAGATCTCCTGCGGCGAGTGCAGATGTCCCAGGGCGACATAGTCGACCCCGGAGAACACGTCGGCGCCAACGGTTTCCACGCCACCGACACTGATCGACCGTTCCGACCCGGACGCCGCCGCACCGACGACGAAGGCATGGGCCGCCACCACCGAACGCACCGGACGCGATGCGAGGTCGGCGCGTACCCGTTCCATTGCCGCGCCCAGAACCGCCGCGTGACTGCGGGCGTCATCGAGTCCGAATTCCCGTCGGACGGCGTCGGGTTCGAGATAGGGGATGCCGTAGACGGCGACCTCACCGTGCTCGTCCGGCAGCATCACCGGGCGGTCGATGTCGGCAATGGTGGTGCGCAGGTGCAACCCACCGGCCGCGGCGAACGACGACCCGGCGCCGAGTCGCGTCGGTGAATCGTGGTTGCCCGACGTCACGACGATCCGCGCGCCGGCCGCGGCGATCTCCGCAAGTCCCCGGTCGTACACACGGACCGCGTCGGCGGGCGGCACCGACCGGTCGTAGACATCGCCCGCGACGATCACCACGTCGACGGATTCCGCCGCGACCACCTCGGCCAGCGCGGACAGCGCACGCGACTGGTCACCCAGGAGCTCGACGCCGTGAAACGTCCGCCCCAGGTGCCAGTCGGAGGTGTGCAGGATCCGCATGGAAACACCGTACGAGCGTTCACCGACAGACTGCGGGAGGCGGCTCCGAGTGTCAGCCTGCGGCCGGGGCGCTCACCTCGTCGGTCTGCGAGGTCTCCGGCCGGGCTGCCGCCGCCGGAGCGCCCTGATGACGCGGGCGCACGAAGAGCAGGGCGACGGCCGCACCGATCACCAGCACGATGGCCGGCAGGTAGAGCGTCTGCCCCATCGCGGAGGCGAAGCCGCCACGGATGAACTCCGGAAGCTGTTGCACCGCACCGGCGTGTTCCGCGGTGGACGTGCCCGGCGGCAGTTCGGCCGCCAGTCGTGTCTGCATGAGCGCGGCGACCGCGGCGCTGCCCAGCACCGAACCGATCATCCTCGTTGTGTTGTACACACCGGCACCGGCGCCGGCCTGATGCCAGGGCAGGTTGCGGGTCGCGGTGGCCGCCAGCGGCGCCCAGATGCCCGCCGACGCGACACCCATCAGGCTCAGCGGGATGATCAACTGCCACACCGGGGTCTCCGGCTTGGTCAGCCAGCCGAGCAGTCCCGTGCCGAACCCCATCAGCAGCAGAGCGGACGCGATGATCACGCGGGGATGCAGAACGTCGACGAGGCGCCCGACAATCGGTGCGAGGATTCCGGAGATCACCGCCATCGGCACCATCATCACGGCGGACCGCGTCGGCGACATGCCACCGACCAGCTGCAGGAAGAACATCGCCGGGATGATCAGGCCGGACATGGCGAAGCCCATGGCCGCGATGCCCACGTTGGCGACGGAGAAATTGCGGTCGCGGAACAAGGACAGCGGCACCAATGGTTCGCCCTTGATCCGCGACTCCCAGAACAGGAACAGACCCATCAGGACCACACCCGCGACGATCAGCAGCCAGATCCAGCCGTTCCAGTCGTACTTCTCGCCGTCCTGGATGCCGAACACCAACGCGAACAAGCCGACCGCCGACAGCGCCACGCCGAGCCAGTCGAATTGATGATCGTGGGTGTCCACGGTCGGGACGAGCATCTGCGCCAGCACCAGACCCGCGATGCCGACCGGCAGGTTGACGAAGAAGATCCATTCCCAGCCGAAGCTGTCGGTGAGCACTCCGCCGAGGAGTGGACCGACCAGGGTGGCGACACCGGCCACGGTGCCCCACACGCCCATTGCCGCGCCGCGCTTCTCCGGCGGGAAGATGCGGGTGATCAGCGCCATCGTCTGCGGGGTGATGAGCGCGGCGCCTATGCCCTGGAGCGCACGTGCGGCGACCAATTCGCCGATGGAGCCGGAGAATCCGCACCAGACGCTGGCGGCGGTGAACACCACGAGGCCGACCTGATAGACCAGCTTCGGCCCGAATTTGTCGCCGAGACGCCCGGCGACCAGCAGCGGCACCGCATAGGTGAGCAGATACGCGCTGGTCACCCAGAGCACACCGTTGACGTCGGTCTGCAGTGCGACCTGGATCTGCGGCTGCGCCACCGCCACGATCGTCATGTCGACGAGGATCATGAAGAAGCCGACGCAGAGCGCCAGCAGTGCGGCCCAGGGACGCGTGGTCACCTGCACGGGCGCGGTCTGGTTGTGGGTCACGATCGGTCACCTTCCTGGTGAATGGTCTCGCTGTGCTGTGTCGATGCTGTGGATGTGCTGCCATCGCGGTACGGCGACCCCTCGTCGTCGAGCCACTCGATGGTGTGGTTCTTCAGCCGGTCGACGAGATCCTCGAGCCAGTCGATCTGCGCCCGGAGCGTCGCCTTCCGGCACCCGAAGTCGAGATAGAACATCTCCGGGACGCAATCGGCGGCCTCTCGTGCGACGCCGTCGATCGAGCCCAGCTCGTCGTGCATGGCCGACAACCTGACCCCGAGCAAATCGACGACGCGCGATCGCGGCAGACCGTGCGCCTCCGACAATGCGAGGTACAGCTCCGGATACTCCTCCGGATGACGGGCGAGGATGCGTTCGAGGCTGTCGTCCAACGCTTGTCGGCCCGCGTCGGTGATCGTGTAGACGGTCCGTTCGGGACGGTTGCCCTCCCGCACCACGTCCTGGACCTCGATCAGTTCCTGCGCGGCGAGCCGATCGACCGCGTGGTACACGGTTCCCGGACGCACCTTGACGAGCCGGTCCTCCCGACGGTCGATGGTGGTCTGGAACATCTCGTACGGATGCATGGGTCGTTCCGCCAGCAACCCGAGGAGCAGCACCGCCAATGGCGGTTGTGTCGCTCCTCCGGCCTCACGCATGCGATCCCTCCGATATCCCGGTCCAAATATTCCAGCTGGAATATACCGCTCCGAAGACGTGATGCCAACACCTCCGCACTCGTCGGTGCGAATCATTACTGTGGTTCGCATGAGTAAAGACGGCGAACCGGCCACGCCCGCGAGCACTCCCGGCAGCGCGCAGAAATCCGGTGTCTACGTGATGGACGGACAGGAGTTCGTCCGCGACGCCAAGTACATCGACACCCGCATCACCAAGGACGGACGCGACGGTTACCCGGTCGAGGCCGGGCGCTACCGGCTCATCGCGGCGCGGGCCTGCCCCTGGGCGAATCGCACGATCATCGTCCGCAGACTCCTCGGTCTCGAGGACGCGTTCTCGATGGGACTCGCGGGCCCCACGCACGACGCCGACTCGTGGACCTTCGATCTCGACCCGGGCGAGGTCGATCCCGTACTGAAGATCCCACGGCTGAAGGACGCCTACGAGAAGCGCTTTCCCGGATATCCCAAGGGCATCACCGTGCCCGCCATGGTCGACATCCCGACGGGCGAGGTGGTCACCAACGACTTCGCACAGATGACCATCGACTTCTCGCTGGAGTGGACCGACTTCCACCGTCCCGGCGCACCAGAGCTGTATCCGGAACACCTTCGCGACGAGATCGACGAGGTCAACCGCGGCGTGTACACCGAGGTCAACAACGGCGTCTATCGGTGCGGCTTCGCCGGCGACCAGACCGCCTACGACAAGGCCTACGACCGCCTGTTCACCAAGCTCGACGAGCTGTCCGAGCGGCTGTCGTCACAGCGATACCTGGTGGGCGACACCATCACCGAGGCCGACGTGCGCCTGTTCACCACGCTGGCGCGATTCGATCCCGTCTACCACGGCCACTTCAAGACCAACCGTTCCAAGCTGTCGGAGATGCCGGTCCTGTGGGCCTACGCGCGGGACCTGTTCCAGACGCCCGGATTCGGTGACACCATCGATTTCCGGCAGATCAAGGAGCACTACTACATCGTGCACCGGGACATCAATCCCACCGGGATCGTCCCGAAGGGTCCCGATCTCACCAACTGGCTGACCCCGCACCATCGGGAAGAGCTGGGCGGCAGGCCGTTCGGTGACGGCACACCACCCGGCCCCACTCCCCCGTCCGAAACCGTCCCCGCAGAGAATTGGGTACCCGTTCATGGCTGATCGCAAACAGTCCCGTCACGGCGCGAACGAGCCGGCACCCGCCGCATCCGGCAAGGCCGTCGCGGTCACCGGCGGCATCCTCGACAAGGCGCAGAAGCTGCAGGCGCCCGCCGTCGCCAAATACGTTCGCGGCCTCCGGGAATCACACCCCGACGAATCGCCCGCACAGATCATCGCCCGGCTGGAGAAGCTGTACCTGACCGCCGTCACCGGCACCGGTGGCGCCGTCGGTGCCACCGCGGCCATCCCGGGTGTCGGCACGATGACGGCCGTCGGTGCGATGGCGGGCGAGACCGTGTTCTTCATCGAGGCGTCCGCCCTGCTGGCCCTGTCGATCGCCGAGGTGCACGGAATTCCCCTGCACGACAACGAACGTCGCAAGACGCTGGTCTTCGCGGTGGCGCTGGGCGAAGAGGGCGTGGCGGCCGTCGGGAAACTGGTCGGCGCGCGCGGCGGTGCTCTCCGCAAACTCGGCACCGCGGCCGTCCCGGGCGGCGGGGTCGCGAACCTCAACAAGAAGTTGATCGGCAAGCTCACCAAGAAGTTCGCGGTCCGGCGCGCGCCGCTGGCCCTCGGCAAGCTGATGCCCGCGGGCATCGGTGCGGCGATCGGCGGCGTCGGTAACCGCGCCATCGGCAAGAAGGTCATCGAGAACGCACGTGAGGCCTTCGGTCCGCCGCCGACGTCGTGGGCCGGCGGTCAGGTCGTCGATTCGCATGTGGTGGCCGGCGAGATCCCCAGTGGCGGGTCCGGTTCCACCACACACCGGTGACGGAGCCGTCACCGACACCGACAGCTGACGCCGGCGACCGCGGATGGATCCGGCGTCTCGTCGCCCAATGCCTGCATCACCGGGGCCTGGTGGCCGTCGCTCTGGCGGTGACCGCGGTCGGTCTGGCGGTCGACCTGGTGGCCCCGCTGCTCGCGAAGGCCGCGATCGACCACGCCACCGGCGTGTCCCGGGACGGTCTGTCCATCGGCGTCATCGTCGCGGCGCTGCTGGTGCTCGCCGTCGTCCGGTACGGCGCGCAGTTCGGCCGCCGGCTCACCGCGGGCCGCCTGTCGATCAGCGTGCAGAACGATCTGCGGCTGAAGCTGCTGGACACGCTGCTACATCTGGACGGCAACGCGCAGAACCGGATTCGGACCGGACAGATCGTCTCCCGATCCATCTCCGATCTGCAGATCGTGCAGGGACTGCTGGCCATGGCGCCCCTGTCGGCGGGAGCGGCCGTCCAGGTCGTCATCGCCCTCGGCATCATGATGTACCTGTCGCCGCTGCTCACCTGCATCGCGCTGCTCATCATCCCCTTGGTCGCTCTGGCCGTGGTTCGGTCGAGACGACAGTTGTTCGCCGCCACCTGGTCCGCGCAGCAATCCGCCGCCGACGTCGCACAGCACGTCGAGGAAACGGTCACCGGCGTCCGGGTCGTCAAGGGTTTCGGCCAAGAACGCCGCGCGGTCGACGAACTCGTCGCCCTGGCCGGCACCCTGTTCTCCCGGCGGATGCGGGCGGGAAAGATCAACGCGCGCTTCGCCCCCACCATGGCGGCCATCCCACAACTCGGCATGGTCGGGGTCATCGCGGTGGGCGGCTGGCTGACGATGCACGGCCAGATCACCGCGGGCACCTTCCTCGCGTTCACCACCTACATCGCGTCGATGACGGCGCTGGCCCGCCTGCTCACCAACCTGATCGTCAGCGCGCAACTGGCGCGTGCGGCCGTCGATCGCGTGTACGACGTCATCGATCATCCGCTCGACCCGGCCACCGGCAACACGCTCGAACTGCCGCCGGGTCCGCTCGGATTGCGATTGCGCGACATCGCCTTCGGCTTCGACGGGCGCGAGGTCCTCGATGACGTCGACCTGACGGTGGATCCCGGCGACTGTGTGGCCGTCGTCGGGCCGCCGGGCTCCGGGAAGTCGACTCTCGCCGATCTCGCGGGGCGGTTCTACCGTCCCGACTCCGGAACGGTGGAACTGCTGTCCGGCGGCGAGGCCTTCGATGTCGACGACCTGTCACCGGATGCGCTGCACCGCGCCGTGTCGGTGGTCTTCGACGAGCCGTTCCTCTACTCCGACACCATCGCCGCGAACATCGTCCTCGGCACGGACGAGGTCGTCGATGCGGATGCGCCCTCGGCCCGCCTGCTCGCCGCCGCCGAGGCCGCCGACGCCCTCGAGTTCATCGACGAGCTGCCCGACCGGTTCGCGACGGTCGTCGGCGAACGCGGGCTGACCCTGTCGGGCGGGCAGCGACAGCGCATCGCGCTGGCGCGTGCGCTGTATGCCGATCCGCGGATACTCGTGCTCGACGACGCCACCTCCGCGGTCGACGCCGCGACCGAGGGCCGGATTCTTCGTCGGCTGCGGGACGAACGGCGGACGATGCTCGTTCTCGCACACCGGCGTTCGACGCTGCTTCTCGCGGACCGGGTCGCCGTGCTCGACGACGGCCGGATCATCGACGTCGGCACGGTCGCCGAGCTCGACGAGCGGTGCCCGCTCTTCCGCGCTCTGATGGCCTCGGCCGACCCCGCCCTGGCCGGGCAGCCGGTGGAAGGGGTGCAGTCCGCTCCCCCGACCATCGACGAACTGTGGCCCGAGCTCCCCGACGATCTGCGCCCGCCCGACGACCCGGCATCCGCGCGACTGCCCGCCGGACCGGCACGCGGTCCCGGCGGCGCGGGAGCGCGGGGTGGTGGCGGAGTGGCCGGCGCCCTGGGCTCCATGCCCGCCACGCCCGAACTGACCGCGGCCGTCGACGCACTGCCGCCCGCCGACGAGGATCCCCACGTCGATGTCGCGGCCGTCCGCGCCCCGGAACCGAACTTCACACTGCGTGGCCTCCTGCGGCCGGTGCGGTGGCTGCTGGCCATCGCGATCGTCGCGATTTCCGTGGACACCCTTGTCGGACTTGGTTTCCCGTCGCTGGCCCGCGTGATCATCGATGCCGCGACACGCACCGATGAACGCATGCTGTGGATCGCGACCGCGATCGGTGTGGCGCTCGTCGCCATCGGCTGGCTCGCCACGGCCGTCATGACCGTCACCTCCACGCGCGCCGGCGAGCGGGTGCTGTTCGGTCTGCGCATCCGCAGCTATGCACACCTGCAACGGCTGGGCCTCGACTACTACGAGCGCGAATTGTCCGGACGCATCATGACGCGCATGACCACGGACGTGGACGCGCTGTCGACGTTCCTGCAGACCGGACTGACCACCGCGGTCGTCGCGGCGCTCACCCTCGTCGGCGTCAGCATCGCGCTGATCGTCACCGCCCCGCTCCTCGGTGCCCTGATGCTCCCGGTGTTCCCGATCCTGATCGTCGCGACCGTCGTGTTCCGGCGGATCTCCTCGCGCGCATACACCCGCTCACGCGAGTTGGTGAGCATCGTCAACGCCGACTTCCAGGAGAACATCGCCGGCATCAAGACGACGCAGACCTACCGGCACGTCACCCCGGCCACGCGACGTTTCACCCGACGCACGCACGACTGGGTTCGCGCCCGGATGGTCTCGCAGCGCGCCATCTCCGTGTATTTCCCGTTCATCACCTTCATGTCCGACGTCGCGACCGCGATGGCCATCGGGGTCGGCGCACATCAGATCCGCGAGGGCACCCTGTCGGCGGGCACGCTCGTCGCGTTCGTCCTCTACCTGTCGATGCTCTTCGGCCCGGTGCAGCAGCTGTCGCAAGTCTTCGACGGTTACCAGCAGGCCGCGGTGGGACTGCGCCGCATCGCCGATCTGCTCCGCACTCCGAGCTCACTGACCCGGAGCACATCGCCGGCACCGATCGGTCCGGACGGATTCGACGGCGACGTCCGATTCGACGACGTCGGATTCCGGTACTGGGGCTCGGACCGGGACGCACTCACCGACGTCGACCTCCACATCCCGGCGGGCACCTCGCTCGCACTCGTGGGTGCGACGGGTGCGGGCAAGTCGACCATCGTGAAATTGCTGGCGCGGTTCTACGACTCCACCACCGGATCGGTCCGCATGGACGGCACCGACATCCGCGATTTCGACCTCCTCGACTACCGGCATCATCTCGGTGTCGTACCGCAGGAGGCCCACCTGTTCACCGGCACGGTCGCCGACAACATCGCGTACGGCAGGCCCGACGCGGACCGCACCGAGATCGCCGCAGCCGCCCATGCGGTGGGCGCCGCCCGGATGATCGCGGACCTGCCGGGCGGGATGAATCATCCGATCGGCGAACGCGGTCAGGGACTGTCGTCCGGGCAACGGCAACTCGTCGCGCTGGCCCGGGCCGAACTCGTCGATCCCGATCTGCTGCTTCTCGACGAGGCCACCGCGACCCTCGATCAGGCGACCGAGGCACAGGTGCTCGCCGCCGGGGAAGCCGTCACCCGGCGGCGCACCGCGGTGATCGTCGCGCACCGGCTGGCTACCGCGGCACGCGCCGACCGGATCGCCGTCGTCGACCACGGCCGCGTCGTCGAGTCGGGAACACACGCCGAATTGCTGTCGTTGCCAGGAAGGTACCGCGCGTTCTGGGAGGCCGGTGTCGACCCGGACGCCGACGGTACCGCCGCCGCCGGTGAGACGCGGCCGAGGTGACCCGACCCGGTGAGGTCCGGCGCACATTGCGCGCCGCGCCCGCGTAGCATCAGCAGGTGGTTCACCGTGTGCGCTCCACAAGAGTCACCCGCACGGTGACAAGGGACCCGACACCTTCAGGGAATTGAGGCGAGAAAGCGCTGTGAGCAGCTCGACGACGGACTTCGGACAGAATGCTTGGCTGGTCGACGAGATGTACCAGCAGTACAAGAAGGACCCCAGTTCGGTCGACCCGAGCTGGCACGAACTGCTGTCCAACTACGACCCCACCTCCAACGGCAGCGATGCGAAGGGCACCGACGGGAACGGCGCCGCGCCGAAGAAGGCCGCCGCGACATCCACGTCGACCGCGTCGGCTCCGGCGACGAAGGCCGTGACCCTCGATCAGCAGCCGACCGCGGCACCGGCACGGAAGCCGGGCCCCACACCGGAGGCGCCCGCCACCAAGGCGGCATCGGGTCAGAGCAACACCAGCCGCGACGGCTCGGCACGGTCGCAGAATCGTGTCGCGGAGAAGACGCCCACCAAGGTCGCCGAGAAGGCTCCCGCCCCGAGCACCCCGAGCGACGACCAGTCGAAGGTGCTGCGCGGCGCGTCCGCGGCGGTCGTCAAGAACATGAACACCTCGCTCGAGGTGCCGACCGCCACCAGCGTGCGCGCCATCCCGGCGAAGCTGATGATCGACAACCGCATCGTCATCAACAACCATCTGGCCCGCACCCGCGGCGGGAAGATCAGCTTCACCCACATTCTCGGTTACGCGATGGTCCAGGCCATCAAGTCGTTCCCGAACATGAACAATCACTTCGCCGAGATCGACGGCAAGCCGAATGTGGTGACGCCGGCCCACACCAATCTCGGGCTCGCCATCGACCTCGTCGGCAAGAACGGCCGGTCACTGGTCGTCGCGGGCATCAAGAACACCGAGACCATGAATTTCGCGGAGTTCTACACCGCGTATCAGGAGATCATCCGCCGCGCCCGGGACGGCAAGCTCGGCGCGGAAGACTTTGCCGGCGTGACGATCTCGCTCACCAACCCGGGCACCATCGGTACCGTGCACTCGGTGCCGCGGCTGATGAAGGGCCAGGGCGCGATCATCGGCGCCGGCGCCATGGAGTACCCGGCCGAGTTCCAGGGCGCCAGCGACGAGCAGATCGCCGAACTCGGTGTCGGCAAGCTCATCACCCTCACCTCGACCTACGATCACCGGATCATCCAGGGCGCCGAGTCCGGCGACTTCCTGCGCACCATCCACGAACTGCTGCTGTCGGATGCGTTCTGGGACGAGATCTTCACCGCGTTCCACATCCCGTACGAGCCGGTCCGCTGGCGCCGCGACATCCCCGCGGGTTCGGTCGACAAGAGCACCCGCGTCCTCGAACTCATTGCCGCATACCGCAGTCGCGGGCACCTGATGGCCGACATCGATCCCCTGATGATGGACAGCGATGCCCGAATCAGCCATCCGGATCTCGATGTCCTCACCTACGGGCTGACCCTGTGGGATCTGGATCGCACCTTCAACGTCGGCGGCTTCCACGGCCAGGAGAAGATGAAGCTCCGCGACGTCCTGTCGATCCTGCGGGACGCCTACTGCCGGCACGTCGGCATCGAGTACGCGCACATCCTCGAACCCGAGCAGCAGAAGTGGCTGCAGGAGCGGGTGGAGATCAAGCACGTCAAGCCACCGGTGGCCGAGCAGAAGTACATCCTCTCGAAGCTGAATGCCGCCGAGGCCTTCGAGACCTTCCTGCAGACGAAATACGTTGGGCAGAAGCGCTTCTCACTCGAGGGCGCGGAAGCCGTCATCCCGATGATGGACGCGGTGATCGATCAGGGCGCCGAATACGACCTGCGCGAGGTCGTCATCGGCATGCCGCACCGCGGACGTCTTAACGTTCTCGCGAACATCGTCGGCAAGCCCTACTCGAAGATCTTCACCGAGTTCGAGGGCAACCTGAATCCGTCGCAGGCCCACGGCTCGGGTGACGTGAAGTATCACCTCGGAGCCGAGGGCAAGTACTACCAGATGTTCGGCGAGAACGAGATCAACGTCTCGCTGACGGCCAATCCGAGCCACCTCGAGGCCGTCGACCCCGTGCTCGAGGGTCTGGTGCGCGCCAAGCAGGATCAGCTCGACGACTCCGAGCAGTTCGGCATCCTGCCGCTGATGCTGCACGGCGACGCCGCGTTCGCGGGTCAGGGCGTGGTGCCGGAAACGCTGAACCTGGCACAACTGCCCGGTTACCGCACCGGCGGCACCGTGCACATCGTGGTCAACAACCAGGTCGGTTTCACCACCGCGCCGGAGCATTCGCGGTCCAGTGAGTACTGCACCGACGTGGCGAAGATGATCGGTGCACCGATCTTCCACGTCAACGGTGACGACCCGGAGGCCTGCGTGTGGGTCGCCAAGCTGGCCGTCGATTACCGCGAGGCCTTCCACAAGGACGTCGTGATCGACCTCGTCTGCTTCCGCCGCCGCGGTCACAACGAGGGCGACGACCCGTCGATGACCCAGCCGGCCATGTACGACGTGATCGACACCAAGCGCGGTGTCCGCAAGAGCTACACCGAAGCCCTGATCGGTCGCGGCGACATCTCGACCAAGGAGGCCGAGGACGCACTCCGCGATTACCAGGGTCAGTTGGAACGGGTCTTCAACGAGGTCAAGGAACTCGAGAAGTACACCCCCGAGCCGAGCCCGTCCGTGGAGTCCGACCAGACGCTGCCGACCAAGCTGGTCACCGCGGTGGACCAGGCGACGCTGGAGACCATCGGCAACGCGTTCGTCGACGTCCCCGAGGGATTCAGCCCGCATCAGCGGGTGAAGCCGGTTCTGCAGCGCCGTCAGGAAATGGCCAAGCAGGGCAATGTCGACTGGGCCTTCGCCGAGTTGCTGGCCTTCGGTTCGCTGGTCATGGAGGGCCGGGACGTCCGTCTGTCCGGCCAGGACTCCCGCCGCGGCACCTTCACCCAGCGCCACTCGGTCCTCATCGACCGGGAGAACGGTTCCGAGTACACGCCGCTCAATCACCTGAAGACGGCCGACGGCTCGGAGAGCACCGGACGCTTCATGGCCTACGACTCCCCGCTCAGCGAGTTCGCGGTCGTCGGCTTCGAGTACGGCTACTCGGTGGGCAACCCCGACGCGCTCGTGCTGTGGGAGGCCCAGTTCGGTGACTTCGTCAACGGCGCGCAGTCGATCATCGACGAGTTCATCAGCTCGGGCGAGGCCAAGTGGGGCCAGCTGTCCGACGTGGTGCTGCTGCTGCCGCACGGCCACGAGGGCCAGGGACCGGACCACACCTCCGGCCGCATCGAGCGCTTCCTGCAGTTGTGCGCTGAGGGTTCGATGACCGTGGCACTGCCGTCGACCCCGGCCAGCTACTTCCATCTGCTGCGCCGCCACGTGCTCGACGGCATCAGCCGTCCGCTGATCGTCTTCACGCCGAAGTCCATGCTGCGCAACAAGCACGCGGTCTCCCCGATCGAGGACTTCACCGACGACAAGTTCCGTTCGGTCATCGACGATCCGAAGTTCACCAAGGAGGACGGCGACCGCAGCAAGGTCAAGCGGGTGCTGCTGGTGAGCGGCAAGCTCTACTACGAGTTGGCCGCCCGCCGCGACAAGGAGAACCGCGACGACGTCGCGGTGGTCCGCATCGAGCAGCTGTACCCGGTGCCGCATCGCCGGCTGCGCAACACCCTCGAGCAGTATCCGAACGCCACGGACTTCCGCTGGGTGCAGGAGGAGCCGGCCAACCAGGGACCGTGGCCGTTCCTCGGCCTGTGGCTGCCCGAGGTGCTGCCGGATCTGCTGAGCGGACTCCGCCGGATCTCGCGGCGCGCGATGTCGGCGCCGTCGTCGGGGTCGAGCAAGGTCCATGCCGTCGAGCAGCAGGAGATCCTCGACGAGGCCTTCAGCTGACCGACGCCGTAGGCACACTCGGGCGGGACCTCCGGGTCCCGCCCGAGTTGTCTCGTCAGTTGTTGGCGGGCAGCGCCGCGGCGATCGCGGGCAGCGAGTTGGTGATCAGCAGCAGGACTTCGTCGCGGTCGATGACGGGATCGACGAGCCAGCGGATCGCCGTCTCCTCCACGAAGGACATCCAGCCGTGCACGGCCATCTCGACGGCGGGCGTCACCTCGACGCCCAGGGCGGGCGCGTGGTCGAGGACACGGCCGGCCATCACGCCGCGCGTGTGGTCGAAGACCTCCCGCATCGCCGGATCGGCACTGGCCGATCCGCGCATGAACGCGGTGTAGGCCTCCCGGTTGTCGCTGACGTAATCGATGAACGCCGACATCGAGGCGGCGAGCATGGCGAAGGGGTCGTCGAGGGCGGGATCCGGCGCGGTGCGCTCCAGCATCTCCTCGGCCTGGGCCCGCGCGATCGCGACGTGGAAGTCCTGCCGGGATTCGAAGTAGTGGAACAGCAGTGCCCGCGACACCCCGGCCGCATCGGCGATGGCGTCGATGGACACCTGCTCGAGCGGCCGGTCGCGCAGCATCGCCAGGCCGAGTTCGATCAGCTGGTCGCGGCGGGCCTCCGGACTCATCCGTGTCCGTTTGGTGGGCGATGCACCATCCCGCGTCGTCGTCACCACATCACCGTAAAGCCTTATTGACGAGAATTCAATAAGCTATTGACCGGGGTTCAGTAGACCTCTATGGTGTTGACCATGACAACGAACGATGTCCAAATCGCGATCGTCGGTGCCGGCTTCTCCGGTCTCGGCGCTGCCATCAAACTGCAGCAGGCCGGCTTCGACGACTTCGTGATCCTGGATCGCGGCAACGACTTCGGCGGCACGTGGCGTGACAACACCTATCCCGGTGCCGCATGCGACGTACCGTCGCGCCTGTACTCCTACTCTTTCGCCCAGAATCCCGAGTGGTCGCGGTCCTACTCCCACCAGCCCGAGATCCACCGCTACATCAACTCGGTCGCCGATCGGCACGATATCCGCTCCCGGACGCGCTTCGGCACCGAGGTCGTCCGTGCCGAGTGGAACGAGGACCAGTCCCGCTGGCTCATCGACATCGAGCACGACGGCACCACCGAGCAGATCCGCGCCGAGATCATGGTCGGCGCGGTCGGACCGCTCTGTGAGCCGAATCTGCCCGACATCGCGGGTTTCGACGACTTCCGCGGCGAGATCGTGCACTCGGCCCGCTGGGATCATTCGATCGACTACGCGGGCAAGAAGGTCGCCGTCATCGGCACCGGTGCATCCGCCATCCAGCTCGTCCCCGAGCTCGCGAAGACCGCGGGCCGCGTCGACGTCTATCAGCGCACCGCGCCGTGGATCGTGCCGCGCACCGAACGTTCCTACGCCGGCATCGAGAAGTGGGCCTTCGCGAATGTGCCCGGCTACCAGTCGGCCGTGCGTGGGCTCACCTACACACTCAATGAGGCGACCGCGTTCGGTCTCACCTACTCGCCGAAGGCCCTGAAGCCGGTCGAGCTGGTGTGCCGGGGCAACATCGCCCGCGCCATCCGCGATCCGGAACTGCGCCGCAAGGCCACCCCCACCTTCCAGGTCGGCTGCAAGCGCATCCTGCGGTCCAACGACTGGTACCCGGCCATCGCCCGGGACAACGTCGACCTGGTCACCGACGGCATCGCGAGCATCACCGAGAACGGTGTGCGCACGGTCGACGGCACCGAGCGCGACGTCGACGTCATCGTGGTGGCGACCGGTTTCCACGTCACCGACTCCCCTGTCTTCGGCAAGATCCACGGCGAGGACGGCCGCAGTCTGGCCCAGGTGTGGGACGAGATCGGCATGCAGGGCTACAAGGGCTCGTTCGTCAACGGCTTCCCGAACATGATGCTGATGATCGGACCGTCGACGGGGCTCGGCCACACCTCGATGGTGTACATGATCGAATCGCAGCTCAACTACCTGGTCGACTATCTGAAAACCGTTCGCGCCCAGGGCATCACCCGCACCGAGGTGAAGAGCGACGCGCAGCGCGCCTTCAATTCGAAGGTCCAGCACGACCTGCGCAACAGCGTCTGGGTCAACGGTGGATGTGCCTCCTGGTACAAGGATGCCAACGGCAACATCACCACTCTGTGGCCGGGCTTCACCTTCAACTTCCGGCGCGCCACCCGCGCGTTCGACGTGGCGGCCTACGACGTCGTTCGGGGCCGGAAACCTGCGGCGCAGTCCGCTCCCGCCGCGCCCACCCCCGACACCGTGACCGCCTGAACCAACGCATCCGAGGAGATCAGCAGTGAAAGACTTTCGTGACAAGGTCGTCGTCATCACCGGCGCGGGTTCCGGCATGGGCCGCGACCTCGCCGTCAAACTCGGTCAGATGGGCGCGAAGATCGCCATCTCCGACATGAACCCGACCGGTCTGGCCGAGACCGAGAAGCTCGTCGCCGCCACCGGCGCCGAGGTTCACGCACAGCTCCTGAACGTCGCCGAGCGCGAGGCCGTCCTCGAATACGCCGAGACCGTCAAGAATCACTTCGGCAAGGTCAACGTCATCTTCAACAATGCCGGTATCGCCCATCACGGCGAGGTCGAGCACACGGAATTCAAGGACATCGAGCGCGTGATGGATGTCGACTACTGGGGCGTGGTGAACGGCACCAAGGCCTTCCTGCCGCACATCATCGCGTCGGGCGACGGACACATCGTGAACACGTCGTCGCTGTTCGGTCTGCTCTCGCAGCCCGGCCAGGCCGCCTACAACTCGGCGAAGTTCGCGGTCCGCGGCTTCACCGAGGCGCTCTACCAGGAGATGGCCATCGCCAAGCATCCGGTGAAGGTCACCTGCGTGCACCCCGGCGGCATCAAGACCGCCATCGCCCGCAATGCCACCACCTCCGGCGAGCACGATCAGAAGAAGACGGCCGAACTCTTCGACAAGAAGCTCGCCCGGATGACCTCCGACAAGGCCGCCGACGTCATCATCGACGGTGTGCGCAAGAACAAGGCGCGCGTCCTGGTCGGCGCCGACGCGAAGATCCTCGATGTCCTGGTCCGCCTGGCCGGCTCGAAGTACGAGGCAGTCAGCGCGAAGATCAGCGGGAAGGTTCTCGGCGGAACCCAGTAACCCGCTTCTAGAGTCCATGTTCGGCGAGCCAGCCGGAGGCCAATGCCTCCGGCTTCTCGCCGTTCTCGGCCCTGTGCGTGAGGGTCGCGAGGTCCGCGGTGGTCAGTTCGCCCGCCACCTTGTTGATGGTTTTCACCCGATCCCGGCCGAACACCGCGGTGCGGTACACCGGCACCAGTTCTTCGGCGCGCGGCAGTGCGCCGGTCGCCTCGGCTGGCTTGTCCTTGTCCGGGGCACCCGTGACCGCTTTCCCCTCCTCGGGCTGCTTGGGCAGGCGAAGCGCACGGATCTCACCGGAGTCCGTGTTCCCGCCCTCCTGCCGGGCTTCTTCGACGGCGACGTCGAAGGGCGTCAGTAAGCCGAGTGCGTTTCCGGAGGTGATCCGGTCGACGGCGGCACGCACCGTCGGCACCTGCTCCACGGCGCCGGTGCGGCATCCGGCGGTGGCGATCGCGTCGATCGTGCGCTTCTCGGGTGCTCCGACCACCACGAGCGGCAGCCCCGCGGGCAGACGGCCGCAGTCCGTCAGTTCCACCGCACCGGACCTCTCGGCGAGCGAGGTCGCCACGAAGACCTCGGGGACGGCCGACACCATCGTCGCGTCACCGACCGACACCCCTTGCGGCAGTGATCGATTGACGTCGCGGTAGACATCCTCGGAGGTGCGCGCGTCGAGTTGCGGCGCGAGGTCGCCGAGGAGTTGTCCGGTGAACGCCGGGAACAGGTCGATCGACGCGGTGTCCATCTGGTCGAGCAGTTCGCGGTAGCTGTCAGCGGTGCGCGTGTCCGGCGACACCGCGACTCCGGTGTGGCGGAGTGCCCCGGCGTAGATCTGCACCATCACCGACATCGCCGGGTCGTCGGTACCGCCCAGGATCAGTGCCCGGCTGCCCGGCGAATCGTCGTCGGAGCAGCCCACCAGTACGGCCGCGATGGATGCGGTCACGAGGAACGCGGTTACGAGGCGCTTGATCACGCGACCCACGTTAGCGGTCCGGGAATCGCCTGAGCAGACGAGTAGCATCCTTGCCGTGCCTTCGATACCCAACCTGCGACCCGGCGGGCTCGGACTCGGTGCGCGTAAGGATCGCCGACCGCTGCCGCGTGTCCCGGTGCCCGCCGCCCGAGCCGTGGTGGATTGTGCCGTCTACATCGACGGTGAGCGCCAGCCGGGCCGTGTGTCGTATTCGCAGGCACTGGAGAAGGTGCGGTCGACCGGCGAGGGATTCGTGTGGCTGGGCCTTCACTCTCCCGATGATGCGCAGATGCAGGGTGTGGCCGAGGTCTTCGGGCTCCACGAGTTGATGGTCGAGGACGCGGTGCACGCGCATCAGCGACCCAAGCTGGAGATCTACGACGACACCCAGTTCCTGGTGCTGCGCACCGTCAAATACGTGGAGCACGAGTCGATGGCGCACGCCAGCGAGGTCGTGGAGACCGGCGAGATCATGGTCTTCGTCGGGCCGGACTTCGTGATCACGGTGCGCCACGGCGATCACACTCATCTCTCGGGGGTGCGGCATCTGCTGGAGTCACGGCCGGAGCGCCTCTCGCTGGGGCCCACCGCCGTGCTGCACGCCATCGCCGACCGGGTCGTGGACAGCTATCTCGATGTGACCGAACGGATGGAATCGGACATCGTCGCCATCGAGGAGTCGGTGTTCGGCAAGGGCTGGCTGAACATCGACCCGGTGTATCTGCTGAAGCGGGAGGTGCTGGAACTGCGGCGCGCCGTCACCCCGCTGACGGGGCCGCTGGCGCGGTTGACGGCCGAGAACCCCATGGTGCCCAAGGAGATCCGGCGTCATTTCCGGGATGTCGCCGATCACCTGACCACGGTCATCGACCGGGTGGTGGAGTACGACGAGGTGCTGACCTCGATCCTGGGTGCCGCCGCCGCGAAGGTCGGCATCCAGCAGAACACCGACATGCGCAAGATCTCGGCGTGGGTCGCAATCGGCGCGGTGCCCACGATGGTCGCGGGCATCTACGGAATGAACTTCGATTACATGCCGGAACTTCACATGCACTGGGGGTATCCGGTGGTGATCGGCGCGTTGCTGGTGACGTGTGTGACGCTGTGGGCGGTGTTCCGCCGCAGCAATTGGCTCTGACGACTACAGGGACGCGCTCGCACGCTGGGGGTCACGCACGTCGATGCCGGCTTCCTGCCACGCATCGCGTAGTGCGGCAGCACCTTTCAGACGGACCCATGCCGCTTCGTTGGCGGTGATGGGTACTGCGCGCAGGAGGCGCACCGGGTCGGCGGGCTCGTCGAGCGGCACCTCGCCCAGGTCGTCGACGTCGAGAAGTACCGCGGTGCAGGCCGAACCGCCCCAGAGGGGTTCAGAGAGGTCGACGAGTGCGTCGGGGGCGAGAATCAGGCCTTCGACGCCGGGCGCGGCCGCGACGGTCGCCATCCGGCGGTGCAGACCGGGTAGCGCTTGTGTCGCATGCATTCGTACGACGATCTCGGCGCGAGGCCCCTTCACGGGGTCCGGGTGCAGATCGCTGGGATCGGTCATCGGGTGCCGCGAGCAGCCGACCGTCACGTAGACGAGTTCGGGAGTCGACGACTGTTCGTCGGCGAATCGCAGGACGTCGATCGGTTCCATGCCGAGGAAGGTCACCGACGCTCGCTGAGGTTCGCCGTCGAGTCGTTCCCGGACATGACTGGTCACTCGTTCGGCCACGCTGTCACTCACGTCTCCTACCGTAGTGCGGGCCGTTCAGGCCGCCACGATCGACGGTGGTGCGGTCGAGGTGTGCAGGGCACCGGTGGGTGTGGTGATCTCCATGCGGTGCCTGCCGTCGCCGTCGATCACCTCGTAGCGCCAGCCCTCGGCTTCTTTGGTGCGGTTGTGCGTGATGCAGGCACCGTCGGCGTTGTCGGCGGTCGTTGCTCCACCGGCGTGGTGCGGCGTCGCGTGGTCGATCTCGGCGATGGGCGCGTCGCAGTACGGTGTGCGGCATCGCCGATCGCGTTGTATGACGAAGTCCGCCAAAGCTTTCGGGAACGCACGGGATCGCGAATCCATGGATACGAGCGCACCGTCCGACGGTCGGGCGTAGAGCCTTCGGAGCGTCGACACCGTCGGATCGTCGGCGTCGAGACCAGTGCGGACGAGCGCCCTGGCGATCTCGGCGGGTATCGGACCGTATCCGGGCACCTGCGCGACATCGTCGGCGTCGCCGAGGAGCACGCGGTCCGACATCACGACCGTCACCGCCACCGGGACCGCGTTCGCGCGGGTTTGCCCGGTGACACGTTCGACGAGTGGTCAACCAGTCGAGCAGTCTCACGCACCTGCATCGCGGCGCACGCCGACTTCACCTCTTCGAGAACTGTCAACCGGTCGATCGCGTCCCCGTGCGACGCGGCCGCTGTCAGGTTGCCGAGTTCAGTAACCAACCGCCGTATATCCAAGGTCGAGTCACACATGCCCACCCCCGATGAACGTTTCGAATATATGTTCGACTCTAGCCGCCGCCTATCCGATTTGCAACGTCTGACGCATTCGATCGTCATTCATTGAACCGACGCCTGCGTCCTTTCGGGTAATTCCTACTTGACACCACCTGTGACAGAAACCATCGTTAGTGCACACCCACCATCGACCCGAGGTTTCAGTGGACTCCACTCACTCGAAAACGCTGTTCACGCGGATAGTTTCCATCTTTTTCGTACCGCTTCTCACACTATTTACCATTTCACTCGTCGCAACACCGGCGTCAGCATCACCAAATTGCGACACCCTGCCATCTCGGATACAAGCACACAACGCACAGGCAGCGCGTCACAACGCAAGCCCGCCGAACCCGAACAATGCTGCTGCCGTCGCCGCGTACAACGCGGAAGCCGATCAAGGTAACGCACGGGCCGTAGCGCTGAACTCGGAGGCGGATGGGTGCCGGAGTCAGGGGTACAAAGTCCCTGAGATCGTCGGCCCAAAATCACCCCGGACTCCAGAAGGCAAACGACCCGAGCACGTGCTTCCGAAAGGCGGAAGCGACACGAAGACAAAGATGCTGGAAGATCTCCGAAAGTCGAATTGGCAGCCGAACTGGTCTTCCAAGAAGGGCGCCGACTCTCAGAAGAACGCTTTCAGTCATTGGGATAAGCATGGCAGGGAGTTCACCCCACATGGGAGTCCGATAATTCCCCCGCAGCTATACGCTCAACTCGCCAACCGGTTTGTCAAGAATCCACCCCCCGGAACACTGTCCTGGACGCGGCCCGGAACGGGCGAAAAGGTCTTCTACAACCCGTCTTCGAATACTTTCGCTTCCACAACCAGTTCGGGCGCGATCAAGACATTCTTCAAACCCAGCGGAGACTCGTCCGGATACTGGCTGGAACAGTTACTCAATGATCCACTCAAAGCAATAACCCGAGGATTTCAATCAATAGTCGCTGGAATACCGGAGATGCTACCAATACCATAGCGCCATGACAGATCGCATGCGTCTCGACCTGACTCCCACCGAGCGCGAGGTCCTGTGGGTCGGCCTCTCACAGTGGGGTGGCCCCGTGGCACTTCGCGACGACGTAGCCCGGCTCGTCGGGTTCGCGGACGCCGCAGAATTTTACGCGCAGCGCAGCGGCCTGATCGACGGAGCGTTATCTCATGGTTTGACACCGACGGAATGGCGCCAGAGTGTAGCGCTCACGGAATTCGCCTTCATCAGTGACGATTTCGGGCTCGGATCGGAGTGGACGGACTTCACAGAGCTACCTGACGAGCAGACCGTCGAGGCGATTCGAGGACTGCAGGACCGATTGAGGTACGAAGTGCCTGGCTAGACGAACTCCCGGGTGCCATGTGCAAAGTCATCTGCTGCGCGACAGCCGTCCATCTACCCTGGACTTGTGGTACGTGTTCTTGCGGTGGCCGACGAGGTGATCGACTCCTTGACCTGTGGGGTCGGTGTCGAGCACAAGCCCGACCTGATCCTGGGGGCCGGCGACCTGCCGTTCGACTATCTCGAGTCGCTGTCCACGCAATTCGACGCACCGTGTGTGTTCGTGCCGGGCAATCACGACCCGGATCTGCGGGGGTTCCGGCGCGGGCGGGGAGGCTGGACGCGGGCCGGACTGCCGGCCGACGATCCCGGCCCGTGCGGAGCGGTCAACGCCGACGGTCGTATCGTCGGAGTCGCGGGTGTGCGCATCGCGGGGCTGGGCGGCTGCCGCCGATACCGCCCGGGGCCGAATCAGTACAGCGAGTTCCGGCAGCGCATGCGGTCGTGGCAGCTACGACGACCCGGCGCCCGCGTCGACATCGTCCTCACCCACAGCCCGGCCCGTGACGTCGGAGACGGCGACGACCTTCCGCACCGCGGGTTCGAGTGCTATCACGGAATGGTGCGCGCACTTCGTCCCGCTCTTCTGGTGCACGGCCACGTCCACCCCTACGGCTCGCGGCCGGCGGATCTGCCCATCGGCACCGGAACCACCTCGATGAACGTGGTGGGCTACTGCCAATTCGACATAACACCCGGCACCGGCGCCGTCGAGGTGATGAGGAGGCGTCATGGCGCGTGACACCGGATTTCCCGTCGCCGACGCGGAGAACGACTTCACCCGAATGCGCCGGCGCGCCGAAATGGCCCGTCTCGCAGCGTGGTTCACGCGGCAGCCGTCCGACGTCAACACGATTCTGCCGTTCGACGAGGTGGTCGCCGCACTCGGGCGCACCGGCGAGACGGCGCTCGGTCTGCAACAGGTCGAGGTGTCGTCGATCGTCGGGAGCGTCGACCGCACCAAGGATTTCGATCGGTACTTCCGCCCCACCGCGGCGCACGTGCGGGAACGGTGGCAGCGTCTCGCCGCGGCCCAGCGGCGGGGCGAGTCGGTGCCGCCGGTCATCCTGTACCGCATCGGTGACATGCATTTCGTCGTCGACGGTCATCACCGCGTGTCCATCGCCATCGCACGTCATCTCGACGTCATCGACGCCTACGTGACCGAAATCCACACGCGTATATCACCGGAGGGCATCAACGCACCGTCGGATCTGATTCTCAAGGATCACCGGCGCCTTTTCCTGTCCCGCGTGCCGCTGACCGGGAAATCCGCGGAGGCGATCCGCCTGTCCGATCCGTTCGACTACGCCGAACTCGCGGAAAGCGTGGAGGCCTGGGGTTTTCGGCTGTCGCAGGAACTCGGCGAGTTCCTCGACCGGACGGAGACCGCACGCCGATGGTTCGGCGAGGAATTCCTGCCGGTCGTGCGGATGGCGCGGCGGGCCGACATCCGCCCCGACCTCACCAGTGACGCGGAACTGTACATGTGGGTGGCCTGCGAGCGTTACCGCCTTGTGCGCAAACATGTTTGGGACGACGAGATCCTGCAGGAACTGCACGAGCAAGGACGGAGACGCCGATGACCGTCACCCCCGCCGACGCCGATCGGCTCCGTCGCTGCATCGACCTCGCCCGCGAGGCGCTCGACGACGGTGACGAACCCTTCGGCTCCACCCTGGTCTCCGCCGACGGCGCCGAACTCTTCGCCGACCGCAACCGTGTGTCGGGCGGTGACCACACCCGGCATCCCGAGTTCGCCATCGCGCGGTGGGCGGCCGAGAACCTCACACCCGACGAGCGGGCAAGCGCGACCGTGTACACCTCCGGCGAACACTGCCCCATGTGTTCGGCCGCCCATGCGTGGGTCGGCCTGGGGCGCATCGTGTTCGCCGGTTCCGCGGCGCAACTCGGCGAGTGGCGCGCGTCATGGGGAGCGCCAGCGTCACCGGTCGCGGCCCTGCCCATCCGGCAGGTCGCGCCCGGCATCCCGGTCGACGGTCCTGTCGACGAATTCGCCGACGAGCTCCGCGACCTGCATCACGCGTCGGTCAGCCGCGGAGATTGACCCCGGTCGCCTGATCGAAGACCGCGATCTTGCTTGCGTCATAGAACAATTCGGCGTCCTGTCCACGCTGGACACGGGACTCCGGCGACAGCCGGGCGATCATCTGTCCGCCACCGATCTCGGCTCCGGCGTCCGCGGACAGCTCGGCGAGTTCGGCACTCGCGGGCGTGGCCGCGTTCTCCACCGTGAAGTAGGCGTAGATGTCCGAACCCATCGACTCGAGGACGTCGACGCGGGCGGTGAAGCTCGCGCCCTTCGACCGGGCCAGCGGATCCACGAGCGCGGCATCCTCGAGGTGTTCGGGGCGGATACCGACGAGAACCTCACCGGAGCTCTGTGCCCGTTGGGCATTGGCCACGATCTGCTGATGGTCCGGCAGCGAGATGCGGCCGATCGGGGTCTCGATGCCGTCGCCGGCCAGACGTCCGGGCAGGAAGTTCATCGACGGCGAACCGATGAACCCGGCGACGAACAGGTTCGCCGGAGTGTTGTACAACTCCTGCGGGGTGCCGATCTGCTGCACATGGCCACTGCGCATGACGACCACGCGATCACCCAGGGTCATCGCCTCGGTCTGATCGTGGGTGACGTACACCGTGGTGGTATTCAGCCTGCTCTGCAGCCGGGCGATCTCGGCGCGCATCTGCACGCGGAGTTTGGCGTCCAGGTTCGACAGTGGCTCGTCCATCAGGAATGCCTTGGGCGAGCGCACGATCGCGCGGCCCATCGCCACGCGCTGACGCTGACCGCCGGACAGGTTGGCCGGCTTGCGATCCAGGTACTGGCCGAGGTCGAGGATGCGTGCGGCCTCGTCGACCTTCTCCGCCACCTGCGCCTTCGGCATCTTCGCCAGGGTGAGTGGGAACGCGATGTTCTCCCGCACCGACATGTGCGGGTACAGCGCGTAACTCTGGAACACCATGGCGATGTCCCGGTCCTTGGGTGCCCGTTCGTTGACACGTTCACCACCGATGCGGAGTTCACCGGAGGTGATGTCCTCCAGGCCCGCGATCATGTTGAGCGTGGTCGACTTACCGCAGCCGGAGGGGCCCACCAGGATGATGAACTCACCGTCGGCGATCACCACGTCGACACCGTGCACGGCGGTCGATCCGTCGGGGTACTGCTTGGTGACGTTGTCCAGAACGATCTCGGCCATGGGTTATCCCTTCACGGCGCCGGAGGTCAGACCGGCCACGATTCGACGTTGGAAGAAGAGCACGAAGATGATGATCGGAATGGTGATGACCACGGCGGCCGCGGCGATCGATCCGGTGGGCTCCTCGAACTGGCTGGCACCGGTGAAGTTGGAGATCGCGACCGGCGCGGTGATCGCCCGCTCGGTGGATGTCAGGGACAAGGCGAGCAGCAGGTCATTCCAGGCGAAGATGAACACCAGGATCGCGGCGGTCACCACGCCGGGCGCCGCGAGCGGTGCGATCACCTTGGTAAACGCCTGCCACGGGGTGGCCCCGTCCATCTTGGCCGCCTTCTCCAGTTCCCACGGGATCTCCCGGAAGAACGCCGACAGCGTATAGATCGCCAACGGCAGCGCGAACGTGATGTACGGGATGATCAGGCCCGGCCAGGTGTCGAACAGGCCGACGGCCCGCTCGATGTTGAACAGCGGTGTGACGAGCGAGATCTGCGGGAACATCGCGATCAGCAGAGCCGCACCGATGAGCAGCTTCTTACCCGGGAAGTCCAGGCGCGCAACGGCATAGGCGGCCATCGTGCCGAGGATCACCGCGATGAGCGTGGTGATGAGGCCGATGCCGATCGAGTTGCGCAGGGCACTGGTGAACGCGCCGGTCTCGAAGATCCCCTTGTAGTTGTCCCAGGTCCACTGACGCGGGATGAAGTTGCCGTCCTTGACGCTGCCGGGCGGCTTGAACGACAGGCTCACGATCCACAGCAACGGAATGACGGCGTAGAGCACCACCAGAACGTTGGCCACGGTCCACCAGACCTTGCTGCTGACACCTTGTTTCATGGTCGCGCCTACCTCCCCTCATTGTCGGAGCCGGGCGCGGAGGTACCGAAGCCCTTGATGAACACGAACGCGATGATCGCGACGCACACGAAGATCAGGATGCTGATGGCCGAACCGACACCGAGGTTGAATGCCTTGAACAGGTTGTCGTAGCCGAGCATCGACACCGAGTACGTGTTGTTCGAGCCCTTGGTGAGCACGTAGATGTTGTCGAACACGCGGAAGGCGTCGAGCGTACGGAACAGCAACGCCACCAGGATCGCAGGCTTCATCAGCGGAATGATGATGCGCCACAGTCTCGTCCACGCCCCTGCACCGTCCACCTGGGCGGCCTTCAGCAGGTCGTCGGGCACCAGGGCCAGACCAGCCAGCAACAGCAGCGCCATGAACGGCGTCGTCTTCCACACCTCGGCGAGGATGATGATGAACAGCGACGGCCACTGCTCGGTGAGCGGCGCGCTGCCGTCGGGCAGCAGATTCGCCAGATAGCCGGTCTCCGGTGTCCACGCGTAGTACCAGGAGAACGCCGCCGCCACCGTCACGATGCCGTACGGGATGAGGACGACGGTGCGGATCGTTCCGCGCCCGAAGATGGTGCGGTGCATGACAAGTGCGATCGCCATGCCCAGCACGAGTTCGATCAGCACCGAGATCACGGTGATGAACAGGGTCACGCCGAGCGCCGTCCACCAGTAGCTGTCCTGCAGGACGGTCACGTAGTTCGAGAACCAGACGAACTCGCGCTGCCCGGGTGCGGACAGGCTCTCCTTGTTCAGCGACAACCAGAACGCATAGATGATCGGATAGCCGGTCACCAGCAGCATGAGCAGCGCCGCGGGTGCCACGAGCCAGAACGCCAGGCGGCGCTCGGCGGATCGTCCCGCGCTGATCTTCCGCTTGCCCGCCGGTTCCTCGACCTCGTCCTCCTCGGTCACCGTCACCACCGAGGTCGTGGTGGCCGGAACCGGCGCCGCCGTCGACCCACCCATGTCCTCGGGCGGAACCCACGCCGCGGCACCCGATTCCGCCGCGTGCTCCGGCACCGGCGACGCCCCCTGGGGCGGTCGCAGCCACGGCTCCACCGGGGTGGGCGCATCGTCGGGCAGGGAATGGCGTCCCGCCCGGCCCGGCTGATCGTTCTCGTACGGATCGTTGCCGCCACCGGTCGTCATGGGATCAGACCCTCTCCGTTGATCGCGCGCTGCACCTGCTCGGCGAGCTCATCGACCAGGGTGTCCGGATCCCAGCCACCGACCGGGCTGAGCTTGGCCACCAGCAACGTCGAGATCGCCTGATACACCGGGGATGCCGGCCGCACCGCCGCGCTGCCCTCCTCGAGCTGGGCGCGGATGTCGTCGCCCATCGGATAGGCCGCCTTGAAGTCCGGATCATCGTAGATCGACGAGATCGTCGGTGGCGTACCGCCTTCCACCGAGTAGACCTTCTGGGCCGCCGCGTTGGTCATGCAGTCGGCGGCCCGGAACGCCAGATCCTTCTGCTGCGACGTGTTCGCGACGGCGATGTTGATGCCGCCGATGGTCGACTTGGCCGGATTGTCGCGGCTCACGCCCGGGTAGCGGGCGAAGTCGAACTTGGTGCGCACCAGTCGATTCACCGGCCCCAACTCGCTGTCCGGCGGAGGATTGTCGCTGTCGGCGAACATCTTCGCGAACTTCTTCATCTCCGGGAAGAACGCGACGTCGCCCGCCGCGGCGTTGGACCGCATCGACGAGAAGACGAACGGCCAGTTGATCTCGAAGGTCGCCTTGCCGGTCTCCATGCCCAGACGTGCCGACGACTCATCGGAATTCGAGATCGACGGGTCGTGGCCCGGCGCGGTGGCGACCGCCTTGAGGATCTGCAGCGCCTTCACGGTCGCCGCCCGGTGCTCCGGGGTGTCGGCGAGCGTCACCTTCGACGGATCGTTCGGATCGACGACCTGTCCCCCGGCACTGGCCAGTACCGAGTTGAACCACACCATCAGGCCCTCGTACTGCTTGCCCTGCACCATGATGTAGCTCGGGCCGCCCTTGGCGGTGATCTGCTTGTTGTCCGCGAGCAACTCGTCCCAGGTCGTCGGCGGACGATTCTTGTTCAGGTACTTGCGCAGCACGTCGGGGCGATACCAGAGCAGCTGCGTATTGGTCCACGTCGGAATGGCGTACAGCCGCTTGTCGGCGTCGTTCTTCGTCTTCCACGTAGCGGTGGCGAGCGGTCCGCCGAGGTTCTCGTCGTTGACCCGCTTGGCCAATTCGTCGGGCACCGGCACCAGCCAGCCCGCATCGGCGAACTCGGCCGTCCACACGACGTCCATGCCCATCAGATCCAGACCGTGGTCATTGCCCGCGAGCCTGCGTGCCAGCTGCAGTCGCTGGTCGTCGGCGGATTTCGGCAGCGGGGTCGTCACCACCTTGTAGGCGCCCCCGGATTCGGCCGAGCATTTGTCGCCGACCTTCTCGATGAACGATGCACCGTCGGCCGGGGGATAGATGTTGAGCACCTTGGGCGTGTAGCCCGAACCGCATGCGGTGACGATCGGCAGTGCCGTCGCCAGGGCCGCGGCCGCGATCGCGGCTCGCCGGGCGACACTCGCCCGGCCACCGCGGGTCTGGCCCGCCCGACCGAAAACTGTTGCCCGATCACGGTTTTGGTCGGGTTGGGAACTGCCGGACCGGAACCTCACGCAGCCTCCTCGAAGTCGTCGCGGCGCAGCCACTCCACAGGTGACTCCTGCGTCCGCTGCGTAAGGTTATATCTGCCCCCGATCGTGACACGCAACACATTCGGCATGGGCGTGCCAGTTCGTGCCCAATCGTGACCTACCCGTTGCGGCGTCAGACGACGAGCTTGGCCAGCAGGTCACGGGCCCGCTCTGCGCTGCGCGGATCACACAGCACGTCGTAGCGTCCCGCGACCAACTGCATCGTCGAGGCGAAATCGCGTTGTCCGCGTGTCGCCGCGTACGGCACGACCGCCGAGATGAGACCGAAGATGACGCCACCGACGATGCCGATGACCAGCGGTGCGATCCCCAGACCGGACACCACGAGCATCACGAGCAGGCCGATGAACACACCGAGCCAGGCACCGGAGACGATGCCGCCGCCGATCACCTTGCCCCAGGTGAGACGTCCGATGACGCGTTCGACCTGCATGAGGTCGACGCCGACGATCGTCACGTCCTGCACGGTGAAGTTCTCGTCGGAGAGATAGTCGACGGCTCGCTGGGCCTCGGCGTAGGTGCCGTAGGAACCGATCGGCCAGCCCTTCGGCGGCGTCGGCAGCCCCGGGGCCTGCCGTCCCTGATTCATCGGGTTGGTCATTGCTTCCTCCATCGTTGACAGCAGGCGGTCACCGCGGACGACGACGCCTGCGCACTCCCCGACAAGCTTGCCATTACCCTTACTCCCATGGCGTCGGTCAACAAGGTATTTGTGGCCAGATTGGCCGGATTGGCCGTACTGGGACCCGACGGCGAGTCCATCGGACGCGTCGGCGACGCGGTGATCGCCATCCGGACGAGCGGCCAGCAACCCCGGGTACTGGGGCTCGCGGTGGAACTCACCACGCGGCGGCGCATTTTCGTCCCGATGCTGCGGGTCACCGCCATCGAGCCCCAGGCGGTCACCCTCAACACCGGTTCGGTCAATCTGCGTCGACTACATCTGCGCCCGGGCGAGGCCCTGGCGATCGGTCAGGTCCTCGGTTCACGCGTGCGCGTCGACGATCCGGATCTGCCCCAGCTCGAGAACGTGGAGCTGACGGTCGCCGATCTCGGCATCGAACGCACTCGAACTCGCGACTGGGTCGTGTCGCGGGTCGCGGTTCGCCTCGGCCGCAAGGGTTTCCGACGGCGCAGCGAGACCTTCGTCGTCGAGTGGCACACCGTGCGCGGACTGACACCGACCTCGCTGGAGCTACCGGATCAGGGCGTTGCACAGGCATTGAGCGAGTTCGAGGGGATGCGCCCCGCCGACGTCGCGATCGCGCTGCGCGAGATGTCCGCCCGGCGCCGCGACCAGATCGCCGCGGCATTCGACGACGAACGTCTCGCCGACGTGCTGCAGGAGCTCCCGCCCGACGACCAGACCGATCTGCTCGCCCAGCTCGACGTCGGACGCGCGGTCGACGTACTCGAGGCCATGGACCCCGACGACGCCGCCGACCTGCTGGGCGAGCTACCCGACGCCGAAGCGGAATCCTTTCTGGCACGCATGGATCCGGAGGACTCCGAGCCCGTGCGCCGCCTGCTCACCCACCTCCCGGATACCGCGGGCGGCATGATGACACCGGAGCCGATCATCGTCACCGCATCCACCACCGTCGCCGAAACCCTTGCGCGCGTACGTGACCCGGAGGTCACCCCGGCGGCGGCCAGTCTGGTCTTCGTCGTGCGGCCGCCCACCTCCACCCCCACCGGCAAATACCTCGGCTGTGTTCACCTGCAGGCGCTGCTGCGCGAGCCCCCGGCAAACATCGTCGGCGGCATCCTCGACAGCGACCTGCCCGTACTGCGCCCGGAGGAATCCCTGGAAGCGGTCACGCGGTACTTCGCGACCTACAACCTGGTGTGCGGGCCGGTGGTCGACGACGAACAGCACCTGCTCGGCGCGGTCAGCGTGGACGACCTCCTCGACGAGATGCTGCCCCGCGACTGGCGCGAGACCGAACCCGACGACGACACCGCGGAGGCAGGCGCATGAGCGCGGAACCCGGTGGCCGCAAGCTGGACACACCGCAGGTCCGTCGGCGCATCTCGTTCAACATGGACTCCGACATCGTCGGCGTCTATGCCGAACGCGTCGCGCGTTTCCTCGGCACCGGCCGCTACCTCGCCTTCCAGACGGTCTTCGTCATCGTCTGGATCATTCTCAACCTGATCGTCTGGAACCTGCGCTGGGATCCGTACCCGTTCATTCTTCTGAATCTGGCGTTCTCCACACAGGCGGCATATGCGGCACCTCTGATCCTGCTGGCGCAGAACCGGCAGGAGAACCGGGACCGCATCTCGCTCGACGAGGACCGGAGCCGGGCCGCGCAGACCAAGGCCGACACCGAGTTCCTGGCCCGCGAACTGGCCGCGGTGCGGCTGGCGGTCGGCGACACCGTCAGCCGCGACTACCTGCGCAAAGAACTCGACGACCTGCTCGAGGAACTCACTGAACGCCTCACCGCACGGCCCGACCTGGACAAGCCCATCGGCGACGACGAACCGCAATCGGACGCGCGACCGAACGGCAACTGACCTGCATCGCTCATCCACTGTGGCGTAGAAAAGTCGGGTTCGTGTACTGGAGCGAACGTCCCATATGTATGGTGGGTCACATCGTCGGACTCGGATCATCACAGTGGCCGAGCAGCTCCGAAACAGGCGCCCGGGGGCAAGGTATGTACAGGTGTGACAACGTGATCGCGAACAGTGCGACAGGATCGGACCACGCACGGTGAGTCCCGCGATCCTCCGGCGCAGCCATGGCCCGCGCCGCTCCCGTCTGCCCCGCCGCGCACTGTCCGTCGGCGCCGGTGGCCTCCTCGTCGGAGCCTTGGTCTTCGGCGTCGCCACGTCGAGCGCGCACGACGCGACCGGCCTGCCCGCCCCCACCGCCACCGACAATCCGTCCGTCCGGATCGAGGCCGCGGGCATCGTGGATGCCGAGCAGACCCCGCTGCGCGGGTTCGCTCCCCCGCCCAAGCTCGCCGAGACCGAGGCGCTGCCCCAGTTCCGGGTCATGGGCGGTCTGCCGAGCGGGCCGCTCGGCATTCCCGGAGTCGTGCTGCAGGCGTACAAGCTGGCCGCCAACCGGGTCTCCGCGGAGTCGCCCTGCAAACTCCCGTGGTTCCTGCTCGCCGGCATCGGCCGCATCGAATCGGGTCATGCGAGCAACGGTTCGCTCGACCAGTACGGCAACACCATCAACCCGATCCTCGGACCGACCCTCGACGGGTCGCTGCCCGGCAACGAGGTGATCCGGCACGGCGCGGGCCACGCGCGTGCGATGGGTCCCATGCAGTTCATCCCGGGCACCTGGGCCGCCTGGGGGTCGGACGCCAACGGTGACGGAAAGGCCGATCCGCAGAACGTCTTCGACGCCACGTATTCGGCCGGCCGCTACCTCTGCTCGGGTGTCACCGACATCATGGCCGGCAACAACAAGGTGGCCGCGGTCTTCCGCTACAACCATTCGATGGAGTACGTGTCGAACGTACTCGGATGGGCGGCGGCCTACGCCACCGGCGTGATGCCGACGCAGGGCATCCCCGAGATGAAGCACAAGCCCGCGGAGTCGTCGAAGAAGCCGTCGCCGAAGCCGAAGAAGCCCGGCGAGAAGGATCCGTCCGAGTCGACCACACCGTCGGCCCCCTCGACGACCACGCCGCCCCCGCCACCGACCTGCCTGGGCAACCTGTGCCTGCCGCCGGATCTGCTGCCGCCCAACCTGCTGCCCGCGCCGGCACCGCCACCCGGCGCCGAGCCCCGCAAGCCGGACGCACCCGGGGCGAAGCGAACCGCACCCGCATCACCGAAGGCCCCCGGTGCCGCTGCACCCGGTGCCCGGCCGGGCGCCGTACTCCCGCCTCGATGATCGTCGCCGCATCCACCTAGAGTGGATATGTGACTACCGGAGTTGTGCCCACCGAATCCGCGATCCGCGCTGCCCTGAGCAAGGTCAACGACCCGGAGATCGGCAAACCCATCACCGAGCTCGGCATGGTGAAATCGATCGACATCCATGACGACTCGGCCGTCGACATCGTCGTGTACCTGACGACCTCCGGCTGCCCGCTGCGCACCGAGATCACCCAGCGGGTCGAGAAGGCCGCGGCCGACGTGCCCGGCGTCGGCGCCGTCGGCGTCACGCTCGATGTGATGGACGACGAGCAGCGCACCGAACTGCGCAAGAAGCTCCGCGGCGATGCCGCCGAACCGGTCATCCCCTTCGCACAGCCCGGGAACCTCACCCGCGTGTACGCGGTCGCGTCCGGCAAGGGCGGCGTCGGCAAGTCCAGCGTGACCGTGAACCTGGCGACCGCGCTCGCCGCACGCGGCATGTCGGTCGGTGTTCTCGACGCCGACATCTACGGCCACTCGGTGCCCCGCATGCTCGGCAGCGACGCCAAGCCGACTCAGGTCGACCGCATGATCATGCCGCCGGCCAACCATGGCGTGAAGTTCATCTCGATCGGCCAGTTCACCGACGGCAACACGCCGGTCACCTGGCGTGGACCGATGCTGCACCGCGCGCTGCAGCAGTTCCTCGCCGACGTCTACTGGGGTGACCTCGACGTGCTGCTCCTCGACCTGCCACCGGGCACCGGTGACGTCGCGATCTCCATCGCCCAGCTCATCCCGGGCGCCGAGATCCTCGTGGTCACCACGCCCCAGCAGGCGGCCGCCGAGGTGGCCGAACGCGCAGGCGCCATCGCGCTGCAGACACGGCAGAAGGTGCTCGGCGTCGTCGAGAACATGTCGTGGATGGAATTGCCGGACGGCTCGCGGATGGAACCGTTCGGTTCCGGTGGTGGCGAACAGGTCGCCGAACGACTCAGCCGCGCCGTCGGCGCCCCGGTCGAACTTCTCGGGCAGGTGCCCCTGGAGCAGGAACTCCGGGAGGGCGGCGACGCAGGCACCCCGGTGGTGCTGTCCGCACCGGATTCCGCATCGGGTGCGGCGTTGCGCGCCATCGCGGAGAAGCTCGCCGTGCGCAAACGCGGCCTCGCGGGCATGAGCCTCGGAATCGACACCTCGCGCCGCGACTGATCGCGGTTACCGCGTCAGGTGGCGTCCCAGTCGCCGACGCCGTGCCGTCGGGGTGCGCCCGGCTCCGGGGCGGGCGCGGTCTCGCGCGGCGGCTCGGGCACCGGATCCGACACCGGTTTCACGAACGGACCGGCCGAATCATCGATCGACAGTGCATCGCGGGCGGCCTGACCGGTCCGGAAGAGCGAGTCGTCGCCGTCGAGCAGATGCTTGGTGACGACCGCCCGCGGTGTCATCCCACGCAGTTCGTTCAGCTGTGACAGCGGTTTGCGGAGATCCTCGAAGTCCGAACCCAATTCGCCCTTGAGCTGATCGGTGGCCCCGGTGGCGTAATCGCGGACCTGCCGCACCGACTTCATGGTCCAGGCCATCGCGCCCGGCAGCCGCTCCGGCCCGAGGATGATCAGACCCGCGGCGAGCAGGACCAGGAGTTCACCCCAGCCGACGCTGCTGAACATCCATCCACTCCATCTGCCGCTCGGCCCGGCTAGTCACTCGCCGGGGTCATCGACCCGTCGAACGTGCGGCCGCCACGCCAGTAACTGAACTTCACCGGCTCGTTGATTTTCGCCGTCCGCACCGCGACCGTCAATTCGTCGGCGCTCTCGATCGTGCGGCCGTTGAACGAGGTGATGACGTCGTTCTCGCGCAACCCCGCGCGCGACGCGGGCGAGTTGGCCGCGACGTTGCGGACCGCGGCACCGAGCACACGATCGTTGCGTACCGATGCGGCGTTCACACCGATCTGCGGATGATTGACCTTGCCGTCCCGGATGAGCGCCTGCGCGATGGGGACCACCTGATTGATCGGAATGGCGAAGCCGAGACCGATCGAACCGCCCCCCGGCACGAGACCGGCCGTGTTGATTCCGACCACCTGCGCCTTGTCGTTGACGAGTGGTCCACCGGAGTTGCCCGGGTTGATCGCGGCGTCGGTCTGAATGGCGTCGATGACCGCGTCGGTGTCGGACTCCGCGTCCGGCCGCAGGGGCACCGGCCGGTTCAGCGCGCTCACGATGCCGCTGGTGACCGTGCGGTCGAGACCCAGCGGCGAACCGAAGGCGATGACCTCTTCACCGATCTGCAGATTGTCGGAGTTACCGATGTCCGACACGGTGAGGTTGTCGACGTTGTCGACCTTCAGCACCGCGAGATCGGTCTTCGGGTCGCGGCCGACGACCCGTGCGGGCACCCGCTTCCGGTCGAAGAAGACCACCTCGAGTTTCGCGCTGCGATCGTTCGCGGCCATCGAGATCACGTGGTTGTTGGTGGTGATGTAGCCGTTCTTGTCGATGATGAAGCCGGAGCCGGTGGCCACCGCGCTGGCGGTGCGGACGTCGATCGCCACGACCGACTTCTCCACCGCGCGGGCAACCTGCGCGACCGGCGACTTCGACGAGCCGTCGGAGTCCTTGTCGCCGGTGGCGAGCTGCACCGAATCCGAGTTCAGCGGGGACACGACCTCGGCGGTCCAACGTCCGAGGAGACCACCGACCAGACCGATGGCGAGGGCGACCATCGCCAGCGTGGCCAGGGCGTACCAGCGCACCCGGCGACCGAGCAGGACGTCGGTGATGCCGAGTTTCGGGCCCGCCTCGGTGGGCGTCGGCCGCGTCGGCTCGGCGAGCGCAGGCCCCTCCAGGCGCGCCATGCTCTCCGGATCACGCCACGGATCCTCGGGCCTGATCTCGTCGTCGGGCTGTCCGTAGGTGGCCAGCGGATCACGCTGCAACGTCTCCGAGCTGCCCACAGGACGTCCGAAGGCCTCCGCGAGCACCGGGTCGGGGGCCGCGATCTCCGGGGCGGGCGGCCGATCGGCGGAACCCGTCGAGCCCGCGAACGAGCCGGTCACCCCGTCGGGACGGCCGAATACCGCGGCGGTCTCCCGGGAGATCGGTGCGTGACGACGCGGGTTGTCGCCGGAATCGGCGGACGGCGGCGGCGCGGACGACCGAGAGTTCCAGGCGCTCGAGTCGGAGGGGTGTGAGTCGGGATATCCGTTGTTCACGAGTCAGCGGCCCCGGCGTCGCATCATCCGGTCGCGCGTGGTGCCCTGCGACAACGGCCAGGTCCGCAGACGGTCCGTCGCGGCGAGATCGATCTCCTGCGTGGGGATGTTGCTGAGCGCACCGAGCAGACCCGCGGGCAGACTGACCGACCCCGAGTCACGCAGTCGTGCGCGCGTGGCCATCTGGGCGTCGACGGCATTCATGCATTCGGGGCAGACGGCGAGGTGTTCGACGGCGCGGCCGTGCGCCGTCATCCGCAGCTCGCCGTCGACGAACGCGGCGATGGCCTCGGCGGCGAGGTGTTCGGTCGGTGCGAACCGGCGGCCACCGGGGGTGCCGGGCGCGCGGTAATTCCGATTCGGGGCGAACGACGTGGTGACCGGCGACCAGGTGGCCGGATTCCAGGCGGAGCGGCGCCGGCGGCGCAGACTCCCGGCCCCGGGGACAGCTGACGGTTCGGCGGCGCGGCCCCAACCGGGACGACCGTGATTCGGCTCCATGTCGAACACTCACCCCTTCCACAATTGCCGGATGATCGGCTTCCCAGACTACCCATCCGAATGCACAACGACGTCGTGGCGGTCCGGGTTCCCGTCCGGGTGTGGAGGATCAGGCGTCGGCGCCGACGGCCACCGAACGGCTGTCGGTGTGGCCCTTCGCCTGCAGGTGATCGCGGATGGCCTGACGGCCACGATGGATGCGGCTGCGGACGGTGCCCAGCTTGACGCCCAGGGTCGTCGCGATCTCCTCGTAGGACAGTCCCTCGATGTCACAGAGGACGACGGCGGCACGGAATTCCGGGTGCAGACCGTCGAGCGCTTCCTGCAGGGCCGGATCGAGATTGGCGTCGTGGAAGATCTGCTGCGGGTCGGGAGTGTCGCCGGGGACCCGGTCGTATTCCTCGGGCAGCGCTTCCATGCGGATCTTGTTGCGGCGACGCACCATGTCCAGGAAGAGGTTCGTGGTGATGCGGTGCAGCCATCCCTCGAAGGTGCCCGGCCGGTAGTTCGACAGCGAGCGGAACACCCGGATGAAGGTCTCCTGGGTCAGGTCCTCGGCGTCGTGCTGATTGCCCGACAGCCGGTAGGCCAGCCGATACACGCGGTCGGCATGCTCACGAACGAGCTCATCCCAGGACGGCATGAGGGTGTTGTCTCCGGTGGCATCGAATCCGGCGGTCCCGGTCAGCTGGTCGGCAGACCCCTGAGGATCGGTCATCGTGTGTGGCCAGTTCCCTTCTTGGTCGGATGAAGCCCTGCCGTGCGACTGGTCTTCGTACTCGTGAACCCCGGATTCATCCCGGCTATTCCGGCCCCCCGGCCCGCTGCTGCGCATGTATAGACCCTCTCGCATCGTGGTGTGGCCGCCGTATGAACGACCTGAGGTTTCACTGAGGAAGTCAACCGATTCCACGCACCACCGGCACCACGGCTCTGACCTGGGCCTTCGCGCAGGTCGTCGGACGGTCCGCGGACTCCGGGCACCGGATTGGGCGGGGCGGGCGCGCACGGGAGGCCGGGGGACATAACCTCAGGGGGTGACCGATTCAACCGGGGAGTCCCGCACGGCCGCGTCCGAGAAGACCGCGCTCATCGATTACGCCGAATCCGCGATCGTCGAGGACGACGCTCTGGCGTCGGCGCGGGCCCGCGCCGACGAACTGGGTGCGGCCGCCGTGTCGCCCGCGGTGGGCGCACTGCTCGCCCTGCTCGCCCGCGCCTGTCAGGCCAAGGCGGTGGTCGAGATCGGCACCGGTGCGGGTGTGAGCGCACTGTGGCTGCTCAACGGCATGGCCGAGGACGGCATCCTCACCACGATCGACCCGGAACCCGAACATCACCGTGCGGCTCGCCAGTCCTTCGCGGGTGCGGACATCGCACCGGGACGCACGCGACTCATCAACGGGCGGCCGCGCGAGGTCCTCCCCCGCCTCTCCGACGACTCCTACGATCTGGTCTTCGTCGACGGGCCGCTCATCGACCATCCGCAGCATGTGCGCGAGGGCATCCGGATGTTGCGTCCGGGCGGGGTCATCGTCGTCCACAACGCGACCGCCGACGGCGCGGTCGCCGATCCGGAGCGCACCGACCCGACGGCGGTCGCCGCCCGTGAGGCGGCGCTCCTGATCGCCGACGACGAGCAGTTGCTCCCGGTGATGATCCCGCTCGGCACGGGGGTGCTGGCCGCCGCGAAAGCGGTCTGACCCCGACGGTCAGACGTCGGTGGAGAATCGAATCCCGTTGTCGGGCAACTGAACCCCGGGCCACACGCGTGCACCCCGAAGCAGTTCGCACCGTGCGCCGATGTCCGCGCCGTCACCGACGACCGTGTCGCGGATCAGTGCCCGCGGACCGAGACGCGCACCGAAACCGACGATGCTGCGCTCCACCACCGCACCCGCCTCGATGACCGCGCCGTCGAAGATCACCGCGCCGTCGAGCCGCGCCCGCGGCCCCACCTCGGCACCACGGCCGACCACCGTGCCACCGATCAGCACCGCTCCGGGAGCGACCCCGGCACCCTCGTGGACGAGGAACTCGCCGTGGCGATCGCCGAGGGCCGGCGACGGCGCGATACCGCGGACGAGGTCGGCCGAACCGCGCACGAAGTCCTCGGGCGTACCCATGTCCCGCCAGTAGGCCGCGTCGATGTGCGCCTGGATGTGCCTGCCCTCGGCGAGCAGTCGCGGGAACACCTCCCGTTCCACCGAGACGGGGCGGCCCGCCGGGATCTCCTCGATGACCGACCGCCGGAAGACATAGGTGCCCGCATTGATCTGGTCGGTGGGCGGATCCTGGGTCTTCTCCAGGAAGGCGGTGACCCGGCCGTCGTCATCGGTCGGCACGCATCCGAAGGCCCGCGGATCCCCCACCCGCACCAGATGCATGGTGACGTCGGCGCCGCTGCGCTCATGGGTGTCGAGGACCTCGCGAACGTCGGTGCCGCCCAACACGTCTCCGTTGAACACCAAGATGGTGTCGGCTGTCAGTTCGTCGAGCACATTGCGGATGCCGCCGCCGGTACCGAGAGGTTCGGTCTCGGTCACGTAGGTCAGTTTCAGGTCGAGCTTGGACCCGTCGCCGTAATACTCCTCGAAGACATGCGCCTGGAAGGAGGTCCCGAGGATCACCTCGGTGATCCCGGCCGCGCGGATACGCGACAGCAGGTGCGTCAGGAACGGCACCCCGGCCGTCGGCAACATCGGTTTCGGGGCCGACAGCGTCAGCGGGCGCAACCGCGTGCCCTTGCCGCCGACCAGCACCACGGCTTGAACGTTCACGGGGTTCCTCTCTCATGGTCCGTCGCATCCTGGTGGTCCGACGCGCGCCGTGCGGCGAGCACGGCGAGCCGGGACCGTACCGCCAGTCCCGCGCGCAGTGCGAGTCGCAGCGGGGCGCGCAGCAGACCCGGATTGCGGTCCGCCTGGAATCGATAGGCACTGCGATGGTGGGCCGGCAGCATCTTCTCCGGATTGCGCCCGGCCGCATGGCCTTTGGTGTGCACGATCTCGGAGGTGGGCACGTAGACATTGAGCCAGCCCGCTCGTCCGAGTCGGTCGCCGAGGTCCACGTCCTCCATGTACATGAAATACCGGGAATCGAATCCGTCGATCGCGTCGAAGGCCGCCCGTCGCAGGAGCAGGCACGAACCCGACAACCAGCCGACCTGCCGTTCGCTGGGCTCGGCCTTGTCCGCGAGATAGTGGGCCGTCCACGGATTGTTCTTCCAGATCGTGCCGAACACGGCGTGTCCGGCGCCGGACACCAGATCCGGGACCTGCCGCGCCGAGGGATACACCGAGCCGTCGGGTTCCCGGATCAACGGCCCCAGCGAGCCGGCACGCGGCCAGCGCCGCGCAGCGGCGAGCAGTTCGTCGAGCGAACCCGGTCGCCATTCCACATCGGGATTGGCGACCACCACGAACTCGACGGCCGGATCGACCTCGGCGACCGCGCGGTTGATGCCACCGCCGTACCCGATGTTGCCGCCGGACCGGACGAGCGTCACGTTGTCGTGGTCACGGGCGGCGGCCTCGGGCGCCCCGTCGGTGGATCCGTTGTCGGCGATCACCACCTGCACGTCGGACAGGGTCGTCGCGGTCGCGAGGCTCTGCAGAAACGTCGTCAGATACTTCCCCGACGAATACGTCACCGTCACCACGGCAAGCTGAGCAGTCACCGGGTCAGGGTAACCAACGGCGGGTGGCCGACCGGTCACCGGCGAGTGTCTACGGTCGGTCGCCGCCCGCGACGGCCTCGTGCAGCGCCTCCCGCCAGGGCCGCAGCGGCGTGAGACCGGCGGCGGCCCACGACGCACCGGACAGCACCGAAAACGCAGGTCGCGGCGCAGGCCGGGGAAAATCCGCGGTCGTGCAGGGCCGTACCCGGTCGACGTCGGCACCCACCTCGCCGAAGACCGCCCGGGCGACCTCGAACCAGGTCGTCGCACCGGCGTTGGTGGCGTGCACCACGGCACCGGAGACCGCGTCGGGACGGCGGGCGAGTTCCCAGAGGCCGTCGGCCAGATCGGGCGCGTAGGTCGGCGACCCCGTCTGATCGTCGACGACGTCGACATGCGGGCGGTCGCGCTCCAGCCTGCGCATCGTGCCGACGAAGTCACGGTCGTCGGGTCCGCCCGTGTACACCCATGCCGTGCGGACGATCGCGGCCCGCGGATCGGCCGCCAGAACCGCTCGCTCCCCCGCGAGTTTGGTGGCGCCGTACACGGTCGCGGGCGTGCCGGTCACCTCGTCCGGTTCGTATCCCGTCCCGCGATCGCGACCGTCGGCGTCGTCACCGGCGGCGGCACCGGAGAAGACGTAGTCGGTGGACACGTGGATGAGTTGCGCGTGCGCGGAGGCGGTGGCGCGCGCCAGGTTCTCCGGGCCGTCCCGGTTGACCGCCATCGCACGGTCGGCATCGGACTCGGCCGCATCGACATTCGTGTAGGCCGCACAGTTGATGACGACATCGCCCGCCCGGAGTCCGGCGAGTGCGTGGCGCACCGAGTCGGGGTCGGTGATGTCGATGTCGGAGGACGTCAGGGCCCGCGTGCCGGCCATGGCCGCAGGACGGGACAGCAGGGCGCGGCCCACTTGGCCGGCGGCTCCGATGAGGTAAGCGGTCGCGTTCACGCCCCCATGGTGCCGCACGGTGATACGAGTCTCGGCAACCGACGGCGTTGCGCTCCCGAATTTTCGGTTCACTTCAGTAGCCTTGCGTCAGAACTGAACCACCAGACCCGTTTACAACTTGAACAACGGCAGCACCACACGTCACATCATGTGGAGGTCGCCCGCGTTCCGGCCCATGCTCGACGGCCCGATGCCCGACGGCCCGATGCTCGACTCAGAAAGGTGACGACTCGCCCGTGTCTCGACCCGATGGTGCCCGCGGACGTCCTGGTGGTCCCGCGCGCAAAGGCGAGGCCCGCGGAGGCCCCTCACGTCCCCGCAGACCGGCGCCGGGCGATCCGGCCGCACGTCCCCGCAGGCGCCCGCGTCCACCGGAATCACCGGACCGCGCGGAATCCACCTCGATTCCGCCCCGGGACGGTCGTCCGCGCCGCCGCAGCGGCCCGCCGCCGTCCGACGGCCCGGCCGCGACCCGCCGCTCCTCCGGCGAGATCCACACCCGCGGCCGCGGCGACGACGCACCGCCCCCACCACGCAGGCGCAGGCCGCCGCCCGCCGACGGCGAACGACCCCGCGGCGAGGGCGCACCCCGTCCCGCGCAGAACCGCCGCAGGCGCCCGCCGCCGGACGCCCGACGTCGGCCACGTCCCGACGAGACCGACGCCCGGCGTCCACGCGCCGGCGGTGACGGTCCGCGTCCTCGTCCCCGTCCCGCGCCCGACGGTGCACCACGTCCGGCACGCCCCGATACCCGCATGCCCGATGCCGCGGGCACCGACGGTCCGGCGGCCGGCGTCGCGGCGCCCTCAGGCGCGCGTTCCGGCATCGGCCGCCGCGTACTCACCTCGCGGTCCGGAATCGGCCGCGGACTCATCGCCTTCCTGTCCGTGGCCGTACTCGTGTGCACGGGCTACGCGTACAACAGCGTCGCCGACCTGAAGAGCACCATCACCCAGCTCGGCGGACTCGACCTGGGCGGAGCCGACGACGGCGCCGTCGACATCCTCCTCGTGGGCACCGACTCACGCACCGACGCCAAGGGAAACCCGTTGTCGGCCAAGGAGTTGCGTATGTTGCGGTCGGGTGAGGAGGTCGCTACCAACACCGACACGATCCTGCTGGTCCGCATCCCCAACGACGGGTCGTCGGCGACCGCGATCTCCATTCCGCGTGACTCCTACGTCGACGTCCCGGGCATCGGCAAGTCGAAGATCAACGCCGCGTACGGCACCACCAAGGAGGGGGTCCGCAAACGCGAGGTCGAGGCGGGCACCGACGCCGGGAAGGCGGAGAAGGACGGCGTGCAGGCGGGCCGGAAGGCGCTCGTCGACACCGTCGCGAGTCTGACCGGCGTGCAGGTCGATCACTACGCGGAGGTCGGACTCCTCGGCTTCGTCCTGCTCACCAACGCGGTCGGCGGCGTGGACGTCTGTCTGAAGGCGCCGGTGAACGAACCGTTCTCGGGTGCCCGATTCCGCGCCGGCCGGCAGACCCTGAACGGACCGAAGGCCCTGAGTTTCGTCCGCCAGCGGCACGGACTGCCCCGCGGCGATCTCGATCGCATCACCCGCCAGCAGGTGTTCATGGCGTCACTCGCCCAGAAGATGCTGTCGGCGAAGATGCTCACCGACCCGGGGAAGCTCTCCGACATCCAGGAGGCGGTCTCGCGGTCCATCGTCATCGACGACAACTGGGACATCGTGAACTTCGCCGAACAGCTCAAGGACCTGACCGGCGGCCGGGTGAAGTTCTCGACCATCCCGGTCGTCACCGAACAGGGCTGGAGCGACGACGGCCAGCAGAGCGTGGTGCAGGTCGACCCGAAGCAGGTGCACGCCTACACCGACGCGCTGCTGACCGACAAGAAGAACGCCGACGGCGCGGAGCGGGCCGATTACACGGTGGACGTCACGAACGCGGGCACCGTCGACGGATTGGCGAGCAACGTGTCGAACATCTTGACCAACAAGGGTTTCCAGGGCGGCAAGACGTCCAGCAATCCGACCGACGACCGTGATTCGGCGGTCTACGCGCACTCCGACGACGCGGGCGCCAAGCAGTTGGCCAAGGACCTCGGCGGCCTGCCGGTGAAGGTGGACAGCTCGCTACCCGAGAATCACCTCCGCGCCGTGCTGACCAACACCTACGAGGGGCCCGGCTCCATCGCCGACACCGGCACACAGGCCGACAGCACACCGCAGAGCGAGCGGACCGGCAGCAACCGCGCACCGGTGACCGCGGGCAGCTCCGGGCCCACCTGCGTCAACTGAGGGAGAACCGATGTCGCCTTCCGCACCGACGACGTCGGTCACCGATGCCGTCTTCGGCGCGGTGTCCGACTGGTCACTGCCGATGCTCACCTATTACGACCACGAATCAGGTGAGCGGACCGAACTGTCGGCGGCGACTCTCGGCAACTGGGCCGCGAAGACCGCGAATTTCGTGATCGACGAACTGGGCGCCGCACCCGGCGACGAGATCGTCGTCGATCTGCCCGAGCACTGGCAGACGGCGGCGATCCTGCTGGGCGTCTGGTGGTCGGGAGTGGGCGTCCGAACGGCCGGTTCCGCACCGGACGGGGACGACCCGATCGCGGTGATCACCGCCGCGGACCGCGTCGACGATCATCCCGACGCCGACGAACTGCTCGTCGCGTCCCTGGACCCGTTCGCACTCGGCGTGCGCGATCTCCCCGTCGGCGTCACCGATTTCGCATCCGCCGTCCGCGTGCACGGCGACCAGTTCCGTCCGCGGGGCGCCTACGACGGCCCTGCCCTCGACGGCGCGACCGCCGCCCAGGTCGTCGCCGACGCACGGCGGGCGGCGGAGGACGCGGGCATCACCGCTGGGCAGCGTGTCCTGTCCACCCGACCGTGGCACGACACGCCCGGCATCGTCGCGAATCTCCTCGCGCCCCTGGCCGTCGGTGCGTCGCTGGTCGCCGTGACGCACGCCGACGACCAGCGCATCGACGATCTCGTGTCGTCAGAACGGGTGACACTCCGGCTCCGATAGCGGTCGTCCGAAACGCCCGAACCCCGGATCCGACAAATCGGGAGCTTCTGGTCCCAGGAACGCTCCTGTGTAACGGTGGGCTGCATGCATAACAGAAATCGGGCCGGCCGACTGCTGTGTGCCGGCGCGCTGAGTCTTGCCGCCGCGGTCGCCCCTGCCGCCCTGCCGGGCACCGCACCCGCGCAGGCCTCGCCGACCACCGTGATCAACGGCGTGCTGTCCACGGTCGGCGGCTGCCAGACCCCGATTCCGCAGGCCATCAAATGGTGCACGGATCAGGAGCGGCTGACCCCCGAAGTCCCGCTCATGTTGCGGCTCAATCCGATCGGCACCCGGATCGTCGTGCTGGGTGCAGGGCTGAACCGGGACGGCACGATGAAACCTGTTCTGGTCGAACGTCTCCGGGCGGCACTGTCGCTCGGCCGGACCTTCCCGATCGCGGGCATCATCACCACCGGCGGATTGCCCCGCGGTGGCCACACCGAAGCCCAGGCCATGCGGAAATGGCTGATCGGACACGGGATCTCGCCGCGACGGATCGCCACCGAGAACCGGTCGCGCACCACGGTGGAGAACGCGCGCTACACCGCACAGATGCTGGCCGCGGGCCGGGCCAGCGGCGCGGTGGTGGTGAGCAGCCCGACCCACGTGAAGCGCGCGATGCTCAACTTCCGCACCTCGGTGCGCGGGTCGATACCGATCGCGGGCGTGATCTCCGGCTACACCGACGGTGCGGCGGCCCCCGGCGGGTCCAGTTCCGGTTCCGGCTCCTTCGGTTCGAGCGGATCATGAAGATCCCCGCGGCGGTGGCCCGCATCAACAAAGTGGTGACCAATCCGGTCCAGCGGCAGTGGGCCCCGCGTCTGGCCCCCTGGGCGATGATCGAACACCGCGGCCGAAAATCCGGGAAGCAGTACTCGATTCCGGTACTCGCGTGGGTGGACGGTGATCGGATATCCATCGTCCTGACGTACGGCCGCGACACCGACTGGGTGCGTAATGTGCTGGCGGCCGGTAACTTTGGCCTGATACGCAGGTCACGCCACTACCGGGTGGTCCGTCCGCGGGTGATCCCGGCCGACTCCCCCGACGTCGTACGCGGGGCACGCCTGTTCGCGCGGTTCTTCGACTGGGTTCTCGTCGGAACGATCGAGAAGGACTGATCGACCGATGGCCGACGACCCGCTCGACGATTTCGACGCCGTCGACGTGATGATCGGCGGTGTGCGCCGCCGCGTCTATCGTCAGGGCACCGGACCCGCGGTGGTGGTGCTGGCCGAGATGCCCGGTATCTCCCCCACGGTCGCCGGATTCGCGCGCACGGTGGCGCGGCGGGGTATGACCGCGGTGATGCCGTCACTGTTCGGAGTGGACGGCCGGGATCCGACCCCGGCGGCCCACGGGCTGCCGAGAGCCGCCGCCGGCATGATCGGCACGCTGGCACGCGCGTGCATCAGCCGTGAGTTCACCGCCCTCGCCACCGGACGCACCTCACCGGTCGCCGATTGGCTGCGCGGCCTGGCCGCACAGGAGCACGAGCGCTGCGGCGGACCCGGCGTCGGCGCCGTCGGCATGTGTTTCACCGGCGGCTTCGCGCTCGCCATGGCCACCGACGACCGGCTCCTCGCCCCCGTGATGTCCCAACCGTCGATGCCGATCCGGCCGCTCGGCATCGGCGCCCGGTCCATTGATCTCTCGCCCGCCGATCTCGCCCGGGTGCGGGCACGGTGCGCGGCCGGACTGCAGGTGATGGGGTTGCGTTTCGAGGGCGACCGGCTGGTGCCGGGCGCGCGGTTCGACTATCTGCGCGAGCAACTCGGCGACGCGTTCCTGGCCGTCGAACTCCCCGACTCGGCCGCCGACCCCGATTCCTGGATACCGCCGCATTCCGTGCTCACCGAACACCTCATCGACAGCCCCGGTGAACCCACCCACGATGCGCGGGAACAGGTACTCGACTTCCTGGCCGCCCGGTTGCTGACGTGAGCCGTCTCCGAGAGCGCTACTCGCCCAGCAATTTCTGACGGAGCGCGGCATCCTTCTCGAGGACCATCTCCTCCAGGCCGCGCTGGAAGTCCTCCATCCGCGCACGCAGGGCGGGGTCCGAGGTGGACAGGATGCGGACGGCGAGGAGTCCGGCGTTGCGGGCACCACCGATCGACACCGTGGCCACCGGAACACCCGCGGGCATCTGCACGATGGAGAGCAGCGAATCGAGACCGTCCAGGGTGCGGAGCTGTACCGGCACACCGATCACCGGCAGGGACGTCGCGGACGCGACCATGCCCGGAAGGTGCGCCGCACCGCCGGCACCCGCGATGATCACCGAGATCCCGCGACGCGCCGCGCCGGAGGCGTAGTCGAGCATCCGCTGCGGGGTGCGGTGGGCGGAGATCACGCCGACCTCGAACCCGACCCCGAACTCGGCGAGCGCCTCGGCGGCGGCCTCCATCGTGGGCCAGTCGGAATCGCTGCCCATGATCAGACCCACCCGGGGCCGCACCGGTTCGTTGTCCGACGCGGCAGGCGCGATGGGTGCGAACTCCTCGGTGATGCATTCCTCGACAACGGATTCCGGCGCATCCGCGGACGCCTGGCCGCTGTCGTCGGCCGTCGCGTTCGTCACGTCGGAGTCGGTCGGTGCCGGGTCCGGGGCGGAATCCTTTGTGGCGTCACCGGGTTCGCTCATGCGTGCACATCCCATCCATCGGTCCACTCGCCCGCCGACATCCAGTGGGCCGCGCGTTCGGCGCGCTCCCGGACGTCGGCGAACGAATCAGCATCCGTACCAACAATGTTCACGTGCCCGATCTTGCGATCGGGTCGTTCGCCCTTACCGTACAGATGCACCTTCGCCTCCGGCATGCGGGCCATCAGATGATGCAACCGCTCGTCCATTGACATCGCCGGCGCGGTCTCGGCCCCGAGGATGTTCGCCATCACGGTGACCGGTGCGCGGGGCGTCGTCTCACCGAGCGGATAATCCAGCACCGCGCGCAGGTGCTGCTCGAACTGCGAGGTCACCGCACCGTCCATGGTCCAGTGACCGCTGTTGTGCGGCCGCATCGCCAATTCGTTCACCAGCAACCCGCCGTCGGCGGTCTCGAACAGTTCCATCGCCATCACACCGACCACCCCGAGTTCCGCCGCCAACCGGAGCGCCATCTGCTGCGCCTGTTCGGCGATCTCGTCGTCGAGATCCGGCGCGGGAGCGATCACCACCGCACATTGGCCGTTGCGCTGCACGGTCTCGACCACCGGCCAGGCACCGCCCTGACCGAAGGGTGACCGCGCCACCATCGCCGATAGTTCGCGGCGCATGTCGACCTTCTGCTCGGCGATCAGATCGACACCGGCGTCGTGCTGCTCGTCGAAAACCTCCAGCGCCGTGTCCTGATCGTCCAGCAACCACACGCCACGGCCGTCGTAACCGCCGCGCACCGCCTTGAGGACGATCTCCCAGTCATGGGCCCCACCGAACTCGATCAGCCGTTCGCGGGCCTGTGCACGCTCGCCGGTGAGGTCGGCGAAGTCCGGGATGGGCAACCCCAACTCGGCCAGACGGATCCGCATCGCCAGCTTGTCCTGGGCGAAATGCAGGGCCGCCGACGGCGGGCGGACCGGCACGCCGTCGGCCTCGAGTGCGCGCAGATGCTCCAGCGGCACACCCTCGTGATCGAAGGTCAGGGCGCTCGCCCCGGCCGCCGCGCCGCGCAGTGCGTCGAAGTCCTCATGGGAGCCGAGCACCACGTCGGCACTGACCTGGGCCGCCGGATCCCCGGGATCGGCCGCGAGAACACGCAGGCACTGCCCCAATGCGATGGCGGCCTGATGGGTCATCCGGGCGAGTTGGCCACCACCGATCATGGTGACGGTGGGCATCGCGCGCAGCGACCGCGAAGGCTGGCTGGAAGTCACGCGACTCATGGTGGCACGCACCACCGTGAATCCGCATGACCGCCCGGGCAAGTTACCGCCGGGTTTTGTTTCGTACACTTGACCCTTGTGCCCTTTATCGACGAGCTCGTCGCTCGACTGCCCGAGCCGGTTCGTCGGCTCGCACTGCGGCACCACGAGCTGATCAAGTTCGCTCTCGTCGGTGGTACGACCTTCGTCTTCGACTCCGCGGTCTACTACCTCCTGACCCTCACGGTGCTGCCGGAGAAGCCCACGGTGGCCCGTGTCATCTCGGCGACACTCGCGACCATCCTGAGCTATGTCCTCAACCGCGAGTGGGCATTCAAGAATCGCGGCGGGCGCGAACGACACCACGAGGCCCTGCTGTTCTTCGCGATCAGCGGGGTGGGTGTGCTGCTCGCCGCCGCACCGCTCTTCGTCGGGAACAACATCTTCGACCTGCGGTCGAATCTGACCGGCCTGGAACTCGCGGTGGTCGACTTCATCCTCGGATTCATCATCGGCAACATCCTGCAGATGGCGTTCCGGTTCTGGGCGCTGCGGAAGTTCGCGTTCCCCGAGGATCAGAGCCGGGACAAGCAGGCCGACCCCGAGGAACTCAACGATGAGGAACTCGGTCACGCCTGACCGACGGCGCCGGATCGCGATCGGACTCCGCGGGCACCACGATGGTGAAGACCGGTGGGCGGCGCATCGTCAGCTCGAGCCGTCCCCCGTCGGCCTCGATGAGCGCGCGGGCCAGCGACAGTCCGACCCCGTTGCCGCGGCCGGCGGAGAATCCGCGCCGGAAGATCATGCCGACGAGGTCGTCGGCCACGCCCGCGCCCTCGTCGGCGACGCTGATCCGCAGCATGTCGCCCGACGGCAGATCGTCGACGTGGATGCGGGCGGTCCCCGCACCGTGCTGCAGCGCGTTGTCGATGAGGACGCTCAGCGCCTCACGCAGCCTCCCGGGGTGCGCGCTGATCGCGGTGGTCCGGCCCTCGAATCCGGCCTCGATGCCGCGGCCCGCGGCGGCGAAGGCCGCGCGGAAGTCGCCCATCAGCGTGGTGACGAGCGCGGTGACGTCGATGATGTCGGGGGCGGTGGCGTCGTCGCGGGCGGCGGCGACCATGTCGTCGAGTTCACGCGAGAGCCGTTCCACCTGGTCCAGGCCGGCCTCGGCCTCGGCCACCACCGCCGGATCGTGGTGCAGGGACAGTTCGTCGAGGCGTAGCTGGATCGCGGTGAGCCGACTGCGCAACTGATGGGAGACGTCGCCGACGATCTCGCCCTCCCGCTCGAGCCGCAACGCGATCTCGGCGTTCGCATCTCCCAGGGCGCGTGACATCCGGTCCAGCTCGCTGATGCCGTAGGACTTCCACTCGGAGCGGAAGTCGCCCCGGGCCATCGCCGCGGCGCGGCCGGCCAGATCGATGACCGGATCCGCGATACGTCCGGCGGTCACCGCCGCCGCGACGGTCCCGGTGGCGATCGATCCGGCGATCACCAGGATCACGATGCCGACCGCGATCAGCTGGTCGTTGCGGACCTGCGACATCGGGATCTCGATCACCAGCGACCCGGCGTTGCCCAGTCCGATCGCATCCGACATCCGCGCGCCCGGGATGTGGGCACCGATCACCGTTTCCCGCTCGGACCCGTCGGCGCCCGGATATCGCAGGGTGAGACGGCCGTCCTCGGGGATCAGCAGCCGGAAGGCCTCGACGTCGAGGGCACCGACCTCGATCCGCCCGGTGTCCCCCTCCTGCCGCAGCAGCTGGGCGGAGATCAGTTTGAGGCGCGCGTCGAGATTCTGATGCGCGTTGTCGGAGACCCACCACGAGGCGATGACGCTCAGCGGCACGCCCAGTAGGAGGCCGACCGCCACCAGCATGGCGATCATCGTGTTCAGGATTCTGCGACGCATGCGGAGTCGGCGGGGATCAGGGATCGAAGCGGAAGCCGACGCCACGCACGGTGACGATGTGACGTGGCCGCGCGTATTGATCGTCACCGATCTTCCGGCGCAACCATGAGATGTGCATGTCCAGGGTCTTCGACGAGCGGAGGTCGGCCGAGCCCCAGACCTCGGTCAGGATCTCGTCGCGGCTCGTCACCTGACCGGCACGCTCCATGAGGAATCGCAGCAGGTCGAACTCCCGGTTGGCCAGCACCAGATCGGCACCGTTGACCAGGACCCGGCGCCCGCGGGCGTCGAGCTGGATGTCACCGCCGTCGAGCACCGCGTCGTCGGTGACCTGACGCCGCCGCAGCAACGCCCGCACCCGCGCCAGCAGTTCGGCCAGGCGGAACGGTTTGCCGACGTAGTCGTCGGCTCCCGCGTCGAGGCCCACGACGAAGTCGACCTCGTCGGTGCGCGCCGTCAGCATCAGCACCGCGAGTTGCGGCCGCTCCGATCGCAGACGGCGGCACACCTCGAGTCCGTCGATCTTCGGCAGACCCAGGTCCAGGATCAGCAGTTCGAAGCGGCTGTCCTGTGCCGCGTCCAGAGCGGCGGAACCGTCGGTGACGACCTCACAGCCATAGCCCTCGCGAATCAGGGCGCGGGCCAGCGGCTCCGCGATCGCGGAGTCGTCCTCGGCCAGCAGGACCTCGGTCACCGTCCGGCCCCCTCGGCGTCGCGACGGTCGTCGGCCGTCCGGCCGTCCATCGTTCGATGGCCGGCCAGGCCGGCGTCCTCGTCGTCGACGGCCAGTACCTCGTGGTAGAGCATCGCGTGCACCCGCTCGACGCGCGGTATGTCGTCGAAGGACAGCGGTTCCTCGGCGGCCGACTCGATGATCAGGGTGCCGGTGCGCAACATCCGGTCGATCGGGCCGTGCCGGAACTCGACGGTGTTGATGCGGCGGATCGGGATGTCGATGCCGGAGCGGGTGATGATGCCGTTGCGGAAGATGACACGCCGGTCGGTGAGGACGAAGTGCGTGGTCTTCCACGACACGAGCGGCACGATGAAGTACCAGATGAATCCCAGGGCCCAGAACACGCCGATGACGATCAGCAGCACGGTCGTGGTGGTCGACGACACCGACGACGCGGTCGTCAGTCCGGCCAGGACCCCGGCGATCCCGGTCACCACGAGGAAGATCAGGAACGGCCGGAGCAACCGTTTCCAGTGCGGGTGCCGGTGGAGCATGACCACCTCACCCGGCGCGAGGTTCTCCCGTGGGTACGCCATGCGGGCAAGTCTATCCACGTGAACAGGTACCGACGCCGTCGGAGAGCACCGCGTCGGCACGGCCGATCGGTAGACTGCCCGGCATGAGCTACCGCGACCCACGCGACCCCTATGACCCGCGGACCGCTCGGCTCCCCGAGTCGGAGTCCTATGGCCCGCGGGGGTCGTACGGACAATCGGACGCCTACAGCCAGTCCCAACCGTACGCAGAGCACTCCTACGCCGACGAGCCGTACACGGCGTACTCGGAGCAGAAACCGGCACGGCCCAACCGCCCCAAGCTGGGTCCCAACGTCAATCCGACCCTGTTCGTCGGTGGCGTGGTGATGACCGGCGTGGTGACGGGTCTGGCGGCCTGGCTGATCGCGTGGATCATCCGGGCCATCGTGGAACGCGTCAACGAGGCCGGAAAGTTCGGGGTCTGGAATCCGGTGGCCCGCGACGAGATCTGGTTCGCGGTGGTCGGATTCCTGTGCGCGCTGGCCGCGGGCGCCCTCTGGTACGTGCTGCAGATGGTGACACCCTCGCCCAATCAGTTCTTCCGCTGGATCGTCGGCCTGCTCGTCGTGGCGGCCGCGGTGATCCCGCTGATCCTGTCCGCGGAGGTCTCGGTCGGCATCGCGACGGCGGTGCTGCATCTGGTGATCGGTGTACCGATCCTGATACTCATCCCGGCCATGGGGCAGAAGAGCATTCAGCGTTCCTGACCGCGGGGTTCCTGACCACGGGGTTCCAGACTGCGGGGTTTCTTACGCGGTCCGACGGTCAGTCGACGGGCCGCAGGTGGGTGACGTCGGCCGCGGCCGCGACGATCTCGGTCCCGTCGGCGTCGACCACGATGCGTCCGTGCGGGTCGACGTCCCTCGCGATCCCGGTCACCTCGTCGTCACCCGGGAGCACGAGACGTACTCGCCTGCCGATGGTGTCGCTCACGTCGCGGTACGCGTCCGACAGTGCGGCGACGTCGTGCGGCCAGCGCCGCAGCAGCCCGCCGAGTTCCGCGAGGTACGCGGCGGCGAGATCGGTCGTCGGTGCCGGACGGCCGGAGGCGATCGCGACCGAGGTGGCCGTGGGCACCGGCAACTGGTCGGCCGTCATGTCGGTGTTGAGGCCCGTCCCGATGATCACCACACCGCCGGACGTCCCCCGCGTGTACTCGGACAGGATGCCGGCGACCTTACGGCCGTCGATCAGCACGTCATTCGGCCACTTCAGTCCCGACGCCAGCCCCGTCACCTCGCGGATCGCGGTCACCGCGGCCATCCCGGCGATCAGCGACAGCCAGCCCAGGTATTCGGTGTCCTCGCCCACGTCGACGGCGGCAGAGATGGCCAGCTGACCGCCGGCCGGAGCGGTCCAGGCACGGGCATGTCTGCCGCGGCCCGCGGTCTGTTCGGTGGTGATCCGGACGGTGCCCCCGATGTTCTCGGAGCCGGCCCGGGCGACGAGATCCGCGTTCGTCGAGCCGGTGGCGGCCACCGTCTCGACGCTGGTCCACCCGGTTCCGGACAGGCGGCCGCGCAGTTGGTCGGCATCGATGGTCATGGCATCGACGCTACTGCGACCAGCACTTCCCGCCGGTGGTGGGCCCGATCACCGCACCTCCCGACCGATCGCTCGGAAACCTGAGGGATATCTCACGTTGATCCGGTTGACGTGGCTCACACCCGGGTCGTTAGCATCGTTGGTCATGACCACTGCTTCGCGCGACGACGACGCCCCCGACATCCACACCACGGCGGGCAAGCTCGCCGACCTGCGCAACCGGCTGGACGAGGCACGCCATCCGGTCGGGCAGGCGGCCGTCGACAAAACCCACGAGAAGGGCAAGCTGACCGCGCGCGAGCGGATCACCCACCTGCTCGACGAGGGTTCGTTCGTCGAACTGGACGCGCTCGCCAAGCACCGCAGCACCAACTTCGGCCTGGGCGACCGTCGTCCCACCGGCGACGGCGTGGTGACCGGCTACGGCACCATCGACGGTCGCGAGGTCTGCGTCTTCAGCCAGGACTCGACGGTCTTCGGCGGCAGCCTCGGCGAGGTCTACGGCGAGAAGATCGTCAAGGTCATGGATCTCGCGGTCAAGACCGGCCGTCCCCTCATCGGCATCAACGACGGTGCGGGCGCCCGCATCCAGGAGGGCGTGGTCTCCCTCGGTCTCTACGGCGAGATCTTCCACCGCAACGTCCGCGCCTCCGGCGTGATCCCGCAGATCTCGCTGATCCTCGGTGCCGCCGCGGGCGGACACGTCTACTCCCCGGCACTCACCGACTTCGTGGTGATGGTCGACCAGACCAGCCAGATGTTCATCACCGGCCCCGACGTCATCAAGACGGTCACCGGCGAAGAGGTGACCATGGAGGAACTGGGCGGCGCCCACACCCACATGGCGAAGTCCGGCACCGCGCATTACGTCGCCTCCGACGAGGAGGACGCGCTCGAGTACGTCAAGGAGCTGCTGAGCTACCTGCCCAGCAACAACCGCGCCGAGGCGCCGCGTCTCCCGGTCGCGCAGCCCGCCGCAGGCTCCATCGAGGACACCCTCACCGACGAGGATCTCGAACTGGACACCCTGATCCCGGATTCCCCGAATCAGCCGTACGACATGCACGAGGTCATCCGCCGCATCCTCGATGACGACGAGTTCCTCGAGGTGCAGTCGGACTACGCGACGAACGTGGTCATCGGCTTCGGCCGGGTCGACGGACGCAGCGTGGGCATCGTGGCCAACCAGCCCACCCAGTTCGCGGGCTGCCTCGACATCAAGGGCTCGGAGAAGGCCGCACGCTTCGTGCGCACCTGCGACGCTTTCAACGTGCCGATCGTGACGCTCGTCGACGTGCCGGGCTTCCTGCCGGGCACCGAGCAGGAGTACAACGGCATCATCCGCCGCGGCGCCAAGCTGCTGTACGCGTACGGCGAGGCGACCGTCGGCAAGATCACCGTCATCACCCGCAAGGCCTATGGCGGCGCCTACGACGTCATGGGTTCCAAGCACATGGGCGCCGACGTGAACCTGGCGTGGCCCACCGCCCAGATCGCCGTCATGGGCGCCTCCGGTGCCGTCGGCTTCGTCTATCGCGGCCGCCTCAAGGAGGCCGAGAAGAACGGCGAGGACGTCGACGCATTGCGCCTCGAGTTGCAGCAGGAGTACGAGGACACCCTCGTCAACCCGTACGTGGCCGCCGAACGCGGCTACGTGGACGCGGTGATCCCGCCGAGTCACACCCGCGGGCAGATCGCCACCGCACTGCGTCTCCTCGAGCGCAAGATGGTGAGCCTGCCGCCGAAGAAGCACGGAAACATCCCCCTGTGAGCGAGGCAGCCGTGAGTGACAACGACAACGATTCGGCCACAACGGATTCCGCTGCGGCCACGGGTTCCGCGCCGCTGCTGAGCGTGGTTCGGGGCAACCCGACCGACGACGAGGTCGCGGTGCTCGTGGCACTGGTCGCCGCGGCCGCGGGCTCGTCGGGCGGCGACGCCGACCCGGGTCCCCGCAACGACTGGGGACGGCCGCAGGACCGGCTGCGGCCGGCGTGGGGCGCACCGACCAGCTTCTTCCAGCCGTCGCGCTGGTGACCGGGCTCCGGTGACGGACTCCCCGTCGGCCGGTGTCGTGCTGGCGTCGGCATCACCCGCGCGACTGCGGGTACTCCGGGCCGCCGGGATCCGTCCGGACGTGTACGTCTCCGACGTCGACGAGGACGCCGTCGTCGCCGCACTGCCGCCGGACACCGGCCCGGCCGGGACCGTCCGTGCGCTCGCGGCCGCGAAGGCCCGCGCGGTCGCCGCCGCGCATGCGGACGACCTGCCCGACGACGCCATCATCATCGGCTGCGACTCGATGCTGCTCTTCGACGGTCGTTTGTCCGGCAAGCCGCACGAGCCCGCGGTGGCGGCGGCGCAGTGGCGTGAGATGCGTGGCCGCACCGCCGAACTGCTCACCGGGCATCACGTCATGCGGGTGAGCACCGGCGCCGAACCGATCGAGGTGGGCGGCACCTCCTCGACGACCATCACCTTCGCCGACGTCGACGACGCCACCATCGACGCCTACGTGGCCACGGGCGAACCCCTCGAGGTCGCCGGGGCCTTCACGCTCGACGGCTACGGGGGCTGGCTCATCGAACGGATCGACGGCGACCCGTCGTCGGTCATCGGCATCGGACTTCCCTTGGTACGCACACTGATCGAACGCACGGGCGTGGCACTCACCGACTTCTGGCGACCGGACGCGAACGGTTCCGTTGGTCCGTCGAACGATTGACGGCCCGCGGACAGACGCCTGTCGGACGTCACGATCCGGCAACGAGTCGGTAGGCTCATCTCCATAACCGCGGCCGAACGCGCGCCGCAGGCCGACCCAGACCGTTGGAGGTACCCCAGTGAGCGTCGAGACCGATCCGAATCCCGCGTTCGCGGCCTACGCGCACCCGGAACGTCTGGTGAGCACCCAGTGGCTGTCGGCTCATCTGGGAGCCAAGGGCCTCAAGATCATCGAGTCCGACGAGGATGTCCTGCTCTTCGACATCGGGCACATCCCGACCGCGCAGAAGGTCGACTGGCATCTGCACCTGAACGATCCCGTCACGCGCGACTACATCAACGGCGAGCAATTCGCGGAACTGATGCGCAGCAAGGGCATCGAGCGCGACGACACCATCGTCATCTACGGCGACAAGAGCAACTGGTGGGCCGCCTACGCACTGTGGGTCTTCACCCTGTTCGGTCACGAGGACGTGCGCCTGCTCGACGGCGGACGCGACGCCTGGATGGCCGAGGACCGTGACACGTCCTTCGACGTGCCCGAGTACCCGCGGTCGGATTACCCGGTCGTCGAACGTGACGACAGCCGGATCCGCGCGTTCGCCCCCGAGGTGCTCGAATCGCTCGGCACCCAGCCGCTCGTGGACGTCCGGTCGCCGCAGGAGTACACGGGTGAACGGACGCACATGCCCGACTATCCCGAAGAGGGCGCACTGCGGGGCGGCCACATCCCCACCGCCATCTCGATCCCGTGGGCCAAGGCCGCCGCACCCGACAGCCGGTTCCGGTCGCGGACCGAACTCGACGACGTCTACAGGGAGTTGGATCCGCAGACGCCGACGATCGCCTACTGCCGCATCGGGGAACGGTCGAGCCACACCTGGTTCGTCCTCACGCATCTGCTCGGGTTCGACAAGGTGCGCAACTACGACGGCTCGTGGACCGAGTGGGGCAACGCCGTGCGGGTGCCGATCGCGGTCGGCGACGAGCCGGGGCCGGCGCCGCAGTGACCGGACTGCCGGCACCGCTCGCCGAGATCGTCGACGATTTCGGCGCTCTCGGGGATTCGGACAAGGTCACGCTGCTCCTCGAATTCTCCCGGGAGCTACCGGAATTGCCGGAACGCCTGCGCGAGGACGCGATGGAGCCGGTGCCGGAATGCCAGTCCCCCGTGTTCCTGTCGGTGGATGCGGCCGACCCCGAGGCGGTACGCCTGTATTTCAGCGCGCCGCCGGAGGCTCCCACGACGCGCGGCTTCGCGTCCATCCTGAGCCAGGGACTCGACGGCATGCCCGCCGCCGACATCCTCGGTGTGCCCGCGGATTTCTATCACGACCTCGGCCTCGATTCCGCGGTGAGTCCGTTGCGGCTGCGTGGCATGGCGGGCATGTTGGCGCGCATCAAGAATCAGGTGCGCGCGCAGACCGATCCCCCGGCCTGAGACATGCGGTTCACCCAGATCCGCGACGAGGACCTGGCACCCGGAGGTCTCGTCGAGTGGACACCCTATGTCCCCGGCGGATTGGGCGCGTGGCATCACGATTCGCGGCTCACCTCGCACAATCATGAACAGCACCTCCGATCGGCCTTCGACTACCGGGTGCGCACCCAGCGCGAGGGCGGCCGCGAGTCGTGGCTGGGGTTGTCGATCGAATTCGATGAGCCACTGTCGATTCCGGCGATCCGGTCGACTCTGACGCAGTGGATCGACCGCCACGAGGTGTTGCGCAGCCACGTGGTCATCAAAGGTGATGGGCTGCAACGACTCAGCACTCCGCCGGGCACCGTGAAACTGAAGATGGGTCGCGTCGGCTGGTACAACGCCCCCGGCCCGTTGATCGAGCAGATCGCCGGCGCCTTCGATCGCGCCACCGCCCCCCTGCACTGGCCGGCCTACATGTTCGCGACCGTGGCCCGCGAGGACTCCTTCACGTTGTTGTTCGCCGCGGATCACTCACTGGTGGACGGGTATTCGCTCATCATGGCGCAGCACGAACTCACGCTCCTGTACCGGGCGGCGCGCGCGCGGACACCGGTTTCTCTGCCCCCGGTCGGCAGCTACGTGGACTTCAGCGCGGAGGAACGACGGGACGCCGACCAGAACGGTGCCGACCATCCGGCGGTCGCCTCCTGGGAGGGGTTTCTGCGTTCCGGGCGTGGCGGGATGCCGGGTTTCGAACTCGACATCGTGCCCGAGGACGCGATGTCGCGTTCCGAGAGCGCGGTCGCGCAGCAGTCCATCTACGGACTCCTGCTCGACGACGAGGAGACGAACCGGTTCACCGCGGTGTGCTCCCAGGCCGGGGGCACCCTCACCGCCGGCATCCTCGCCGCGTTCGCCATGGTCTATCACCGCCATACCGGGGATCCTCAGTTCCGCTGTGTGCTCCCACGCCATACCCGCGACGACCGGAAGTGGCTGACGGCCCTCGGCTGGTTCGTGGGCCTCGCCCCGTTCTGCATCGAGATGGGCGACGACCCGACCTTCGACCAGGCGATCGCCCGTGCGACAACCGAACTGAAGCGTTCCCGGATCGGCGCGACCCTGCCGTTCCTCCGTATCGCCGAACTGCTCGGTGTGCCGATGGAGCCACGGTTCGCGGTGTCCTTCATCGACACCCGGTACGCCAACGGCGCGGCGGAGGCCGATGCCGGACGGGCGACCGTGTTGCGCAGCCACAGTTACGCGCCGGTCGAGGTGTTCATCTGGGTGAACCGCACCCCCGGCGGACTCCGTGTGTCCGCACGCTTTCCGCCGGACGTATACCTCCCGCCCGCGCCGCCCGTCGCCGAGCCCGCCGGTTCCGCTCCCGGAGTGAACAATCCCACTCTGGTCCCCGACCAGCCCGAAAACGTCACCGACACACTCGGTCCCGTCCAGTCTTACCTGCAGGATTTCGCCGAACTGTTACGGGAAATCGGCGACACCAGCACTTTCTTTACTCGTGAGTAACCCACCGCACATCAACCGAACGAATGCTCGGTGGGCTAGGGTATTGCCCGGAACGCGCGACGCCTAGACTCCGAAGTGTTGCGCGTCACCCGCGCCGGCCGGCAACCCGGGCCCGGTGCAGGTGGACAGAAATCAGTGAAGCCCGACTTACCCAGGTGCCGCGCAACAGCGACACGACGCCCAGGAGAACAAGTGCCAAGTACCTCTGCGAACAGCATTTCCAAGGTCCTCATCGCCAATCGTGGCGAGATCGCCGTGCGGGTCATCCGCGCTGCCCGTGACGCAGGCCTTGCCAGCGTCGCGGTGTACGCCGAACCCGACGCCGATGCGCTGTTCGTGAAGCTCGCCGACGAAGCCTTCGCCCTCGGCGGTCAGACCTCCGCGGAGTCGTACCTCGTCTTCGACAAGATCCTGGATGCCGCCAAGAAGTCGGGCGCCGACGCCATTCACCCCGGCTACGGATTCCTCTCCGAGAACGCCGACTTCGCCCAGGCCGTCATCGACGCCGGGCTCACCTGGATCGGCCCGTCCCCGCAGTCCATCCGCGACCTCGGCGACAAGGTCACCGCGCGCCACATCGCACTCAAGGCCGACGCCCCGATGGCCCCCGGCACCAAGGACCCGGTGAAGGACGCCGACGAGGTCGTCGCCTTCGCCAAGGAGCACGGCGTGCCGGTCGCGATCAAGGCCGCCTTCGGTGGCGGCGGACGCGGCATGAAGGTCGCCTACACCATCGAGGAGATCCCCGAGCTGTTCGAGTCGGCCACCCGCGAGGCCGTCGCCGCCTTCGGTCGCGGCGAATGCTTCGTGGAGCGGTACCTGGACAAAGCGCGCCACGTCGAGGCGCAGGTGATCGCCGACCAGCACGGCAACGTGATCGTCGCCGGCACCCGCGACTGCTCGCTGCAGCGTCGTTTCCAGAAGCTCGTCGAGGAGGCCCCCGCGCCGTTCCTGACCGACGAGCAGCGCACCAAGATCCACGAGTCGGCGAAGGCCATCTGCCGTGAGGCCGGCTACTACGGTGCAGGCACCGTGGAATTCCTCGTCGGCAACGACGGTCTGGTGTCCTTCCTCGAGGTGAACACCCGCCTGCAGGTCGAGCATCCGGTGACCGAGGAAACCTCCGGCATCGACCTGGTGCGTCAGCAGTTCCGCATCGCCAACGGCGAGAAGCTCGAGATCTCCGAGGACCCCACACCTCGCGGACACTCCTTCGAGTTCCGCATCAACGGTGAGGACGCCGGTCGCGGCTTCCTGCCCGCCCCCGGCCCGATCTCGGTCTACAAGGAGCCGACGGGCCCCGGTGTCCGCGTCGACTCCGGTGTGGTCCAGGGCGACACCATCGGCGGCCAGTTCGACTCGATGCTCGCCAAGCTGATCGTCACCGGCGAGAACCGTGAACAGGCCCTGGAGCGGTCGCGCCGCGCGCTCGCCGAATTCGAGGTCGAAGGCCTGGCCACGGTCATCCCGTTCCACCGTCACATCGTCGAGAACCCGGCCTTCGTCGGCGACGGCGAGAAGTTCGACGTCTACACCAAGTGGATCGAAACCGATTGGGAGAACCCGATCGAGCCGTACACCGGCGGCGAGCCCATCGAGGAGGACGATTCGCTGCCGCGGCAGAACGTGGTCGTCGAGGTCGGTGGACGTCGCGTCGAGGTCTCGCTGCCCGGCGATCTGTCGCTCGGTGGCGGCAACGGGGGCGGCAACGGCGTCGTCCGCAAGAAGCCGAAGGCCCGCACCCGCGCCAAGGCCGGTGGTGCCGCGGCGTCCGGTGACGCCGTGCAGGCACCGATGCAGGGCACCGTCGTCAAGGTCGCCGTCGAGGAGGGCCAGGAGGTCTCCGCCGGAGATCTGGTCGTCGTGCTCGAGGCCATGAAGATGGAGAACCCGGTCACCGCCCACAAGGACGGCGTGGTCACCGGCCTGGCAGTGGAAGCGGGCGCCGCGGTCACCCAGGGCACCGTTCTCCTCGAGATCAAGTAGCACCACCACTCCCCGACCCGGGAGCCTCCATGGACGCGGTCGAGATCAACGCCGGTAGTTGGTACCTGCGCACACTTCGTGCCGACGACCGCATCTCCGACATACCGTCGCTCGACGACCTCGCCGTTCCCGATCCACTCGGGTACGTCGAGGTCGTCGCGCGTGGATGGCAGGACAAATCCCTCTTCGTGTGGGCGGTCTGTATCCCCACCACCGGCGAGTTGGTCGCCGTGGTGGGCGTGGCCCCCGACGGTCCGGACAGCGCGCGGCTCGTCGGTCGCGCACGCGACGGCCACACCGATGCCCTGGAGTCCGCGGTCGCTCCGGTCGGCCGTTTTGCCGACGGCGCACTCGGCTACCGCACCTCGGACCTCGTCGACGGTGTGCCGGGCCGCTGAGCCCTCACCCGGGCGGTTCCGACGCGCGCCGGGCGAATGCGGGAATGTGTTCCGGCCGAAGACCCACGAGCACCAGTCGTGCCGGGATGCGTGCCGGCCACGACCATCGCCGGAGCACCGGGGCGACGATTCCCGGGACCTCCATCCGGCGTATGCCCGCGACGACCGGTGTGATCCGCCGATGCACGAGACGCTGGACGCACTGGACGAGCAACGTCTGCGGCACGCGCCGACGTTGCACCCGTGCCAGCGCCCCTGTGTCCACGGTCCCGGTGCGCAGCGGTCCGGCGAGCAGTGCCGCTGCTGCGACTCCGTCCTGGACCGCGAGGTTCACTCCGACCCCGCCCACCGGTGACATCGCATGGGCAGCGTCGCCGATGCACAGGACGCCGTCGGCGTACCAGCGCTTCAGCCGATTGAGATGAATATCCAGCAGTTTCACGTCGTCCATCGACAGATGCATCGACGTGTCCCGCAGGCTCGGATGCGCCTCCCGGAGAGCCTGCAGAATCGGCTCGGTTCCCTTGGCGCGCAGCGCCTCGTCGGCCCCCTTCGGGATGAACATGCCGACCTGGAGGTATCCCTGCCGCGGGATCGTGACGAACAGTTTGCCGTTTCCCGAACGCGGCAGGATCGCGTCCTCCACCGGTGCGTCCACGTCGACGCGGAACCACCAGAGATCGACGTCCGGCGAATGGCGTCGCACCGGAATGTCGAGTGCGGCCCGCACCGTCGACCACCGGCCGTCGGCAGCGATCGTCAACGGCGCGTGTATCTCGTGGATCGCGTCCTCGGCATCGTCGCTCCGATCCCGATAGCGGACGCCGATCACCGAGTCACCGGATCTGATGACATCGACGACCTCGGCATCCATCAGCAGATGAAAATTCGGCTCCTCCCCTCCCGCGTCGGCGAGCAGGTTCAGGAAATCCCACTGCGGCGTCATCGCGATCCACGGATGGCGAAGTCGCAAGCCGCCGATGTCGGCGATGGTCACCATGTCGCCGGCGCTCGTGGGCAGCTCGACGTGGCGAATTCTGCTGTGCGGCATCGCTTCGAAGCGTTCGAACAGTCCCAGTTCGCCGAGTAGGTCCAGCGTTGCCGGGTGCACGGTGTCGCCACGGAAGTCCCGCAGGAAATCGCCGTGCTTTTCCAGCACGGTGACATCGACACCGGCCCGCGCGAGCACCAACCCGGCCATCATCCCGGCCGGTCCTCCACCGACGATCACACACGTCGTGTTCTTCACTGTCATGACACCCCCGTACTGTCGGTCAACTCTCTTCAGGACATTGCTCTTTAGTGTGTCCGTGCAATCGATCGCATCACCACCGCGCTATCCGGTCGTATGCCCCGAAGTGGACAACCCACAAGTTCCGTGTGACGGTGTTCACACGGGCCGGTCCCGGCCCGTGAATTCCGAAAGTCAGGAGATGCCATGTCCGAGGACGATCGCAAGACGGGTTCGATAGACGCTTCCGAGGCAGCCCGCATCATGGACGACCCGAACGCGACCGAGGAGCAGAAGTCCGTCGCGGCCAGCGTGCTGGCCCAGAGCGGCGGGACCAACGACGTGACCAGCGCGCGCGTCGCGAGCGAGGCCGGCCAGGTGCTCGACGATCCCAACGCCTCCGCCGAGGATCGTTCGGTCGCAGCCTCCGATCTCTCCCAGAGGTCGCACGGCGACAACTGACGCATCGCACGTTCTCCCCGACCGCGCCGCCGACCGGATTCCCGGTCGGCGGCGCCGTGCGTCAGGTGGCGCTGACCAGGTGCGGACGATCCTCGAGCCCGTGTGTGGACGACGACTCGTCGGCACCTTCTGCCGAATCGTCGGCCGGACCGTGAAAGTCCTTCTGCCGGATCAGAATCGCGGAGAGGACACCGCACACGAGCGCGACCACGGATGCCACCAGCAAGATCTCGTCGAGGGCATGCACGTAACCGGTCGCCGCCACACGGGCCACTTCGGCGCGCATCTCACCCGGCACACTCCGCAACACGCCGGCCATGTCCCCGTTCGACACCGAGCGCCCGATCTCCTGCGCGCGTGACGCCAGCGGCCCGCGCGACAATCCGGAACTGACCGCATCGGCGAAGGACGACGCCAGCAGCGTGCCGAGAACCGCTATGCCGGTGGCGATCCCGACCTGACGGAACGTGTTGTTCACGCCCGACGCCATCCCCGATCGTGCAGGCTCCACAACACCGACGGCCGTCGAGGCGAGCGGCGGGTTGATGAGTCCCGCACCGATTCCGGCGATGACGAAACCCGGGACCAGCTGCGTCCAACTACCGGTCGGGTCGGTCCCCCGCATCAACCACAGGCCGACGGCGACCAGCACGAAGCCCGGCCCGATCAGCCAGCGCACCGGCACCTTGTCCGACAACCTCCCCGCGACGGCCGAGGCCACGAAGATCACCCCGGAGAACGGAAGGAACCGCAGCCCGGCCTCCAGCGCCGAGTAGCCCATGATGTTCTGCAGGTAGATGACCAGATAGGTGAGCAGCGCGAAGATCGACGCCGAGATGGTCCATGCCGCGAGAAGTCCGCCCGTGAAGGTGGGCACGCGCAGCAATCGCGCATCGATCATCGGGTACGCCACCCGCGACTCGACGAGCGCGAAGACCATGAGCAGCACCGCCGAGGCGATCAGTGTGCCGGAGACGGTGGCCGATCCCCATCCGTCGGCGTGGCTGCGGATGAGGCCGTAGACACCGGTGCCGAGGGCGGCGGAGAAGGTCAGGCAGCCCAGCCAGTCGATACCGCCGGCGTCGGGGTTGCGGGATTCGTCCACGCCGAACCAGGTGATGGCGAGCGCGACAACGCCGACCGGGATGTTCACGAAGAAGATCCAATGCCACGACAGGCCACTCGTCAGCAGCCCGCCGACGACGGGCCCGACCGCCACGGACACGCCGGTCACCGCACCGAACACCCCGAATGCGATTCCGCGTTCCCTCGGCGCGAACGCGTGAGCGAGCAATGCGAGCGAGGTCGCGAACATGATCGCACCGCCGATGCCCTGGGCGGCGCGCGCGCCGATGAGGAATCCGATGCCGGGCGCCAGTCCGCACGCCAGGGAACCCGCGGTGAAGACCACGATTCCGATGGCGAACAACAGTTTTCGGCCCATGATGTCGGCGACCGAGCCCGCCGTCAGGAGCAACGCCGCCAGGGTGAGCGCATAGGCGTCGATCACCCACTGCAGACCACTCATCGATGACCCGAGGTCGGTCTGGATATCGGGTAGTGCCACGTTCACGATCGTCACGTCGAGCAGCAGCATGAACACACCGGTGCACACCGCCGCGAGGGTCAGCCATTTTCTGTTCATCGCACCATGCCTCCTTATTGAGTGATGACTCAGTAATTGTGACCATATTCTGAGCATGAACTCAAGAAGTTGTCCGATTCAGATACAGTTGACCCGTGACACGCCGAGGACGCCCCCCGAAGATCGGACGCGACGAGATCGCCGCAGCCACCCTGTCGCTGCTGCGTGAGCGTGGATTGACCCGACTGACGACACGCGCGATCGCCGACCATCTCGGAATCTCCGAAGGCAGCATCTTCTACCACTTCGGAGACCGGCAAGGTCTGATCAAGGCGACCTTCGAGCACACGCTCGGATCCCTGTGGGAGTTCCACGACCTCCCCGATCGCGCACCGGCAAGTCTCGACGACGTGCGCCATGACCTCCTCGCCGTCAGCAAGAACCTGAGCGTCTTCCTGCAGTCGGCGCTCGACGTGCTGCTGGTCAGCCAGGCCGACCTCGACATGCGGGCCGAGGTCTTCGCGATGATGGCCGAGAACGACTACGGCCCCAACCAGGGCATCGGCGCGCTCGCCGACTACCTCCGGTCGGCGCAGGGCACCGGGGCCGTGGACCCGAAGGCCGACGTACAGACCGTCGCCTACCTGTTGGTCAGTTCAATTTTGTTGCGCGCCATCCAACCTCGACTCGTCGGGCATGAGCGTGGGACCGTCGACGCCGAGCATGTCGTCGATACCGTCGTCGCCGCGCTCCGGCCGTAGTCCTCGCCGAGCGCGCCGGCGCCGTTACGTCAGAACGGCGGAGGGTCCGCCAGGCGGCGTCGACGGTTCCGCAGACGCTCGGCCGCACGTCGGGCGTACTTGTCCGCCAGGCGAGTACGACTCCGTCGGGGCGTCTCCTCCGATGGCTCGACCGTCGACCGAGTGGCGAACCGGATGCGGCGTAGGCCACCGAAGAGATCCTCGTTGGTCTCCGCCTCGCCGGGGATCGTCAACCCCTCGGGGGTCGTGTACTCGGTGCACAGGCGACCGTTCTCGTCCCGGAACTGATCGTCGACCCAGTCACCGAAGGTCTTCAGACGGTGACCGAAGCGGCACTTGGTGTTCAGTCCGTCCGCGGTGGTGCGACCACCGTGGACGGGAGATTCATGGTCGTATTCGGTGACGTGGTCGAGGTCCGCCCGCCAGGCCGAGCACTCGCAACCCGGGTCGACACAGTAGCCGTCGCGAACACGGACGAAGGTGCTGAGGCAGGTCGACGGACGATAGGGATCCGACGGTCGGTGGGCGGGCATGGTGAAGGTCCCATCCGATTGTTCCGCACCATCTTTCGGGACCACGGGACGAATGAGTGCGTCCGGACGACTCGCAAGATCGCGCACATGCTCGTCGCTGATCAATCCGTGTCCGTCGACGAATCCCGCGTTGGCCGCGGTGCCCGCCAGTGTCCCCTCGTCGCACACGACGTGCACGATGATTCTGGTCGACGGCGGTGGAACGGAACCAGGCGCCGGGATCTGCGCAGAGCACTCGCCCTTTCCGCAGTCGCAGGGGAACTCGGTTCCGGAGAGGAGTGCGAACATCGCATCCGAGCGTCGTTGCCGTATGGTGCGGGCATCGTCGTCGCAGACCGCGTTCGCGAGCGCCTCGACCGATGCAGCAGCTATCCGGACGTTCTCGGCCGACATGACGCCGGTGATCTCGGCTACGCCGTCGCCCCTGGCGTGCGTCCACACACCACGCGCGTCGAGGGCGTCCTTCCGGCGGTTCCGCACAGCATCCGGATCATGACGAAAGACGATGCGGTCAAACATATCTCGGAGTCGGGAGCGCGACCATGATCCCCGGATACGCCGCAGCGTCTCGGCGATCTCGTCATCGATGTCCGCCATCGCCGGCGAGGCCGGATCGACGAGATCGGTACGGGTGATGGCCAATTGGGCGTGCCACGGATGGATCGTGCCGTCCCGCAGACAATCCAGCACCCCCGGCAACCTGTCACGTAAGGCGACGGCCTCGTCGACGAGACGCTCGGCGGTGTGCTGGGGCATACCGCGGGCACGCGCGATACGCGCCGCGCAATCGGCAAAGGCGTCGACGATGCGATGGTCGGTGTTCGCGTTCGGGGCGACCAACCGGTCGAACATCGCTGCGGCCGACCGGTAGTCCGCATACGCGAGAAAGGAACGGCCCCGGTCGATCTCGGCCATGCCGAGCAGCAGATCGTTCACCTCGGAGCTATCAGCGTGCTCGGGATCGACGCCGCGAAGATGGTCGGGCGGCAACCCGGGCCACGGTGACGGATTGGTCAACAGTGATGACACGGACGAGGCCTTCCGACGAGACGAACACGGAGCAGGATCCCGTCGTCATCGTGGAAACTCGTCATCGTCGGGGCCGACGCGCCGTCAGTCGTAACACTGCGGCGACCGTTGTCGGTCCCTGGTCATCCTGTTGCGACCAACCTACGCGCAGCCACCGACAAACTCGCTCACCCGGTCCGCTCGGCCGTGGTGCGTTCGAGGTCGACGAATGCCTGCACGTGCAGGTCGGAGCCCGCGACCGCCTTCTCGATCTGGTGCATCGCGGGCTCGATCGCACCGACGACGTCGTCGTAGCTTCGGTCGGCCGGTGCGGACACGTGGATCCGGATCAGTTTGTGTCCGCGATCATCGGTGGCGGCGACATCGACGCGGTCGAAAATCGGATTCGCGCGCAACTCGTCCTCGACCGCGTTCGCGATCAACTTGGGTGCCACGGTGAAATCCCCGTCGCGTCCGCTGCCTGCCAATTCGATCACGCCGATCTTGCCGGGCCGGAACAGCGCCGCGATGAGCGACCAACCCCAGAGGAGGCCGACGAGCAGGACACCGACCAGCACGGCAGGCCACCATTCCTGTGCCGCCCATCGCGCCGGCGCCGACGCATCGAGGTCGTCGATCCATCCCTTGACCGGCGATACGTCGAGGTGCCAGAGAATCGGTGCCACCCCGACGACCAGGAACAGCAACCCCAGCAGGCCGACACTGATACGCAGAAGTGCAGCGGGTGCCCGGTTCATCGACGCGCCTCCTCGGTTCGGGATCGCAGCGGACTACGCAGCCGGAAGCGCACCGTGACCTTCCTCGACGGGTCGACACGCCCGACCACGTCCGAAACCCGTTCCCGGACTTCGGCTTCGTCGACGTCCCGATTCGCGATCACGGTCGTCTTCACCCGCCGGCGACCGACGACGGTCGTCGCACCCGCCACGCCGGGAACAGCTCGAACGGCGGCGCTGCAGCGGCGGGCCAGATCCACCGGCCGTGTCCAGACGCCGGGGTAGCCGGCCACGGGAATCCGGGACTTCCGGCGAGGACGGATCGACGATGCGATCAGCCAGAGACCGACGAGGATGAGCGCAACCGCGACCGCCCACATCCACGGCTCCCAGGTCGCGTCGGCGATCCAGTCGGCAGCCGATCGGAACCAGCGCGGGCCGGACACCCACCCGGCGCTGACGAGGAGGTCGTGGACAGCTATCGCGGCGAGGGCGAGCAGCAGGATGCCCAGGAGCGCGCCATAGATGCCTGCCGTGGGATTGCCCGCGGGCCGCGACGCCGCTCCGGTACCGGCGGCGGCTCGATCGTCGTCGTTGGTCACGAAGTCGTTGGTCACGAATGCACCTCCTCGCGTTCTGCGTCGATGTCCTCGGTGGACGCGGCCGAGCCGGACGGGAGCTGCCGCGGACCCAGCGTGACGTATCCGCTTGGCGCACGGCCGGTTTGCCGCTCGGCAACCTGCTGCGGGGTCAGCACCTGCTGCACCGATACGTCGACCCGGGTCGGTATCACACCCGCCAGACGTGTCAGTTCGCCGGTGACGTGTGCACGCACCTGCTGACATACCTCGGTGATCGGCGACGGCCAGCCCACCGCGATGTCCACCCCGACGGCGGCACCGGCGCCCGCGCGGTCGACCGTGGCGTTCGGATACGAACCACGGCCGGAGACCGGCCCGATGAGCGATCCGAGTGTCGTGGAGTACGACACGACACCGTCGACCTCGCGTGCCGCGTGCGTCGAGATCGTCACCAGCACACGGTCGTCGATGATCAGCTCGCCGGGGACATCGCGTACCGGTTCGTCCCCGGTCGGTTCGTTCGTTGCCGCCGGTTCACCCACGGTTGCGGCTCCGGAGCAGCCGGCCCAGGTCGATGACTCCGTCGCGTTGCAGGCCCAGTGCCAGGCCGACGGCGCCGAGAAGAACCGCGAGCAGGAACCCGCCGAATCCTCCCGTGGTCGCGGCGATCGCGAGCAACAGCCCGACGAACAGTCCGATGGTCGCATTGTCACGCATGATGGTCCGCCTCATCCGTTGTGGATTTCCCGGCGTCCGACGTGGATGTGCCGGATGTCTCCGGGCCGGAATCGAATTCGATGTCGTCGACGGTCACGTCGACCGGAAAGCCCGCCACCGACTCGGAGGTGTCACGGACTCGTTCGGCGACCCAACGCAGATCGGCCACGGGGCCGAGCACCACGTGGACCGCACCGCGGCCGCCGGACAGCGCCACCCCGGTGATCCGGTCACCCGGGAGCACCGTGGCGATCTCACCGAAAGCGCCGCCCGACAACCGATTCACCCCGGGTACCGCCAGCACCGCCGACGCGATCCGGGCTGCCGTCGAGCCTTCGTCGGCAGTCCCGGACTCGCCGGCGCCGGCCTCTCCGGCCGTCATCACTGCACCCGGGATGTCTTCGGTTCCTTGTCGGCGTCGTCATCGTCGTCGTCGAGGTGGACGTCGTGGACGGTGACGTTCACCTCGGTGACCTCGAGTCCGGTCAGCTTCTCGATGGCACTGACGATGTTGCGCCGAATCGCTGCCGCAAGTTGATGAATCGGCACCCCGTACTCGGCGACGATCTCGACGTCGACGGCGACCTGCCGCTCGCCGACCTCGACCGCGATGCCCTGGGAGACGTTGGTGGTCCCGGGAAGGATTTCCCGCACCCGGCCGACCGCACGCTCCGTCGTACCACCGAGGGCGTACACCCCGCCGATCTCCCGCGCCGCGATGCCCGCGATCTTCGCGACCACCGCGTCGGCGATGGTCGTCGAGCCACGCTCGGCGGCCGGCACCAGGTCGGTTCCGGGCTTGTGTGTCGATGCACCGGAACCTGCAGGGACCGTAGTGGATTTCTCCGCACCGGACTTCTCGGCACCGGACTTCTGATCGGACGTCGTGGCCATCGAATGAACCTCCTCCGGGCCGCATCGGCGACCCACTCGCGTGGATATCGTGGCCGGCCTGACGCGAACACAAGCGTCAGGTTCGGTCGTACGCCATGCTAATCATGTGATGCACAGGTGTGCACGCGCTGGCGCGTTCGGAGTTGCTCCCGCGAGGTCAGAGAGCCGCGATGGAGGTTCGCGAGTTCGGCTACGACACCGACGAATTCGCGAACGACTCCAGAGTGCCGGTGGCGTCGATGTATTCGGTCACCCACCGTTCGATCACCGCGGAGGTCTTCTCCACCTTGCGGAACTGGCCGACGACCTGTCCGACCGGGTTGAAGGCGACGTCGATGCTCTCGTCCGGGTATTTGTGGGTGGCCGCAACCGCCATGCCCGACACCATGTATTGCAGGGGCATGCCGAGTGGTTCGGGGTTCTCCGGGTTCTCCCACGCCTCGGTCCAGTCGTTGCGCAGCATGCGGCAGGGTTTGCCGGTGAACGACCGGCTGCGTACGGTGTCGCGACTGGAAGCGTCGATGTAGGTCTGCTGCTGGACCGGAGTGTTCTCGGCCTCCTCGACCATCAGCCACTGCGAACCGCTCCATGCCCCCTGCGCTCCGAGAGCCAGCGCGGCGGCGATCTGTTCACCGCTGCCGATACCGCCGGCGGCCAGAACCGGCACGGGCGCAACCTCTTTGACGACCTGCGGCCACAGGACGATCGAACCGACCTCGCCGCAGTGGCCGCCACCTTCGCCGCCCTGCGCGATGATGATGTCGACCCCGGCGTCGGCGTGCTTGCGCGCCTGCTTCGGCGAGCCGCACAACGCGGCCACCTTGCGACCGGCCGCCTGGATCCTCTCGATCATGTCCGAGGGCGGGGTGCCGAGCGCGTTGGCGATGAGCGTGACCTTCGGGTGCTGCAGCGCGATCTCCACCTGCGGGGTGGCCGTGGCCTCGGTCCAGCCGAGCAACTGCAGTGAATTGTCGCTGTCCTCGTTCAGGGGTACCCCGTGGTCACGCAGCAGTGTGCGGCCGAATTCCAGCGTCTCGGCCGGGACCATCGACTGGAGCATCTTCGTGAGATCCTCCGCGGACATGTCGGAATCCATGCCCTCATACTTGTTGGGGATCACGATGTCGACGCCGTAGGGATGATCGCCGATGTGCTCGTCGATCCAGTTCAGTTCGACCTCGAGTTGTTCGGGCGTGAAGCCGACCGCGCCGAGCACCCCGAACCCACCGGCCTTGCTGACCGCCACGACCACGTCACGGCAGTGGGTGAACGCGAAGATCGGGAACTCGATACCGAGATCGTCACAGATCGGGGTGTGCATTGCGGACTCCTCGCCAGATGAAAACTAGAACATGTTCTCATTTAAATACCACCTGCACGGACCGTGAACAAGCGATACCCGGGGACAGCCCTGCTCGCCGGGTACCTTCGCGTACCGATACGGTGAGGACGGAGGTGGAGAGTTCCCGATGAGTGCGCCGCAGGAGTGCCCCGAGACGTTTGCGACGCCGGAGCCGGACCACCCCAAACTTGCCGTCGCCATCCTGTGCGCGGCCGGAATCGTGGTCTCGTTGATGCAGACGATCATCGTTCCGCTCATCCCGGCCCTGCCGGAGATGCTGCACGCGCAGAGCCGCAGCGACACCAGTTGGGCGATGACGATCACCGTCCTCGTCGGCGCCGTCACGACCCCCATCGCGGGCAGGCTCGGCGACATGTACGGCAAACGCCGGATCCTGCTGGGCAACATGGCGGGCGTCGCGGTCGGATCGGCCGTCTGCGCACCGTCCGAATCGCTGCTGCCGTTCCTGATCGGACGTGGGCTGCAGGGCCTCGGATTCGGCACCATCGCCATCGGCATCAGCGTGATGCGCGACATCGTCCCGGCCTCCCGACTCGGTTCGTCGGTGGGCGCGATGAGCGCGTCACTCGGCGTCGGCAGCGCACTGGGACTTCCGTTCGCCGCACTGCTCGCCGAGTACGCGAATTGGCATGCACTGTTCTGGGTCTCGATGGTCACGGCCATCGCCGCCGGCGTCGGCATCCGGCTGGCGATCCCCGAGAGCGGCCATCGCAGCGGCGGACGGTTCGACATCCTCGGCTCGGTCGGCCTCGCCGTGACGCTGGTATGTCTCCTCCTCCCCCTCAGCAAGGCGTCCGACTGGGGATGGGCCGACCCCCGCACCATCGGTCTCCTGGTGGCCGCACTCGTCACCGGCACAGTGTGGAGCCTGTACGAACTCCGGCGGCGCAATCCGCTGGTCGACCTGCGGGTGACCGGCTCGCGGCCGGTGATGCTGACGAATATCGCCTCGGTGGCAACCGGATTCGCGTTCTTCTCGATGCAGCTGATCCCGATCCAGATCCTGATGGCCCCGACCGTCACCGAGAACGGCGCCGGACTCGGGATGTTCGTCGCCAGCCTGATCCTGGCGCCCAGCGGACTCGTGATGTTCGTGTGCTCGCACCTCAGCGCCCGCATCACCGCCGCCCGCGGGCCGCGGATCTCGCTGGCGATCGGCAGCATGGTGATCGCGTTCAGCTACATCGTGTTCATCGTCGCCATCGTCACCGGGTCGTCGATGCCCTGGTGGGTGGTCCTCGTGGTGTCGCTGCTGATCGGCGCGGGCATCGGGGTGTCCTACTCGGCGATGCCGGCGTTGATCATGCGCACCGTCCGCGTCGAGCAGACCGGCGAGGCCAACGGCGTCAATGCTCTTGCCCGGATCGTGGGTACCACGCTGTCGTCGGCGACCATCGGCATGATCCTGACCGGCATGGTGGTGACGACGGCCCTGCCCGGCGGTGGCAGTGTCACCGCCCCTTCGGATGCGGGCTACCTGGTCGCCTCGGCGATCTCGCTCGGCGCGGCGGTCCTTGCCGCAGTGATCGCGATGGCCATCCCGAGCCGCGCCTCGATCGTCGAGGAGCCCATCGAAGCATAAAGTTTGGCTACCCGAACTTTATCTTTCGATCGACTTGAACCTGCTCCGGGACTGTGCCAGATTGGGCAGATGACGACGGCCCAGGATCCCGCGCCCACCCGTCGGCGCACCCGGAGATCGCTGGGAGGCGCCGCCCTGCTCGGCCCCGCCTTCGTCGCCGCCATCGCCTACGTCGATCCCGGCAACGTCGCCGCGAACATCACCGCGGGGGCCCGCTACGGCTTCCTCCTCGTGTGGGTACTGGTGCTGGCGAACATCATGGCGATGCTCATCCAGTACCAGTCCGCGAAGCTCGGGATCGTGACCGGCCGCAGCCTGCCCGCGATTCTCGGCGACCGACTGGGCCGGCGGTCCCGCCTCGCGTTCTGGGTGCAGGCCGAGATCGTCGCGGTCGCCACCGATCTCGCCGAGGTCGTCGGCGGGGCGATCGCCCTGTACCTGCTCTTCGATCTACCACTGATCGTCGGCGGCGTCATCGTGGGCACGGTCTCGATGGTGTTGCTGCGCCTGCAGAATCCTCGGCAGCAGCGGCAGTTCGAACGCGTGATCCTCGCGTTGCTCGCGATCATCGTGATCGGCTTCCTCGCCGGTCTCGTGGTGAACCCGCCGTCGGCCGGTGATGTCGCCGGCGGGCTTCTGCCGCGGCTGCAGGGACCTGAGACCGTTCTGCTGGCGGCGAGCATGCTCGGCGCAACGGTCATGCCGCACGCCATCTACGTGCACTCCGCGCTCGTCATCGATCGGCACGGAGTCGCCGACACCGATGAACGCCGCCGCACCCTGGTGCGGGCCACCCGATGGGATGTGGTGGTCGCGCTGGCGGTGGCGGGTGCGGTCAACATCGCACTGCTGCTGCTCGCCGCCCAGAATCTGCAGGGTCAGGACGGCACGGACTCGATCGAAGGCGCCTACCACGCCGTCGACGGTGCGATGGGTCCGGCGATGGCGACCGCATTGGCGATCGGTCTCCTCGCGAGCGGACTCGCCTCGACCTCGGTCGGTTCGACGGCGGGCGCGGTCATCATGGGCGGGCTCCTCCGCGTGCGGATACCGCTGGTCGCCCGTCGGCTGTTCACCATGATCCCGGCGCTGGTGATCCTGGCTATCGGCGTGGACCCGACGATGGCACTGGTCATGAGCCAGGTGGTGCTGAGCTTCGGCATCCCCTTCGCGATCATCCCACTCGGCCGCCTCACCGGAAACCGTTCACTGATGGGCGATTTCACCGACGGCCGGGCCCTGCGGCTGTTCGCGACTCTCGGTGCCGTGGCCATCGTGGTCCTCAACGTCGCCCTGATCGTGCTGACCTTCACCGGTTCCTGAGTGACGGTGTCGCGCCGTCGCACGGCCCAGATATTTCGTTAGCGCGTGTAACGATTGTCGTCCGGACCGCGAACACCTCTACGTCGGCACGGTGTGCCGACCGGGCATTCTCGATCGGCCCACACCGAGAAAGGACAAATACCCGATGACACGCTCGACGAACCGATCCACCCGCATCGTCGCAAGCGGAGCCGCCCTGGCAGCCGTCGCAACCCTGGGACTCGGCGGCGCCGTGGCACACGCCGCACCCGCGAAACCTGCCGCGACGAGCTGCACGTTCCACTATCCGAACCCGAATCTCAATGCGGTACAAGGCAAGAGCACCGCGAAGATCATTCCGGCCGGAAACGGCAAGATCGGCGTTCGGCTGGAAACCGACTCGATGTCGTTCGTCGGCTACAAGCAGGAGCTCGGTATCACCTGGGCCAACCTTGACACCGGACGCAACGGCCAGGCCGGCACCACCGCTCGCGTCGCCGGTCCCAAGAACACCCTGACGGTCCCCGACATCGCCACCAAGCGCGGCCGGGTGGCCCTGGTCATCTCGGCCACGAATACCGGGGCGTTCAACCCCAACGCCAACAGCTACGGCGACTGCAGCATCGACGTTCGCGTGCGCTGATCCGCCACAGAAATTTCACGTCACAGGCCGGCCGACCGGATTATCCGGTCGGCCGGCCTGTCACGTGCAATCCGTGTGAGGATTCGGCAGTCAGCCGGCCGCGTCGTACCGTGCTCGCGCAGCGTCGATTTCGTCGATATGGGCCTCGGACCATCGCTTGAGCGCCGCGATCTCCTCGTACAGCGAGCAGCCCAGCGGAGTCATTTCGTAGTCGACCGTCACCGGCACCGTGGGAGTGACCTCACGGAGGACCAGTCCGTCGCGTTCGAGGTTTCGTAGCGTCTGGGTGAGCATCTTGGGACTGACCCCGGCGATCTGGCGCGCGATCTCCGAATACCGTTGCGGGCCTTGCGCGAGGGCGCATAACACCAGGGTCACCCATTTGTCACTGATCCGATCGAGCACCCGACGACTCGGGCACACCGCGAGAAACGCGTCGTACTCGATCTTCGCCTGCTGTCGCCGTTCTTCGGCGGTCATGGTCGGCATTTCCATCTCCTGCCCTGAATGGAGAGCTACGCACTTCAAGGTACCTACTTCCCGTCGGATAGTCGACAGCCGATAGTTGTCGACACGGGACCACCGTGCGGTATCAGCCGAAGACAAGGGAGGAAGATCGATCATGACCACGAACACGGAGACCACCCAGGCGATCGTCACCGCTCAGGCGGGTTCGCTGACCATTGCGGACCTCGCCCCGCAACACCTCGGCCCCGGAGACGTCCGCATCCGCGTGGCCGCCGCGAGCATCAATCCGGTCGACGACTTCCTGATCTCCGGGCTCGCGCAGGAAGCGGGCTGGACCGAACAGGGCACGATCGTCGGCCTGGGCTGGGATGCCGCCGGCGTCATCGTAGACACCGGCGCGGAGGTGCACGATCCCGAACTCACCGTCGGCGCCCGGGTCGTCGGCATCGCCCCCAACCCCGCGAAGGCGGTCGGCGGCCAGTCGACCGAGTTGGTCGTCGATGCCGGTCACGTGGCGGCGATCCCCGACGACTTGACCTTCGTGGGAGCGGCAACCGTCCCCCTCAACAGCCTCACCGCGGACCAGGCGCTCGACGCCCTGGGCCCCGCCAACGGCACGCTGCTGATCACCGGGGCGGCCGGTGGAGTCGGCGGTTACGCCGTCCCCCTCGCGCATGCGCGGGGCTGGAACGTCACTGGGCTCGCCCGATCCGGCGATCTCGACTACGTCGCTTCCGTGGGCGGGAAACCGATCGACCGGCTACCTCCTGGCACCCAGTATGACGCGGTACTCGATGCGGCAAACCTCGGCGCGGAGGCCACCGCCGTCATACGCCGCGGTGGCGCCATCGCCCGCCTGATCGCCGGAGACATACCGGCCGATGGTCTCGAGGTCCACTCGATCATGATGCAACCCAACATCATTCGGCTTCGCGCCCTGCTGGGGGAGGCAGCCGCCGTACGGTTGCCGATCCGCGTGCGGGCCACCTACCCGCTCGACGACGTCGAGGACGCCTACCGCGATTTCCGCGCGGGCGGACGCGGCCGCGTCGTGATCGTCACCGACCTCGCGGGTTGACCGACGAAGCCCCACAGAAATTTCACGTCACAGGCGGGCCGACCGGATTATCCGGTCGGCCGGCCTGTGACGTCGAATCCGTGTGGCGAACGGCGCTCAGGCGCGCAACAACCCCTTCGCCACATGGGTCACCTGGATCTCGTTGCTGCCCGCGTAGATCATCAGCGACTTCGCGTCCCGCGCAAGCTGTTCCACGCGATACTCGGCCATGTAGCCGTTGCCGCCGAACAACTGCACGGCCTCCATCGCCACATCGGTCGCGGCCTTCGAGGAGTACAGCTTCATCGCCGACGCCTCCGCCAGGCTCAGCGGCTTGCCCGCCTTGCTGCGCTCGATGGCGCTGAAGATCATGTTCTGCACGTTGATCCGCGCGATCTCCATCTCCGCGAGCTTGAGCTGGATGAGCTGGAAATTGCCGATCTCCTGACCCCACAGCTTGCGGTTCTTCGCGTAGTCGAGGGACAGGCGCAGCGCCTCGTTGATGATGCCGAGGGACAGTGCCGCGATGCCGACGCGCTCGGCGGTGAAGCCGGCCTTCGCGCCCTCGCCACCGCGCGAATCCGAACCGGTGTCCTCGGTCTCGCCGAGCAGGCGATCCTTGCTGACTCGCACGTCGTCGAAGAACAGTTCGCCGGTGGGCGAACTCATCATGCCCATCTTCTTGAACGGCTTGCCCTGCGTCAGACCCGGCATGCCCTTGTCGAGGACGAAGGTCAGCACCTTGCGGTCACGCATCGGGGTGTCGTCACCCTCGTCGAGCTTCGCGAAGACCACCATCGTGTCGGCGAACGGCCCGTTGGTGATGAACGTCTTGTTGCCCTTGAGGATGTAGTCGTCGCCGTCGCGCTTGACCGTGGTCTTCATGCCGCCCAACGCATCCGAGCCGGAATCGGGTTCGGTGATCGCCCAGGCGCCGACCTTCTCCATGGTGACGAGCTCGGGCAGCCAGCGCTTCTTCTGCGCGAGGGTGCCGCGGCTGCGGATGGTGGAGACGGTGAGCCCCATGCTGACGCCCATCGAGGCGACCACGCCGAGCGCGACCCCCGCCAGCTCCATGTTGAGAATCATGAACATCGAGTTGGTCATGCTGCTGCCGCCGCCGTTGCCCGACTTCTTCTCACCGGCGGCCTCGGCGGCGAGTTCCTTCTCCAGGCTCTCCTTGGCCATCGCGTCCACGCCGAAGGTCGCGAGCAGCTTCCGGGTGATGTCGTAGGGCGGCAGCTGACCGGTCTCGAGTTCGTCGACGTGCGGACGGATCTCCTTGTCGATGAACGACCGGATCGCGTCCCGCACCATCAGATCTTCTTCGGACCATTCGAACATCGGCTGACTCCCCTTCTGTGTGCCAGCGTCGGCACATCGAGAACATGTTCCACTTTGCCGACCACTCTGTCAGCACCGGCCCACCGATGTCTAGGCACAAACGGGGGCTTCTGTTCCTTTCAGGCGTCGTGCAGCCCCGACAACCCGTTGAGTGCCACCACACCGCCCAGGATCAGCAGGACGACGGCGATGAGCACGTCGGCATAGCGGACCATCCAGGCATTCGCGGCCGCGAGCATCCCGGCGGCACGAGAACCGAGTATCGCCGTGCACACGACCGGCGCGAGCACCCCGATGCTGCCCACCACGATGAACACCACCAGCGCGACGACCTGCTCGACGGCGACCGTGGACACCGCCGCGATCGACGACACACCCGCCACGACGACCGCGAGATTCTTCGGATTGACCGACGCGAGCAGGAACCCGATTGCCGCGGCCCGCAGGGCGCCGACGTTGTCCATGAGTCCGCGCGGCTTGGTCGATTCATCGTTGCGGCGCAACCACTTCCGCAATGCCAGTCCGATGAGGACCACACCCGCGATCACCTTCACGATGTCCAGCCACGGCCCGTTCCGGTCGCCGATCGACACGAGATCGGCGAGCGCCACGATCACCGCACTCGCGACCACCAGCCCCGCACACCATCCGGCCGCGAAAGCCACCGGCACCACGAGCGGACGTTTGATGACGAGCGCCATGGCTGCGAATGCCGCGGGGAGCGCCGCGAACAGCAGACCGATGGCCGCGGGCACACCGGCCAGCACCGCATCGGTCATCCGGTCACCACCCCGCTCCACGCAGGTACCGACATCGCCACACTCCTGCCCGACCGGCGGTCGCGTCACTCGCATCCGCGCCGACCACAACTCTAACGAGCGGACCGTTGCCGATCTGCGAAGATCGAGTCATGAACGCCGACGACCTCGCAGGCCTCGGCCCCTTCTTCGCGGTCGACACCCATGTACCGGATGACGCACCGACCGATCCGTGGTTGCCGCTCGGTGACCTGCTGACCTCCCCCGTCATGACCGAGCGTGTCGAGAGGGTCCGCGCCGCATTGGCCCCCGGCAGTCCGGACGGCCGGGTCGACATCCGGGTGGCGGCGTCGGTGGCGCATCTCGGCATCGTCGCGCGCATCACGGCGCCGATGATCGCGGCCGCCGCGATCTCCGGTGTGCCCCTGTCGGATTCACCTCTCTCGGCGAGCATCTCCGACCTGTGGTGGCAGAACCGGCTCGGCGGTCCGTTCCCGCTCGCGGTGACCTTCCGAGATGCCGCCGCGCCGCAGCCGTGGGCGCATACGGCCGTCCCCGAACTGACCGACGTGTTCGCGAACACCTTCTCGATGAGCCGGCAGGTGCTCGGCGGCAACATCGCGTCGGCGGCCAACAGCGCCGCCCGCCTCATCGGAGATGCCCGTCCGGATCTCGCGGACGCCGCTCGCGCCACGGCCGACGAGATCCTCGGCAGCCCCGACGTCGAGGAGGGATCTCTGCACGCGGGACCCGGGTTCCGGCGGCGCAGTTGCTGCCTGATCTACCGGGTCTCGGGCGACCGGACGGCGATCTGCGGCGACTGCGTACTCGGCTGACGCCGGGTCGGCCTGCACGACTGCCGGGCGGTCTGCTGCAGTGGGACCCGGTCTCGATACGCGGCGGGCTCGCTACGCTCACACGCCGCTACTCGACCAGCATCCGTGGGCAGGCCACGATGCTGATCGAGTAGGCGACGAGCGCAGCGAGGAGCCGTATCGAGATCACCGCAGACACTTCGAGTCCGCCCAACCGTTGTCGCTCAGCCCCCTTGTGCGGCCACCCGCTCCGAGGCCGGCAGCCGCGGCCGCGACAGATAGCCGAGGACGAGCGTGAACACCACGGTGAGCACGGTCCAGAGAATCACCTGGTTCGCGATCGCGTAGACCCGGAAGTCGGCGATGACGCCGCCCGGGAATCCCTCGTACACAATCGTTCCGGCATCGTCGGTGAGCGGTCCCGGTACCTCATGGAACTCCGGCAGCAGCGCGACCGTGATCGTCACCGCCACCAGGTAGCCGATCGTCGCGGCGACACCGGACACCAGGCCGCCGATACGCGGCCGCAACCACAGCGCGGCGACGACCGCGATGACCGCGAACACGATCGACAGCAGCGTGATCGTCAGATAGGCGCCGGACCGGGCGCCGATGGTGTCGTCGTCGCCGACGGCGGGCGGGTTGGCCGGATACGCGAAGAACGGCACCCCGACGACCGCGACGAAACCGATGGCCCCGAGCGCGGCCGCGACCATCCGCGGATCGGTGGCCGGGTGGCGTCGTCCGAGGTAGCTCCACAGCAGGGTGAAGGCCACCGCGAAGAACGCGCCCATGCAGACGGCGAAGACCACGCTGCCGACGCCCGTGCCGATGTTCTCCTGGACGCCCCGGGTGAACAGTTCCCCGTGCTCGTGTCCGCCGTGTTCGCCCGCGAGCATCTCCTCGGCGTGCGAACGTCCCTCTTCGTAGTCGATGGCCTTGGCGACCTGCGGCTCGACGAAGAGCCGCGCGAACACCCACGCCACGATGCCGGCGATCAGGCCCGAGAACAGGCCTGCGCCGATGAATTTCTTCTCCATGTGCTGTTGTCTCCTGCCGACGCGCGGATCAGTGGCAGGGGAAGCCCAGGAAATGCCGGGCGTCGTGGACGAACTCGTGCACATGGGTGTCGGAACCGAAGACCGAGACGGCCCCCTGGTCGTAGCCCAGGAAGTAGTAGGCCAGGCCGGCGAGCAACACGGTGGCGGTGAGCCAGAGGGCCGCGCTCGCGACCGAGAGATCGGGAACCGCCAGGGCGCGCGAACGGGTCGCGGTGGCGGTGGTGTCGGTGGAGACCGTCATGTCGGTTCCTTCCTGGGATTACGCGTCCCATGTCGGTGATGATCCGTCGGTTCGACGGTGACACCGGGCAGCATTCTGGCTCACCTGCGCCGCGGCGAAGACATGCCGTCGTATCCACGACGAACGTTGTCTCGCGACGATGCCGGTTACAGTGGCGCGACCGCTCCGGATTCTCACCGGATTCCCTGCCCACTGGTGTCAGGGGTGAACTCTATACCCGGACTTGTCGGAGGCGTAGGGGATGATGGCAGGATGCCGTCCGAGGCCCCCGTCCTGCAGCGTTTCACCGCCCCCACCCGGCGGTGGTTCGAGGGCGCCTTCCCCGAGCCGACCCCGGCCCAGACCGGTGCGTGGACATCCATCGCCGACGGCGACAACACCCTGGTCATCGCGCCGACGGGCTCCGGCAAGACGTTGTCGGCCTTCCTGTGGGCACTCGATCGCCTGGCCGCCGAACCGGAACGCGAACACGGCACGCGCGTCCTCTACGTGTCGCCACTCAAGGCACTCGCCGTGGACGTCGAGCGCAACCTGCGGGCGCCGCTCACCGGCATCACGCGGGCCGCACAGGAACTGGATCTGCCGGAGCCCGGTATCACCGTCGGGGTGCGATCCGGCGACACCTCCCCGGCCCAGCGCCGGTCACTCATCAAGACGCCGCCCGACATCCTGATCACCACGCCCGAGTCGCTGTTCCTGATGCTCACGTCGTCGGCGCGCGAGACGCTGACCGGAGTGGACACCGTCATCATCGACGAGGTCCACGCGGTGGCCGGGACGAAACGCGGCACCCACCTGGCGCTGACGCTCGAACGGCTCGACGAGCTGCTGGACCGGCCCGCGCAGCGGATCGGGCTGTCGGCGACCGTGCGGCCACCCGAGACCGTCGCCGAATTCCTCAGCGGCGCGGCGCCGTACACGATCGTGCGCCCCGAAGCAGCGAAGACCTTCGACCTGCGGGTCGACGTCCCCGTGGAGGACATGGCGAACATCCCGGCGCCCGAGGGCGCCGACGACCTCGACGACGCCTTCTCCCCCACCGCGGGATCGCTCTGGCCGTACGTCGAATCCTCGATCGTGGACCAGATCGAGAAGAACCGCGCGACCATCGTCTTCGCCAACTCGCGTCGTCTCGCCGAACGACTCACCGCGCGGCTCAACGAGATCCATGCGCAACGCATGGGAGTCACCGGAGAGCCGGAGTCCAACCCCAAGGTTCCCGGCGGCGCGCCCGCACACGTCATGGGCAGTGGTGCGTCGGCGGGAGCCCCACCCGTTCTGGCGCGTGCGCATCACGGTTCGGTCAGCAAGGAACAGCGCGCCGAGATCGAGGACGATCTGAAGTCCGGACGCCTTGCCTGCGTCGTGGCGACCAGCTCCCTGGAACTCGGGATCGACATGGGCGCGGTGGATCTGGTGATCCAGGTGGAGGCCCCACCGTCGGTCGCGAGCGGACTGCAGCGCATCGGACGCGCGGGCCATCAGGTCGGTGAGATCAGCCAGGGCGTGCTGTATCCGAAGCACCGGACCGATCTGATCCACTGCACGGTCACGGTGGAGCGGATGCTCGACGGCGCCATCGAAGAACTGCGCGTGCCCCAGAATCCCCTCGACATCCTGGCCCAGCAGACCATCGCGGCCGCCGCCGTCGACGATCTCGACGTGGACCACTGGTTCGACGTCGTGCGCCGGTCGGCGCCGTACCGCAAGCTGTCGCGCGGGGTCTTCGAGGCGACGCTCGACCTGATCTCCGGACGCTTTCCCTCCGACGAGTTCGCCGAGTTGCGGCCCCGTGTCACCTGGGATCGCGCGGAGGGCACGCTCGTCGGTCGCCGGGGCGCGCAACGGCTGGCGGTCACCTCCGGCGGTTCCATTCCGGATCGCGGACTGTTCGGGGTGTTCATGGTCGGCGAGAAGTCCACGCGCGTGGGCGAACTCGACGAGGAGATGGTGTACGAATCCCGCGTCGGCGATGTGTTCGCGCTCGGTGCCACCAGCTGGCGCATCGAGGACATCACCCATGACCGGGTGCTCGTCTCCCCGGCCTTCGGGCAGCCCGGGCGCCTGCCGTTCTGGATCGGCGACGCGGTGGGACGCCCCGCCGAGTTGGGCGCCGCGATCGGACGGTTCACCGGTGCCATCGCCGATCCGGAGGCCCTGGACAAACACGCCGAGCGGCTCGGCCTCACCGACTACGCGCGGACCAACCTGGCGGCGCTGATCGCCGAACAGCGGGAGGCCACCGGACACCTGCCCACCGATCGCACCCTGGTGGTCGAGCGCTTCCGCGACGAACTGGGCGACTGGCGGGTGATTCTCCACTCCCCCTATGGTTTACGTGTTCACGCCCCGTGGGCGAGTGCCATCTCGGCGCGACTGCTGGAAACATTGGGACTCGAGGGGGCGGTCACCGCTTCCGACGACGGCATCATCGTGCGACTGCCGGACACCGACGACGAACCGCCCGGCGCGTCGGTCTTCGTCATCGACCCCGACGACATCGAACGCCTGGTGACCGACGCGCTGGCCGATTCGTCGATGTTCGCCGCCCGGTTCCGCGAATCCGCGGCACGCGCCCTGCTCCTGCCCCGCCGCACACCGGGCCGACGCGCACCGCTCTGGCAGCAGCGCCAGCGAAGTGCCCAATTGCTTTCCGTGGCAAGCAAATTCCCGGATTTCCCGATCGTGCTGGAGACCGTGCGGGAATGTCTGCAGGACGTCTACGACCTGCCCGCCCTCACCGATCTGCTGAGCCGTATCGGCCGGCGCCGGGTACGGGTCGTCGAAGTGGAGACGCCCACCCCTTCGCCGTTCGCCGCCGCACTTCTCTTCGGCTATGTCGGCGCGTTCATGTACGCCGACGACGCGCCCCTGGCCGAACGTCGCGCCGCCGCACTGTCTCTCGACACCAGTCTGCTCGCGCAACTGCTCGGCCGGGTGGATCTGCGCGAACTCCTCGACCCGGCCGTCATCGCGGAGGTGACCGCGCGGCTCCAGCGACTGACCCCCGAACGGCAGGCACGCGACGCCGAGGACATCGTCGACCTGCTGCGCTGGCTCGGACCTCTCACGACGGAGGACGTCGCCGCCCGGTACCGCGAACCCGAGCAGACGGCCACCGTGCTGGCCGATCTGCACCGGGGCGGTCAGATCATCTCGGTGAATCACCGGGGACGTCCGCTCTGGGCCTCGGTGGACGACACCGCGCGGCTCCGCGACGGGCTCGGCGTCCCCGCGCCCCTGGGCATTCCGGCCGCCTACCTCGAACCGGTGCCCGATCCGGTGGGCGACCTCGTCGGACGCTACGCCCGCACACACGGCCCGTTCACCATCGCCGAGGCGGCCAAAGCACTGGGACTGGGCGCGGCCGTCGTCCGTGACACCCTCGCGCGGCTCGCCGCCGACCGGCGGGTCGTCGAGGGCGACTTCATTCCCGAGGACGACGCGGCCGACCTCGACAGCGAGTCCACGTCTCCGCGCGTCACCCAGTGGTGCCACACCGACGTCCTCGGACAGATCCGCCGCGGATCGCTCGCGGCGAGCCGGGCCGAGGTCGCGCCGGTCGACACCGACGTACTCACCCGCTTCCTGTCGTCGTGGCAGCACGTATCGGCCGACCAGCGACTGTCCGGCACCGACGGTCTGCTCACGGTCATCGATCAACTGGCAGGCTATCCGCTGCCTGCCTCCGCGTGGGAGTCGCTGGTCTTCCCGTCCCGTATCACCGATTACACCCCGGCCATGCTCGACGAACTTCTCAGTTCCGGGGAGATCGTCTGGTCCGGCCACGGCCGCATCGGCGGCTCCGACGGATGGATCGCCTTCCACCCCGCCGACGTCGCACCCCTCACCCTGGGCGAGGCCGACGACATCGATCGCACCCCGGTCCACGATCGCATCGAAGAACTCCTCGAATCGGGTGGCGCGCTGCGGTTCCCGCAAATCGTCGAGGCCGGCCCGTCCGGCGGCGACGATCAGCCCATCTCCTCCGCCCAGTGGGAATCGGCCCTCTGGGATCTCGTGTGGGCCGGACGGATCAGCAACGATTCGTTCACACCCGTGCGGGCGGTGATCCAGCCGAAGCGCTCACCGGCCGCTCCCCGGTCGACGCCGGCCCACCGCGGACGCGGCCGGGCGCCACGTATCCGGGCCCAGCGTCTCTCCACGCGCTACCTCGCCGAGCACGGATCCACCCGGTCGGTGGCGCCCACGGTGACCGGACGCTGGTTCCGCCCGGATCGTGCCGATATCGCGAACACCGTCCGCACCCAGGCACTCTGCGAACAGCTGCTCGCCCGGTACGGCGTGATCACCCGGGGCAGCGTGATGGCCGAGGACGTCGTCGGCGGGTTCGCGCGGGTCTACAAGGCGCTCACCGTTTTCGAGGACAGCGGCATCGTGCGGCGCGGCTACTACGTCGACGGGCTCGGCGGAGCGCAGTTCGCGGCACCCACCACCGTCGACGAACTCCGGCGGCACGTCGACATCGGGCATCGCACACAACCCGACGCCGTCGCCCTGGCGGCGACCGACCCGGCCAATCCCTACGGTGCCGCGCTGTCGTGGCCCGCCTCCCGCGACCCGGACTCCGGGCATCGTCCGGGCCGCAAACCCGGTGCACTCGTGATCCTGGTCGACGGCCGGCTCGTGGCGTTCATCGAACGCGGCGGGAAAACCGTGCTGACCTTCACCGACTCGGAGCGCGCACTCGGTGCGATGGCCGACGCCCTGGTCCGCACCGTCCGTTCCGGTGCGGTCTCGCGCATGACCATCGACCAGGTCGACGGCGAACCCGTGCTCTCCACCGATGCCGGGCGCGCGCTGGTGGACGCCGGGTTCGCCACCACGCCGCGCGGCATCCGGATGCGATACGGCACCCATGCCTGAGGGCGATACCGTCTTCGCCGCGGCCGCGAGGCTGCGTGCCGCGCTGGACGGAAAGCAACTGGTGGACACCGATTTCCGCACTCCGGGACTGGCGACGGTCGACCTGACCGGCCGTACCGTGAGCGCGGTGCGCTCGCGCGGCAAACACCTGCTCATCGACGTCGCCCCCCACGAGCCCGGCGACGTGGCGCTGAGCATCCATTCGCATCTGAAGATGGAGGGCGCGTGGCATGTGCACGCGCTCGGCACCCGATGGCGGCGACCGACCCACCATGCCCGCGTGGTGCTGCGGACCGACACCCATGAGGCAGTCGGTTTCGAACTCGGGGTACTGGAGATCCTCGCGGATCCCGATGCCGCACTGGACTATCTGGGGCCGGATCTGCTGGGCGACGACTGGGATGCCGAACGGGCCGTCGAACATCTTGCGGCCCAACCGGATCGGACCATCGGTGAGGCACTGCTCGATCAGCGCAACCTCGCGGGTATCGGCAATGTCTATCGCAGTGAGATCTGCTTCGTGCGGGGCGTGCTGCCGACCCGTCCGGTCGGCGACGTCGCCCTGTCCCCGATGGTCGATCTGAGCCGCCGGATGTTGTGGGCCAACCGGTTACGGACGGCCCGCGTCACCACCGGACGGACCGGCCCGAACGCACGTCTCTGGGTGTACGGACGTCAGGGCCGACCGTGCCGTCGCTGCGGCACGCTCGTCCAACGCACCACCATCGGAACCGGAACGACCGGGACCGACGCCGAACGCGTCGCCTACTTCTGCCCCACCTGCCAGACCTGACGACCGCGAGCAGGATCAGACCGGATAGCGCTCCGGTTCCGGCCCGAAGACGAAACTGCGGCCGCTGATGTCATCGACGGTGATTTCCACGTAGTTGTACTTCACCGTCGGAATCCACGGCTTCAGATCGAGTTCGTCGGCCTCCGCGATGTCTCGGGTGGACACCAGGATGTGCGCGTTGCCGTGGGCGATGACGCTCCACCCACCGGCGTCGGTGTGGTCGTCGGCCTCGAACGCCACACGATCGTTGACGGCCACCTCACTCAACTTGGTGCCCTCGCCGGTGCGGAACACGATGCGGCCGTCGCCCGCCCAGTAGTTCACCGGGTAGATGTCCGGGGTTCCGTTCACGCTCAACGCGATCCGTCCCAGTTGCGCCGAGCCGAGCGCCCGCCATGCTTCGTCGGTGGACAGCTCACGGACCGAACCGTCGACCGAGATCTCACCTTCTGCCATACCTCATGGTTCCGCGTTCGGGATCGGTCCGGCCAGAGGCGAAGGTCCCGGCCGGCGGCGCGGTCACTCCGGCACCGGAACCGGCTCCAGGATCTCCGACCGAGACTCCGGGGCCGCGACACGCAGTGCATCGGCGGATTCGTCGTCGGGTTGTCGCTGCGACGCGATCTCGGCCTCCACCCGCGCCACGTAGGTCGCCACCTCGAACGCCGTCTGCTCCTCGGTCCAACCGAGGATGGGCGCGAGGAGATCGGCCACCTCCCGGGCGCAGTCGACACCGCGGTGCGAATACTCGATGGCGATGCGGGTACGGCGCGCGAGGACGTCCTCGAGGTGCAGTGCGGCCTCTTCGGTCGCCGCGTACACCACCTCGACCCGCAGATACTGCGGCGCCGCCGCCAGTGGCTGCAGGAGCGACGGATCGTCGGCGGCGTGTTGCAGCACGTCGTCGATCAGCGAGCCATAACGGTTGAGCAGCCGCCGAATCCGGTACGGGTGCAGGCCGTACCGCTCACCCAGATGCTCGCACTGGTTGATGAGGGCGAAGTAGCCGTCCGCGCCGACCAGCGGCACACGTTCGGTGATCGACGGGGCGACCCGCGTCGGGATGAAGTCGTTGCAGGCGTCCACGGCGTCGGCGGCCATCACCCGGTAGGTGGTGTACTTTCCGCCCGCGATGGAGATCAGCCCCGGCGCGACCGTGGCCACCGCGTGTTCGCGCGACAACTTGGATGTCTCGTCGTCCTCGCCGGCCAGCAGCGGACGCAACCCCGCGTACACACCCTCGATGTCGTCGTGGGTGAGCGGGGTGACCAGCACCTCGTTCACGCGTTCCAGGATGTAATCGATATCCGCGCGGGTCGCTGCGGGGTGTGCGAGGTCCAGATTCCAGTCCGTGTCGGTGGTGCCGATGATCCAGTGCGTCTCCCACGGGATGACGAACAGCACCGAGTTGGCGGTCCGCAGGATGATCGCGGTCTCACTGACGATGCGGTCACGCGGCACCACGATGTGCACGCCCTTGGAGGCGCGGACCTTGAAGTGGCCGCGCTGCTTCGAGAGTGCCTGCACCTCGTCGGTCCAGACCCCGGCCGCGTTGATCACACAGTGGCCGCGCACCTCGGTGATCTCGCCGCTCTCCGAATCACGAACGCGCACACCGAGCACTCGATCGGATTCCCGCAGGAAGCCGACGACCTGGGTCGAGGTCCGGATCACCGCACCGTAATTGGCGGCGGTCCGCGCCACCGTCAGGCTGTGCCGGGCGTCGTCGACGACGGTGTCGTAGTACCGGATACCGCCGATCAGCGAACTGCGTTTGAGTGCCGGGGCCACCCGCAGCGCACCGGAACGTGTCACATGATGTTGTCCCGGAACCGATTTCGCGCCGCCCATCTGGTCGTAGAGCACCAGGCCCGCGGCCACGTACGGGCGTTCCCAGAATCGCTGGGTCAGCGGATAGAGGAACGGGAGTGGCTTGACCAGGTGCGGCGCAAGGAGACGTAGCGACAGTTCCCGTTCCCGCAAAGCCTCACGGACGAGCCCGAATTCGAGCTGCTCGAGGTAGCGGAGCCCACCGTGGAACATCTTCGACGACCGGCTCGACGTACCCGACGCGATGTCGCGCGCTTCCACCAGCGCGACCCGCAGACCACGGGTGGCCGCATCGAGTGCCGCGCCGACGCCCACCACGCCACCACCGATCACCACGACGTCGAATTGTTCGCTGCCCAGACGTCGCCAGGCCTCGTCGCGATAGCGCGGGCCCAGATCCGCCGGCCGATCCGCCGTGAACTCGGTAGTCATGTTGTCCCAGCCTAATTGATTCCACCTGAGCGCACCGCGTGCGACACTGTCCGAGGTGAGCACCGAGAAGAAGTATGTGGCGGCCATCGACCAGGGCACGACCTCCACGCGGGCCATGATCTTCGACCGCCGGGGGCGGGTCATCGGCTCCGAGCAGGTCGAACATCGGCAGGTGTTTCCGCAGGCCGGATGGGTTGAACACGATGCCGCCGAGATCTGGCGCAACACCCGGCGCGTCGTCGCCTCCGCACTGGCCTCCGCCGACCTCAAGGCGAGTCACATCGCGGCGTGCGGTGTGACCAATCAGCGCGAGACCACCCTGGTGTGGGACCGGGAAACCGGTGAACCGGCCCACAACGCGATCGTGTGGCAGGACACCAGAACCGCCGCGCTCTGCGAAGAACTCGCGGGCGACGAGGGCGTGGATCGCTACCGAGACCGGACCGGCCTGCCGCTGTCGACCTACTTCGCGGGGCCGAAGCTCCGCTGGCTCCTCGACAACGTCGACGGCCTGCGGCAGCGCGCCGAGGCCGGTGAACTGTGTTTCGGCACAATGGATTCCTGGGTGGCCTGGAACGCCACCGGCGGCCCCGACGGTGGCCTGCACATCACCGATGTCACCAACGCCTCACGCACCATGTTGATGGATCTTCGTACCCTGCAATGGGATTCGGAGATCTGCGCCGAGATGGGCATCCCGATGTCGCTGCTGCCGGAGATCCGCAGTTCGTCGGAGAACTACGGGCCCCTGCGGGAACAGGGGTCACTGCCCGGCGTGCCTCTCGCGGGCATCCTCGGCGATCAGCAGGCCGCCACCTTCGGACAGGCCTGCCTCGACGAGGGCGAGGCGAAGAACACCTACGGCACCGGCAATTTCCTGCTGCTGAACACCGGCACCGAACCGGTCTTCAGTGAGCACGGGCTCCTCACCACCGTGTGTTACCGGATCGGATCACAGGACGCGCGCTACGCGCTCGAGGGATCCATCGCCGTCACCGGCTCCCTCGTGCAGTGGCTGCGCGACAATCTCGGCCTCGTCGGTCATGCGTCGGAGATCGAGTCGATGGCGGCCGCGGTCGACGACAACGGCGGGGTCTACTTCGTGCCGGCGTTCTCCGGGCTGTTCGCACCCCGCTGGCGGCCCGACGCACGGGGCGTGATCGTCGGCCTGACGCGCTTCGCCGACAAGGGACACCTCGCGCGAGCCGCCTTGGAGGCCAGCGCCTTTCAGACCCGCGAGGTCATCGAGGCGATGGAGGCCGATTCCGGTGTCCGGCTCTGCACCCTGAAGGTGGACGGCGGCATGGTCGTCAACGAACTGCTGATGCAGTTCCAGGCCGACATCCTGAACGTCCCGGTGGTGCGACCGGTCGTCAACGAGACCACGGCGCTCGGCGCCGCCTACGCCGCCGGGCTGGCAGTCGGCTACTGGGAGTCCGAGGATGAGATCCGCGCCAACTGGGCCGAGGACAAGCGCTGGGAGCCGGCCATGCCCGACGACGACCGCACCCGCCTCTACACCGAATGGAACCGCGCCGTCGCCCACTCCCTCGATCTCGCCTGACCGGTGGCGTAGCGACTACGGGGTTCTAGTCGAGGTCGTCGTGGCGGACGAGCTGGCGGGCTGCCTCGGTGAGTGAACCCGACAACGACGGGTAGACCGAGAACGTCTGGGCCAGATCCGACACCATCAGCTTGTTCTGCACGGCGATCGCGATGGGCAGGATGAGCTCGGATGCGTTGGGCGCCACCACGACCCCACCGATCACCACACCGGTGGCGGGGCGGCAGAAGATCTTCACGAAGCCACGCCGGAGACCACTCATCTTCGCCCGCGGGTTGGTGGCGAGCGGCAGCATCACGGTGCGGGCCGGGTACTCACCCGAGTCGATCGCGGTCTGCGAGACGCCGACGGTGGCGATCTCCGGCCGCGTGAAGATCGCGGACGCAACGGTTTTCAGCTTGATCGGGCTCACACCCTCGCCGAGCGCGTGGTACATCGCGATACGACCCTGCATCGCGGCCACGGAGGCGAGCGGCAGCAGGCCCGTGCAGTCACCCGCGGCATAGATGCCGGGCACCGAGGTGCGCGACACGCGGTCGACGGTGATGTAGCCGCCCTTGTCGACCTCCACGCCCGCACGTTCCAGGCCGAGGTTCTTGGTGTTGGGTACCGAGCCGACCGTCATCAGCACATGCGATCCGGTCACCGTCCGGCCGTCCGCGAGATGCACGGTCACCGAATCCCCGTCACGCTCGACCTTGTCCGCGCGGGCGTGCTTGATGAGTTCCACGCCCCGTTCGGCCAGCGCGTCCTCCAGCACCAGGGCCGCGTCCTCGTCCTCGCCGGGCAGCACGCGGTCGCGGCTGGAGACCAGCGTGACCCGCACCCCCAATTCTGTATAGGCGTGGACGAATTCGGCACCCGTCACACCGGAGCCGACGACCACCAGATGCTCGGGCAGTTCGTCGAGATCGAACAGCTGACGCCAGGTGAGGATGCGTTCCCCGTCCGGTTGCGCATCGTCCAGAATGCGCGGTGAGGCGCCGGTCGCCACGAGTACCACGTCGCCCTCGTAGCGTTCGGTCGAACCGTCGGCCAGCGTCGCGGTGACACCGTGGGTGGCGACACCGAGCTGGCGTTCGTCGAGCTCACCGTGCCCGGACACGAGCGTGACGCCCTCACTGATGAGGCGGGAGCGGATGTCGGCGGACTGCGCGAAGGCCAGGTCGCGGACCCGCTGATGGATCTGCGGCAGCGTCACCAGCGCGTCGTCGGTGCGGATGTGGATACCCAGGTCCTCGGCACGCCGGACCTCGGTCCGGATGCCGGTCGAGGCGATGAAGGTCTTCGACGGCACGCAGTCCCACAGCACGCACGCGCCGCCGATGCCGTCGGAGTCGATCACGGTGATGTCGGCTCCGTACTGCGCCGCGGCCAGCGCCGCCTCGTAGCCCGCGGGTCCGCCTCCGACGATCACGATCTTGGTCACGACTGCACTCCTGCCGTTCACGAAGCTCCTTCGGGCGCAGCGCGACGCCGCGCCCGGCGTTCGACTACCAACCTATCCTCCCGCGGTGCGGACGGCGCGGCGGGCGGTGGCCGGGCACGCGCAGGCATGTGATCCCGCGCTCGGTTGCGGTCTCCTCCACCGCAACGGGTTGTCGTCCGGTTACGATCATGAATGGCCGCACGTACCCCGGGTGCGCCGGTCGCCCCCTACCCGTTCGAGAGAGTGCAGGTCAGACGGTCGATGCCGATATACGCGGCCTATGGCAGCAACATGCACCCGGAGCAGATGTCCGAGCGTGCACCCCATTCGCCGATGGCCGGTACCGGTTGGCTGAACGGATGGCGCCTGACGTTCGCCGGCGGTGACATCGGCTGGGAGGGCTCCCTCGCGACCGTCACCGAGGACCGCGACGATCCGGATGCGCGGGTCTTCGTGGTGCTGTACGACGTGACGCACGAGGACGAGGACAACCTCGATCGCTGGGAGGGTTCCGAACTCGGTATCCACGTGAAGCTGCGTGCGCGGGTGGACACCGCCGACGGTCCGGTGCTCGCCTGGCTGTACGTGCTCGACGCCTACGAGGGCGGACTCCCGTCGGCCCGCTACCTGGGCGTGATGGCCGAGGCCGCCGAGATCGCCGGCGCACCCGCCGACTATGTGCAGGATCTGCGGCTGCGCGAGTCGCGCAACGTGGGTCCCGGTCCCGGCCCGATCGAACCCTGACCGCGGCGCGGAACCGCAGGAACCGTCAGGATGCCTGCAGCACCACACCCGCGAGCGCACGCACACCGACCTCCAGCGCTCGTTCGTCGATATCGAAATTCGCGCGGTGCAGGTCGACCTGGGGGCCGATGCCGTCCCACACGCCGAGTCGGCCCATCGCCCCGGGCACCTGTTCGAGATACCAGGAGAAGTCCTCGCCGCCCGGTGACTGCGGGGTGTCGGCCACCGCGTTCGGGCCGATCGCCGCCACCGCCTCGGTGAGCATCTCGACCGACGCCTCGTCGTTCACCACCGGCGGGACACCCCGGAAGTACGAGAGGTCGTAGCGAACGGACAACGGGGACAACAGTTCTCCGATGACACTGCGCACGATCGGTTCGAGCTCGGACCACGTCCGGTGCTCACCCGTACGGACCGTGCCGAGCAGCCGCCCCTCCTGGGGAATGGCGTTCGGGGCGCTGCCGGCATGTGCGGATCCCCACACCATGACCGTGCCCGACCGCGGATCGATACGGCGGGACAGGATGCCGGGCAGCCCGGTGATCACCGCGCCCATCGCGTAGACGAGGTCTCCGGTCAGGTGCGGCCGGGACGTGTGGCCGCCCGCGGAATGCAGTTGCAGGTCGATGTGATCGGCCGCCGAGGTCAGCGCACCGACGCGCAGACCCACCGAACCGACGGGCAGCCTCGGGTCACAGTGCAGCGCGAAGATCCGGCTCACCCCGTTGGTGACGCCTGCGGCGACCGCGTCGAGCGCGCCACCGGGCATCACCTCCTCCGCGGGCTGGAAGATCAGGCGTACCCCCACGGGTAGCCGGCCGGTGGCGTGCACCGAGTTCAGCAGGTCCGCCACGCCCATGAGCATCGCCGTGTGCGCGTCGTGCCCACAGGAGTGGGAGACGCCCTCGATGGTGGAGCTGAACGGCAGCCCGGTGTGTTCGGTCACCGGCAGCGCGTCCATGTCGGCGCGCAGTGCGATCCGGGGACCGTCGGTGGGCCCGAGGTCGCACACCACGCCGGTGCCCAGCGGCAACCGTTGCGGCGCAAGGCCCATCGCGGTCAGCTCACGCACCACCAGATCGGTGGTCGCGGCCTCCTGCCGGGACAGTTCCGGATGCGCGTGGATGTGCCGGCGCCAGCCGATCACCCGATGCGCGTTCTCCGCCCACCAGGTGTCGATCACCGACGATCCGGCGGTCACAGCAGGCTCGGGGGTGTCGGGGTCTCCAGATCGGCGAGCAGCGGCTGCCTCAGTCCCCGCTTGATGGTCGCGAGATTCGGGCCCGACAGCGGTGCCCGCTCGGCGGCGACCGCCCGGGCCCGGTCGAGAAGATCGTCGGCGGCCACGGCCTCGTCGAGGATGCCGTCGGCGACGGCCTCGTCGGCGCCGTAGCGGCGGCTGGTCAGCATGGCCTCGGTGGCTGCCGCATCGGGCAGACGGGTGCGGACCAGTGCGGCCATGCCCCGCGTGAACGGCATGCCGAGTGCGGCCTCGGGCAGTGACCAGAAGCCCCGTTCGGTCCGCATGATCCGGTAGTCGGCGCATTCGGCGAGCATCGCGCCCGCCCCGAAGGCATGCCCGTTGATGGCGACGACCGTCGGCATCGGCAGGGTCAGCAGCTTCGCGTACAGCGCGTGCACCCGATCCAGGTACTCCGGCAGGCGGCTCCCGTTCGCCGCGATGTAGTCGACGTCGAGGCCGTTGGTGAAGTACTTGCCGGTGGCGGTGATCACCAGGGCCTTCGACGACGTCGACTCCCCGGCCGCCTGATCGAGCAGGCCGGAGACGGCGTCGATCCACTCGATGCGGAACCGGTTGTCGGGGTTGGCCTCGTCGAGTTCGGCACCTTCCGCGCCCAGGTAGAGCTCGAGGACGTCACCTGCGGAATTGAGATACGGCATGGATCAAACTGTATCCCGCGCGTCCTCGCGCGTGTTCCCAGACCGTTGCCCGGGCACAGGACACCGTGCGCACTAGGGTTGCGGTCATGGACCCCACTGCCGACCCCGACGCCGCGGCCGTCGCGGCCGCGGCCACCATCGCCACCGAGACCGATTGCGCCGCACATGACGTCGCCGTGATCCTCGGCTCCGGGTGGGCGCCGGCGGCGGCCGCACTGGGCACACCGATCGCCACGGTGCCCATGTCGATGCTGCCGGGCTTCACCCCGCCGAGTGCGACCGGACACGGCGGGACCGTCGTCTCCGTCCGGATCGGCGAACGCCGCGTGCTCATCCTCCTCGGCCGCATCCACGCCTACGAGGGGCATGATCTGGCACGGGTGGTGCATCCGGTGCGTACCGCCGCGGCCGCGGGCGCCCACACCATCGTGCTCACCAACGCGGCGGGCGGGCTGCGCGAGGACATGACCGTGGGGCAACCGGTTCTGATCAGCGATCACCTCAACCTCACAGCCCGGTCACCCCTGACGGGCGCACAGTTCGTCGATCTGGTCGACGCCTACTCCCCCCGGTTGCGTGCACTCGCCCGGCGCCTCGATCCGGCGCTCACCGAAGGGGTGTACGCGGGGCTGCCCGGACCGCACTACGAGACGCCCGCGGAGATCCGGATGCTGCGTACGCTCGGCGCCGACCTCGTGGGGATGTCCACGGTGCACGAGACGATCGCCGCGCGGGCCGCCGGTCTCGAGGTCCTCGGGGTCTCGCTGGTGACCAACCTCGCGGCAGGTATGACCGGCGAACCCCTCAGTCACGCAGAGGTTCTCGAGGCGGGCCGGTCGTCGGCGACGCGCCTGGGCGAACTGCTCTCGACGATCATCGAGGATCTGTGATCATCCTCGACGCCCGCGACATCGATGTGGTCCGCGGCGGACGCCCCCTCCTGCGCGGGGTGAACCTGGAGGTGCGGGCGGGCGAACACTGGGCATTGCTCGGTCCGAACGGCGCGGGCAAGTCCACGTTGATGACCATGCTCGGCGCTCGCGGGCATCCGACCACCGGGACCGTCGACGTCCTGGGCAAACGCCTCGGACGTGTCGACATGCGCGCCCTGCGGACGCATATCGGCCACGTGGATCCGCGCTGGCGCATCGATGTCCCGCTGACCGCCCACGAGGTCGTCCTGACCGGACTCACCAACACGCCGGAACTCGACCGGCGGCACGACTACACCGCCGCCGAACACCGGCACGCCGACGACCTCCTCGAACTCTTCGGGATGAGCGCTCGTCGCGAGTCGGTCTGGCCGGTGATGAGTCAGGGCGAACGCGGACGCACCCTGATCGCGCGGGCCCTCATGCCGCGGCCGGCACTCCTGCTGCTGGACGAACCCGCCACCGGCCTGGATCTCGCGGCACGCGAGAAACTGCTCGCCGGTATCGACCAATTGCGTTCGGAGGTCACCGATCTCGCGAGCGTGCTGGTCACCCATCACCTCGAGGACCTGCCCGCGAGCACCAGCCACGCGATGCTGTTGCGCGACGGTGAGGTGGTGGCGTCGGGACCTGTCGACGAGACACTCACGTCGGCGACGATCAGCACCTGCTTCGACCACGACGTCGAGGTCACCCGTAACGGGGGACGCTGGTCGGCGATCGCCGCCTGACGCTCGGGTCTGCTCAGCGAGGGCCGAACTGACGGTCCCCGGCATCACCGAGGCCGGGCACGATGTACGACGCGTCGTCGAGACCGTCGTCCACGGCACCGACGACCAGACGCACCGGGTGGCCCGAGTTCTCCAGTGCCGCCACACCTTCCGGGGCGGCGACGACACAGACGGCGGTGATGTCGTCGGCGTTGCGCGCGACGAGGAGTTCGATGGTGTGCAGCATCGACCCACCTGTCGCCAGCATCGGATCGAGGACGAAGACCGGGTGCCCGGCGAGATCATCGGGCAGGGATTCCAGATACGGCACGGGCTGGGCCGTCGCCTCGTCACGCGCGACGCCGACGAACCCGACGTGTGCCTCCGGCACCATCGCATGGGCCTGCTCAACCATGCCGAGACCCGCGCGCAGCACCGGGACCAGCAGTGGCGGATTCGCGAGGCGCACACCCTGGACCGGGGCGACCGGTGTCTCGATGTCCACCTGCTCCACCGGCGCACCCGCGAGGGCCTCGTAGATCAGCATCTGCGTCAGATCCGACAGTGCCGCACGGAACCGGGCGTTGTCGGTGTGCTTGTCGCGCATGGTGGTCAGACGGCTGGCCGCCAGAGGGTGATCGACGATGTCCATCTGCATGGGACCCACCCTATGCGGCACGTGCAGAAGAGTGGAACCGATCGGCCGACGACCGCGTCTGAGTTGTATGAACCGCTCCCCCGCCACCCCGGCGCCCGACGCCGGCAGCATCTCCGCAGATCCCGCCGCACTGACCCGATACGCATGTGCGCAACGCTCGTCGGGTGAGCAGGTCGCGGCGCATGCCACCGGTCAGCGTGGCGAAATCGGTGCGCTCACGATGACTTTCGGGATCATCGGCGCCGACTTCCTCGCGGCGACCGCCTATGTCCTCGACCGCCGGGCACACGCACTCGATGCCATCGCGAACCGCCACCGCACGCAGGGCGGCGCCACATCGGCCGCGCGTACGTCCTACACCGCCACCGACCGCACCGCGGGCAGCTCCATCTCCGCGATCGGATGCGACAGCCGAGAGCTGAGGCTCTAGAGATGTTCAGCGTCGACCTCCTCATCGGACCGCTCCACATCCTCGCCCGAGCGCTCGGTACCGGCGTCCTGCCACCGGACAATCCCGCGACCCGAATACGTTCTGCGACACCACAACTGGAATCTGCCCGGCAATCGTCGGCGGCAGCCACCCGGCAGGTCGCGCAGACGTGGGCTGGCACCGGGGCCGCCGCGGCGACACGCGCGGCCGAGCACACGGGGCGGTCCCTCGCCGACACCACGGACACCGGCACCGAGATCGCCGGTCTGGTGGAATCCGCCGCGGGCAAGGTGAAACACGCGGCCGATCAGATCAACGGCCTCATCGACGACTTCGGCCGCGCCGCCACCGCTCTGGGACCGAGCCTGTTCACGCCCGGCGGGTTGGCGATCATCTTCCCGGTCGCGCTGGGTCACGTGGCGCGGGGTGCCGCGATCGTCGCGCGGGCGCAATCGGACCTCGCCACGGACACCACACGCATGCGGAGTCTGGGCCGCCATCCCGCGCCCGCGGAGATCACCCGGGACGGGCACACGGGCGGGCTCTCGTCCACCCCGATCGCCGGCGGCGTGCCGGTCCGGCTACCCGACGGCTCCGTGGCCTACGCGCCGAGTCAACGGGCCGCGACGGCGGTACGCGCCGCGCTCAGCCAACGCGGTGTCCCCTACGTCTGGGGCGGGACCACGCCGCAGGGCTTCGACTGCAGCGGGTTCACCCAGTGGGCCTACAAGCAGGCCGGCGTCGACCTCCCGCGCCTCGCACAGGATCAGGACACCGCCGGTACCCCCGTGTCCCAGGCGCAGCTGCGGCCCGGTGACCTTGCCGTCTGGGACGGGCACGTCGCCATGTACATCGGCAACAATCAACTCGTCGAGGCGGGCGACCCGGTCCAGGTGTCGCCCCTGCGAACCTCGAATGCCGGCCAGGGATTCCAGGGATTCTTCCGGCCACGATGAGATCTTCAGAAGTGGGCGCGGTCAGCCGGTCACCTCGATGACGTACACCTTGATCTCAGGCGCAGTAGTTTCGCCACCCAACGTGGTCTCATATGTGTTGGCGCCGTCAACTCGTGCCCACACCGTCACCAAGTCATCTTCGACCACCTGCTTGAAAACGCCGTCGATCCCCTCGGTGGCGATCGTATTGATCGAGTAGTAGTCCGACGGTTCACCGCCGGTATTCAGCCGAATGGTCGAGGCCCCGGTGACCGAATCGGCCTGCGTTACCTTGCCGTACAGCACGACCAACTTCCCGATGTTCTCGGTCGGATTCTTTGCCATTAACGCCCACTCGCGTTCCGATAGAGCGGTATATCGCGACTTGTCCTTCTGCTCTGCTTCTAGCGCTGCAACAGCACTTTGCCGCGCGGCTTCGACTCGCGAACTCTCAGCAGCCTCTGCACGTTCGCGGGCCGCACGAGCTTCGGGCGCCTCAGTTGTTGTCGTGGCCACGGGTGCTGAACTGTCGTTATCAGAGTCCTTGTCCGGACTCGATACAGCCGACGCGACGATCGCGATCACAACCAGCACGCCGAGTGCGCCCAGGATGTACCAGAGAAGTCGCTTACCTCGTTTCTTCTCTGTCGCGACCGGGGCGGTCGCAGCCTCCCCAGGTCGAGTTTGCGGTGTCCACTGGCTGCCGTTCCACCATCGCTCCGTGTTCGGCATTTGTGGGTCGGCATACCAGCCGGGTTCGCTGTTCGGTGGGGTCGTCATCGAATACTCCTAGTTAGGGCCTGCGCATCCCGAAGGCGACGAAGGCAATTCACTGTGATTGGTGCACACTTGTGGTCGCGGCATCATCGAGGAGCGCGTCAGCATCGATGGCCGCGGCAGGATTTCCCGAATACCGCCAGAATGTGCCGGCGGCGTCAATACGCCGACGACGCCATCGGTCATGCAACTCGGCGCTTTCGCCGCTATTCCTCGACCGACGCCGGTTCCTAGGGTGTGGTCGATCGGACAGGCAACTACACGTCCACCCATAGCCCACGGCCCTTCTCTGTCAGTTACGTATCCCGCACAGGCGTTGTGGAGTTCGTCGGGGTGATTCAGCCGCCGAGTCGAGATAGGTTCAACGGCCGGTTGCTCGCTGGCTGCCTACACTCGGCCAAGGTGAATATGCGAGGGGCATCGCGCACCTGCATGCTGACCAGCACTGACCCCCGCTCTGACTGCAGGAGATCGTCTGCGACTGCAAGTGTCGATCCAGACGGGCAGCCCCGGTGATGATCGGCGGGCCGCTCGAAACGAATGACCAAGTACGACCAGATGCCGACGTCGCGCCACGGATGGTAGTTAGTCATGCACGCAAGCTAGACCGATTCCCGGACAAAAGTGCCGGATACGCCGGTATTACACCAGTGTCATTCGCCTTGATATATGACGAGCTCATCTTGATTCTGGCGAACTGCGCCTTCTGACTTTCTTCAGGCCGCGTCGGTTCGCCAGGTTGTATCAGGCCGCTCTCCCATTTGACTGGTCCCACACATAAGCCCGAGGCGTGATGCAGAGCCTTGCGCGATGTGCCCACGCCCCCGCCGACCACTACTTATGGTCCTCTCGGGCTTCGTCATTCCGGACTCTCGGGGGTCCCCCACTCTGGGGCGGCGCGAACCGAGCGTAGGTACAGAGGCTTGCCATCCTGCCGGAAACAGCGTGCATCCCTTGCAGCAGGGATCAAACATGGGCACTTGGCTTCGTTCGCGAGGTCCGGCGTCATCGCCAGACTGGAGGCACTCGATCAGGCCCGGTGGCGCCGCATCGTCCGCCTTCCGGCCTGGCGGTCCCGCAACCACTACGGCGGTCAACCTCGCGCCGCAGCCTGCAGCGTCCTGCGCACACGGCCAAGGCGCCTACACCCGGCACGCGCGATCTAGCGTTGGGCCGTAAGCCGGTGCTGACGTTGTCTGGAAGGGTTACACAAGACACACCGAAGTCGCTTTCCAAGCACACGATCTGACCGAGGTCCTTGCCCTCACCGCCAATCAGGTCCTGTGTCAAGACTCGTGGACGCTCATTCGCATCTGGCTGATCCCACGGATGCCAGGCCAAAATCCCGACGAGGAGTCCCGCAACCACGATCGCAAACGAGATCAGCAACGCGGCCCCCATCAACGACTTCGTATTGGCCGGCACCACCTGAACCGGACCTGGCTGACCGGTCGGTGGCTGACCAGGGAACTGTGGAGGTTGTACCGTCATGGCCAGCAGTAGACACACCCACCGCGTCGTCACTCGATCAAGCGACCAGGCCGGACCAGCCCACGATGAGGCTCACACACGCCCGGCGGACCACCGTTCACGTGCCGGTCGCGGGGTCGCCACCCGCAACCGCGCACATAATCGCTACGCTGTGACCTCATGGCCGGAGACATCGTCCCCATCGAGCTCGGAATCACCGACGGAAACGTCTTCACCCTCTGGGCGCCGCGCTGGCGCGAGGGTGACGACGAGTGGGAGGCATTCCTCGGACTCGACGAGGATCTGTACGCCTTCCCGGGCGTCGCCGAGCTCGCCGCATTCATCCGTACCGACGAGGACAACGACCTCGTCGAACATCCGGCGTGGTCCACCGTCGTGGGTGTGCAGGCCGAGGAACTGATCCCGGACGAGCGCCACACCTACGACCTGATCGGCGTACCCGAGCTGGCCGCCGAGGACCCGTCACCGGAGGTCATCGCCGAACTCGAGGACGCACTGGAGATCGTGCGCATCCTCGCCGAGGTCTGCGATCTGACGACGATCACCAAATTCTTCAACGGCAATCCGATCCTCGGCGCGGTCACCACCGGTACGCGGAACTTCCACGGCCGCGACGGCATCGATCTCTGGGTGCGCATCGGTCGTCTCATCGCCAAGCACTGGGATGACGTCATCGACGCCATCGACGATGTCATCAGCACCCCGGAGGTCCCGGCCGCCGCCGTGGCCACCGCGGCCGCCGAACTCGAGGCCGCGGCGTCCGCCGAGGACGAGGACGAGCCCGACGACGACATCGACCTCGTCAACGCCGACGACACCACGGTGGCCGCCGTGGATGACGACGACGAGGACGACGACATCGACGACGAGGACGATGTGGATGACGACGACTTCTGGGCGTCGGTCGGCATCGACCCGATCCGGATCGTCACCAGCGACGGCGAATACCTGTCGCTGCGCTGCTACCTGGGCGACGACCCGGTGTTCCTGGGCGCCGACGGCAAGATCTTCGTCTTCGGTTCCGCCCGGGCGCTGAGCCGCTTCCTGGCCGACGACAACGATCACGACCTCGTCGACGTCTCCACCTTCGACGAGGTGCGCACTGTCGCCACCGACGGATCGCTGGAGTTCGACGTCATCGACGACAACGTCTACGTTCTCCCCGGCCTCGCCGAGGACATCGCCGACGGACCGCGCCGCATGGACCGCAACCAGCTCGACCTCGCCGTCGAATTGCTGACCGACGCAGCCGATTACGCCGACGACGACGCCGTATCCGAAGCGCTCGGGTCAACGACCCCGCTGGGCTGGTTCGTCGACTACGCAGTCGACCCGAACCCGAAGCGGATGGCACCGAGCCCGCCCTTCGACAACGAGTCCGAGGCCTGGCGCGCCCTGGTGCACGACTTCGAGGACCGCCTCGTCAAAAAGGGCTGAGCCCACGCGGCACTCTCAGTCGGTGACCGTGCGGCCCGGCAGACCACGGGCGACGACCGTCGCGAGGACCATGGCCACCGCGATGGCGCCGTAGCCGATCGTCAGGGCGTGATCCGCGGAGTGCCGATACACGAGCTGCGCCGCGACGTTCGCACCGATGGCGGCACACAGTTGCACCGTGATGAACAACGACGGGGTCACATACGGCACCCGATCGGCGGGCACCGCACGGTAGACCCCCGCGAAGGCCGGGGCCGCGACCGCACCGAAGGCCAACCCCAGGATCGCCAGCAGCACAAGAGCTCCGGCCAACGGAATCCCGTTGTGCACCACCGCGAACAGGGCCGCGAGCACCGCCGTGCCGATCGTTGCCGCCGTCACGATGACGCGCGGTCCCACCACGTCCGACCATCGGCCGGACAGTGTCATCGACAGCAGCAGGCCGGCGCCGAGTACGGCAACCGGAATCCCTGACGCGACACCGTCCATGCCGTGACGATCGGGAGCCCACAGGGGCAGCGCGACGAGCTGGAAGTACATGGTGAAGCCGACGACGGCCATCACCCCGAGCCCGCCCCGCACGCCGGGCAACGCGAGCAGACGCAGATCCAGCACCGCGGGCCGATCTCCGCGCACCGTACGGATCGCGTAGCCGGCCAGCAGCGCGACGCCTGCCGCGATCGGAATCCATGCCCACGTGTGCGCCGCGACCTGCTCGATGCCCAGCATCACCGACACCACGCCCGCGGGCAGGAGGACGACACCAACCAGGTCCGGACGCTCCACCTCTGCGGGCGAATCGGCCGTGTCGCGCGGCATCAGACGAACGGCCCCGATCAGGACGAGAATCCCCAGCGGCACGTTGACCAGGAAGATCAGCTGCCAGTGACCGGTTCCGGCCAGCAGACCACCGGCCAGCGGACCGACCACGGGCGCGACGTTGATGACCGCACTCACCACACCCATCACCCGGCCCATCCGCGCGGGCCCCGCGGTGGAGGCCGCGATCGTCAGCGCGACCGGCTCGAGCAATCCCCCACCCAGCCCCTGTACGAGGCGGAAGATGATCAGCGACAACGGATTCCACGCCAGCGCACACAGCACCGAACCGACCACGAACAGCATCAGTGACACCAGCAGCGTCCGGCGCGACGTCCATCGCCCGATGATCCATCCCGACAGCGGCATCGTGATACCCGCGGCCAACAGATAGGCGGCCGTGAACCACGCACCGGTACTCAGCGAGGCGTGCAGATCCTCACCGATGACCCGGAGTGACGCGGTGACGATCGTCCCGTCGATCACCGCCATCAGTGCCGCAGCAGCACTCACGGCCACCAGCCGATTCGCCGCTCGGATCGCCGGTCCTGTACGGGTCTCCTCGTTCATCACTTTTTCCGCCACGGTCAACAAGACTAAACTACACGGTTTAGTAAAAGCAACGGTGCGATAAAATGGATTCATGACGTCCAGCTCCCCGCCCCGGACGAACCGGGGCATCGACAAACGGCGCGTCATTCTCGACGCCGCCGCCGAGGTCTTCGCGGAGTCGGGCTACGCACGCGCAAGCATCGACATGATCGCGACCCGTGCCGCCGTGTCGAAACCCACGGTGTACAGCCACTTCGGCGGCAAGGAAGCACTCTTCCGGGAGTCGATCGCGGCATCGGCGGAACAGATCAACGCGGTCAGCCTCGACGCCATACGGCAAATGGATCCCCAGTGCCAGGACTGGCGCACCGGTTTACTGACCCTCGCCGAGAAGCTGGTCGGCTGCATGCGCAGCCCCTGCGCGGTGTCCCTCAATTCGCAGATCCACGCGGAGATCGGACGGGACCCGGAGGTCTATCGCATGGTGCGCGAGCGGACCGAGCAGCCGATTCTCGACGGTCTGGCCGGGCGTCTGGCGATGCTGGGCAATGCCGGCGTTCTGACGATCCCGGACCCGGTGCTGGCGGCACGGCAGTTCCACGCACTGATCACCGCGGAGATACCCGGACTGACCGAACTGGGGACCGCGCCGATCAGCGACGCCACCGCCCGCGCCGCAGTCCGGCGCGGTCTGGACACCTTCCTGCGCGCCTACGCGCCGCCGGACGACTCCGCGATCAACTCCGCATAACCGGGCTTGATGACCTCGTCGATGATGGCCAGACGCTCGTCGAAGTGGATGAAGGCCGACTTCATCGCATTGATGGTGAACCGCTGGAAGTCCTCCCAGCCGTAGCCGAATTGGTCGGCGAGACGCTCGAATTCGCGGCTCATCGTGGTGTCGCTCATCAGCCGGTTGTCGGTGTTGACGGTCACCCGGAAGCGCAGGCGCGCGAGCACGTTGAAGGGATGTTCGGCGATCGAGTCGACCGCCCCGGTCTGGACATTCGAGCTCGGGCACAGTTCGAGCGGAATCCGCTTGTCACGCACGATGTTCGCGATGGGGCCGAGGACCGCATCGGGGAATGACGACGCCGCCGGATCGGTACCGGGCGGGAGTTCGATGTCGTCGATGACCCGCACGCCGTGGCCCAGCCGGTCGGTGCCGCAGTAGGCGATCGCCTCGTGGATGGACGGGAGCCCGAACGCCTCACCCGCGTGAATCGTGAAGCGCGCGTTGTTGGCCCGCATGTACTCGAACGCGTCGAGATGCCGGGTCGGCGGGTTGCCCGCCTCGGCGCCGGCGATGTCGAAGCCCACCACACCCCGATCGCGGTAGCGCACCGCGAGTTCGGCGATCTCCCGCGCGCGGGCGGCGTGCCGCATGGCCGTGACCAGACATCCGATCCGGATGGGGTGGCCCGCCGCGGCGGCATCGGCCTCGCCCTCGGCGAAGCCCTCCAGCACCGCCTCGACGACCTGGTCCAGAGTCAGGCCGCGCGTCAGATGTTGTTCGGGGGCATAACGGATCTCGGCGTACACGACGCCGTCGGCGGCCAGATCCTCGACGCATTCGCGGGCGACCCGCCGGAGTGCGTCCTCGGTCTGCATCACCGCGACGGTGTGCGCGAAGGTCTCCAGATACCGCTCGAGCGAACCGCTGTCGGCGGCATCCCGGAACCAGGCCGCCAACGCGTCCGCGTCGTCGGCGGGCAGATCCTCGTAACCGATGTCGCGTGCGAGGTCGAGCACGGTCGACGGACGCAGACCGCCGTCGAGATGATCGTGCAGCAGCACCTTGGGCGCACGGACGAGCGAGGCGTGATCGAGGGGACGTGCCTGGTCGGTGTCAACGGTCGTCATGACCCGACGGTAGCCCGCCATCCGCCGTCGGTGTGCGGTGCGAAGGAAACGTTCGGCAAACTCCCCCGACGTCGCCCACTCAGCGGTCCGCGACGATCCGATCGATGACCAGTGATCGGACATCGGGCGCCGTCTCGCCGATGGACACCGCCGACGCGAGCGCCTCGCGGGCCGCGGCGAATCGATCCGGAGTCCGGGAATGCAAGGTGAACAACGGATCTCCGGCGCGGACCCGATCACCGGGGCGGGCGTGCAGGACCACTCCGGCCTCGGCCTGAACATCCTGTCCGGGGGCGGCACGCCCCGCACCGAGTCGCCAGGCGGCCACCCCGACGTCCAGTGCGTCGACCCGGGTGACGACACCGTCCGCGTCGGCGGTGACGGTGTCGGTCTCGGCGGCGACGGGCAGCGGGGCATCCGGATCGCCGCCCTGTGCCGCGATCATCGCCCGCCACGTGTCCATCGCGGTGCCGTCGGCGAGGTGCCGCGCCGGATCCGCGCCGGGGACGCCCGCGGCGTCGAGCATCTCCCGGGCCAGCGCGACGGTGAGTTCGACGACGTCCGGCGGCCCGCCGCCGGCCAGCACCTCCAGCGACTCGGCCACCTCGAGTGCGTTGCCCGCGGTACGGCCGAGTGGCGTGTCCATCGCCGTCAGCAGCGCACGGGTCTCCACCCCGGCGGCGGTGCCCAGCGACACCATCGTCTCCGCGAGTTCCCGTGCCTGCTCCTCGGTCTTCAGGAAGGCGCCCCGGCCCACCTTGACGTCGAGGACGAGCGCCCCGGTGCCCTCGGCGATCTTCTTGCTCATGATGGAACTGGCCACCAGCGGAATCGATTCCACGGTCACGGTGATGTCCCGCAGGGCGTAGAGCCGACGATCGGCGGGCGCGAGGTCGCCACCGGCGGCGCACACCACCGCCCCGACCCGCTCCAACTGGTCGACCATCGCGTCGGCGGCGACATCGGCACGCCAGCCGTGGATGGACTCCAGTTTGTCGAGGGTGCCGCCGGTGTGGCCCAGTCCGCGCCCGGACAGCTGTGGGACCGCCACGCCGAAGGACGCGACGAGCGGGGCCAGCGGGAGCGTGATCTTGTCGCCGACGCCGCCGGTCGAATGTTTGTCGACGGTGGACAGCACCCGTCCGTCCCGGCGCAGGCCGCTGAAGTCGAGACGGCGCCCGGAGTCGATCATCGCCTGCGTCCACCGGACCGTCTCGCGCCCGGTCATCCCCCGGAGGAAGATCGCCATCAGGAGCGCCGACATCTGTTCCTCGGCCACCTCGTCGCCGTGCGTGTAGCGGTCGACGATCCAGTCGATCTGCGCGTCGGAGAGTTCCCGGCCGTCGCGTTTGGTCGCGATCACCGACACGGTGTCGATCACCGGAGTCATCGGACCGACGCCAGGTCGTCGGGCCCGAAGGCGTCGGGCAGCAACGCCGAGAGCGGCACCGGACCGGCCGGATGGTCGACCTGCAGATCGCCGCCACCGTGTTCGAGGAGCACCTGCCGGCAGCGCCCGCAGGGCAGTATCACCGTCCCGCGCCGGTCGCACACCGACACCGCACGCAGCCGCGAGCCGCCGGTCCCGACGTGGTGGGCGACGAGCGAGACCTCGGCGCAGATGCCGAGTCCGTATGAGACATTCTCCACATTGCATCCGAGCACGATGCGGTCGTCGTCGGTCCAGCCGGCGGCACCCACGGGGAAGTCAGAATAGGGCGCATAGGCCCGCGAAATCATCGCAAATGCTTTCTGCCGCAACAGATCCCAGTCGACATCGACGGTCAAGCCGAACTCCTCACATTGATTACCCGCGAGTAAGGTAGGCCACGAACCGTCGTCGCAGCAATGGTAAGGCAAACCTAAGTCGAGATCAGTTGCGGCTCAAATCCGTTCGGGCAATTCACACCCTGACTCAGCATAGGTTTAAAGTCTCTTCCATGGGTCCACGGCCGAGTTACATAATGCCGACTCGGTCCGTCCATCGACGCTGTTGGAGGCCAATTTCCCGATGAGCACGCCGACCGAAGTCGCACCGGAGCCGGTGCGTAAGCGCTCCCTGTATCGAGGCGACCCGGGCATGTGGTCCTGGGTTCTGCACCGCATCACCGGAGTGACGATCTTCTTCTTCCTGTTCGTCCACGTGCTGGACACCGCGGTCATCCGTATCGATCCGAACAAGTACTCGGAGATCATCGATACCTACAAGACCCCGCTCATCGGCCTGATGGAGATCGCGCTCGTCGCCTGCGTGCTCTACCACGCCCTCAACGGTGTCCGGATCATCCTGGTCGACTTCTGGACCAAGGGGCCGAAGTTCCAGCGCCAGATGCTCTGGGGAATCCTGACGCTCTTCGCCATCATGTTCGCCGCCGCGGCCATCCGCCTGCTGCAGCTCATGATCACCCACGCCTTCTAGGAGACATCCGATGACATCACCTGTCGCGAAGACCCTGGGCACCGATTACGACCGGCCGGCCAGCCTCGACAATCCCCGCTCCCCGCGCAAGCCCAAGGGCGGGAACTTCGAGAAGAACGCCTGGCTGTTCATGCGCTTCTCGGGCCTGGCCCTGATCATCCTCACCATCGGCCACATGTTCATCATGCTGGCCTGGGACGAGGGCGTGCACCGCATCGACGCGTCCTTCGTCGCGGCCCGCTGGCGTGAACCCTTCTGGCAGGTCTGGGACCTGACCATGCTGTGGCTCGCGCAGCTGCACGGCGGCAACGGTGTGCGCACCGTGATCGCCGACTACTCGCGCAAGGACTCCACCCGATTCTGGCTGAACGTGCTGCTCGCGATCTCGATGATCCTCGTGCTCGTGCTCGGCACCTACGCGATCCTGACCTTCGACGTGAACAGCGTCGGCTAGAGGAGATAGACGGACACATGCAGGAACATCGCTACGACGTACTGATCGTCGGCGCAGGCGGCGCCGGTATGCGCGCCGCAATCGAGGCCGCACCGCGCGCCCGGACCGCGGTCCTGACCAAGCTCTATCCCACGCGCAGCCACACCGGCGCGGCTCAGGGCGGCATGTGCGCCGCCCTCGCCAACGTCGAGGAGGACAACTGGGAGTGGCACACCTTCGACACCGTCAAGGGCGGCGACTATCTCGCCGACCAGGACGCCGTCGAGATCATGGCCAAGGAGGCCATCGACGCGGTGCTCGACCTGGAGAAGATGGGTCTGCCGTTCAACCGCACGCCGGAGGGCAAGATCGACCAGCGTCGCTTCGGCGGCCACACCCGCGATCACGGCAAGAGCCCGGTCCGCCGCGCCTGCTATGCCGCCGACCGCACCGGCCACATGATCCTGCAGACGCTGTACCAGAACTGCGTCAAGCACGACGTCGAGTTCTTCAACGAGTTCTACGCGCTCGACCTGTGCCTGAGTCAGAACGACAAGGGTGAGCCGGTCGCCACCGGCATCGTCGCCTACGAGCTGGCCACCGGCGAGATCCACGTCTTCCACGCCAAGTCGATCATCTTCGCGACCGGCGGCTCGGGCCGTATGTACAAGACGACCTCCAACGCCCACACCCTGACCGGTGACGGCATGGGCATCGTGTTCCGCAAGGGACTTCCGTTGGAGGACATGGAGTTCCACCAGTTCCATCCGACCGGCCTGGCCGGTCTGGGCATCCTCATCTCCGAGGCGGTCCGCGGCGAGGGCGGCATTCTCCGCAACGCCGAGGGCGAACGCTTCATGGAGCGCTACGCCCCCACCATCAAGGACCTCGCGCCGCGTGACATCGTTGCCCGCTCGATGGTGCTCGAGGTGCTCGAGGGCCGCGGCGCCGGACCGAACAAGGATTACGTCTACATCGACGTGACCCACCTCGGCGAGGACGTGCTCAACGAGAAGCTGCCCGACATCACCGAGTTCGCCCGCACCTATCTGGGCGTCGACCCGGTGAAGGAATGGGTACCGGTGTACCCGACCTGCCACTACGTGATGGGCGGCATCCCGACCAACATCGAAGGCCAGGTCCTCTACAACAACGACCAGGTCGTCCAGGGACTGTACGCGGCAGGCGAATGCGCCTGCGTCTCCGTGCATGGCGCCAACCGCCTCGGCACCAACTCGCTGCTCGACATCAACGTGTTCGGCCGTCGCGCCGGCATCGCGGCCGCCGACTACGCCAACTCGGCCGAGTTCGTCGACCTGCCGGAGGCCCCGACCGAGATGGTCGACGAGTGGGTCGCCGAGATGCTCTCCGAGCACGGTCACGAGCGCGTGGCCGACATCCGCACCGAACTCCAGCAGACGATGGACGACAACGCATCGGTGTTCCGCACCGAGGAGACCCTCACCAAGGCGCTCGCCGACGTGCGGGCCCTCAAGGAGCGGTACTCCCACGTCCGCGTCCACGACAAGGGCAAGCGCTTCAACAGCGACCTGCTCGAGGCCATTGAACTCGGCTTCCTGCTGGAGATGGCCGAGGTCACCGTCGCCGGTGCCCTCAACCGCAAGGAATCGCGCGGCGGACACGCCCGCGAGGATTTCCCGGACCGTGACGACGCCAATTACATGAAGCACACCATGGCGTACAAGAAGGGTCCGGGCCTGATCGCCGATATCGAGCTGGACTACAAGCCCGTGGTGCAGACTCGCTACGAGCCGATGGAGCGTAAGTACTGATGACCGCAATCATGGAGAACTCACCCGCACCGTCGTCGGACGAGCCGCCGCTGCCCCCGGTACCGGACGAGGCCACCATGGTGACCTTGAAGATCTACCGGTTCAACCCGGAGGATCCGGACGCGCAGGGCTTCGAGAGCTTCCGCGTGCCGGCGCTGCCGACCGACCGACTGCTCAACCTGCTGCTGTACGTGAAGGGCTACCTCGACGGCACCCTGACATTCCGACGGAGCTGCGCGCACGGCGTGTGCGGCTCGGATGCCATGCGCATCAACGGTGTGAACCGTCTGGCGTGCAAGCTCCTCATGAAAGATCTGTTGCCCAAGGACAAGTCCAAGGAGATCACCATCACCATCGAGCCCATCAAGGGCCTGCCGGTGGAGAAGGATCTCGTGGTGGACATGGAGCCGTTCTTCGACGCGTACCGCGCGATCAAGCCGTTCCTCATCACCAGCGGCAACGAGCCGACCCGTGAGCGCATCCAGAGCCAGACCGACCGCGCCCGCTTCGACGACACCACCAAGTGCATCCTGTGTGCGTGCTGCACCACCAGCTGCCCGGTGTTCTGGAACGAGGGCTCGTACTTCGGTCCGGCCGCGATCGTGAACGCGCACCGCTTCATCTTCGACAGCCGCGACGAGGGCGCCGTGGAGCGTCTCGACATCCTCAACGACTCGGACGGCGTGTGGCGCTGCCGCACCACCTTCAACTGCACCGACGCCTGCCCCCGCGGCATCCAGGTCACGCAGGCCATCCAGGAAGTCAAGCGCGCGTTGATGTTCTCGCGCTGAACCGCAGATCTTTCTCTGCAGCCCAGAAGGAGCCCCGGCCGGACACGGCCGGGGCTTTTTCGTCGGCGAGGGGCGCAACGAGTCCGGGTGTCGATGTCCGCCTGCCTCGGATGCGTGCCGGCGGTCACGGTAACCTCCAAGAACCGAATCCTGAACGGGGGATGGATGAGCCGGCCGACGAACAGAACAGCCCGCGCGACTGCCGGCATCGTCCTCGCACTGGGCGTGATGGCCGCGCCGACGCTCGCGCCGCTGGCGCTCGCCGAACCGACCGTCGTGCCCACCCCGCCGATGACCACCCCGGCCACCGATCACTGTCCGCACCGCGTGCACACGCCGCCCGCGGTGGACACCTCCGAGATGGTCGCCCCCGGCGAGACCACTCCCACTCCCCTGCCGGTTCCCGACGAGCCCGTCGGCGGTGAACGGCTCGGCGGATGCGGCGTGGTCGCCGATCCCGCGCTCGGGCCGGTGCCGCCCCGGCTGACATCGTCGGGCTGGCTGATCGCCGACCTCGACAGCGGTCAGGTGATCGCGGCCAAGGATCCGCACGGCCGGTATCGTCCCGCATCCACCATCAAGGTCCTGCTGGCGCTCGTGGCGCTCGACGAACTGGATCTGTCCGAGGTCGTCGAGCCCACCCCCGAGGATTGGAGCGCCGAGGGCGATTCCTGCGGGATGGGACCCGGTGGTCACTACACCACCCGCGAACTGCTCACCGGCCTGATCGTGGTGTCCGGCAACGACTGTGCGCATGCTCTGGCCCGACAGCTCGGCGGCGTCGACGCGACCCTGGACAAGATGAACGCGAAGGCGAAGGCTCTCGGCGCCACCGACACGCGGGCGGCCACCCCGTCCGGACTCGACGCGGCGGGCATGTCGTCCTCGCCGTACGATCTGGCCCTCTTCTTCCGGACCGCCATGGACAACAGCACCTTTCGCGAGATGATCGGACTGCGCACGTTCCGGTTCCCCGGCTATCCGAAGCGCCCCGACGTGCCCGGCGACAAAGATCATCCCGCCTACCTGATGCAGACCTCGAATCACCTGCTCCTCGAACAGGATCCGGGGATGCTGGGCGGCAAGACCGGCTACACCGACGATGCGAAGAAAACCTTCGTGGGCGCGGCCGAACGCGACGGCCGACGCATCCTCATCGTCCAGATGAACGGCCTCACACTGGAACACGACTCGTACTGGGATCAGGCCCGCTCGATGTTCGACTACGGATTCCGGTCTCCGGCCACCACGTCCGTCGGCACCCTCGTCGTCGCCGGGCACGACTCCACGACAACGGCGACCACCACACCCACGCCCCAGGCGCCGTCGCACACCTATGCCGCCGCCGACACCGACGAATCGACGCCGTGGTCGATCCGTCTGCTCATCGGGCTTGTCGCCGCCCTCGCCGCACTCCTTCTCCTGCTGACCGGGATGCGGCTGGCCGGCAAACGCTGAACCGCGAGTTCCCTAGCGCCGCTTCCGGAAACGGCCGATCAGCGACCCGAACAGCGCGCCGATGCCTGCGGCAGCCAGCAGCGACGACGGCTTGGCGGTCGGATTCGTCACGTAACTCGGACGCAGCACCACCGTCTCCGGCACGGGTGCGGGGTCGATCTCGTGGTCGGCGTTGATCGGGTCGGTGGCGCACCAGGCCGACGCGTACAAGATGATCCGCGACGCGAGGTAGGCGAACACCATCACACCGAGGATGGGACCGAAGGCCGCGCCCGCCGGGCCACTGAGCACCGACTGCAGGTAGATTCCACCGAGATTCTTGACCAGTTCGAAGATCAGCGCGGTGATCAACCCGGCCTTCAGGGCATTGCGGAATGGTATGGCGTTCAACGGAAGCCGCGACAGGACGAAGGTGAACAGCATCCAGGTGGCGCCGATGGACACGAGGATCGTCACAAGTTTGATGATGGGCTGCACCCACCCCTGGTCCTCGAGTCCCAGCCAGTCCACGATCCGGGGCAGCAGAGCACCGTTGCCGACGGCGGTGATGGCGAAGGTCCCCACGAACGCCAGGCCCAGCAGCACGAAGGTCAGCAGATCCCAGACCTTGGACATCACCGCGTTGCGTTCGACCCGGCCGCCCCACATCTCGGTCATCGCGACGCGGACGCCGCCGATCCAGCCGATGCCGGTGAACGCGGCACCGAGCAGACCGACCACACCCACGGTGGTGCGAGACGCGATCGCCGAATCGACCAGTTCCTCGACCTGGGTGCCCAATTCGCCCGGCATGGCCTCGACGATCGAATCCTTGATCTGATCGATCAGCTCCGGACGGCCGACCAGAACGAACGCGGCAATCGCGAACGCCACCATGACGATCGGGACGAGCGCCAGGATGCCGTTGAAGCTGATCGCGGCGGCGAAGACATTGCCGTTGCGGTCGTTGTAGCGTTCGATCGTCTTGACCAGATGGTCCACCGACGGCCTGCGTTCACGCAGCCGCGCAAAGGCTGCTTTTCCCCTGTCGATCAGCGATGGCGACGAGTCGGCCTCGTCGGACGCGCTCACCTTGTTCCCGGCGCCCGTATTCGAGCTCATGCTCCCCCTGTCAGGTTTTACGCAGGTGCGACGAATCCCACTGTGTCATACACCTTCGCCAGGGTTGCCGAAGCCACCTCCCGAGCGCGTGCCGCGCCGCGCGCCAGGATCGCGTCGAGGTGGTCGGGGTTGTCCATCAACTCGTCGACGCGGCTGCGCAGCGGCGTGACGAATTCGGTGAGCACGTCGGCGGTGTCCACCTTGAGCTGCCCGTAACCCTTGCCCTCGTAGCCGGCCACCAGTTCGTCGATCGGAGTGCCGCTCAGCGCCGACTGGATGGTGAGAAGGTTACTGACACCGGGCTTTTCCTCCCGGTCGAAACGAATCACGGTATCGGTGTCGGTGACCGCCGAGCGGATCTTCTTCGCCGACTTCTTCGGATCGTCGAGCAGGCTGATGAGGCCCTTGTCGGACTCCGCGGACTTGCTCATCTTGGCCGTCGGGTTCTGCAGGTCATAGATCTTCGCGAACTCCTTGACCACATAGGCCTGCGGCACGGTGAAGACCTTGTCGAAGCGAGAGTTGAAGCGCTGGGCCAGATCTCGCGTCAGCTCCAGATGCTGGCGCTGATCGTCGCCGACCGGGACCTGATCGACCTGGAAGGCCAGGATGTCGGCGGCCATCAGGATCGGATAGGTGAACAGCCCGACGCCCGCCGCCTCGGTGCCGTTCTTCGCGGTCTTGTCCTTGAACTGGGTCATCCGGCTCGCCTCGCCGAATCCGGTGATGCACGACAGCACCCAGGTCAGTTGCGCGATCTCCGGGATGTGCGACTGGACGTAGATCGTGGACCGATCCGGGTCGACCCCGTATGCGATCAACTGGGCCACGCTCAGCCGCGTCCGCTGCGCCAGCGTCGACGGGTCGAACTGCACCGTCAGCGCGTGCATGTCCGGGATGAAGTAGAAGGTGTCGAAGTCCTCCTGCAGCGCCACCCACTGCCGGATCGCCCCCAGATAGTTGCCGAGATGCATCGAATCACTGGTCGGCTGGACACCCGACAGCACGCGCTTGCGTGCCCCGGAGTCCGTCGCTGGGGCGTCTGCAGTCATGACCTCGATTCTCGCAGAATCACCGTGGCGCGCTGCGGCTAGGTGTAGACGACGCTCATGGGTGCGTGGTCGGACCAGCGCAGGTCGTACGCCGCCGCCCGATGCACCATGGCGGATTCCGCCCGGGCGGCCAGCGACTTGTTCGCGAGCTGATAGTCGATGCGCCAGCCGGAGTCGTTGTCGAAGGCCTTGCCGCGCCACGACCACCATGTGTACGGACCGTCGGCGTCGGGGGCGAGGTCACGCGCCACATCCGACCAGGCGCCGTTCAGTCGATCCCCCACCCAGGACCGTTCATGCGGCAGGAACCCGGGGCTCTTCTTGTTGCCCTTCCAGTTCTTGATGTCGGCCTCGGCATGGGCGATGTTCCAGTCACCGCCGACGACGACATGGCGGCGACGACGGGCGAGCTTGTCGAGATAGGCGCCGAACTCGTCGAGGAAGCGCACCTTTTCGTCGAATTTCAGGACGTCCTTCTCGGTGCCGCCCTCGATCGCCCCCTTCGGCAGATACAGGCTCGCGACGGTCAGTGGCCCCAATTCGGTGTCGAGGTCGACCTCGAGGTAGCGGCCGGTCTCGTCGAACTCCGCACTGCCGAAACCGGTTCGACTCTCCCCCAAGGGGATTCGACTCAGCACCCCGACCCCGGCGTGGCCCTTGACGACCGAGGGACTCACCGTCAGGTGCCAGCCGTCGTCCAGTGCGGGCGCGAGGGCATCGCGCGCCTGCTCCTCGTCGGCCCGCACCTCCTGCAGGAGAACGATGTCCGTTCCGGCGCCCGCCAGCCAGTCATGGAAGCCGCGATTCGCTTCGGACCGATGTTTGACCGCCGCTCGGACGCCGTTGACATTGACCGTGGTGATGGAGATGGACACGAGAGCCAAGGCTACGTCTCCCCACCGACAATGCCGCCGACGGACCGTCGGCGATGTGACACGCCCGACGGCCGCCCGGAAGAAAAGGTTAGGCAACCCTTGCGCCGAGCCGCGGTTTTATGTAACCCTTACCTAATCGCAGGATGAGGTGAGAGACATGTTCGTTTGCATCTGCCGGGCAGTGACCGAGGACGAGGTCCATGAGCACTGCACCGCCGGGGCCCGCACCGTGGACGCGGTCAGCGACCGCTGTGGCGCCGGCGAGGGATGCGGCACCTGCCTCGATCGTCTGCATGCGATCGTCAACGAGAGGAACGCCACCGCCACGACCGCGGCCTGACCAGGCCGCATAGCCGAACATCACCCCTGGCGCCGAGTCGGCGCGCAGGGTTATTTGTCGTGTTAACGTTCAAGCACACGGTGAATGGAGGCTTGGCATGCGCGGCAACGACGAGGTGATCGCTCTCCTCAACGAACAGCTCACCAGTGAGCTGACGGCAATCAATCAGTACTTCCTGCACTCGAAGATGCAGGCGAATTGGGGTCTGACGGAGATCGCCGCCAAGACCCGCGAGGAATCCATCGAGGAGATGACCCACGCCGAGATCCTCTCGGACCGCATCCTCTTCCTGGAGGCCCTCCCCAACTTCCAGAAGATCCTGCCGCTGCGCATCGGCCAGACCCTGCGCGAGCAGTTCGAGTCCGACCTCGCGATCGAGGTCGAGGTCGTCGAGCGCCTGCGCCCCGGGATCATCATGTGCCGCGGCAAAGGTGACGCGACCAGTGCCAGCATCCTCGAGGAGATCCTCAAGGACGAGGAGCACCACATCGATTATCTCGAGACCCAGCTCGAGCTGATGGACCGCCTCGGCGAGCAGTTGTACCTGGCCAAGACGGTCGCCACCCCGCCGACGGTGGGCTGACACCCACTCGCCCGACCACAACGCGCCCCGCAATCCTGCGGGGCGCGTTTTTCGTCGTCACGTGCCGCACCGAAGGCACACGAACCCCGAGCGCCCCCTTGACCCGGAGACAACCCGGCCCCTAAATTCATCAGCAGATGAATTCAACGCCCGATGAAATACCGGCGAGGAGCACGGAACATGAGCACACCCCTGGCACCGGCAGCCATACGATGCGAGTCCGTGACGGTCCGGCGCGGAGGTGCCGTCGCCGTCGATGACGTCTCCATCGCCATCGACGAGGGCGCCATCACCGGCCTGCTCGGTCCGTCCGGCTGCGGCAAGACCACGCTGATGCGATCGATCGTCGGCACCCAGAGCAATGTCGAGGGCCGCATCGAGGTATTGGGACATCCGGCCGGTTCACCCGCACTCCGCCGGGAGATCGGATACGTCACCCAGTCGGCGTCGATCTACAGCGACCTCAGCGTGCGCCGGAACGTCCGCTACTTCGCCGACCTGTTCGACGCCCGCGACGAGGTCGAGCAGGCCATCGACACCGTCGGGCTCACCGAATACGCCGATCGCCCCGCCGACGAACTCTCCGGCGGCCAGGTCAATCGGGTGTCCATCGCCTGCGCTCTGGTGACGCGGCCACGACTGCTGATCCTCGACGAGCCCACGGTGGGGCTCGATCCGGTGCTGCGCGCCGATCTCTGGTCCCGCTTCCGCACGCTCGCGGATTCCGGTGTCACACTGCTGATCTCGAGCCACGTGATGGATGAGGCCGATCACTGCGACACCCTGGTCCTGATGCGCGACGGCCGGCTCGTCGACGAACTCACGCCGAATGACCTTCGCGAGCGCACCGGCCGCGACAACCTCGAGGACGCCTTCCTCGAGCTGATCACCGGAGGCACCCGATGAGCACCACGTCCGCCGCTCCCCTGCACCCGCGGATTCTGGGCGCCACCTGCGTTCGGGTGCTGCGGCAGCTCCGGTCCGACCCACGCACCGTCGTCATGGTCCTGACCATCCCGATCCTCCTGCTGACGCTGCTGTACTTCATGTTCTCCGAACAACCGGCGCGACCCGACGGCACCTCGACATTCGACTCGGTCGGCGTCGCCATGCTCGGCATCCTCCCCTTCGCCACCATGTTCCTCATCACGTCGATCGCCATGCTCCGCGAACGACGGTCCGGCACGCTCGAACGCCTGCTCACCACCCCGATCAGCAAATTCGATCTGCTCGGTGGTTATGGACTCGCCTTCTCGGCGGTCGCGATGGTCCAGGCCGTCCTGGCGTCAGGGGTCGCATTCTGGTTGCTGGACATGATGATCCGGGGGTCTGTCGGCTGGGTGATGCTCTTCGCCATGGTGAACGCCATGCTCGGCGTCGGCCTCGGACTGCTGTGCAGCGCCTTCGCGAACACCGAGTTCCAGGCGGTCCAGTTCATGCCGATCATCGTGATCCCGCAGCTGTTCCTGTGCGGACTGTTCGTTCCGCGAAATCAGTTGCCCGACTGGATGGATGGACTGTCGCGCGTCATGCCGCTGACCTACGCCGTGCAGGGACTGCAGGAGGTGGCCACGCACGAGGGCGTCACCGGCCTGATGTGGCGGGACCTGGCCGTCGTCGTCGCCTGCACGGTCGCGGCCATCGCACTGGCCGCTGCTACGCTGCGACGACGAACCGCGTGAGGAGGAAGGACGGCGCACCATGGCCGCGACACGCCGCAGCGGTCGCCGCCCGGGAGGCGGCGACACCCGTGCGGAGATACTCAACTCGGCCCGGGAACTCTTCGCGCGCAACGGCTTCGAGACGACCACGATCCGCGCCGTGGCCGCGGCCGCGGGCGTCGACGCCGCTCTCGTCCATCACTACTTCGGTACCAAGCGCGAACTGCTGCTGGCCGCGATCGCCATCCCCGTCGATCCGGACGAGGTCCTGACCCCGGTACTGGCGGAGACCTCCGACGACGCCCTCGGCACCGCACTCGCCCGCGCGGTGTTCACCGTCTGGGACGGCGACGCACGAACCGCGGGCGTCGCGCTGATCAAGGCGAACATCACCGCGCCCGAGCCCGAACTCCTGCGGTCGTTCCTCGCCGAATTCATCCTGCGGGCCATCGGTGGCCGCGTCGACTCACCGGCCGGCAGCGCACACCTGCGCGCGAGCCTGGTCGCGAGTCAGATCTTCGGGGTACTCAGCATGCGGCACATCCTGCGTCTCGATCCCATCGCCTCGATGACCGTCGACGAACTCGTCGCACACGTGGGACCGGTACTGCAGCACTACCTCACCGGCGACCTGCCCGACACCTACTGAGCACCAACGCAGTCCGCCCGCCGTGACGGGTCACGGCGGGCGGACTGGCGAGCTGTTGATCAGCCGGCGGTCACTTCAGTGCGGCCTGCAGGTTCTCGTCGAGGGTGCCGAGGAATTCCTCGGTGGTCTGGTACGGCTGGTCGCCGCCGACGAGGAGCGCCAGGTCCTTGGTCATCTTGCCGCTCTCCACGGTGTTGATGACGACGTCCTCGAGCTTCTGCGCGAATTCCCGGACCTCGGGGGTGTTGTCGAGCTTGCCGCGATGATCGAGGCCACGGGTCCACGCGAAGATCGACGCGATCGGGTTGGTCGACGTCGGCTTGCCCTGCTGGTGCTGGCGGTAGTGGCGGGTCACCGTGCCGTGCGCGGCCTCGGCCTCGCAGGTCTTGCCGTCCGGGGTGAGCAGCACGGAGGTCATCAGACCCAGCGAGCCGTAGCCCTGGGCGACCGTGTCGGACTGCACGTCACCGTCGTAGTTCTTGCACGCCCACACGTAACCGCCCTCCCACTTCAGCGAGGAGGCCACCATGTCGTCGATCAGGCGGTGCTCGTAATGCAGTCCGGCAGCATCGAATTCGGCCTTGAACTCACGATCGAAGACGTCCTGGAAGATGTCCTTGAACGCACCGTCGTAGGCCTTGAGGATGGTGTTCTTGGTGGACAGGTACACAGGGTAGTTGCGCTGCAGACCGTAGTTGAAGGATGCGCGCGCGAAGTCCTCGATGGACTTGTTGAAGTTGTACATACCCATCACGACGCCGCCCTCGTCCGGGATCTGCACGATCTCGTGTTCGATGGGCTCGGAGCCGTCGGCCGGGGTGTAGGTGATGGTGACGGTGCCCGCGGCGGGCACCTTGAAGTCGGTGGCGCGGTACTGGTCGCCGAAGGCGTGACGGCCGATGACGACCGGCTTGGTCCAGCCCGGCACCAGACGCGGGACATTGGAGATGATGATCGGCGAACGGAAGATGGTGCCGCCGAGGATGTTGCGGATGGTGCCGTTGGGCGACCGCCACATCTTCTTCAGGCCGAACTCCTCGACGCGCGCCTCGTCGGGCGTGATGGTCGCACACTTGACGCCGACGCCGTGCTTCTGGATGGCGTGGGCCGCATCGACCGTGACCTGGTCGTCGGTCTGATCGCGGTATTCGATCCCGAGGTCGTAGTAGTCCAGATTGACGTCGAGATACGGGTGAATCAGCTTGTCTTTGATGAACTGCCAGATGATTCGGGTCATCTCGTCGCCATCGAGCTCTACGACTGTTCCTTCGACCTTGATCTTGCCCATGTGGCTTTGCGTCCTCCTCGGCACGACGATCTCGCAGCCCCTGATGCTTGTGGCCGGGCTGCATTTCTCAACCTAGTACGGCAGTGGATCAGTGCGCTCGTCACGGTGTAAAAAGAACGCGCGTACTGTTAGAGACAAGCATACTCGGTGGGCGTGACCCGATGCGCACCGACGGCACAAGTGTGAAACTCGTCCCGTCGGCGCTGGCCCCTACTTTGCCCGGCCGAGGCGGCAGATGCGATCGTGCGATTCCACCGTCCCTCACGAGACACGCGAACGCTTCGGCGCCCAGGCGCGACGAATGCACGGAGATCATGGGGACATGTGACCGTTTTCCCGCCTCACCAGCGAGCCGAGATAGTTGCGCCCGGTCAGATCGAGACGGTTCCGGCGCGCGGCCACGCATGCTATATCCTTGACGCCAGGTCATGAGTATCAGCGCGAAGCCCCGGCTTGCTGATCGGCAACCCTCCAACCGCGGTGGGGTGCTCCGGGTGATGACCGGGTTGAGGAACGCAGCAGCGTTTCCCGGCAAGCGCGGGTCCGAAGGTCGGACCCCACCAGGGTCTTCATGAACCCTGCCGACCGTAGAAAGTGATCAGACCGTCATGTCCGACGACACCACCGATCCCACTGCCAACTGGAGCTTCGAGACCAAGCAGGTCCACGCGGGACAGACCGCCGATCCGGCGACCAACGCCCGTGCGCTGCCCGTCTACCAGACCACCTCGTACGTCTTCAACGACACGCAGCACGCCGCCAACCTGTTCGGCCTCGCCGAGCCGGGCAACATCTACACGCGGATCATGAATCCCACGCAGGACGCCGTCGAGCAGCGGATCGCCGCTCTCGAGGGTGGCGTCGCGGCACTTCTGGTCGCCTCCGGCCAGGCAGCCGAGACCTACGCGATCCTCAACATCGTGGAGAACGGAGGCCATGTCGTCTCCAGCCCGCGTCTCTACGGCGGCACGTTCAACCTGTTCCACTACACGCTGCCCAAGCTCGGCATCGAGGTCAGCTTCGTCGAGAACCCCGACGACCCCGAGTCGTGGCAGGCCGCCATCCAGGACAACACCCGCGCACTGTTCGGCGAGACGATCTCCAACCCCAACAACGAGATCCTCGACGTCCCGGCCATCGCCGAGGTCGCCCACCGCAACGGACTGCCGCTGATCGTGGACAACACGGTCGCCACGCCGTACCTGATCAACCCGCTCGCGCTGGGCGCCGACATCGTCGTGCACTCGGCGACGAAGTACATCGGCGGCCACGGCACCGCCATCGGCGGCGTGATCGTCGACGGCGGCACCTTCGACTGGCGCGGCCAGCGGGACGGCAAAGACCTGTTCCCCGGCTTCACCACCCCGGACCCGAGCTACCACGGCGCGGTCTTCGCCGACCTCGGCGCTCCGGCCTTCGCACTCAAGGCCCGCGTCCAGTGGCTGCGCGACACCGGCGCCGCGATCTCGCCGTTCAACGCCTTCCTGCTCGCACAGGGCCTGGAGACGTTGAGCCTGCGCATCGAACGGCATGTCGCCAACGCGCAGAAGGTCGCCGCCTACCTCGAGGGCCACGATCAGGTCGAATCCGTTTCCTACGCCGGTCTCGAATCGTCGCCGTGGTACGAACTCGGCCAGAAGCTGGCACCGAAGGGCCAGGGCGCGATCATCGGCTTCGAGATCGCGGGCGGCGTGGACGCGGGCAAGAAGTTCGTCGACGCGCTGGAACTGCACAGCCACGTCGCCAACATCGGTGATGTGCGTTCGCTGGTGATCCACCCGGCCTCCACCACACACAGCCAGCTGACGCCCGAGGAGCAGCTGGCCGCCGGCGTCACGCCGGGGCTGGTACGCCTGGCCGTCGGCATCGAAGGTATCGATGACATCCTGGCCGACCTGGACAAGGGGTTCGCGGCCGCCAAGTGAGCGCCCGAATCATGACGCAGAGTGGGTGAAAACGTGTCAGTGAGCATCGATCCGCAGTTGCAGACCTCCGGTCGGCCCGATTGGGAAACCATGCCCGACGGGGCGATGGCGGAGGCCCGGATCGGATCGGTCCCACTGGACAACGGCGGACGGATCGACGACGTCACCCTGGCGTTCCAGCGCTGGGGGACGTTGTCGCCCACCCGCGACAACGTGATCCTCACCCTGCATGCACTCACCGGCGACTCCCATGTGACCGGCCCCGCCGACGACGTCAATCCCACCCCCGGCTGGTGGGACGGCCTCATCGGACCGGGATGCGCGATCGACACCGACGAATGGTGCGTCATCTCCGCCAACGTGCTGGGCGGCTGTCGCGGTTCCACCGGGCCGTCGTCGCTGGATTCCACGGGGCGACACTGGGGTTCACGATTCCCGACCATCACCGTGCTCGATCAGGTGCGTGCCGAACGCGCCCTGATCGACACTCTCGGGATCACCGGGCTCGGCTCGGTCGTCGGCGGTTCGATGGGCGGGGCCCGTGCACTCGAGTGGTCCATCGAATATCCGGAACTCGTGCGCAGCGCGCTGGTCCTGGCCGTCGGAGCACGCGCGACGGCCGACCAGATCGGTACGCAGACCACGCAGATCGCCGCCATCACCGCCGACCCCGATTGGCAGGGCGGCGACTATCACGGCACCGGCCGACGGCCCACCGCGGGCATGGGCGTGGCGCGACGCATCGCCCACCTCACCTATCGCGGCGAGGTGGAACTCGACGACCGCTTCGCCAACCTGCCGCAGAAGGACGAGCACCCCATCGACGGCGGCCACTACGCCGTGGACAGCTACCTGCAGCATCAGGCGGACAAGCTGATCAGCCGCTTCGATCCGGGTAGCTACGTGGTGCTCAGCGACGTGCTCAACAACCACGACGTCGGCCGCGATCGCGGTGGCGTGGCCGCGGCACTCGGCGGCTGCCGGGTACCGACGATCGTCGGCGGCATCACGTCGGATCGCTTGTACCCCTTGCGTTTACAGGCCGAGCTGGCCGAGTTGCTCGGCAACTGCGTCGGCGGGCTGCAGGTGGTCGATTCCGGCAAGGGACACGACGGATTCCTGACCGAGTTCGATGCGGTGAGCGATCTTCTCAAGCGCACCGTGGAACTCGCGCGCTCCTGAGCCCGGCCGCACGAGCTCGCGGGTATCAGCCCTCGGATTTCGGCGCGGAAGGCGTCTCGACGCCGGGCACCGGTGCCGCCGGGGTCTCCCGGTCAGGCGCCGCACGGTTCGGGGTGTCCTGGGCCGGGGCCGCGCCGTCGGGGCGCCGACCGTCTGCGGTGTTCGGCGTCTGCCTGCCGGTCGGCTCCTGCTCACGCGCCACCGGCGGTTGCTGCACTCCCGGCCCCGGTGCAGGCGTCGGCCGTGCACGCGACCACGGAATCCTCGGCTCCACCTGCTCCGGATCGATACCGGGCGGCAGCAATTCCGGCGGTATCGTCGGCGTGCTGCCGCCCTGCCACGGCAGGGAGGGCAGCGGGAACGGCTCAAGTGTGCGCGTCGGCGGCTTGGCCGCCGACGGAGGCGTCGTCGGAACCAGAGTGGTTGTCGCCCAACCGGGTTCGGCACCTCCCCAACGCGGCGCGGGGGCGGGCACATCCGTGGTCGGCATCGGCTCGGTCGGCTCCACGGTGATCGAGGGGCTCTGCGCACGGGTCGGCGAAGCGCTGTCCTCGGTGGTCGACGTCGCCGTGTCCTCCGCGAAGGACGGCGCGGTGGACGGACCCGACGGCACCGGCGAGTTGTTACCGGCCAGCGACGAACTCACCGCGTAGATGGTCATCAGCGTTGCCGCGAGGATGGCACCCACGACCGCGATCGGCGTGGCGGACAACCACTCCCGATGACGATGCCCGCCGATGAAGGCCAGTTGCGAACTCGTCTCGGCGGTGGTCCGGTTGCGCGCCAGCACCGCCGCACCGCTCGGTGCGGCCAGTTCCGGATTCGGCGGCACAATGACCTCGACGTCGCTGTCCGGGTCCAGCATGCATTGCACGGCAGGAAGATTGGCCAGACCGCCGACGAGAACAACCGCGTCGACGGGCTTTCCGTTACGCTCCGCCTCGGAGAGATAGCGCGCCAACACTTTACGAGCTTCGCCGACCATCGGTGTGACCGCCGCCTCGACCGTGCCCGACGTCAGCGGGAGCTGACCCACACCATCGGCCACCAGGATCGATTCGGCGTCCGTCGACTTCCCGGAGGCGGACAGTTCCTCCTTGGCCGTGCGGCACGCGCTGAGCAGGGCGCGACGGCGCGAACGGGTGGCGATGCTGCTGGTGGGCATCGGCTCACCGTCCGGTCCGCCGTCGATCAGTTCGTCGACGATGGCCCGGTCGAGGGCACGCCCGCTGAGAACCCGGGACCGTTCATGTCCCGAGATCTGTCCCGCCGACGGACGCACGGTGTAGAGCGACATTCCGGAATCCCCGCAGTCGACCACGACCACCGAGTCGAACCGGTTGATCTGGCCGGTCACCGAGAGATATTCGACGACGGACTCGTCCTCGCCGACGAGATGGATCTGACGTTTGGGGCCTGCGCCGCGGGAACGAAGTTCCCGGCGCTGCGCGGGGGTGCGGGCGGCCACCCCGATGGGCCCGGGCCGCAAACCCGCCTCACGGGCGGCGGTGAGCATCAGATCGATACCGGAGTTCACCCGTCCGGCGGCGTCGTGGCCGTCGCTCTCGTCGACATCGATCACCCGGCTGTCGACCACGTGGCGTCCCACGTCATCACGAGTGAGCAGGACGTAGTGGATCATCCCGGTGCCCGCGGACACACCCAGGGATGTCACCGTACTGTCGTCCTGCTTCTCGTTGGCCATCGTGGAACTGATACCCGTTGCTCCCCCGGCTGAAGTCGCGTCGATCTTCGGCCTGTACTTTTCGGGCCACGCCTGGTGGCGGCTCGCGTCGTCAGGTGCCGGATTGCACCCGTCGATCACACGAAACGTCGACCCTTAGGTCACGCAATGGTATCTATTGTAATCAATCTGTGCCCAAAGGGTCGATTGACGTGGCAAGCCAGAGTATGAGAATCCCCACTGAGGCCATGGTGGCGACATCAAAGAATCTGCTTCTGACCTGCAGTAATCCGATCCTCGCGGAGGGAATGACGGCGCGGAACACGGCACCGATCAGCAGAGCTGATCCGAATACGAAGGCACCGCGGCGCCAGCGGGCGTAGAGCACCAGGATCGCGGCGATGAGAACTCCGAGCATGACCAGCAGGTACGGGATCTGCACGGCGTACTGGCGCATGCGGCGAACCTTGCGGAGCCTGTCCACCCGGTTCGGCCGCTCGGACACCGTGCTCACCCGGCCGATCCGGCTCCGGTGCGTGCGGCGAGCTGGGCCTCGGCCCGCTCCACGACGTTGACGAGCAGGAAGGCGCGGGTCAGGGGCCCGACGCCGCCCGGGTTGGGCGAGACATGACCCGCGACGTCCCAGACCCCCGGTGCGACATCGCCGGTGAGACCGTCGGCCGTGCGGCTGACACCGACATCGATGACGGCGGCACCGGGCTTGACCATGTCCTCGGTGATGAGATGCGGCACGCCGGCGGCGGCCACCACGATGTCGGCGCGCGCGACCTCGGCCGCGAGGTCACGGGTACCGGTGTGACACAGCGTGACGGTGGCGTTCTCGCTGCGGCGGGTCAGCAGGAGACCGATAGGGCGGCCGATGGTCACACCGCGTCCGATGACGGTGACGCGTGCGCCGTCGATCGGGATGTCGTAGCGGCGCAGCAGGTGGATCACGCCACGCGGTGTGCACGGCAGTGTGGACTCCTTGCCGAGGACGAGGCGGCCCAGGTTGATCGGATGCAGACCGTCGGCATCCTTCTCCGGGTCGATGCGCTCGAGCGCGGCGTTCTCGTCGAGATGCTTCGGCAGCGGCAACTGCACGATGTAACCGGTGCAGGCCGGGTCGGCGTTGAGTTCGTCGATGGCGGCGTTGAGTTCTTCGGTGGTGATGTCGGCGGGCAGATCCTTGCGGATGGATGCCACACCGATGCGTGCGCAGTCGGCGTGTTTGCCCTTCACATAGGACTGTGACCCCGGATCGTCGCCGACCAGGATGGTGCCGAGCCCCGGCGTGATGCCTGCCGCGCGGAGTTTCTCCACGCGTGTGCTCAGATCGGTGAAGATCTCGTCTCTGGTGACCTTGCCGTCCAGTCGAATCGCGCTCACGGAGAACCATTGTTCCATCCGTCGCTGCGCTAGCGTGGATCGACGTGGAGCCGATCGTTGCCGACGACATCCGTGCCGCCCGCGAACGCCTCGGCACAGCCCTGCGACGCACCCCGGTGCTGTCCGGAAGCGTCGAGACCGTCGACGGCCCGGTCGATGTCGTGTTCAAGCTCGAGTACACGCAGATCGGCGGATCCTTCAAAGCCCGGGGCAGCCTCAACGCCGTGCTTCGGGCCCGCGCCGACGGCCGGCTCGGCGACGCCGGCGTGCTGGTGGCCTCCGGTGGCAACGCCGCGATCGCGGCGGCCCATGCGGCCCGGATCGTCGGCACCCGGTGCACCGTGGTGGTGCCGGAGACCGCGCCCGCGGTGAAGGTCGAGGCGTTGCGCGCACTCGGGGCCGACGTGCACCTGATCGGCGACCGCTATCAGGCGGCGGCCGATGCGGCCCGGACGATGGCCGGGGAGACGGGTGCGGTTCTGCTGCACGCCTACGACCAGCCGGAGATCGTCGCCGGCGCGGGAACCCTCGGCGCGGAGCTCGCCGAACAGGTCGACGGACCGCTCACCACCGTCGTCTGCGTCGGTGGCGGCGGGCTGCTCGGCGGTCTCGCCGCCGCACTGCGTCCCGGCGATCATCTCGTCGGCGCCGAACCGATCGGGGCGTCGACCCTGCATCAGGCGCTCACGGCGGGGCAGCCCGTTCCGGTCGAACTCGACAGCATCGCCTCGGACTCCTTGGGTGCCACCCGCCTCGGCGACATCTGCTGGGCCACCATCGCCGGGCGCCCGGAGGTGTCGAGTGTGGTGGTCCCCGACGACGAGATCGTCGCCGCCCGCGCCGGCCTCTGGCGCGACTACCGCATCCTCGTCGAACACGGCACCGCCACCGCCCTCGCCGCCGTCCGCACCGGCCGGGCACGTCCGGCGGCCGGCACCACCCTGTGCGTCGTCCTCTGCGGCGCCAACACGTCCCTCGCTCTGTAGGTCGGGTTCGCGCTCACCCATTCCGTTCCCGCTCACCCGATCCAATAAGCGGGAACGGAATACGGTCGCAGGAGGGACGCGAGACCGCCGACCGGTGGGCTAGCGTCTGCGGACATGCGACCAACCCGAGGACCTGCACTCACCATCATCGTGAGCGGCATCGTCGGTGCCGTGGTGTTCGGATGCGTCACTTTCGTGGTCGGCTGGCTGCTGCTGTTTCCCGGCGATCCCTTTAGCGGGGAACCCACCAGCGGATTGACCCCGGAAGGCGAAGCGGTCGGCAGGCAATTCACCACCGTCGCCGCATTCATGCTCGCCGCACTCGCGGCACTGTTCGGCTTCCTTCTCGGCGGTCTCGCCGGGTGGCTCGGTCATCGTCGTAGCCGCAGACAATCACACCCTCACCATTGAAATTGAGGTCTTTCCTAAATACATGCTTGAGCCAGTCCAGACAACCCCTGGCACTCAGTCTCTAAAAGCTCAATCCACCTACCTACCGACAGTCTCTGACCTATCGTCTCAACAAGCATCAACGAGCGAAAGAGGACGAACCATGGGACTTGGCGATCAGGTTGCGGCGCTTGCTACGAAGATAAGAAGCAACCGCGCAAGCATCTTGACAGAGGAAGCAACGAAGAATGCCTTCATCATGCCGTTCATATCCAATGTCCTCGGTTATGACGTGTTCGACCCCACCGAAGTAGTTCCGGAGTTCATCGCCGACGTAGGCGTCAAGAAAGGAGAGAAAGTTGACTACGCAATTTTCAAAGACGACCATGTTCAAATATTGATCGAATGCAAATCGATTTCCGACACCCTCGATCTTCGCTACGCCTCTCAACTATATCGGTACTTCTCCGTAACGTCGGCCCGGATCGCAGTCCTGACAAACGGCCAAGTTTATCAAGTATATACAGACGGCGACATACCGAACAGGATGGACGAGAAGCCTTTTCTCGTATTCGACCTCCTGGATATCGACAGGAATTTACTGCCAGAGATCCAGAAATTGTCGAAAGAGTCTTTCGACCTAGACTCGGTAATCAACGCGGCACAGGAACTGAAATACATCGGCGGAATCCGCAGAATTATCTCGAACGAAGTGAAGGAACCCACCGATGATTGGGTACGGTACTTCGTGTCGCGAGTCTATGACGGCAAGGCCACGCAGCGAGTCGTTGACCAGTTCCGCCCACTCGTCAGCAAGGCTCTTGGACAGTACATCGGAGCCCAAGTGAACGATCGCTTGAAAACCGCACTCGGCGAAGACGCGCCAGCGAGCGAAACACAAGCCACTGTCGCACCGCCTATCCCCACCCCCTCCGAAGTTGAAGGCCCTTTGGAACAGGCCGATCGCGACATTATCACGACAGATGAAGAACTTGAAGGATACAACATCGTTCGAGCTATCGCCGTCTCTGACGTTTCCCCCGAACGTGTCGTTCACCGCGACAGTAAGGCATACTTTGCAATACTACTTGACAATAACAACAGGAAACCAATAATCCGGCTGCACCTGAATGGCCAGAAGGTGAAGTTCGTAACCACTTTCGAAAACGGAAAAGACGCTCCTGCACGACATGACATCGACTCCGTAGTCGATATTTATAAAGTGGCAGAGAAGATTCGCTCCACAATCAGGAATTACGATGCAGCAGTCAGCGGTTTTACTGACCCTGAAACCTCTGGAATGCCAGAGTAACGATGGGTGCCGCTCCCTTGTTCGTTTCGCCATTCACGGACACAACGCGCTGCCACCACCCGCGACCTCGCCTCGTTCCCGCGACTTCGGCTGAGGTCGCGGGAACCAGGCGACGTCGCAGGAGTTGGCGGGGCCGTGCCCGATAGAGTGGAACGACCATGTTCCGCATCATGTTCTATCAACCCTGCATCCCACCGAACACCGGCAATGCGATCCGGCTGGCGGCGAACACCGGGTGCGAGTTGCATCTGATCGAGCCGCTGGGTTTCGGCATGTCCGACACCCAGGTGAAGCGCGCGGGCCTCGACTACCACGAGATGGCAACGGTCACAGTGCATCCCGATCTGCAGACGGCGTGGGATGCGTTGCAGCCGTCTCGGGTGTTCGCCTTCACGGCACACGCGAACCGCTATCACACCGGCGTCGACTACCGGCCCGGCGACGTCCTGTTGTTCGGCCCGGAACCGACGGGCCTGCCCGACGAGGTGCTAAATCAGCCGCAGGTCACCGACAAGGTGCGGATCCCGATGCTGGCCGGCCGGCGGTCACACAATCTGGCGAACGCGGCGAGCATCGTCGTCTATGAGGCGTGGCGGCAGAACGGATTCGACGGCGCGGTGTAGCGCTCGACTCGGTGCAGCACTCAGTCGATGCGGAAGCGTTTGGTCCGCGAGGTCGCGCCGCCGACCAGGGTGACCCGACTCTTCGGCACCCCCAGATGTGTGGCGAGGAGTTCGGCGACGGCCTTGGTGGCTTTTCCCTCGGTGGCGGGTTCGCGGACGAAGATCGTGAGCGAGCCGTCGGCCCCGGTCTCCACCAGCGGCCCCTTACGACTGCCCGGTTTCACCGTGACGACGATCTGCTCCGACATGCCGTCCACCCTATTGCCAGTCGCGGGATCGGGTGCCCACCCGGAGATCGAGCCGCTGCAGACGTTCGGCCACCACGGTCACCGCACCTTCGGCGTTCTGCAACCGACCGTGGATGAGCAATGCCGACGACGACTGCGCGATGTTCCGGTACCGCGACCACAACCCCACCGAACACACCACGTTCACCATGCCCGTCTCGTCCTCCAGGTTGACGAAGGTGACCCCCGAAGCGGTCGCCGGGCGCTGGCGATGGGTCACCGCACCGGCGACGACGACCCGGCTGCCGTCGACGGCGGCCAGCAATTCGTCGGCCGGGGTCACCCCCAGCGCAGCAAGCCGGGGACGCAGGAACTGGGTGGGATAGGAGGTGGGCGTGATCCCGGTGGCCCACGCATCGGTGGCGGCCAGCTCGACATCCGACAATCCGGGGAGAACCGGTGTGGGCGTGGCATTCTCGAGTGCCAGCTGATCGTCGCGGACCGTCGCGGCGGCACCCGCCTCCCACAACGCCTGCCGTCGCGACACCCCGAGGCCGTCGAAGGCCCCCGCACCGGCCAGCCCCTCGAGTTGACGCACCGTGAGGTCGGCGCGGCGCGAGACGTCGGTGACGTCCCGGTACAGGCCGTCACGGTTGCGGCAGTCGACGATCCGGTCCGCCACCTCCTCCCCGATCCCACGGACCGCGGCCAGCCCCAGCCGCACGTCGAGGCCGAAGTTCTGCAGATCGGCGTGGGTTACCGAGTTGTTGATATCCGGGCCGTGCACCGTGACACCATGTCTGCGGGCATCGGCCACCAACGTCTGGGGTGAGTAGAAGCCCATCGGCTGCGCCCTCAGCAGCGCCGCGCAGAACGCGGCCGGATGATGCAGCTTGAACCACGCCGAGTAGAAGACCAGCGACGCGAAACTCTGCGAATGGCTTTCCGGGAAACCGAAATTCGCGAAGGCCGACAGTTTCTCGAAGATCCGGTCGGCGGTCTCCCCGGTGATCCCGTGCAGCTTCTCCATGCCCTCGTAGAATCGTCTGCGCAGTCGTTCCATCCGTTCCGGCGACCGTTTGGACCCCATCGCACGACGGAGCTGATCGGCCTCGGTGGCGTCGAAACCCGCCACATCGACGGCCAATTGCATGAGTTGCTCCTGGAACAGCGGCACCCCGAGGGTGCGGTCGAGCGCCTTGCGCATCGACGGATGTTCCACCGTCGGCGGCTCGGTTCCGTTGCGCCGCCGGATATACGGGTGTACCGATCCGCCCTGGATCGGGCCGGGACGGATGAGCGCGACCTCGACGACCAGATCGTAGAAGGTGCGCGGCTTCAGTCGCGGCAGTGTGGCCATCTGGGCCCGCGACTCCACCTGGAAGACCCCGATCGAGTCGGCGCGGCACAACATGTCGTAGACGGCCTCCTCGGACAGGTCCAGGGTGGCGAGGTCGACGTGGATGTCCTTGTGGTCGGCGACCAGGTCGATGGCGTAGTGCAGGGCCGACAGCATGCCGAGGCCGAGCAGATCGAATTTGACGAGACCGATTGCCGCGCAATCGTCTTTGTCCCACTGGAGCACACTGCGGTTCTCCATCCGCGCCCATTCCGTCGGGCAGACGTCGGCGATGGGCCGATCGCAGATCACCATACCGCCGGAGTGGATGCCCAGATGCCTTGGCATGCCGAGGATCTCGCCGGCCAGGTCGGTGACGTCGGCGGGCGCGCTCTCCGGGTCGCGACTCCACGCATCCTGCTGACCGGTGGCATACCCCAGCGCTCGCGCCATGTCGCGGATCGCCGAGCGCCCACGGTAGGTGATGACGTTGGCGACCTGCGCACTGTAGTCGCGACCGTATCGCCGATAGACGTACTGGATGGCCTCCTCACGGCGATCCGATTCGATGTCCACGTCGATGTCGGGCGGCCCGTCCCGCTCCGGCGACAGAAAGCGTTCGAAGAGAAGGGCATTGGCGACCGGATCGACGTTGGTGATGCCCAGCGCGTAGCAGACCGCCGAATTGGCCGCACTGCCCCGGCCCTGACAGAGGATGTCGTTGCTCTTGCAGAAGTTCACGATGTCGGCGACCACCAGGAAGTACCCGGGAAAGGTGAGCGCCTCGATGATGGTGAGTTCGTGTTCGATCTGCCGGTAGGCACGCGGATGCGATCCCGGCGGACCATAGCGGCGCAACGCTCCCACCATCGTCTGCTCCCGCAGCCAGCTGGCCTCGGTGTAACCGTCGGGCACGTCGAAGGGCGGCAACTGCGGCGCGATGAGTCCCAGTTCGAACGCACAGTCGGCGGCCAGACCGGTCGCGTTGTCGATGGCATCGGGATGCCCGGGCAGCAGACGGGCCATCTCGTCCCCGCTGCGCAGGTGCGCACCGCCGACGCCGGGCAGCCAGCCGTCGATGGTCTCGATGTCGGTGCGGGCGCGCACCGCGGCCACTGCCGTCGCCAGCCTGCGCCTGCGTGGACCGGAGAAGTGCGCACCGGTGGTGGCCACCGTCAGCAGGCCGAATTCCCTTGCCAGATCTGCCAATACCGCATTGCGCTCATCATCCTCCGGCAGGCCCTGGGCGGTGAGTTCGACGACCAGATCGTCGCGGCCATAGCGGTCGACCATGCCGGCCAGCGCACCGCGGGCGGCCTCGGGACCACCACGGTCCAGCGCCCGCCGCACCTCCCCCTTCCGGCAGCCCGTCAGGATCAGCCAGTGCCCGGCTCCCTGATCCGGCAGCGCGTCGCGGTCGTAGCGGAGCAAGCCCTTCTCCCCCGCGACCATGTGCGCGTCGGCGATGGTCCTCGACAGTCTGCGGTAGCCCTCGCCGTCGCGGGCCAGCACCAGCAGGTGATCACCCGGCGGGTCGGTCACCCCGGTACGGGTGACATCCGGCTCCAGCGACAGTTCGGCACCGAACACCGTCGGCATCCCGTATTCCCTTGCCGCCTCGGCGAATCGGACGATTCCATAGAATCCGTCGTGGTCGGTCAGAGCGAGCGCCCCCAACCCCAGACGGTGCGCCTCGGCCACCATCTCCTCGGGCATCGACGCACCGTCGAGGAAGCTGTAGGCACTGTGCGCGTGCAGTTCCGCGAAGGGCACCGACGACGGTTCCCTGGTCAGCGGCTCGGCGCGATACGCACCCCGTTTACGGGACCAGGCCGGACTGTCGTTGCCGTCGCCGGGGCCGAACGCCTCACCCGGCCGGCCACCGTCCGGTGCTCGGCCGGACAGCACCCGTTCCATCTCCGACCAGGTCGGAGGGCCTTGATCCCATCCCACCCGCACAGATTATCGAACGTCTGTTCGACACACCAAGGGGCTAACGCCGGGACACGCCGATGTACGCCGAAGATGTTATTGCCATCCACGGATGTAAGTGTCAGTGTGTTGGGATGATGTTTCTTACCGTCCGGTAAGCAGCGGGGCCTTTCAGCGGGGGATGACGGGCCGTCATCTGCCGCTTTCACATCTCGGACAAGGACGCACAGCGCATGACCACCTACTTCGTCACCGGCGGTAGCGGATTCATCGGCCGCCGGGTCATCGAACGCCTGCTCACCGTCGAACCGGATGCCGAGATCTACGCGCTGGTGCGGGCCGGTTCGTTGTCGAGGTTCACCGAGATGCTCGCCGGATTCGATTCCGGCGATCAGGTGACGCCGGTCGTCGGCGACCTGACCGCGCCGGGACTCGCCTTGAGCCGCAGCGATCTTCCCGCCATCGACCATGTCATCCACCTCGCGGCCATCTACGACATGGCCGCCGACGCCGAATCGCAGCAGGCGGCCAACGTCGACGGCACCTCCCGGGTCGCCGACTTCGCCCTCGCCCGCGGCGCCATGCTGCACCATGTGTCGTCCATCGCGGTGGCCGGCGATTTCCGCGGCACCTTCACCGAGGACGATTTCGACCTGGGGCAGGGCCTGCCGTCCCCGTACCACCGCACCAAGTTCGAGGCGGAACGCGTGGTGCGTGAACGAGAAGGGTTGCGCTGGAGGGTCTACCGGCCGTCGGTGGTCGTCGGGGATTCGCGAACCGGCGAGATGGACAAGATCGACGGTCCGTATTACTTCTTCGGCCATCTGCGTGCCCTCGGCTACCTGCCCTCGATGCTGTCGCTGCCGATGCCCGATCTCGGCGGCACCAACATGGTCCCGGTCGACTACGTCGCCCACTCCATCGTCGCGTTGCTCACGACCGAGCCCGAGCGCAGCGGGCTCGTGTACCACCTGAGTGATCCGCGCAGGCGGACCATCACCGACATGTACAACGCGATCGCGCCGGCCTTCGGTGGTCCGCAGGGGCACAACGTGGTGCCGAACGCCGTCGTCGATCCGTTGGTGAAGCTGGCCGGGCGCGGACCGTTACGCCTGGGCCGCGACCTCACGGCAGCACAGCTGAACATTCCACCGGCGGTGCTCGACACCATGTCCCTGACAGTCGATTTCCGCTCCGACACCTCCGTATCCGTCCTGAGTGAGCACGGCATCACGCTGCCCGATCTCGAGGAGTACGGCCCTCGCCTGTGGACGTATTGGGCCGAACACCTCGATCCGGGCCGTCATCGCCGAGACGATCCACGCGGACCTCTGGTGGGCAAGAACATCCTGATCACCGGCGGCTCCACCGGCATCGGCAAGGCCACCGCGCGGATGTGTGTGGCGCGCGGCGCGAATGTGCTGATCGTCGCCCGCGACGCCGACGGACTCGAGTCCGCGGCCACCGAACTCGGCGCCACCGGAAGCGCGGACGGCGTCCCACCCGGCCGGGTGTTCACCTACCAGTGCGACGTCACCGACGAGAACGCCGTCGGCTCACTCGTCAAAAACGTTCTGGCCGAACATGATCACATCGACATCCTGGTGAACAACGCCGGACGGTCCATCCGCCGCGCGACGGTCAACGCCACCGAGCGCATGCACGACTATCGCCGGGTGATGGCGGTCAATTACTTCGGGGCGGTGAACCTCATCCTCGGACTGCTGCCGCATATGGTGGAACGCCAGTCGGGGCATATCGTGAACGTGTCCTCGATCGTGGTGCAGGCCCGTGGTCCGCGGTTCGGCGCGTACGCCGCGTCCAAGGCCGCACTGGAGGCGTTCAGCGACGTCACCGCCACCGAAACACTGTCGGACCACGTCACTTTCAGCAATGTGCGCCTCCCGCTGGTGCGCACTCGCATGATCGCCCCCACCGACGCCTACGAGAACCAGGCGACCTGGGGTGTCGACAAGGCCGCGAGCCGGGTCTTGCGCGCCATCGTCCGGCGACCCCATCGCACCGGTCTCGCGCTGGGTAACCTCGCCGAACTCGGCCACCGATTCGCTCCCCGCCTCACCAACCGCATCCTGCACCAGGAATATCTTCTCCTCGGCGAATCCGACGCCGCGCTGGGCCGCGAGAAGCCCGGCGCCACAGTCGATTGAGCTATTCACCGATCACGTAGTCGCTGAGCGCAGTGGGCCGGCGCGTCGAGATACCGCCACCACACCGGTAGCGACCATCTGTCCACAGGTGTGCACAACACAGGCATTGACACCCGTTGCGCAACGGGACACAATTGTGAGATGTACGCATGATCCAGTCATTCGCGGATGCCATAACCGAAGCAACTTTCCGGGGTGAACGTGCCGGAGTACGACGGTTTGGTTCTGCGGTGGCGAGGCAGGCGATGAAGCGACTGTTGTTGCTCCATGCGGCCGACTTGTTGTCCGATCTCATGTCGCCTCCCGGCAATCGCCTGGAGGCTTTGGCCGGAGATCTGACCGGTCTGCACAGCATCCGCGTCAACGGTCAATGGCGGATCGTGTTCAGGTGGACCGACCGAGGTCCTCATGATGTGCAGATCGTTGACTACCACTGAGGAGGTGAGAGGAATGGCAAAGAACGTCCATCCCGGAGAGATGCTTCAGGATTTCATGGATGATTACGGACTGTCGCAGCGTGGACTCGCGGAACGGCTCGACGTCTCCCCGCGTGCTGTGAACGAAATCGTGCGCGGTCGTCGACGGGTGACGGCAGCAATGTCACTGCGCCTCGGCAAGTTATTCGGTCAGTCCGACGCATTCTGGTCAAACCTACAGGCCGAGTACGACCTTCGAGTCGCCCGCGCTGAAGCCGACCTGTCCAATATCCGGCCACTGTCTGCCTGAGCGTTGCAGCACAGCGGGTCTCGATACGCGACGGGCTCGCTGCGCTCACACGTCACTACTCGACCAGCGAATGACGTATCGAGATCACTCGTACACGCCTTCGACGGTCCACTCCCCGGCCCGGTAGCCGATCAGCAGGGCCCGGGAGTCGTCGAGGAGCACCTGGGCGCGGGCGATGATCCCGTCGCCCCCGGCGGAGGTGTCGGTCCCGGTGGGCCACGGGCCGGCCCACCATCGCAGCTCCCAGCTCCGCGGCTCACCGACGACCCGGCGCATCCGCACGGTGGTGGGTTCGGCCGAGAAGGCACCTCGTCCGGTCACCTGCACCGGATGCCCCATCAGGTCGAGGACGTCGACGGGGGTGGCGGTCAGCACCGCGGGTCCCGGCTCGGGCAATCGGCCGGGCCACGGCGCATCCGGTGATCGGTGCGCCACCGGCTCGTCGCCGAAGGGCACCATCGTGATCCGTTGCGACGGGGTGCGGCCACCGCTGCGCACCGGCAGCCGGACGGCGTCTCCGCCGAGCAGCCCCTGCACGCGGACCAGGGAACGGCGCGCCCGCTCCCCTATACCCGCCTCACCGGACTGATCGGTATCGGGCAACCCCTTGCCGCGCAAGGCATATTGCAGCGCGCTCGCCGACGCCACCTCGACCGGTTCCAGACGGATCATCCCGATCGGCGCATCCGGCGGCTCCTCCATACCTGGCCGTCCGCCGGTCAGCCAGCCCTCCAGTTGCCAGCGAATCCGGTCGGCGGTGGCCTCCGGCGTCAGGGGCTGGGCACATCGCCAGGTGCGAACGTGCCGTCGGCCACGCCCGGTGACGGCCTCGACGGTCAGCCGCGTGCACGCCACCGAGGCGGCGGCGAGCCGGGCCGCCAGTTCGTCGGCGAGTCTGCGACCCAGGAAGGCCGCCGCATCGATCCGCTCGATCGGCGGATCACAAATGTGCTCGATCACCAGATCCACTGACGGCACCTGCCCGGACGGAGGCCTGCCGGGCAGCGCATTGGCCAGCCGGTGTGCGGTCACCGCATCCGCGGAGAACCGACCCGCCACATCCCGGACGGGCAGAGCCGCGAAGGCGCCGATCGTCGAGATCCCCAGCCGCCGTAGCAGTTCCACCAGTTCGATGCGGTCGGGATGGCTCAGGGCCGGCTCCACGGCGAGGTCGGCGATCGGCCGGCCGGCCAGATAGCCGGCGTCGCCGCCCGGTTCCACCTGCCTGCCCCCGCGGGCCGCGAGCACCGCGGTGAACAGTTCGTCGGCGATCCCCGCCTGCGCCTCCACCCCGGAGGCCGCGACCGCGTCGATGAGCTTTTCCGCGAGCGCCGACTCACCACCGTGATGGCGGGACGCACGATTCGCCGGAACGACCAGCAGACCCGGCCGCAGCACCTCGACCACCGGCACCAGATCGGCCACCACCGCGACCACCGGCTCGAAGGCCCTGCCGTCGCGATGATCGTCGGCGAGCACCACCGTCAGTTCCGGACAGGTCGCCTGCACCTGCCGTTTCCGCATGCCGCGACGCACACCGGCAGCCCTGGCCGCGGCCGAACACGCGATCACCCGGTTGGCGTGCAGCACCGCGATCGGCGTCTGCGGTGGAAGATCATCGGCCATCGCGGCCGCCGTCGCGGGCCAGTCCGGACACCACAGTGCCAGGATTCGCCCCGGGGAGGACACCGCATCGGTGTCGGGAGAGGGAGCCGGAGCCAGAGAAGTGGAGGTCATCAGTTCGCCACCGCCAGCTCCGGACGCCGCACGAGCACCCGTTCCATCCGTATGCCGGAGTCGAATCCGCTTGTCACGATGTCGATCTCGCCGATATCCCGCTGCCGGGAACGTCGGGTGACCGTCACCCGCAGGGACACCCCGCCGATGCGGCCGTATCCGGAGCGCGCATCGGACAGATCGGCCGCACCGTCGACTACCGGGATGTGCCGGTACGCCCGGACCTCCGTGTCGATCCGCAGTTGAGCTCCCGGCCAGTCACCGACGATCAGCAACGTCGACGACTGTTTGCGCAGCCGGCCCATCACCACCCGCACCCGTGACGGCGGGACCGAGACGCCCGTCAGATCCAGCACCACCAGATCCATCCCGTCGAGCAGCACCCCGGCCACCTCGACCGGATCACCACCGGGTTCCGGCACGGTCGCGATCCGGGACAGGACACCGCCCCATTCCACGATCGCCCCCAGATTCAGATACGGCATCCCGACGATCCCGACCTCCGCACCGGAATGACTCACCGACGCGATGATCGACAGCAGGACCGACCGGGCACCGGAGAGCACCGCGACGCCACCCCGCGCCAGCCCGCGGCCGGGCAGCAGATCGGCCAGCGCGTCCGGTACCGGCAGCACTCCCGCCGCCTCGTCGGCCGGCGCTTCCGCACGATGCCCCGGGCGACCCGACATCACCGCGATGCGGCGGCGCAATTCATCGACCTCGGCCTGCATTCATCCTCCTGACCAGCGACTTTCCGCAATCAGCGCGCCGGGAAGATGCATGCTGTTCGAACATGTTTTCGATATGACCCGATATTAAGGGCACCCACCGACAGCCGTCAACGCGTGCCGGTCAGACGGCTCAGAAGAGGGTCAGCGCCTGCTGCAACTCGGGCTCCGCGACCGGATCCTCGGCGCGCTGCACCGACGGAACCCGCGGCCCCGGGGAGCCGGACAGTCCGTGCCGGGCGACGAGCGGACGCATCCGGTCCCGCAGCCACGCCGAGTACTCGGGAGTGACGTAGGCACCGTGTCCGTACAGTCCGCGATAGCGGCGCATCAAGGCGGGATGCACCTCGGCCAGCCACTCCAGGAACCACGGCTTGGTGGCCCCGCGCAGATGCATCGGAAAGGCCGTGACCCCGGATGCGCCGGCATCGGCGAGCGCCGCCAGCAACTCGTCCAGATGAGCGGTCGAATCGGTCAGATACGGGATCACCGGCGCCACCATCACGTGCGGCGCGAACCCCGCATCGGCAATCGCGCGGATCAGATCCAGGCGGGCCTTCGGTGACGGGGTGCCGGGCTCCAGCGCCTTCTGCAGATCCGGGTCGTGGATCGCCAGCGAGATGGCGATGCTGATCGGCACCTGCCTCGACGCCTGCCGCAGCAGGGGCAGATCGCGGCGCAGCAGCGTGCCCTTGGTGAGGATGGAGAAGGGCGTGCCGGATTCGGCCAGCGCACCGATCACCCCGGGCATCAGCCGATACCGCCCCTCCGCCCGCTGATACGGGTCGGTGTTGGTGCCCAGCGCGACCGCATCCTGCTTCCAGGATCGTCGCCGCAACTCCTTGCGCAGCACCGCGGCCACATTGAGCTTCACGACGACCTGGGTGTCGAAATCCCGCCCCGAGTCCAGATCCAGATACTCGTGCGTCGGCCGCGCGAAGCAGTACCGGCAGGCGTGGGTACACCCGCGAAAGGTGTTGACGGTGAAGCGAAACGGAAGATTGGCACCCTCCGGGATGGTGTTCAGTGCACTCTTGGCCAACACCTCGTGAAAAGTGACACCCTCGAATTCGGGGGTCTGCACGGATCGCACCAGACCGGCCCGGCTCAGGCCCGGCAGTGCCCCGTCGTCGACCCCGACTCCCTGGTCGGACCACCGCATGGCCACAGTCGAACATATGTACGACGCGAATGTCAAACAGTTCGCACCGCGAAGATCGGGGCCGACTATCATGCTGCTATGCCGTCCTCCCACCTAGCGGGTAAGCGAACCCCGGGCCCCCAATCGCTGGTGGCCGGGCGATATCGGCTGCTCTCCCGGATCGGCGGCGGTGGCATGGGCGCGGTCTGGCTGGCCCGCGATCAACTGCTCGACCGCGAGGTAGCCGTCAAGCAGGTGGTGTCCACCGAGGGCCTCAGCGAGGAATCCGCGGAGAACATCCGTACCCGCGCCATGCGCGAGGGCCGCATCGCCGCCAAATTCGCCCACCGCAATGCCATCGCCACCCACGACGTCGCCCTCGACAGCGGCGAACCGTGGCTGGTGATGGAATACCTGCCGTCCCGCAGCGTCGCCCAGATCCTGCACACCACAAAGACTCTCGGTGTCTCCCAGGCCGCACAGATCGGCGCCCAGGTGGCCGATGCGGTGGCCGACGCGCACGCGGGCGGCATCCTGCACCGCGACATCAAGCCCGGCAACATCCTGATCTCCACCACCGGACGCAGCGCCGGTCAGGTCAAGATCACCGACTTCGGCATCTCCCGGGCCAAGGACGACGAGAGCACCACCGCATCCGGCGTCATCACCGGAACCCCGGCCTACTTCGCACCGGAGGTGGCGCGCGGTGCCGAACCCGGCGAGGCCTCCGACGTCTACTCGCTGGGCGCCACTGTCTACACCATCGTCGAGGGACAGCCACCCTACGGCGTCGACGACGACTCGATCGCGTTGCTGCACAAGGTCGCTCGCGCCCGCATCAACCCGATGACCAAGGCCGGGGAACTGCATCCGGTGATCCTCCGGCTCCTCGAACCGAACCCGGCCAAACGCCCCACCATGTCCGAGGCACGCGACCTGCTCGCCCAGGTGGCCGCGGGCAATCGCCGCACCGTCTCGCAGGTCCTCACCAACCCGATCACCACCCCGGACGGCGGTACCCCGATCTGGGCGCAGCGCTCACCGCGCCCGACCCGCGCCACCTCCACCGGTACCCACCTGCCGGTCGGTGGTCCCGCGCTCAGCACCGGTTCCCACCAGCGTCCCAACCTGCCCGGCGGTACCGTGCCGACCCCGCCGGCGCGCGGACCGCAGCAACCGACTCCACAGAATCAGAATCCGGGGACGGGCTTGCGCGGATCACCTGCGAAGCCCCCGCGATCGTCCTCGTCGGCGCCGATGTCACCGACGACGCTGGCCGTCGCCGGTGGCGCCGCACTGCTGGTGTTGCTGGTGATCGTGATCCTGGTCATCGCATTGTGATCGCATCCCTGCTTGGGTGAGGGCATGGGACAGCGATATCAGGACATCGCATTCGGACCGAGGTCCCGTGAGCGTCAGCGACGGGCGGGCAGCGACGTGGCCTACGGGAGCGCGGGGCACGTCGAGGACGGCGACGGCCCACAGGAACTGACCGGCCGGGAGATCGCCATCATCACCGGGGTCTTCCAATTCCATCTGGCCACGGTCACCCCCGACGGCTGGCCGTACGTGCAATACCGCAGTGGGCCACACGGATTCCTGCATCACCTGGGCGGCAACCGCATCGGGTTCGCCGACTTCCACGGGAACCAGCAGTTCGTCTCCGTCGGAAACATCGAATCCGACGGCCGCACAGCGCTTTTCCTGGCCGACTACCCCCGCAAGCGGCGACTGAAGCTCTTCGGACGCGCCACCGTCGTTGACGCACAGGATGATCCGGCACTGATATGGGACCTGCAACAGCTGCCCGGCGGCGCCGTCGTCGCCGCACGCTGCGAACGCGGCATCGTCATCGATATCGAGGCCTTCGACTGGAACTGCTCCCGCAGCCTGGTGCCCCAATACACCGCCGAGGAGGTCCGCGAACGCGTCGAACCGTACATCGAGCAGATCAGGACGCTGCAGGACGAGGTCGCCGAATTGCGTGCCCGCCTCGACGCGAGTCCCGGCGACTGACTCCGAAAATCTTGCGGCTCAACCGATGTGACGGTTGGCCGCCCACCGGGTCAGGGCATTGCGATTGGACTGCTGGGTTTTGCGCAACACATTGGAGGCGTGTGTCTCCACGGTCTTGATCGAGATGAACAGTTCGTCGGCGATCTCCCGGTAGGTGTACCCGCGGGCCAGCAACCGCAGCACCTCGAGTTCCCGTTTGGTGAGCGAATCGAGTTCCGGGTCCAGGGGCGGTTCGGGCGCGGCCGACTTGCCGGTGAAGGAGTCGAGGACGAAACCGGCCAGCCGCGGACTGAAGACCGCGTCACCGTCGGCGACGCGGCGTACCGCATCGGCAAGTGCCGCACCGTCGATGGTCTTCGTGACGTATCCGCGCGCCCCCGCGCGGATCGTGGCGATCACGTCCTCGGCCGCATCGGACACCGAGAGGGCGAGGAAGACCGGCGACTCCTCCCCGAGGGCGTCGTTGACGCCCCGGAGCACCGCAACGCCACCACCGGCGGGCATGTGCACGTCGAGGAGCACCACGTCCGGCCGACGGGCGACGATGCCCGCCACGGCCTCCGCGACACCGCCCGCCTCACCGACGACCTCGAGGCCGGCCTCGCCGCCGAGTTCGGCGCGCACGCCGGACCGGAACACCGCGTGGTCGTCGACGAGGAAGATCCGGCAAGTGTCGGAATCGGTCATCGTCGGCCGGCCTCTCCTGGTGCTGTCTCCACTGGTGAATCATCTTCCGCCCCAGTGTCGTTCACAACAGTGTCGTTCACAGCAGTGTCGTTCACAGCAGTGTCGTTCGCTGCGGCGTCGTCCGCAGCGGAATCGTGGTCGCCGTCGGCGGCACGCGGCAGGGTCAGGCGCACATTGGTGCCGCGTCCTTCGGCGGTGTCGATGGCGACGGTCCCACCGGCGCGTTCCATGCGGGCACGAATCGAGCGGGCGATCCCCTGCCGGTCGTCGTCGACGGCATCCGGATCGAAGCCCACCCCGCGGTCGCGCACGAACACCTCCACCTCCTCATCGGTGATCTCGGCGTACACGTCGACCTTGCGCTCGCCGGAATGCTTGGCCGCGTTGACGAGTGCCTCGCGCGTGGCGCCGACCAGCGCGGTCCAGCGCCTGCGGTCGGCGGCCGGTTCGTCGTCCGGCCGAAGATCACCCACGGTGATCACCCCGACTTCGATGCCGTAGGCGTCCTCGACCTCACCGGCGACGCCCTGCAGACTGGCCGACAGCGAGCTTCCGCGCAGCTGCGGATCGCCGAACAGCCATGCCCGCAGTTCCCGCTCCTGACCGCGGGCGAGCCGCGCGACCTCCTCGGGACGCGCCGCCTGCTTCTGGATCAGCGCCAGGGTCTGCAACACCGAATCGTGCAGATGCGAGGCGATCTCCTCGCGCTCGGCATTCCGGATGCGCGCGGCCCGTTCCTCGTTGAGCGCACGCCACATCCGCATCCACAGCGGCACGGTCAGCAGGATGACACCGATCAGGGTCGCCAGCACCGCGAGCAGAGTCGTCGACAATCCGCCGAAACTCTGATCGCCCGCCAGCACGATCACCACCAGGCCACCGATCACCAGCAACGCGCCACCACCGAGCCGCGTCCAGGTCAGCACGGGTGTGCGCGGCGCCGAATGCGTGTCGAACTCACGCCAGACCAGGCTCGCGCCCACCACGACGAAGACCAGCGGCACCAGGTAGGCGACGGGCGTTCCCGACGCCCCGAAGCCGACGAGGGCCATGGCCACCAGCCCGACCAGCGCCAGCCCGTACGCCTGACGGCGCTCCCCCGGACGGGGTTCGGCGGTGTCATGACCGGGCGGACTGAAGAACCAGATCAGCGCGTACGCGAGCACACCGGCACCGGCCAGCGCGGCGAGCACCACGAAGACCACCCGGACGCGGAACACGTCGACACCCAGGTGGTCGGCCACGCCTCCGGCGACACCGGCGATGACCCGCCCGCGGTCTCGCCGCACAAGCTTCGGCGCCGTCTGGCCCGGGGGGACTGCCCCGGGTAGACGGGAAGCCGGTACGGGCACACCACTACTCACCATTCGATAGTGACACGATCATCGTGCCCGGCACATCAGGGACGTTCTCAGGGTGTTCCCCCGATGTTTTCCGGCCGCCGACGCCCCACGATGGGAACCATGGATACGAAGCAGCTCGAAGGCATGTGGGCCACCCGCCCGGTGCGGCCGACGGCCGGCCGCACCGTCGCCGGTGTGTGCGCCGGCATCGGCGCCCGGTATCGGGTGGACCCGACGCTGGTGAAGGTCGCGTTCGTCGTCGCCGCGCTGTTCGGCGGCAGCGGCCTGATCCTCTACCTGGCCGCCTGGGTGGCACTGCCCAGCGCCGACCGCGCCCGCGATCAGCTCGGATCGATCGCCCACGGCCACCCGTTCCGGCACGGGCGTCGCCACCTGCACGGCCTGGGCAACGGGCGGGTCATCCTGCTGGTGGTGTTGGCGATCGTGGTGGTCACCTCCTTCGGTCCCAACCGCACCTGGGGTGGCGGTGGCCTGCTCGGTGTCGCCCTGATGGCGCTCGCCTGGTGGCTGCTCTACCAGCGCACTCCGACCCCGCCCGAGGGCACCAGCGTGGACACGGCCCCCGCCGCGCCCGTTCCCGGCACGGTCCCCGGTCCGGGTCAGTTCCAGAGATGGACCCCGCGCGGGATGACCGCACCGATGCCCGCGCCCGGATTCCCGACGGCGACCACCGGCACTCCGCACGTCCCCACCGCGACGGGAATCACCCCGACGGTGCCCGTGCCGACAGATGTCTCCCCGTCGGAGGCCGCCCCGACGACCGACGCCATGACCGCGTCCACGATGCCGACGTCGAGCACCGCACCGACGACCACCGCACCGACGGCGGCCGAAGCCCCCACCGTCGGCACCCGCACCGATCCGTTCGCGCCGACCGACCCTCCCGTACCGCCGGCATGGGATCCGCTGGGCACGGCGCGGTTCGCGTGGGATCTTCCGGAGCCGGCCGCATCACCGGAGCCGCCCCGTAAGCGATCGCCCCTGACGCTGATCGTCATCGGCCTCGCCGTGATCACCGGCGCCGTCGGTGCGGGTCTGAATCAGGCCGGGGTCGACTGGTTCACCCCCGGTCGCGTCCTTGCCATGGCACTCGCGGTCGTCGCGGTCGGCCTGATCGTCGCCGGGATTCGCCGTACCCCGCGCAAGGGTGGTGCGGGCCTGGTGCCGATCGTGGTGGCTCTCTCGGTGGCGACCATCGTCGTCACCACGGCCGGGCACTTCGACGGGTTCCGCGGCGGCGAGGTCGGTGAGCGCACCTGGTATCCGCACAGCGAGAACGAGATCCGCCCCTCCTACCGCATCGCGATGGGCAGCCTCAATCTCGATCTGCGGCGAGTGGAGCTGACGGCCGACCGGCACGTGTCCCTGCAGGCCGGGGTCGGCGAGATCATCGTACGGGTACCACCGAAGATGGATGTCCGCGCCATATGTGATGTGCGCGTGGGTGATTCGAAGTGCCCGACCGGCCTCGACGGAGGCGTCGACGGCACCGGCGGTCCCGTCCTGACCATTGATGCGAGCACACGTATGGGAAATGTGGAGGTCGTCCGATGAACGCGATCCCGGAGAACACCGACGACCAGGCGGCAGGCCGCCGCTCCCCCGGACTCGTCCTGATGGGCGTCGCCGGGCTGTTGATCGCAGGCTGGGGGCTCTCCGGCGGCGTGGAACTGCCGGCGGCCGCGCACTTCGGGTGGGCCGCGATCGGGATCGGCCTGGTCGTCGGCCTGATCCTGATCCTCACCGGCGCCCGATCGTCCCGGTCCTGACCCGCTGGTCGAGACGCCGGGTCCGCGTCACTCCCACTCGATGGTGCCCGGCGGCTTGCTGGTCACGTCCAGCACCACCCGGTTCACCTCGGGTACCTCGTTGGTGATCCGGGTGGAGATCGTCTCCAGCACCTCGTAGGGCACGCGGGTCCAGTCCGCGGTCATGGCGTCCTCGCTGGACACCGGACGCAGGACGATCGGATGACCGTAGGTGCGGCCATCGCCCTGCACACCGACGCTGCGCACATCGGCGAGCAGCACCACCGGGCACTGCCAGATCTGATTGTCGAGGCCCGCGGCAGTCAACTCCTCGCGGGCGATCAGGTCGGCACGGCGCAGCAGTTCGAGGCGGTCGGCGGTCACCTCACCGACGATCCGGATCGCCAGTCCCGGCCCCGGGAAGGGTTGGCGCGCAACGATCTCCTCGGGGAGGCCGAGCTCGCGTCCGACGGCGCGCACCTCGTCCTTGAACAGCAGGCGCAGCGGCTCGACGAGTGTGAACTCGAGATCCTCGGGCAGACCGCCGACGTTGTGGTGGCTCTTGATGTTCGCGGTGCCGCTGCCGCCGCCGGACTCCACGACGTCCGGGTACAGGGTGCCCTGGACCAGAAAGTCGATCTGCTCGCCCGCGTCGGCCTTGTCGCCGAGCACCTCGGAGACCGCGCCCTCGAAGGACCGGATGAACTCGCGGCCGATGATCTTGCGCTTCTCCTCCGGATCAGAGACGCCGGACAATTCCCGCAGGAAGACGTCGGCGGCGTCGACCGTCACCAGGCGGGCACCCGTCGCGCCGACGAAGTCGTGCTGCACCTGCTCGCGTTCGCCTGCCCGCAGCAGACCGTGGTCCACGAAGACACAGGTCAACCGGTCGCCGATGGCCCGCTGCACCAGAGCCGCCGCGACGGCGGAATCCACTCCGCCCGACAGCCCGCAGATCGCCAGCCCGTCGCCGACCTGATCGGATACCGCGTCGATGAGGGAGTCGGCGATATTGGCGGCGGTCCAGGTCGCCTCCAGCCCGGCGATCTCGTACAGGAAGCGCGTCAGGATCTGCTGGCCGTGCGGGGTGTGCAGCACCTCGGGGTGATACTGCACCCCGGCCATCCGCTTCTCGACATTCTCGAAGGACGCCACCGGCGCACCCGGCGTGGAACCGGTGACCGTGAAGCCTTCCGGTGCGACCTGCACCGCGTCGTTGTGGCTCATCCACACCGGCTGGGTGTCCGACAGCCCCTGATGCAGCACGCCGTCACCGGCGACCGTCAGCGTCGTCCGCCCGAACTCGCGACCACCGGTGTTGGCGACCTCGCCGCCGAGCGCGCGGGCCATCGACTGGAATCCGTAGCAGATGCCGAAGACCGGCACGCCCAGCTCGAAGACCTCGGGATCGACGGTCGGCGCATCGTCGGCGTATACCGACGCCGGTCCGCCGGACAGGATGAGGGCGACCGGGTTCTTGGCGCGGAACTCCTCGATGGGCGCGTCATGTGCGATCACCTCGGAGTAGATGCGTGCCTCACGCACCCGGCGGGCGATGAGTTGCGCGTACTGGGCACCGAAATCGATGACCAGCACCGGGCGCGGGGCGTCGAAGACGTCGGCAGGAGAATCCGTCACGCCGACAATTCTAGAGATGCACCCGCGAGGGCGTGCAGCCGCGCCACCGGGCCATAATGCTTGGCATGTCCGAGACAACCAGCAGTTCCCCGGCGCGGGAGAATCCGACCCGGTGGTACGCCCTCTCGGTCACCGATGTGACGCAGGCGGCGGTCTTCGCCGCACTCATCGCCGCACTCGGGCTGCCCGGGACCATCAACCTGGCGAGCGGTGTGCCGATCACCCTGCAGACGATGGGCGTGATGCTCGCCGGAGCGATCCTCGGCCCCAAGAAGGGCACGCTGGCGGTGGTGATCTTCGCGGTGCTCGCGATCGCAGGACTCCCGATCCTGGCCGGCGGCCGCAACGGCTGGACGTCGCTGTCCTCCCCGACCGGCGGCTTCTTCGTCGGGTTCCTGCCCGCGGTCATCGTGATCGGGGTCCTGACCGCGATGATGATGCCGCGGTATCGCGTGCTGTGGGGCATCGTGATCAACCTCGTCGGCGGGCTTGTGGTCATCTACCTGTTCGGCATCGGCGGACTGCTGATCCGCGGGATGTCGCTGAGTGCCGCGATCTCGGCGAACACCCCGTTCCTCCTCGGCGATGTCGCGAAGGCGGTGGTGACCGCGCTCGTCGCCGCACAGGTGCATCGAGGGTGGCCGGGACTCATCGCGCCACTTCGGTTCTCGGGGACATCGCAGCGCACCACATGATCGAATTCGATTCCGTCGGACACGCCTACGGCGATCGCGTCGTGCTGCGCGATGTGTCGTTGTCGCTGCCGGAGAAACGGGTCGGGATCGTCGGTGCCAACGGCAGCGGCAAGTCGACGCTGGCGCGGATGATCAACGCACTCGTCACGCCGGACACCGGCAGCGTCGTGGTCGACGGGATCGACGCCGCTCGCCATAAGCGGCAGGTGCGCAAGCAGGTCGGCTTCATCTTCTCCGACCCCGACCGGCAGATCATCATGCCGACCGTCATCGAGGACATCGAACTCTCGTTGCGCCGCACCGGATTGTCGAAGAGCGACCGTGCCGAACGCGCCCGCGAGGTGCTCGGCCGATTCGGGCTCGCCGACCACGCGGACCATCCCGCCCAACGACTCTCGGGCGGGCAGAAACAGTTACTGGCGTTGGCATCGATCTTCGTCACCGAACCCTCGGTGATCGTCGCCGACGAGCCGACCACACTCCTCGACCTCCGCAACAGCCGCATGCTTCGCGAGGTCTTCCGGACGCTCGACGAGCAGCTGATCGTCGTCACCCACGACCTGGACCTGGTGTCGGATTTCGATCGGGTCGTGGTGATCGACGACGGACGGGTCGTCGCCGACGACCTGCCCGGACCCGCTCTCGCCGCGTACCGGGAGCTGATGTCGTGAACGTGCTCGGCGTCTACCGCCCCGGAGACTCACTGCTGCACCGGCTTCCACCGGGGGTGAAACTTCTCGCACTGGCCGCGGCCATCCTGGTCATCTCGGTGACCGTCCGCACGCTCCCGGCCCTCGGCATCGCCGTGGGCGCGGTCGCGATGGTCTTCGCGATCGGCGGGATCGGCCCGGTCACCGCGTGGCGGCAGTTGTGGCCGATGCGCTGGGTCATGGTGCTGATCTTCGTGTTCCAGACCATCTTCGGTGATTGGCGGCAGGGACTCATCGTTTGCGGCATCCTGCTCACCTCGATGGCCCTGGCCGCCGTCGTCACCCTCACGACCCGCACCACCGACATCCTCGATGCCGTCGGCCGATGGCTGCAACCGTTGCGGCGCTTCGGCTTTCCCGTCGACCACTTTGCGATGGCACTGGCGCTCACCATCCGGTCCATCCCGCTGATGGTCGAGGTGGTGCGCGAGGTCGACGAGGCCCGCAAAGCCCGTGGCCTGCGCCCCGGACCACGCATCCTCGTCGCCCCCATCGTCCTCGCCGCCCTGCGCACCGCCGACGGTTTCGCCGACACACTCACCGCTCGGGGACTGGATTGATGTCGCGGTGATCCACCGAATCCAATTCCTTATCGCCCGAAGCACACGTCACGCGGACAGTGGACGGCGATTCCTGCGGAATTGCAGGCCACCGAATGTGACGGCTGCCGCCAGTGTCAGTGCGGGCCACAGGATCAGTGGTAGGTCCAATCCGAAGCTGTCCGCCAGAATCCCCCCACCGAGTGCTGCCAGCGGGATCGATCCCATCGTGATCATTCGTTCAGCCGCACTCGTCCGGCCGAGCGATTCCTGCGGGACGGCTGCTGCGACATACGAGAACCCTGCGATATTCGAGATGGTCACCACCATCGACCAGACAATGGTGAAGATCAGAAAGATCACTGTTGCGCCGGCAGGATTGTGAAGCGCCACCAACGGAAGCCACGTGATGATCGCCTGCACAACCGAGACGATCGCGAACAGCCGGCCAACTGACACCACTTGCACCAGTTTCGGAGCAGCAAGGGACGCCAGAAGTCCGGAAACAGCCCCAACTGTCCCGAGAAGTCCAAAGTAGACGGTTCCGAGATCAAGCGCCCTGAGGATAGCGATGGTCATTACGGAGTCGCCGATCGCAAGTCCCATGTTGGTCACGGCCACCAGGAGCGTCACGCCGAGAAGCACCTTCGTTCGGTACAAGACGGCGAATCCGTGCGCGGCCGTGGCCAGGGAAGCACGTAGGCGCAACGAATCAGATTCGGAACGCGGCTGATGACTTCGACGAGGTGTTTCACCACCTGTTCGTCGAATCCGAATCAACCCTGATGCCGCCGCCAGTGCGCAACCAATGAGGAACGTCGCGCCGGCAAATGCCGGGACACCATCCGACATCGTGATCAGCAACCCTGCCGAAGCGGGAGCGACAATCGAAGCCACGCGGTCGGCCGACGCCATCAGAGCGACTACCTTCGCGATCTTGTCGCCGTCGCCGACCAACGACGGCACGACAGCTGTCTGCGACATCTCGGTTGCCGTCGTGAACGCGCCGATGGCCAAGCCGATGATCATCGCCAACACGACGGACATGCTGTCGCTCAGTACCAACACGACGATCGTTGCGACCATCGCTACCTTGGCAAAGAGGCTTGCAATCAGGATTTCCACGGGACCGACCCTGTCGACAAGGACGCCGATCGGGATGGTCAACACGAGGAACGAAATCATCGACAGAGCATTGAGCAAGCCTAATTGGGTGGCCGTGAAGCCGAGTATCGCAACAGCGAAAAGGTCCAGCGCAACAGACGCCAGCTGGGTGCCGGCAGCGTCGGTGGCATTCGAAACATAAGAAAGCCTGAGAACGCTCCAATGTCCCGACATGATTCCCCCCGGATAAAGCCAAACTCGAACCGTGGAACGGTAAGATATTGCGCACCCCGGATCAAACCCTTTGTTGACACGGCCAGGCTCCACATGACGATCACGACAGCGGTTCCGACTGGAACGTGGCCGCGATGTCGCTTATCAACCCGCTACTCGGCATAACCGTCACCGCTGCGGTGTGAATCGGCCTCAGTCACGGCGTGTCGCCCGGCATCGGTGACGGTTACGCCAACAACTCCCGCACGTCCGACTAGGCCGCTACCGGGGTCGCGCGATTCCCTTCAGAAGGTTGTCCACGAGCTCGCCGAGATACGTTGTGCTGACCGACTGACGGAGAAGCAACACCTTGATCCACAACGCGCCGATCAGAGGATGAAAGACCTCGGATTCCTCAATGCCGGAAGGAATCTCGCCACGGGCCTGCCCTCGTTCGACAATCTCGCGGTAGCCACTGAGCCGGTCATCGACGAACTCGGTGGCCAGGTGGCCAAGATCAGGCCGACTGCCGTCGACCGCACCGGCGACGATGGCACGCGTGTACGGCGATTCGAGCAGTGAAGCAATCTGGCTCAGGATATCGAGCACGTCGCCGCGAAGACTTCCCGTGTCGACGGGCCGAAGTTCGAGAAGCCCCCCGTGCCGCAGTGCAGCAGACAGCAATTCGTCTTTACTGACCCACCAGCGGTAAAGGGTGGTCTTGTTCACGCCGGACTCGGCAGCGATTCCCTCGATCGTCACGGCGTCGTATCCATGGGCGGCAAGGTGCCGCAGAGCCACATCGAAGATCGCCTCCGCCTTTCGCGGTAACCGAACGTCGGCCATGTCGCACCACCCTACGACCACCAGCATCCATATGCAACGCTACGTTGCGTCCATTATTTGTGAGAACCCGCATGTTGCAAATAAGTGCAACGGAGCGTTGCATTATCGGTGAATCGACTGCTCACGGAGGCATCATGACCACAGAGACACAGACCGCTCCCGCCCCATTGTGGAGTACCTGGGGGCTTTTCGCCGCCTGGCTCATCCACGACATCGAAGAGCTGCTGACAATGCCGGCGTGGACAAGTCGCCGGCCATCCACGTTCGGCGGCCGCGAGCTACCGATCCCCGAACTGTCCCCACTGCACGTTCGCGTCGCGATCGGCACCGCCGGCCTCCTGGTCGCAGGCGCCGCGGAAGACGGTCGCCGCAGCGGAGGCCGGAGCCGCTTCTATCAGACGGGGTTGGCAGCCTTCGGCTGGCACAGCGTCACTCACCTGGCGGGCAGTGTCGTCACACGCGGCTATTCGCCCGGCGTGGCAACCGTGGTTCCGGTGGTCATCCCCTTCTATGTGGCCGCCCGCCGGGCCTTGCAGAATCGCGGAATCGCAATTGCGGACCGTGACCTCGCAGCGGGTGCGGTCGCCACATTTGCTGCCACCGTGGCACTATCGCACGGAATGGGTCACCTCATCGGCCGCCGGTCGTCCTAACCGTCACCGCTGCGGTGCGAATCGGCCGCAGTTGCGGCGTGTCGCCCCGCATCGGTGACGGTTACGCCAACGAACGCGCCTACGACACCTTCACGATCGGCAGGCGAAGGGCTCCGGGCGCGTCGGCGGGGACGACCGGATGCCGGGGCGCAACCGGCGCCAGACGCGCATACGACGCACCCTGTTCCGGACGGCTGTCGGCCTCATCCTTGTTGGGCCACAACGACATCGCCCGCTCCGCCTGTGCGCAGATGGTGAGCGACGGGTTGACGCCGAGGTTCGCCGAGATGGAGGCGCCGTCGGTGACGTGCAGCGACGGGTAGTTCCACACACGGTGATACGGGTCGATGACGCCGTTGGCCGGATCGTCGGAGATCACGCAGCCACCCAGGTAGTGCGCGGTGAGCGGCATGTTCATGACGTCGCCCCAGGTGCCGCCGGCCATACCTCCGGGCAGTTTGTCGGCGATGCGTCGGGTGGCCTCGTTGCCCTTGGGAATCCACGTCGGATTCGGCTCACCGTGTCCCTGCTTGCTGGTGATGTACTTCAACGGTCCACGACGCTTCACGAAGGTGGTGAGCGAGTTGTTGCTGTTCTGCATGACCAGCGCGATCACCGTCCGCTGGCTCCACTGGCGGACGTAGAGCAACCGCACCAGCAGCAGCGGATTGCGCGCGACCTGCTTCAGGAACTGCCCGAATCGGTTCATCCGGCTGACGCCGCCGTCGGTGAGCAGGGTCTGGAGATAGGCGATGGCGTTGGAGCCCTTGCCGTATCGCACCGGTTCGATGTGCGTGTTGGGTTCCGGATAGAAGGAGGACGTGATCGCGATGCCCTGCGAATAGTCGTGTGCCGGATCGAATTTCGATGCGGCGGCGCCGAGAATCGACTCCGAGTTGGTGCGGGTCAGGACACCCATGGCGTCCGAAACCTTCGGCAGCGTCGACGATTTCGCATGATGCATGAGTCGCTGTGTGTTGAAGGTGCCCGCCGCCAGGATCACCTGCTCGGCCGTGAACGTCCTGCGCCGCCGGCCGATGGGCCCCCACGACGACGAATGATGAGCACCGACCTCCCAGGAACCGTCCGGGCGCTGTGCCAGCCGGTCGACGGTGGTGCGGTCGATGATGGTGGCGCCGTTGCGTTCCGCGAGTCCGAGGTAATTCTTCATCAGGGTGTTCTTCGCACCCACCCGGCAGCCCGTCATACACGCGCCACATTCGGTGCACGCAGTCCGATCCGGGCCCGCCCCACCGAAATACGGGTCGGCGACGGTCTCGCCCGGCGCTCCGGACAGACCGGTCTTCGTACCGAAGAACACGCCGACGGGCGTCGGACCGAAGGTGTCGCCCACGCCCATCTCGTCGGCCACCTGACGCATCACGAGGTCCGATTCGGTGGTCGTCGGATTGGACACGACGCCCAGCATGCGGCGCGCCTGGTCGTAGTACGGACTGAGTTCGGCATCCCAGTCGGTGATGTGATTCCACTGCGGATCGGTGAAGAACGGCGTCGATGGCTTGTACAGCGTGTTCGCGTAGTTGAGCGAGCCACCGCCGACACCCGCACCGGCGAGGATCATCACGTCCTTCAGGGCGTGGATGCGCTGGATACCGTACAGGCCGAGCTTCGGCGCCCACAGCCAGCGATTGAGTCGCCAGCTGGTCTTCGCGAACTGGTCGTCGGTGAAGCGGCGACCCGCCTCGATCACCCCGACCCGGTATCCCTTCTCGACAAGTCGCAGCGCACTGACGCTGCCGCCGAAACCGGAACCGATGATGAGCACGTCGAAATCATGGTGGGCTGCCATGGTCGATCATACTAACGAACGTTGTCACGGTGGGAACACGCAGCCTCGCCTTCACGAAACGGGGCGGAACCTCACTCGTGAACCGAGAGCCCGACCTTCTGGAATTCCTTCAGATCGCAGTAGCCGGCCTTCGCCATCGACCGGCGGAGTGCGCCGATCAGGTTCAGCGAGCCGAACGGATCGTCGGAGGGGCCGGTGAGGACCGTGTCGAGGCTCGGACGCTCCTCGTCGATGGCGACCTGCAGCAGAGCGCCGCGCGGGGTGTCCGGGTGCGCCGCCGCCGACGGCCAGTACCAGCCGCGGCCGGGTGCCTGCGCGCTCGCGGCGAGCGGTGTGCCGAGCACCGCGGCATCCGCACCGCAGGCGATGGCCTTCACCAGGTCACCGGAGGAGTGAATGTCGCCGTCGGCGATGACGTGGACGTACCGTCCGCCGGTCTCGTCGAGGTATTCGCGGCGCGCGGCGGCCGCGTCGGCGATCGCGGTGGCCATCGGCACGCCGATGCCGAGCACCTCGTCGGTCGACGTCGCGCCATGGGCGGCGCCGTAGCCGACGATCACGCCGGCCGCACCGGTCCGCATCAGATGCAGGGCGGTGCGGTGATCGTGGACGCCACCGGCGATCACCGGAATGTCGAGATCGGCGATGAAGGTCTTGAGGTTCAACGGTTCCCGATGCTGGATGCCCGCGTCCTCGTCGTCCTCGGCGACGTGCTCGGCCGAGATGATGGTGCCGTGCACGACGAGGATCTCCACACCTGCTTCGAGGAGCGCCGGGGTCAGTTCCAGGGCGTGCTGGGGGCTCACGCGCACGGCGGTCGTCACGCCGGCCTCACGGACACGGGTGACGGCCTCGCGCAGCAGGCCGGTGTCCAGCGGTGCGGCGTGCAGGTGCTGCAGGAAGCGGATCGCTGCCGACGGATCCGGGTCGTCGGTGGCGACGGAGATCAGTTCGGCGATCTTCTCCTCGACGTCACGATGCCGTGCCCACAGCCCCTCACCGTTGATGACGCCGAGCGCACCCAGCCGGCCCAGCTCGATGGCCATCTCGGGCGATGCGAGCGCGTCGGTGGGGTGACTCAGGATCGGCGAGGTGAACCGGTAGGCGTCGATCTGCCAGTCGGTGGACACATCCTTGGACGACCGCGTCCGCCGGGACGGCACGATGTTGATGTCATCGAGTTCGAAGGTCCGACGGGCCGTGCGACCCATACCGATGTCGACGAGATCACGCACCATTGCGCCTTTCTGCCACGGGGACGATGACGTCCCCATGCCGGTTACTCAGGAGTCGGCTGGCGGGCACTCCCCGCCTGTCCGGCCGTCAGCGTGAATAGTAGTTGGGGGCCTCGGCCGTGAGAGTGATGTCGTGCGGATGCGACTCCTTGAGTCCCGCAGCGGTGATCTGGACGAACCGCGCATCGTGCAGGTCGTCGATCGTCGTCGACCCGGTGTAGCCCATCGCTGCACGCAGCCCGCCGACGAGCTGGTGGATGACCTCGCCGAGTGGCCCGCGGAACGGAACCCGTCCCTCGATGCCCTCGGGAACGAGCTTCTCCTCCTTGAGGACGTCGTCCTGGAAGTAGCGGTCCTTGGAGTACGACTTGCCCTGCCCGCGGCCCTGCATGGCGCCCAGCGACCCCATGCCACGGTAGCTCTTGAACTGCTTGCCGTTCACCAGGACCAGCTCGCCCGGTGCCTCCGCCGTTCCGGCGAGCAGCGAGCCGAGCATGGCGGTCGACGCACCCGCCGCGAGCGCCTTGGCGATGTCGCCGGAGTACTGCAGGCCACCGTCGGCGATCACCGGAACGTCGTGCTGCTTGCAGGCGGCAACCGCCTCGAGGATCGCCGTGATCTGCGGGGCACCGACGCCCGCGACGACGCGGGTGGTGCAGATGGAGCCCGGTCCGACACCGACCTTGACGGCATCCGCGCCGGCCTCCACAAGTGCCAGCGCGGCCTCCCGGGTGGCGACGTTGCCGCCGACGATCTGCACCTTCTCGCCGATCTCGGCCTTGAGCTTGGCGACCATGTCGAGCACGAGACGGTTGTGGGCGTGTGCGGTGTCGACGATGATCACGTCCACACCGGCATCGGCCAGCGCCATCGCGCGATCCCACTGCTCGCCGCCGGTGCCGACCGCCGCACCGACGAGCAGGCGGCCGTCGGCATCCTTGGTGGCCAGCGGATGCTGCTCGGTCTTGACGAAGTCCTTCACCGTGATGAGTCCGGTGAGCTTGCCGTTGCCGTCGACGATCGGCAGCTTCTCGATCTTGTTGCGACGCAACAGTCCCAGGGCGGCCTCGGCCGAGACCCCCTCCTGCGCGGTGATCAGCGGAGCCTTGGTCATCACCTCGGACACCGGGCGCGACATGTCGACCTCGAACCGCATGTCCCGGTTGGTGATGATGCCGACGAGCGCACCGGCCGCGTCGACGACGGGCAGGCCGGAGATGCGGTAGCGGGCGCACATGGCGTCCACCTCGGCGAGGGTGTCGGTGGGCGAACAGGTCACCGGATCGGTGACCATGCCCGCCTCGGACCGTTTGACGGTCTCCACCTGACCGGCCTGTGCGTCGATGGACAGATTGCGATGGAGGACGCCCATCCCGCCGGCGCGGGCCATTGCGATGGCCATCCGCGCCTCGGTGACGGTGTCCATCGCCGAACTGACCAGTGGCACCTTGAGGGATATCTTCTTGGTGACCCGAGACGACGTGTCGGCCTCACTGGGGATCACGTCCGACGCCGAGGGCAGCAGCAGAACGTCGTCGAAGGTGAGGCCGAGCATCGCAACCTTGCCCGGGTCGTCTCCGCCGGTGTGTACGCGCGTCATCGGACCATCGTATCGGCCCGCACACAGTGGCGGTGCTCACGCACCCCAACCAGCATGAATCCCGGGCAAACCGGGCCCGGAACACCCCCTGTCGACCCCGTACCTGCACCACCTGTGACCGATCATCGGTTACCGTTAGGTGTGCGCGACCAGCTTCCTCCCGGCCTCCCGCCGGACCCGTTTGCCGACGACCCGACCGATCCGGCGTCCGCTCTGGACTCGATGGAGCCGGGTATCCCCCTCGACGAGAACGAGCGGATCGCGGTCGAAGAAGACCTCGCCGACCTCGCCGTCTACGAGGCCCTGCTCGCGCAGCGCGGCGTCCGTGGGCTCGTCGTCATCTGCGACGACTGCCATGAGGACCACTATCACGACTGGGACATGCTGCGCGCGAACCTGCTGCAGCTGCTCGTCGACGGCACCGTCCGGCCCCATGAGCCGGCCGTTGACCCACGGCCCGATGCGTATGTCACCTGGGATTACTGCCGAGGCTACGCGGATGCGCGCGCCCACGCCGACGACGATCGCTGACCGAGTCGGCCCAGTAGGCGGCACGCGAACGAGCCGCTGTCCGTCTATCGATATCGAGAACCGACGACCTCGTACCGGTCAGGCCGACGGGGACGTCGTCGTACCCCGCCGATCGAGCGACTGCGACGCGGTCGGCTGCGGCGTCGTGGTGACCGCGGATGTGGGCCGAGGCGTTGTGGGAGGCGTCGACGCGTTGGTCGGCTGCTCGGTGGTCGGCGGCGTGCTCGGCTTCTGATCGACCGGTCCACTCGTCTCCGCGGATGTGTCCGACGGTCGCGTGGCCGTCTGCGATCGATCGGTGGTGGCGCCACGGCGGACGTCATCGGGCAGCGTGGTCGCGTCGGATGTCGCCGATCGGGGATCGGCCGGCGTCCGCGACGTCGCACGCTTCTTGGTCGTCGGGTCGGTGGTGGCCTCCAGCCGCGTGATCCACTCGTTCATGCGATCACGGGTGTCGCCCTTGTCCATCGGCTTCATGCTCAGCTGAGCACGCGCGATGAGTTCCGCCGCCTCGGCGGTGTTGCCCGCCGCCACCGCGGCCTCGGCCTTCTCCAGATTGGCCTGGACGTCCATGGAGGCCTGCGTCTGGGTCGCCGCGGACGAGAACACCACCTTCTTGACTCCCCACAGCGGGTCGCCCGGCGACGACCCCTCGGCGAGGACGGTCAGCCCGGCGCCTGCGATCACCACGATCGCGGCCGCACCGGATGCCACACGCAGGTGGCGGATCATGCCGCGCCCCTTGCGCTTTCGTTCGGTGGCGGCCATGGCCGCGGATACGTCGTCGAGTGTCGGCATTGCGGGCGCCGGCGTGGTGGCCACCTCGTGCCGCCAGCCGGACAGCAGTTCGGCCAGCTCATACTCGGCGTCGTCATGCGTGGGAACGGGACGGTCATGGGAGAGCGCCTCGATGAACTGGTCGTCGCGGTTCACCGCGGACAGGTCGATGGGGTCGTTCACATCCCACCGATTCGTTTCAGGATCGTGCCGGTCGTTCATCGAATCCACTCCTCCTTCCCAACTCGTTCTTCAACTTCGCCAGTGCGCGATGCTGTGCCACCCGCACCGCACCCGGTGTGCTGCCGACCGCCTCGGCGGTCTCCTCGGCCGAGAGCCCGACTACCAGGCGGAGCACCAGCACTTCTCGCTGTTTCTCCGGAAGGATCTCGAGCATCTCGCGCATTCGATGACTCGCATCGGAGTCCAGCGCCGCCTGTTCGGGTCCACCGGTGACGGTTCTGACCTCGGGGACGTCGTCCACCGGATCGGATTTCACCCGGCCGGCAACGCGCATGGCGTCGGCGACCTTGTGGGAGGCGATGCCATAGACGAACGCCATGAAAGGCCGGCCCTGTTCTTCGTACCGGGGCACGGCGGTCATCACTGCCATCAACACCTCCTGCGCGATGTCGTCCGCGGAGAACAAATGACGTTCTCCGACTCCGATGCGTCCCCGGCAGTACCGCAGGATGGGCTCCTGGACACTTTCGAGAACCGACGAGAGAGCATCACGGTCCCCGCGCCGTGCGGCGCGGACAGCGTCGTCTAACTCGTCACCTGCCAGCTTCATCGTGAGTTGAGATCTCCGTGTTACATCGCATGTGTGTGGCCCCGAACACCCGCCGATTACCTCGCTACTTTAAGCGATGGGTGCACGCGGACCGGTTGTCGGTCCGGTGTGGCCTGGCCGCCCCGTGATCATCCCCGAACGAACGGTACCCCGCGCCCCGTGAGCACCTCGCGGGTACGTGCGAGCTCGTTCGCGATGCGCGTGTCGTCCGGGTCGAGTCCCGCCCGCAACGCCCAACTCGCCCACTCCAGTGGCAGCAGATCCGCATCCCGCGCCCGGTCGGTGACCTCGGCGGCGAGCGACCGGGCGCGGTCCGGCTCGCCCGCGGTGGCCGCGGCCGCCGCTGCGATGAGCCGGGTCTTGACCCGATGACGTTCCGGGGTGCCCGCGATATCGGCGAGCCGCTCCCCCTCGGCGGCATGGACGAGTCCGGACCGCGGGTCGCCGGAGTACATCGCCAACTCCGCGGAGACCCAGGCGACACGGAGTCGCGGGCGACGACCACCTTCCCAGTCCTCGTTCTCGTCGTCACGCGTACCGGTCGCAGCCGCGAGTTCCGTGCGAGCGCGGTCGAGCAGGCGTGCCGACGCGCCCAGCCGCAGAAGCCCCAGGTTGTCGGCGGCCAGGCCGACGAGCGCGTCGAGTGTCGCCGACCGTTCGTCGGTCGTCGAGTCCGTTCCGAGCCGCCCCGCAGCGGCCAGCGCACGACCGTCCCACCGATGGGCGACGGCATGCCTGCCCGCCTGCCGCCACAGCGACGCAGTGGTGGAACGCGTCAGCGACAGAAGCGCACTATCACCCGCCGCCCTCGCCGCATCCGCCGCACCCTCCAGAAGCGACCACGCGGCCGCGGTGTGACCTACACCTCCCCGCTCGACCGCCAGCGCCCAGCGTGCGTACCCGGCGGCATGTTTCCCCATATCAGCCCCTATTTTCTCACCCATTCGCACACCCGCACGGAAACCGAATACGTTTCAGTTTGCCTGAATTTAACCTGACCTCGGAGCTCAAACGGGCCCGCCGATGTCATCGCCGCATAATCGAAAGATTTCCGGCAGGTTACTCGCGCCGCCACCCGCGCGCAGCGCAAGAATGCCATGCCGGGTCGCGAATCCTCAGTTGCCGCAAGCAAACCGACAGGTCAGGCACGGTTCCTACGTTCGTATACACCTCAGGACCGCCATCGTGACGCGGAACTGCTGAAATGGGCCTTCTATAACGCAGAGTTAACAACTGAGGAATTTTCATAGTCACTCATCGCATAATTGCGTCTATTGACTGCTTTTCTCGCACTTGCCTAATGTGTCTTTTGCACCGCAGTTTCATGAGTGCCCCGCGCAGACAAGGAGTCGCTGTCATGCCTCAGCCCAATCTTCTCCCCGGCCCGAATGCGGACATCTGGGATTGGCAGATGAGCGGCGTGTGCCGCGGCGTCGAGTCCTCGATGTTCTTCCATCCGGACGGCGAACGCGGCCGTGCCCGGCTGCAGCGGGAGCGCCGCGCGAAGGAACTCTGCCACCAGTGCCCGGTCATCGCGCAGTGCCGGGAGCACGCGCTGGCCGTCGCCGAGCCCTACGGCATCTGGGGCGGACTCTCGGAGTCCGAGCGCGCCGTCCTGATGAAGCGCGGCGTCGGCCGCCGCCTCGCCGGCTGAGCCACACGCAGACCACACAGTTCGGGGGCATCGATCCAGCACGGATCGATGCCCCCGAATCGTTCTGGGGCCGTCAGTGCGCGTGGCCGTGCCCGTGGCCGTCATCCGCGTCGGCCGGGCGGTCGACGATCGCGGTCTCCGTGGTGAGCACCATGCGTGCCACGGAAGCCGCGTTCACCACCGCGGACCGGGTGACCTTGACCGGGTCGACGATCCCCTCCTTGACCAGGTCGCCGTAGGTCAGCGTGGCCGCGTTGAAGCCGTGCCCGCGCTTCTCGGTGGCCACCTTCTCGACCACGACCGCGCCGTCGAGGCCCGCGTTCTCGGCGATCCAGAACAACGGTGCGCGCAGCGCGTCACGCACCACGCCGACACCGAGCGCCTCGTCCTCGGGCAGTTCCTTCTCGAGCTTGCCCAGCACGGCGGCCGCCTGCACGATGGCCGAGCCGCCGCCGGGGATGATCCCCTCCTCGACGGCTGCCTTCGCCGCTGCGACCGCATCCTCGACGCGGTGCTTGCGCTCCTTGAGTTCGGTCTCGGTGGCCGCTCCCACGCGGATCACCGCGACACCACCGGACAGTTTCGCGAGTCGCTCGGACAGCTTCTCGCGATCCCAGTCGGAATCACTCTGCTCGATCTCGGACCGCAACTGTGCGGCACGCTTGTCGACGTCCTCCTTGGTGCCCGCGCCCTCGATGAGGGTCGTGGTGTCCTTGGTGACGACTGCGCGGCGCACCTTGCCGAGGAGATCGATGTCGGCGGTCGCCAAGCTCAGGCCGATGTCGGACGAGATGACGGTGGCGCCGGTGACGACCGCGAGGTCGTCGAGGAACGCCTTGCGACGATCACCGAAGAACGGCGCCTTGACCGCGACGGACTTCAGGGTCTTGCGGATCGCGTTGACGACCAGGAGCGACAACGGTTCGCCCTCGACGTCCTCGGCGATGATCACCAGCGGCTTACCCGTCTCGGCGATCTTCTCCAGGAACGGGAGGAAGTCGGGCAGCGAGCTGATCTTGTCGCGATACAGCAGCACCAGCGCGTCTTCCAGGATCGCTTCCTGCAGATCCGGATCGGTCACGAAGTACGGCGAGAGGTAACCCTTGTCGAACTGGACACCCTCGGTGATCTGCAGGTCGGTCTCGAGTCCGGAACCTTCCTCGACGGTGACCACGCCATCGACGCCGACGGTCTCCATCGCCTTGCCGACCATGGTGCCGACCTCTTCGTCACGCGACGACACGGTGGCCACCTGGGCGATCGCCTTCTCCCCCTTGACCGGGGTGGAGGCCTTCAGCAGGTCCTCGTTGACGGCGTCGGCGGCTTTGCCGATACCGGCACCGAGCGCGATCGGGTTGGCGCCGGCCGCGACGAGACGAAGACCGGAGGTCACCATCGCCTGTGCCAGCACGGTGGCGGTGGTCGTGCCGTCGCCCGCGACATCGTTGGTCTTGGTGGCGACCGACTTCACCAGCTGCGCACCGAGATTCTCGAACGGATCCTCGAGGTCGATGTCGCGCGCGATGGTGACGCCGTCGTTGGTGACGTTCGGGCCGCCGAAGGACTTGGCCAGCACCACGTGCCGGCCACGGGGGCCGAGGGTCACCTTGACGGTGTCGGCCAGCTTGTTGATGCCGCGCTCCAGAGCTTTGCGCGCCACCTCATCGAATTCGATCTGCTTGGACATGAATCCCTTTCACTCCCGGAGAACTGATGGTCTCGACACCACGCGGTCCGGTCATGCCTCGTGAAAAAAGCAAGGCCCCGGTGCCCCGACGAGGGGCACCGGGGCGATGACACGCGTGAAATGCGTGTGCTACTTGCCGACGACGGCCAGCACGTCGCGTGCCGACAGGATCAGGTATTCCTGACCGCCGTAGTTGATCTCGGTGCCGCCGTACTTGCTGTAGATGACGGTGTCGCCCTCTTTGACGTCGACCGGGATGCGGTTGCCCTGCTCGTTGACCCGGCCCTCGCCCACGGCGATGACGGTGCCTTCCTGAGGCTTCTCCTTGGCCGTGTCCGGGATGACCAGGCCGGAGGCCGTGGTGGTCTCGGCCTCGACGACCTGCACAAGGATCTTGTCCTCAAGCGGCTTGATATTCACGCTCGCCACGATGTGGTTCCTCAACTTTCGTACTGTGTGAGTTTCGGTGTACGAACTGCACGTTCATGGCGCTGCGATGAACCCCCGTCGTCGCGGGTGCCGAGGCTTCGCACAGTGCCAACTAGCACTCTATACATGAGAGTGCCAGCACTCAAGGACACATATACGAACGGCGTTCCGCCACCGGCGAATACCGACGGCCGGCCGCGACCGTCTTCTCAGAGCTGCGACACCTGGACGGACATCCCCGGGTCGGTCGCCACGGTCAGCGGCGACGGTTCGGCACCCCCACCGATGACATGGGCACCCAGCGTCGCGATCATCACGCCGTTGTCCGTACACAGCCGGGGCTTGGGCACCCGGAGGGTGATGCCCGCGGCCGCCGTCCGTTCCTCGGCGAGTGAACGGATCCGGGAGTTGGCGGTCGCGCCGCCACCGAGCACCAGGGTGTCCACCCCGAGATCGGTGCAGGCCCGGATCGCCTTCATGGTCAGGACATCGGCGACGGCCTCCTGGAAAGATGCCGCCACGTCGGCGACGGGCACCTCGGTGCCGGACCGTTCGCACTGTTCGACGTAGCGCGCCACCGCGGTCTTCAGCCCACTGAAGGAGAAGTCGTACCGCGCGTCCCGCGGCCCCGTCATGCCGCGCGGGAAGCCGATTGCGGTCGGGTCGCCGTCGACCGCGAGCCGGTCGAGAGCGGGACCACCGGGATACCCGAGGTCGAGGAGACGGGCGACCTTGTCGAAGGCCTCCCCCGCCGCGTCGTCGACGGTGGTGCCCAATTCCCGGATCGGTTGCGCCAGATCGGTGACGTGCAACAGATGGGTGTGGCCGCCGGACACAAGCAGCGCAACGCATTCCGGCATCGGCCCGTGCTCCAGGGTGTCGACGGCCACGTGTCCGCCGAGATGATTCATGGCGTACAGCGGAACATCCCAGGCGAGGGCGTACGCCTTGGCGGCCGCGACGCCGACGAGCAGCGCCCCCGCCAGGCCGGGGCCGATGGTCACGGCGATGGCATCGGGACGGTCGATGCCCGCCGCTTCCCGTGCCCGCCGCATCGTCGGCACGATCGCCTCGAGATGTGCGCGGGAGGCGATCTCCGGGACCACGCCGCCGAAGCGTGCGTGTTCGTCGACGCTGGAGGCCACCTCGTCGGCGAGAAGCGTCGCCGTGCCGCGACCGCCGTCACCGACACCGTCCGGCTCCCAGCGCACGATGCCGACTCCGGTCTCGTCGCACGAACTCTCGATGCCCATCACGATCATCGGTCGCCTCCCGGCATCGCGGGCCTGATCATCGTGTACGCGTCCGCACCCGACGGCTGATAGTAGTTGCGCCGCACCCCGGCCCGGGTGAATCCGGCACGCTCGTAGAGGGTGATGGCCGGGTTATTGTCGGTACGCACCTCGAGATAGACGGGCGCGCAACGGGTATCGGCGATGTCGAGCATCGCGGCCAGCAGGGCGCGCCCGATCCCCAGCCCACGATGCGACGGGGCCACCGCGATGGTGTGGATCTCGCACTCGAAGGCCCCCTCGGAGCCGAGGATAGACACGCCCGCATAGCCCGCGAGCTGGCCGCCCGGCTCGGCCCGGGCGGCGAAGTACCGGTTGTAGGGGGCGTTCAGTTCCGACCGGAATGCCGATGCGGGCCACGGCGAATCCTCGGCGAACATCTCCTGTTCCAGCTCGGTGCAGCGCGGAATGTCGGCATGGCCGAGTGCGTCGATCACCAGCGAGTCCCCGGTCATCGCACGCCTCCCGCCACACCGTCCGGGGTCGCTCGCCTGCGCGGCTTTGGTTCCTTCGCGTCGGGTCGGCGCAGATACAGCGGAACCAGCGGTTCCGGTGCGGTGACAGCGAGATCGGCTGCCGCGCATCGTGCCAGACCGGCCGCCGACGGCACCGTCGTGTCGCCCACGCGACGTCCGAAAAGGGCTGCGTGCGTGGGAGAGCCGAGCACCGCGTCGATGTCGTTACCGGCCAGTTCCTCGACCACCCGGTCCGGGGCGTCGACGGCCGGCCCCGCCACCCGGTGGCCGTCCCGGTAATGCGCCCAGTAGATCTCGCGACGCCGGGCGTCGCTCACGACCAGGATCGACCGATCGTCGGGATGTGCCGAGAGATGTTGCGCGGCAAGCGCGTCCAGGGAGCAGACGCCATGTACCGGAACACCGATAGCATCACCGAAAGCGGCGCCGGTGGCCATTCCGACGCGCAGCCCGGTGAACGGGCCGGGCCCGCAGCCGACGACCAGAGCGTCGACGTCGCCGCGGCCGATCCCCGCCTCGGCGAAGACCTCACCGATCAGGGTCGTGAGGATCTCGGCGTGCCGCCGCCCGTCGGCGACGACACGTTCGGCACGCGTCCGCGGCCACGCATCCGCGCCGCTGCCGAGGTCCACGATGCCGGTGACCACCGCATCGGTGGAGGTGTCGATGGCCAGTATCCGCGTCACTGCTCGCTCACCCATTCCCATTCCGCACGACGGACTTCCGTGTCGGGATCGCGCCGCAGCCGCACCATGAGGTGACGATCGGTGAGCCGTTCGGCGACCCCTTCGCCCCACTCGACGACGACCACCGAATCCTCGAGATCGGTGTCGAGGTCGAGTGCGTCGAGATCGTCGAGGCCGTCGAGGCGGTACGCGTCGACGTGAACCATCCCCGGTCGTCCCGGAGTCCCGGGACGGTGCGCACGGGCGATGATGAACGTCGGCGACGACACGCGGCCGACGACACCCAGTCCGGCGGCGATACCGCGTGCGAGAGCGGTCTTCCCGGCTCCCAGCGGGCCGTCGAGGATCACCAGATCCCCGGCCCGCAGCGGGCTCGCCAGTTCGGCGCCCAGCGCCTCGGTGTCGGCGACCTCCGGCAGTACGCGCGACCCCGCACCACTGGCGCCCGCGGTCGCCGTCATTCGCGTCCCCGTTTCCGCCACCACCGGCGGCCGGGCGGCAACTGTGCCGAACGCCCCCGCTGCACGAGGTCGGCGATGGCATCGGTGACCACGGCGGGTCGTTCCATCTGCACCATGTGGCCCGCCCCCTCGACGACCACCAGCCGCGAGTCGGGGCCCAGTTCGCCATACATGCGAACGGATTTCGGCAGAGGCGTCAGTCGGTCCTGGTCACCGCACACCACCACGGTGGGCACCTGGGCGAGCACCGGCAGAGCCGTCGACTCGTCGTGATCCTCCAGTGCGTGCAGGAAATTGACGATCGTCTGCAGGGGCGTGTTCTGGATCATCTTCTCCACCGCACGCCCGGCGGCCGGCGAATGGAAGTCGGTGCCGAAGCTCGCCGCCACCAGCACGGGTTCGAGTGCCAGCCGGGTGACGCCGCGCCCGGCCTGTACGAGTCCGGGGACGTGCCGGACGGAGAGACGGAAGGCGTCGAGGACCGGATTCGACAATCCCTCACCGAGTCCCGCCTCGGTGAGGCCACGCGACGCGGTGGCGACCAGGGCCGCTCCGGTCACGCGACCACCGGGTTCGAAGTACTCGGGATACCGGCGCGCGAATCCCATCAGCGCCATACCGCCCATCGAATGCCCGACGAGCACGAGCGGTCCGTGCGGGGCCACCGCCCTGATCACCGCATGCAGGTCCTCGGCGAGCTGCGCGATGGTGCAGGTGTCGGCCGGGGCCTCGCCGCTGGCACCGTGGCCGCGGTTGTCGAAGAACACCATGCGGATACGTCGCTCGGACCAGCGGTCGGCCAGGCCGAATCGCTGCCAGTGCCAGCTCGCCATCCGCAGACTGAAGCCGTGTACGAAGATCACCGTGAGCTCGGGATCGTCGTCGGCGTCGTCCCGCGGTCCGCTCATCACCGTGCGCACCGCGAGAGCCACCCCGTCGTCGGTGGTGACGGTACTGGCCTCGTCGAGATACATCGACGTGAAGTCCACGCCCGCAAACGGATCCACGCCACCATCGGGTCGCCGCCGGGCGACGGTACGGGCGACCCCACCGGCGGCGATGGCGCCGACGGCGGCCACACCGGTGAGCCCGGCCATCCAGCCGACCCGTTCGTTCCTATCCACCGGCCGGGCCTCCCACGTAGACGCGGCGCGCGCGGGCACCGATACCGGTGAGGATCTCGTAGTCGATGGTGCCGATCGTGTCGGCCCACTCCTTCGCCGTCGGTCCGCCGTCGCGGCCGGTGCCGAACAGGACGGCACGGTCACCCACCGACACCCCGGCGCCGTCGGGTCCGAGGTCGATGACGAACTGGTCCATACAGATTCGTCCCACTCCGGGGAATCGCCGGCCGTCGATCTGGACGTCGATGCGGCCGGACAGCAGGCGCGGCACACCGTCGGCGTACCCCGCGGTCACCACGGCGATCGTCGTGTCGCGCGGCGACGTCCAGGTGTGGCTGTAGGAAACCCCTTGTCCGGCAGCGAGATTCTTGACCAGGGCCACGTCCGCGGACAGCGTCATCACCGGGACCAGACCGAAATCGCCACGCTCGGGCACCGGCGTGCGGCCGTACAGCGCGATGCCCGGTCGCACCAGGTCACGGGAGAGGTCCGGACGGGTCAGTGCGGCAGGGGAATTCGAGATGTGCATGACCTCGGCGGGCGCCCCGAGCCGCCGCAGGTCGTCGGCGGCGGCGTCGAGTCGTTGTGCCTGCTCGGAATTCAGCGGGTGGTCCGGTTCGTCGCCGCGCGCGAGGTGGCACATGATGGCCCGCATCCGGATCGCGCCGTCGGCCCGCGCCTTGGCGAGAGCGTCGGCGACGTCGGCCCACTCGTCGGCGGCGATGCCACTGCGGTTGAGCCCGGTGTCGACCTTGGCGGTCACGATGGCCTGTGTGGATCGCTCGCGTGCCGCCGCGACCACGGCGTCGAGCTGGCGCTGCGACGACACCGCCACGCCGACCCCGGCCTCGACCGCCGCACCGAAATCGGTGTCGGACGCGTGCAGCCAGGTGGTGATCGGCGCGTCGATACCCGCCGCACGCAACGACAGCGCCTCGTCGACCCGGGCCACGCCCAGTTCCGCCGCGCCCGCCCGTAGTGCAGCCCGTGCCACCGGAACCGCACCATGTCCGTAGGCGTCGGCCTTGACCACGGCCAGCAGGTCGGCGCCGGAGCGGGTACGCAGGACGTCGACATTGTTGGCGAGGGCATCGAGATCGATGGTCGCGGTCAGGGCATCAGAACTCATCAGATCTCCATTGTCCCATGATCTCGATACGGCACCTCGCTGCGCTCGGGGCCTACTCGATCAGCGGACACCGGCACCCCGCCACCCGAACCCACTCGACCATCGGACACCGGCACCGGCCTCCCTCGAACCCGCTCGGGCATCGAAACAGCCACCGCTCGCTGGTTGAGTAACGACGCACGAGCGCAGCGAGTCCGGCGCGTATCGAAACAAGCACTCATACGATCGTGGCGCGCAGACGTGCGATGGCCGGATGGACCGCCGCCAGCAGGAGCGAGGCCCCGATCGGCGCGCCGTCGGCCGCGATATCGGCTGCCAGCCCGTGCGCACGAGCCGCAGCGGCTCCGGCGAGCTGCGGATCGAGCCCCGCGGCCAGCAGCGACCCGGCTATTCCCGACAGCACGTCGCCCGCGCCCGCGGTCGCCGCCCACGAGTTCCCGGCATCGTTGCCGAGGACGTTCCCATCCGGATCGGCGACCAGGGTGATCCGGCCCTTGAGCAGGACGGTGGCCCGCAGGCGCGCGGCCAGGTCCCGCACCGCGCCGAGCCGGTCCACACCGACCGGCGCGCCGGCGAGACGTTCGAATTCCCCCGCGTGCGGCGTGAGCAGGGTGGGCGCCGAACGCCCGGTCACCAGTTCGGGGTGTGCGGCGAGCACGGTCAGGCCGTCGGCGTCCACCAGCACGGGAAGGTTGGTGGCCAGCACCTCCCGCAGCAGGGTGAGCGCTTCGTCGCCGGTGCCGAGGCCCGGCCCGATCACCCACGCCTGCACCCGGCCCGCAGCGGCGATCGATTCCGCCGCAACGACTTCCGGCCAGTGCGCGACGACCTGCCCGGCCGCCGTCCCGATATAGCGGGTCATTCCGGACGTGGCGGCCACCGCGGCGCCCGCCGACAGCACCGCGGCACCGGGGTACCGCGCCGAACCCGCGATGATCCCGACGACGCCCTGGGTGTACTTGTCGTCGAAGGGTCCGGGCACCGGCCACAGCGCGCCTACCTCGGTGTCGGTCAGCGACCGCAGTGTCGGCCCATCCGTCTCCTCGGCGTCGATGCCGATGTCGACGACCGTGATCTCGCCGCACCGCGGTGCCGCGAGCAGATGTGCGTGACGCCGCTCGCCGAAGGTGACCGTGATGTCGGCGCGTACGGCGGGATCGTGGACCTCACCGGTGTCGGCATCGACACCGGACGGCACATCGACCGCGACGATCCGCGCCCCGGACTCCCCGACGCCGGCGAAGACCCGGGCCGCGTTGTCCCGCAAGGGCCCTCGCCCGCCGATGCCGACGACCCCGTCGATCACGACGTCGAGGCCATCGGGCAGTTCGGTGGCGATGCGCCCGCCCGCGGCCAGGAATGCCCACAGTCCGCGTGCGTGCGCCTTGTCCGGCGACAGCAGCACCGCGGTGCACCGTACTCCGCGCCGCAGCAACCGGGCACCGGCGAACAGTGCGTCACCGCCGTTGTCCCCCGCGCCCACGACGATCCCCACGGTGCGTCCGTAACAGCCGCCGCTGCGGTGCAATTCGGCGGCGACGACCTCGGCGACGCCCGCCGAGGCACGCCGCATCAGGGTGCCATCGGTCAGCAGATCACCGGTGGCACGCTCGGCGGCACGGACCTCGTCGGCGGAGAGATAGCGGATCGTCATCGCCCGCAGGACTATTCGACGGTGACCGACTTGGCGAGGTTGCGCGGCTTGTCGATGTCGTAACCACGCGCCTGCGCGACCGTCGCCGCGAACACCTGCATCGGCACCGTCGACACCAGCGGCTGCAGCAGCGTCGGCACCTTCGGGATCGGGATCACGTGGTCGGCGACCGACCGCGCAGCGTCGTCGTCCTCTTCGCAGATCACGATGGTCCGGGCACCGCGCGCCTGGATCTCACGGATGTTGCTGACCATCTTCGAATGCAGCACCGCACGTCCCTCGGCGGACGGCATCACGATGATGACCGGCAGATCGTCCTCGATGAGCGCGATCGGACCGTGCTTGAGCTCGCCGGCGGCGAAGCCCTCGGCATGCATGTAGGCCAGTTCCTTGAGCTTGAGCGCACCCTCGAGAGCCACCGGGTAGCCGACATGGCGACCGATGAACAGCACCGTGTCGTGATGCGCGAGGGACCGTGCCAGCTCCCGCACCGGTTCCATGGTGCCGAGCAGATCCTCGACGATCTGCGGCATCAGTTCCATCGCACCGAATTCGGCGGCGACCTCGTCGGCGTACTTCGTGCCGCGGGCCTGCGCGAGCGCGAGACCGACCAGGTAGGCCGCGACGATCTGCGCGAGGAAACACTTGGTGGACGCGACGCCGATCTCCGGTCCGGCATGCGTGTAGAGGACGGCATCCGACTCGCGCGGGATCTGCGCGCCGTTGGTGTTGCAGATGGCCAGCACACGGGCCTTCTGATCCTTGGCGTGACGCACGGCCTCCAGCGTGTCGGCGGTCTCGCCGGACTGCGAGATCGCGACGACCAGGGTCGACCGGTCGAGAACCGGGTCGCGGTACCGGAACTCGCTGGCGAGTTCGATCTCCACGGGCAGGCGCGTCCAGTGCTCGATGGCGTACTTGGCGAGCAGACCCGCGTGGTAGGCGGTGCCGCAGGCCACGACGAAGACCTTGTCGACGTCGCGGAGGTCGTCGTCGGTGAGTCGCTGCTCGTCGAGGACGATGCGGCCGCCCTCGAGGTGGCCGAGCAGGGTGTCGGCGAGTGCGGCGGGCTGCTCGGCGATCTCCTTCAGCATGAAGAAGTCGTAGCCGCCCTTCTCGGCCGCGGCGAGATCCCAGTCGATGTGGAACGGTTTGCCCGAGCGGGGCTCTCCGTCGAAGTCGGTGATGGTGTAGCTGTCCGCGGTGATCACCACGACCTCGTCCTGGCCGAGTTCGACGGCGTCACGGGTGTGCTCGATGAAGGCGGTGACGTCGGAGCTGACGAACATCTCGCCGTCCCCCACACCGACGACCAGCGGGGTCGAACGTCGCGCGGCGACGATGGTGCCCGGATGATCGGAGTGGGTGAACACCAGGGTGAACGCACCCTCGAGCCGACGCAGGGCGGCGTAGGCGCTGGCCACGAAATCGCCCGCGGTGGGACCGGAGGTGTATTCGCGCTCGATCAGGTGAACGGCCGTCTCGGTGTCGGTGTCGGACAGGAACTCGATACCCGACTCCTCGAGCTCGGCCCGCAGCGGCGCGTAGTTCTCGATGATGCCGTTGTGCACCACGGCGATCTTGCCGTCACTGCTCAGATGGGGATGCGCGTTCCGGTCGGTGGGCTGCCCGTGGGTCGCCCAGCGCGTGTGTCCCATGCCGGTGGTACCGGACAGCGACTCCGCACCGACCGTCGCGATCTGTTTGTCGAGGTTCTCCAGCCGGCCGGCCTTCTTCTCGACGGCGGTATGTCCCTGACCGTCCAGAATTGCCACTCCGGCCGAATCGTATCCCCGATATTCCATCCGGCGAAGCGCCTCCACAACGATGCCGAGAGCATCGCGCTGCCCCACGTATCCGACGATTCCGCACATAGATAGTCAGGGTACCGGTGATCGGCGCGTGGCCTCAGCCGCGGAGGGCGCGACGCTTGGACGGTTTGGCACCGAACAACGCCGAAATCGGGTCGACCGCGGTGACCGGCGGGTCGTCCAGGTCGATCACACCGAGCTTGCCCAGTGCCACCCGGGGATCGGCGAACGCCGCGTACTCGTCGTCCCCCGCGACCGTGTACAGCAGGAATCCGGTCGCGACGGCCCGCACGACGCTGTGCAGCGCGCGATCGGAACCGTTGAATCCGATGAGAGACTTGATGGTGCGCCGCTCGAGCAGGTCGCGGGCGTTGCCCTTCGGCACAGTGCGCAAAACCACATCGCCGCCGTAGGCCTGCGCGAGCGGAAGTGCGTTGGCGTCGACTCCGTCGAGTTCCCCCGCACCGGCGATGATCAGGCCCGGCGCCGTCACCGTGGCGGCCGCGGGCAGGAGCGCCGGGGTCGTCGGCGACGGGAACAGGGCCGCGACACCGGACACGGCGACCGGCGGCTGGCCGTACAGCTGCGTGTCCGAGGCCGCGAGCACCGCCGCGGATGCACCGAAGCCGTGGCCGATCAGGCCGAGGCGCCCGGAATCGACGGTGACCGCACTCGATCCGTTGCCGTCGAATCCGAGTGGCACGTGCGAGATGATCGCGAGTGCGCTGCGCAGGTCCGCGGCATGCCCGACGTCCGAGGCCAGCACTCCGCTGTTCGCATCCGGGGCCGCGGTCACGAAGCCCCATGAGGCGAGGTGATAGAGCAGGTCACGGTAGCGATGACTGTCGGCCAGCCAGGCGTGCCCCACCGCGAGCGCGGGCAACTGTGTGCCACTGCTCGGCGTGAAGACCTGACCCGACATGCCGACGATGCCGAGATCGCCGCGCAGCACCCGATTCGGGCCGCGGCGCGCCAGTTCCGTCATCAACTGCTTGGACGGGCGGCTCGGTTTCTTCTTCCGGTGGCCCTTGTCGCGCGAGGCTTTCGATTCGGCTGTCGATCGCGTTTTCGTTACCGGCACACCGGACACCTTATTCGCGGTCGGCCTATTCGTCGTCATCGCCACGGGTCGACGGCAGGTCGTCGGTGGCCGCCGAGTGCGGATTGGCGTCGGCGAGGTCTGCCGGGAGCATGATCCGCGGTGTACCGACGTCCGCATCGTCGGCAATCCGTTGCAGTTCGGCGCGTGCCCATCCGTCCGGGGATTCCGTCCACGCTCCCGCGGCGGGGTCGAGTCGCCCGTCGAGGTCGCCGGTGGTGGTCATGCCGTCGTCGTCACCATCACGTTCGCGACGTTCCGCCTCGTGTTCGGCGAGTTCATGCGCCAGCTGGCGCTGTGCGTGCGTGAACCGCTGCGACGCGGCGGCCACCTCCGCGGTGGCCCGCCGCGCGATCGATTCGATCTGATCGGCGAGGTTCACGAGCTGATGATGTCACTGGTCGCCGGCAAGTGCGAGATCCCCCTCGGGCCCCCGACCAGCGGGCGGAGTGTCCTGACGCCCCGGGGTTCCGGGCTGCGGCGCGTCGCCCCTCCCGCTGGTACCGTGCGACACCTGCTCGGTGTGCGCCGGAGCGGGGGCATCCTCGGGTGAGAGTCGCAACGGCACGTCGTGGCTGCCGTCATCGGGTGCGGGTCCGGCACCGGACGTGCCATCGGGTGCGGTGAGACCTTCGACGGCCCCGGTCGAAGCGGAGACGGAGGCCGAGGTCGGCACATCGGTGCGGGGGTGCGTGACGTGTTCCGCCGTCGGCACCGGGGCGGAAACCTCCTTCGGGTACGGCTCGATGTCCATGCCGTCGGTGGCGCGGTTCAGATTGTCGAGAATCTCGTCGATGCCCTCGACCGTGGCCGCAGCCGTCTTCCGGTAGAGCGCCGACCGCGACTCGATGTCGCCCAGCACGATCGCGAGTGGCAGCCTGCCCTCGGCGATCGCCGCGGGTACCGCGGGCAGCGGGACGCCTCCGATGAGGGGGGCTGACAGGCGGCTGACCGTGAGATACCAGGTCCGTAGCAATTCTTCGACGCCCGCGGACGCCGCCGTCGTGGCGTCCGCCAGGTTGCCGAGCACGTACAGGTCCGATTCGGCGCGTGCCTGATGATCGACGACCGCGGCGCAGGCCCGCTCGCCGGAGTAGCCGGTCCAGCTCTCGCCGAGCTTCATCTGCTGTTCGGGCATGCGGTGCAGATGTTCGGCGACCGCCCGGTGCGCGGTCTGCAGCCGGTGGCTGTCGTCGGCCAGCGCGTCGGCGTCGAACTCGCCGACCTTCTGGAAGGGCGCACGGATCTCCCTCGGATTCGCGGGGGGCCCACCCAGGCGTTCACCGAGGCCCAGTACACCGATCAGGTCCTCGATGCCGAGGACAGCCTGATCACGCAGTTCAGGGAGCGTTTCGGCGGTTCGGTTCATTGCTTCGCCCCTACCGTCCGCGCATCACGTTGGTGAAGTGGCCGGCATTCGTCTCCTCGGCGGAGACCAACGCCGACAACCCCGTCTGCAGGGCAACCGACAACCGATCCGCTGCCACGGCATGCTCACCGAGACGCGCGGCGATGGCCTCACCCATCGCCCGATACCGGGCGCCGAGTTCCCGGTACTCGTCGCCCATCGCCCAGCTGCCGAGATCATGGTGCCGGATATCGTTCGCGGAGTCGCCGACGATCGTGGCTGCCCGCGCATAGAAGTCGATGACCTCGCCCACCTGGCCGACGTCGACGGTCACCCCTGATTCGGTCATCCTGTCCACTGCTCGCTCCGCAACACTCGACGGCACCGACGTTCCTTCCTCCGGACCGTCCTCAGCCGTCGGCCTGATCGCGGTGACCTGCCGTGACGTGCTCGCGTTGTCACTTGGTCGCTATACACCGCATCTCGGGGCGAACGTGCCGATTCCGGTCGTGGTTGAAGTTTAGACGCACCCGATCGCGATCCGGTTCCAGCGAGTTCGGGTTACGTTCGGGTCTCCTCGAGCAGAGCCTCCCGCCGCGTGGACGACGGCTGAGACGACTAGTCGTTGTGCCCCTGCACCTCGATACCGTGCGCGGCGAGCGCGTCGACGAGTGCGTGCGGGCGTTCCTCCACGGGCTTGTCCTCGACGATCTCGACGGCGCAGCCGATCCGGCGCGCACCGCCGTCGGCCTCCTCGCTGTCACCGATCATCAGCGCGTCGTACGGCGCCACCCCGAGCTCGTCGAGCGCGGCGTGGAAGATCCGCGGATTCGGCTTGATCGCACCCACCTCGTAGGACAGCGCGTAGGCGCCGACCAGATCGTCGAGGCCGTGCAGCGCGAGCACCGCACGCAGGTCGAAGGCGATGTTGCTGACCACGCCGACCGGGATGTCCGTGCCCGCGAGCCCGCGCAGTGCCGTCGCGGTATCCGGGAAGATCCGCCACGAATGCGGGTCGATGACCCGCTCGTAGAGTGCTTCGGCGTGCCCGGGCACCGACAATCCGGATGCCCGCAGCATGGCGAGATAGGCGCGCCGATGCTGTTCGGGGTCGAGATCCCTGCGCTCCCAGGCGATCCGGTCGTCGTCGACGATGTTCGCGGGAAGTCCGACGGGCTGCGTCATCCGCCGGATCAGCTCGGCCTGCTGATCGAGATGCAGCGGTTCGCCGTGCTCGTCGTGCATGCCATCGAACCAGTCGTCGGCCGCCTCGAAGCGGAACAGCGTGCCGGAGAAGTCGAACAGCACCGCCTGCGGGGTACTCATGAGCCGGCGGCCAGCACCACGTCGGCGATGCGGCGCGCCACGTCGCGGGCCGCGTCCGGGGTGCCCGCCTCGACCATCACGCGCACCAGTTGTTCGGTGCCCGACGGACGGAGCAGCACCCGGCCGGTGTCGCCGAGTTCGATCTCGGCGTCGACGACCGATTGTTTGACCGTCTGCGATTGCGCCACCGCATGTTTGTCGCCGACGCGCACGTTGATCAGTTCCTGCGGCAGCGGGGTCATGATGGCCGCGAGATCCGCGAGACGCCGGCCGGTGGCGGCCATCCGCTCCATCAGCATCAGGCCGGTCAGCACACCGTCGCCGGTGGTTCCCGAACCCGGCACGACGATGTGGCCGGACTGTTCACCACCCAGCGAGTAGTCGCCGCGACGCAGTTCGGCCAGCACGTAGCGATCGCCGACACCCGTGGTGCGCAGGTCGATACCGGCGGCGCGCATGGCGAGGTGCAGGCCGAGGTTGCTCATCACGGTGGCCACGAGAACGTTGTCGCGCAACCGATTCCGCTCCCGCAGCGAGACCGCGAGGACGGCCATGATGGCGTCTCCGTCGACGAGGGCCCCGGTGGAGTCGACGGCCAGGCAGCGGTCGGCGTCACCGTCGTGCGCCAGACCGAGGTCCGCACCGTGTTCCAGTACGGCCGCCCGCAACGAATCCATATGTGTCGAACCGCAGTTGTCGTTGATGTTGAGACCGTCGGGATCGGCGTGGATCGCGATGACGGTCGCGCCCGCGTCCCGGTAGGCCTGCGGACCGACCTGTGCCGCAGCACCATTGGCGCAATCGACCACCACCGTCAGCCCGTCGAGCCGATGGTCGATGGCCTGCTCCAGATGGGCGACGTACCGGTCGTCGGCGTCCGGGGCATCGGTCACCCGGCCGACGGCCGCGCCGGTCGGTCGGACGGCCGCCGAGTCGTCGTTCATGACGGCCTCGATGTGGTCTTCGACGTCGTCGTCGAGTTTGTGTCCGCCGGCGGCGAAGAACTTGATCCCGTTGTCGGGCATGGGATTGTGCGAGGCGGAGATCATCACGCCGAAGTCCACACCGTAGTCGGCGGTGAGGAAGGCCACCGCCGGGGTCGGCACCACGCCGACCCGGATCGCGTCGACACCCGCCGCGGCGAGGCCTGCGCAGACGGCCGCCTCCAGCATCTCCCCCGAGGCGCGCGGATCGCGGCCGACGACCGCACGGGGACGCTGCCCCGCGGTCGTATCGTCCCCCGACGTCTGTCCCAGAACGACCGCGGCGGCCGAGGCCAGGCGCAACGCGAGCTCGGGTGTGAGCTCCGCGTTGGCCAGGCCCCGGACGCCGTCGGTTCCGAAAAGGCGTGCCAAGATCAGCGCTTGGAGTACTGCGACGCCTTGCGTGCCTTCTTGAGGCCGTACTTCTTGCGCTCCACCGCACGCGGGTCACGGGTGAGGAAGCCGGCCTTCTTCAGGGCGGGACGATCCTCCGGTGTGACCTCGATGAGGGCGCGGGCAATGGCCAGACGCAGCGCACCGGCCTGGCCCGAGGGGCCGCCGCCGACGAGCTTGGCGAACACGTCGAACGACTCGGTGCGCTCGACGGTGACCAGCGGAGCCTTGATGAGCTGCTGGTGCACCTTGTTGGGGAAGTACTCCTCGAGGCTGCGGCCGTTCAGGGTGAATCCGCCGGTACCCGGGACGAGGCGCACGCGGACGACGGCTTCCTTGCGGCGGCCGACGGTCTGGATCGGGCGGTCGATGACGACCGGTCCACGATCTTCCACGGCGACCTCGACGGTCTCGGTGTCGTAGTCGTCGGAGGCCTGCTCGACGGCGTCCACGGCGTTCTCGACAGCGGTCTCGGCGGCAGCGGTGTCGTCACCGGCGTCGGCCTGCACCTCGGCAGCGACCTCGACGGTCTCCTCGACGGCCGGATCGTTGATGTTCTCGTTGCTCACTGTGCCACCTGCTTGATCTCGAAGGGCACGGGGCGCTGGGCCTCGTGGGGGTGATTGGGGCCTGCGTAGACCTTCAGCTTGGACGCCATGGCGCGACCCAGCTTGGTGTGCGGCAGCATGCCCTTGATGGCCTTCTCGACGACCCGGTCGGGGTGCGATTCAAGCAGCTCGGCAGTGGTCTGGACCTTGAGTCCACCCGGATGCCCGGAGTGCCGGTAGTTCAGCTTGCGGTCAGCCTTGTTGCTCGTCAGAGCAACCTTTTCGGCGTTGATGATGATGACGAAGTCGCCGCCATCCATGTGCGGGGCGTAGGTCGGCTTGTGCTTGCCGCGAAGCAGGTTCGCGCTCTGCACGGCCAGCCGGCCGAGCACCACGTCGCTGGCGTCGATGACATGCCACGTACGCGTGATGTCACCGGCCTTCGGGGTGTAGGTAGACACAGTTGGTCCTCAACTCTTGTCGATGGGTGCTGGTCAGGTACGACGGCAGAGGATGTTCCGGCGACCAGTGGGGACCCGGGCCTCGCCTACCCGTCACGCACGCATGAGCGACAGGTGCCGTGCACCAGCGATCCAGAGTACGGGGTGTCGCAGGTCAGGGTCAAAACGATCAGCGCGGACCGATGCGCACGGACTCGACGGCACGCGAGCACGGGGTGTCGACGGACTCCCCCGCGGCACCGGCCTGACAGCCCACCGACACCTGGAGGCCGCGGTCGACCAGCACATACCAGCGGATCGCTCCCCCGGACGCGGGCGCCTCGCGGTAGCTGATCACGGTGCGGCCCATGAATTGGGTGGACGGTGAGAACTCCGTGACCACGTCGTCGCCGCGCTGCCGGATCTTGTTCTGCAGGCTGGTCGCCACCGATTCCAGCGTGGACCCGTCCCGCAGTTCGCTCTGCACCACCAGGATGCGCCTGCCGTCCGCCGGATCGGCGAAGACCGTGCGGGTGATCCGGTCGTCCGGCTGCTCGTTCGCGAGTTCGCTGCGCCGCCAGCCGGCGGGCACGGTGACCTCGGCGCGTCCCAGCTGCACCGTCTGATCGGCCGGCGCCGACGGCTCGTCGCGCTCATGCTGCACGATGCCGACGACGGCGGCCACCACCCCGACGATCACGGCGAGCGTCGCGGCCGCCCAGACCCAGCGCCGTGGACCGGAGGCGCCCGCGCCCGGCACGGCATCCCCGGTTGGCGGCGGGGTCAGAGCCGCGGCATCTCCGGTGTCGGTCCATCCACCGAAGCGCCGCACCAGGTCGCGATCGACCGCGACGACCCGTCCGGCGAGCGTGTGTTCGGCGACGAGTTCGGTGGCCCGTTCCACCCCGTCGGCGGTCGCGCCGTCGACGAACACCGCTTCCACGGAGTCGTCGATGATGCGCTCGATACGGTCGCCCGCATCGGGCGCGTCCGGCGCCAGGGTGTCGGAGGACTCGATCTCCCAGTCGTTCGACGACCGGCGCATCCGGCTGATGGTCCACGGCATGGGGTCCGAGCGGGCCGGATCCGTCGGCGGCACGGGCCGGTGCGTGGTCTCGACGACCACGCATCTGGCGACGGTGGAGTCCGCGTGACTCCGAGCGACGAGAACGGCCCGCGGCACCAGGGTCACCAGATCGCCGAAGTCGGCGACCGAGCGGGCCAGCACCGACGACCGGGGTCTGCCCCAGGTGCTCGGGTGCCCGATGATCAAGGGCACCGGGCCGTCGTCGCCGCGGTCGGGCAGACCGAGCCGGTGCCAGACGCCCTGCCAGGCCTGGTGGCTGTATCGCCGGACACCGTCGACCGTGGTGGTCGGGGCGTCGACGGCGTCGAGCAGTGCGGTGACATCGGCGGTGCGCCGGCCGGTGATCTCGACCTGCCCGTAGGCGAGGTCGATCACAGTCGGGCGCGGGCGCGTCCTCACCACGACATCACTCCTCCGGTTCGGTGTAGCCGACCTGGATCATCTCCTGCGGACGGGTCCGGGACACCAACTCGCCCCGCCCCGGCACGAGTTCCTGCATCCGGGTCCGGCCCACGATGTAGCCCTCGTCGCGATCGCCGCTCATGAGAAGCATGTCGGCCGCCAGATCCTTGAGTCTCGCGATGACCGGATCGAACATCGCCCGTCCCACACCGCCCGACCGGCGGGCCAGGACGATGTGCATGCCGATGTCGCGTGCGTGCGAGGCCAGATCCAGCAGCGGCAGCAGCGGATTGCCGGTGGTCGACGCGACCATGTCGTAATCGTCGACCACCAGATAGATGTCGGCCCCCGACCACCAGGACCGTTCGCGCAACTGCTGCGGGGTGACGTCCTCCGGCGGCAGCCGCTGTGTGAGGAACTCGGCCAGCTCGTTCATCCGGTCGAAAGCCGTTGCCGGCGAACTGATGTAACCGCCCATGTGGTCGTCGTCGACGAGGCCGAGCATGGTGCGCCGGTAATCGACGAGGACGATCTTCACCTCGTTGCCGCGTGAGTTCGAGACCAGTCCACGGACGATGGTGCGCAGCAGGTTCGTCTTGCCGTGTTCCGCGTCGCCGAAGGCCATGAAATGCGGCTGCGCGGTGAAGTCCAGGATCACCGGTGCGAGCTCGAGTTCGCCGACACCGATGGCGACCTGGTTGCGCGCCACCGTGATTCCGGCGTCGGCCACCAGGGCGTCCACCTCGGTGGCCGTGATCTCGCTGCTCAGCTTGCGGACACGCATGGCCTCGCGCCCGCGGTAGGCGGTCGCGAGCTTGTCGACCGCCACCTGCACGCCGGCAGGCAACGTCTCCACCGAGGCGACCCCGTCCAGCCGCGGCAGCGCGACCAGCATGTGCAATTCCTCGGGGGTGAGGCCGCGTCCCGGTCGGTTGTGCGGCACGAGTGCGGCGGCACGCCTGCCCATCTCGGAATCCATGGCGTCGCCGAGCTTGAGTTCGACACGGCTGCCCATCAGGTCCTTCATCGCCGGGCGCACCTCCGCCCAGCGTGTCGCGGTGACCACCAGATGCACGCCGAAGGACAGGCCCTGCGACACGATGGCGGCGATCTGCTCCTCGAGGAACTCGAGTTCGTTGCGCAACACCGCGATTCCGTCGAGGACGAGGAACACGTCGCCGTGCCGGTCCCCGGCGAAGGGATCACCGTCGGCGACGGTTCCGGTGGCGAACCACTCGGCACGGCGGGCGCGGTAGTCGCGCATCGATTCGACACCGAGTCGGGCGAACATGCGCTCCCGCTCGCGCACGAGGCTCGAGACCTCCGCGACCGTGCGCCGCACGGCGTCCATGTCGCCGCGGGTGGCGACCGAGCCGACGTGGGGCACCCCGGCGAGACCGGCCAGCGAACCGCCACCGAAGTCCAGACAGTAGAACTGCACCTGCTCGGGGGTATGCGTCGCCGCCGCGGACATGATCAGGGTGCGCAGGGCCGTCGACTTGCCCGACTGCGGGCCGCCGACGATCGCGACGTTGCCCGCCGCGCCGGACAGATCGAGGCGGTACACGTCACGGCGCTGGTCGTAGGGCCGGTCGACGATGCCGACCGCGAGTCCGAGATCGCCTGCGCCACCGGGTTTCTGCCAGTCGCGGACGCCCACGAGCCGATCGATCGTCGGCGACTCGTCGAGGGGCGGCAACCAGACCCGACGAGCGCGGGGTGTGTAGTCGGCCATCCGCACCACCAGCGTGTCCAGCAGGGTCGGGACCGATGACGCGATCAGATCGGGCTGCGTCTGCACGTCGTCGTCGGGCCGGGGCGGTTCCTCGTCGAGCAGGGCCTGCGCCTGGTCGAGCACCGACGAACTGGTGACGGCCGTTTCGTCGTCGAGCGGCACCGGGAGCGCGGTGAACACTTTCATCCGGCCCAGCGGCCCGGTGTAGGGCGCGAGCTCGTCGGCGACGGCGTCGACGGCCACCGGCGGATGATAGGGACCGGAGACGTAGGAGGTGTTGAATCGTGTCGGATCACCGGAATCGCATTTGAGATAGGCGGATCCGGGCACGTTGGGCAGATGATAGGCGTCGGGGACACCGAGCACCGAGCGGGATTCGTTGGCGGAGAACGTCTTCAGACCGATCCGGTAGGACAGGTGGCTGTCCAGTCCGCGGAGTTTGCCCTCCTCGAGCCGCTGACTGGCCAGCAGCAGATGGATGTGCAGTGATCGTCCGAGCCGACCGATCGCGACGAACAGTTCGGCGAAATCCGGTTTCTGCGCGAGCAGTTCGGAGAATTCGTCGACGACGATGAACAACGCGGGCAACGGTTCCAGACGGACACCGGATGCGCGGGCGCGCTCGTAGTCGCTGACGTTGGCGAAGTTCCCGGCGGCGCGGAGCACCTCCTGGCGACGATGCATCTCACCCGACAGCGCATCCTTCATCCGGTCCACCATCGACAGTTCCTGCTCGAGGTTGGTGATGATCGCGGCGACATGCGGTGCCGACTCGAGTCCCAGGAAAGTCGCGCCGCCCTTGAAGTCGACGAGCACGAGGTTGAGTTCGGTCGGCGAATGCGTGGCCATCATGGCCAGCACCAGGGTGCGCAGGAATTCGGACTTGCCGGAACCCGTTGCGCCGATACACAACCCGTGGGGTCCCATGCCGCCGTGGGCACTCTCCTTGATGTCCAGGTCGACGGTGGTGCCGCCCGGCGTGTAGCCGATCGGCACCCGTAGGCGGTCGCGGCCCGTACGGCCCCGCCACCCTGTCGCGGGCTCGAAACGGCTCGCATCGCCGATGCCGAGCAGTGCGGGCAGTCCCGGGTCGCTGGAGACGGCCTCTGATTCCAGATTCGCCAGCGCAGCCGCGGTGGCCAGCCGGTAGCGGGCCATGCGGCGGGCCAGGGTCTCCGCCTCCGCGATGGTGATCGAGTCCATGTCGGCGAATTCTTCGACCGCGAACGCGCTGCGCGCGGCCACCTTCCGGTTCCGCACGACGAGTTGCAGGCCGCGCCGGGCGGCGAGACCGTCCGGCGGAGCGGTCAGGTCGAGCAGTGTCACGCCCTCCATTCCCGCATCGTTGATGAGCCGTTCGTCGCCGGCGACGTGCCCGTCGTCGAGGATCACCACGAGATGCGAACGGCCCGGCGTCGGCGGCGCCGACCGGCTGAATCGGCCCCGTTCCACGAGATCGGCGGCCATCGAATTCTCGAAATCGGCGAGCGACGGATAGATCATCCGCATCGGTCCGAGACCGTCACGCAGCGTGGGATGCCCGACGTGCGGCAGCCACTTGGCCCAATCCCAGGCCTCCCCCACCGGGTCGCCGGTGATGATCGCGATCTGCAGATGATCGGGGCCGTGGAACGCACACAGCTCGACGACCATGGCGCGCACCAGATCTCGCGTCTCCTGACGCGCACCCTCGATGTTCACGGCCGGAAATCCACGCAGGGAGATGGAGGTCGGCAGCCGATGCACCACCGAATGCGTACGGACGAAGCGACGCAGCGCGACCATCGACACCGGCTCGATGTCCTCGAGCGGTCCCGTCTCCGGCGGCATCAGGCGGGTGGCCAGGCGCTGAGACCCGACACCGACCCGGACATGCGCGAAATCACTGTCGGTCGGACGCCGCTCCCACATGCGGCGGGTGCCGATCACCTCCAGCAACACCGCCGGATCGGGATGACTCCACACCAGCGCGGCCCGCTGCGCGGCGACGGTGTCGTTCACCTGCGCGCGGGTCTGCCCCAGATAGCGGAAATAATCCTTGCGTTCCTCGTTGAGCTCCGCGGCCTTCTTGCCGCCGCCGCGACCACCCGCGGCGAACATGCCGAACATCGACATCAACATCATCAACGGGAACATCATGAACAGCGGATTGGTCAGGATGTTGCGGCCGCCGGTGACGACCATCAGCGCGATCATGCCGACGACGGCGACCACCATCACCACCGGCAGCAGCTTGATGAGCAGGTTGCCCGGGACCACGCGCGGGACATCGGGCGGGGGCGCGATGTTCAGCTCACCCCCGGGGATGCGGGGTGGCGTGATGCGCGGTCGCCGCACGAACCCATCGGTGGTCGTGGCCACGGCATCCCCCCGGAGCGTCTCGGGCAGCATTGCGGACGACGGCCCGGCTTGGGCCGCTCCCGCGCACTGCTACACAATGTGTTGCGGTTCGCTATGTTATCCGCGGGGACGGTGGGGAGGATCACCAGATGTCGACTCTGGACACACAGTCGTCGCGTGATGCGGCGGTACGTCCCTCAGTCGCGCCGCGACGCGGCGACGCGGGCGTCGAGCCGGAGCTGGTCCGGGTCTCGGTGCTGGGCGGCAACACGCAGCTCGACGTCGGGTTGCCTGCCGCTCTGCCGATCGCCGCTTTGATCCCTGACCTGGTCGAACAGATCGAGTCGCGCAATCCGAGACCTGCCGACCCCGACGATCCGGACGCCGACGACGTCCGTCCGCACAGCCGTCAGCACCGCTGGACGCTGGCCCACGTGGGCCAGGAACCCATGTCCCCCAATAGGACACTGTCCGAATCGGGGGTACGCGACGGCGATCTGCTGCTGCTGCGCTCGCTCGGCACCGGGGAGGCGCCCGCTCTCTTCGACGACGTCGTCGACGCCGTCGCACGTCTGAATGAATCCCGGTTCCGCAACTGGTCGCCGCACGCGGCCCGCGTCGCGGGCTATGCGATCGCACTGCTCGCCGCCGTCGCCGCCGCCGTCGGACTCGGCGCCTACCGCCTCACCAGTGGCGCGCTGTGGGCCGCCGCGCCGAGTGCCGTCGCCGCCGTCGGACTGCTGACCGGCGCGACCATCGTCGCCCGCCACTACCGCGACGACGCGACCGCGACGGTCCTCGCCGCGGCGTCGGTGCCCCTGGTCTTCGTGACCGGCATGCTCGCCATCCCCGGCGACTTCGGTGCCGCACACCTGACGATGGGCTGCGCCCTGACGCTGGTGGCCGCGGTCATCTCCTACCGCATGACCACGGTCGGCCCGGTCGTGCACAGCGCCGTCACCACCGCGGCGCTCCTCACCGGCGGCGCGACGAGCGCCCAACTGCTCCTCGACGAGGGCGTGCCCCGGGTGGCCGCGGTCACCGCGGCGGTGGGACTGCTGGTGATCGCCCTCGCCCCGCGCGCGACGATCATGCTCGCCAAGCTTCCCCTGCCGCCCGTGCCGACCGCCGGAGCACCGGTCGACAACACCGACATGGAGCCGCGGCCCGCCATCGAGGGCATCGGCGCCATCGGCGCCATGGCACTGCCGAAAGCCGATGCGCTCGAACGACGTTCACACGTCGCCAACGCCTACCTGACCGGCATCATCGGCGGGACCACGGCCGTGACGGCGGTGGCCGCCGTCCTCGCCGCCGCCCCGCTGGCCGGCTTCTCCTGGCGCAGCGCCGCCTACGCGGCGATCGTCGCGGTCGTGCTGTGTCTGCGCGGTCGCTCGCACAGCGATCTGGCGCAGGCCGTCACTCTGATCACGGGCGGGTCGCTGGCGCTCATCGCACTCGTCGTCGGTCTCGCCTTCGGGGCCGACGACTGGCCGATCATCAGCTTCGCGCTCGGCATGGTGCTGGTTGTCGCGGCTCTGGTCTTCGGCGTCGTCGCGCCGAATCACGAGTTCTCGCCGGTCATGCGCAGGACGGCGGAGATCGTCGAATACCTGCTGGTCGCCGTGATCGTGCCGCTGCTGCTGTGGATTCTCGACCTGTACCGGGTCGTCCGGGAGCTCTGAGGTGATCGTGCGGCCCGGCAGGCTCCGTTCCGCCGGCGTGAGCGCGATCGTGCTCGCCTCCACCGTGATGATCGCCGCGGTGCAGTCCGCTCCGGCACTCGCGGTGAGCAGGCCGACGATCGACTCGTCGGCGCTGATCCGTTCCGCGCCGGTGGCCCCACCGGAACCGTCCGAACAGCGCACCTACTGCGCCAAACCCGTGAACGCGGGCAACCACGACAACGCGAAACCCACTCAGGCACAAGCCATGATGGGACTTCCCCAGGCCTGGCGATTCAGCCGTGGTGCCGGACAGACGGTCGCGATCATCGACACCGGCGTGACGCCGCACCCACGGCTCCCGCGAGTGCGTGGCGGCGGCGACTACGTGTCCTCCGGCGACGGCCTGTCCGACTGCGACGCCCACGGCACCCTCGTCGCGGGCATCGTCGCCGCCGCACCGAGTTCCTCCGACGCGTTCAGCGGGGTCGCCCCCGACGTCTCCCTCATCTCCATCCGGCAGTCGAGCAGCGCCTACTCGGCGAAGGACCGCAAACGCGAATCCGGCAGCAAGACCGACACGACCGTCGGCTCCGGCTTCGGCACCGTGCGCAGTCTGGCCTACGCGGTGGTCCGCGCCGTCGAACTCGGCGCCACGGTCATCAACATCTCCGAGGTGGCGTGCGCGCCGGCGGGCAGTCCGCTCAACGACAAGGCACTCGGCGCCGCGGTGAAGTACGCCCACGACCGGAATGTCGTGGTGGTCGTCGCCGCGGGCAATCTGTCGCAGAACTCCACCTGCGCCACCCAGAATCCGGCACCGGCGGGCAATGACCCGGACGGCTGGAATTCGGTGTCGACGGTCGCGAGTCCGGCCTGGTTCACTCCCTACGTGCTGACTGTGGGCGCCGTCGACGCGGGCACCGGGGCACCGAGCGGCTTCAGCCTCCGCGGGCCGTGGGTCGGCGTCGCGGCACCGGGAACCGACATCGTCAGCCTCGACAGCACGCGTGGGTCGTCGAAGCTGGTCGACGCACAGGAGGGCCGCGACGGCCCCGTTCCGATCCAGGGCACCAGTTTCGCGACGCCGTATGTGGCCGGGACCGTCGCCCTGGTGCGCGCCCGATACCCGAAACTCAGTGCGGCACAGGTCATATCACGTATCACCCGAACGGCTCACGCGGCGGGGCCCGGTCGTGACGACCGCATCGGTTACGGGGTCATCGACCCGGTGGCCGCTCTGACCAACGAACTCCCCGGCGAGACGGCCGAGGCGAGCACCTCCGCGGCGATCGCGGCTCCCCGTCCGGACCCGGTCCCCGATCACACGGCACGCAACGCCGCTCTGATCGGGGTCGCGGCATGCCTCGCCGTGGTGGCCGCCGCGCTGGCCATCGCGCTGCCCCACCGCCGTGTCCGGCGACTCGAACCCGACGAGTACTGAGCGGAAACCGAACGGCTACTTGCCGTTGCGCGCCGGCCGCAATTCGCGGGGCAACGCGAAGGTCAGTGTCTCGTTGGCGGTGTTGACGGTGTCCACGGTGTCGTAGCCGTACTCGGCGAGGAAGTCGAGCACACCGCGCACCAGCACCTCCGGCACCGAGGCCCCCGAGGTCACGCCCACCGTCGTCACACCCTCCAGCCACGCGGGGTCGATCTCCCGCGCGTAGTCCACGAGATACGAGGCGTCGGCGCCGTTCTGGACGGCGACCTCGACGAGTCGCACCGAATTGGACGAGTTCTTCGACCCGACCACGATCACCAGGTCACACTGCGGCGCCATGGCCTTCACCGCGACCTGGCGGTTCTGGGTCGCGTAACAGATGTCGTCACTGGGCGGATCCTGCAGATCCGGGAACTTCTTGCGGAGCCGGTTCACCGTCTCCATCGTCTCGTCGACCGACAGAGTCGTCTGCGACAACCACACCAGTGGCGCACCCTCACGGACGGTCACGTCATCGACATGATCCGGGCCGTCGACGAGCTGGATGTGTTCGGGCGCCTCACCGGAGGTGCCCTCCACCTCCTCATGGCCCTCGTGGCCGATGAGGAGGATGTCGTAATCGTCGCGGGCGAACCGCTTGGCCTCCTGGTGGACCTTCGTCACCAGCGGACACGTCGCATCGATGGTGCGCAGATTGCGCTCCTCCGCGGTGCGGTGCACCTCCGGCGAGACGCCGTGCGCGGAGAACACCACGAGCGCACCCTCGGGCACCTCGTCGGTCTCCCCCACGAACACCACGCCGCGCTCGGTCAAGGTGTCCACCACGTGACGGTTGTGCACGATCTCTTTTCGCACGTAGACCGGTGCGCCGTGCTTCTCCAGCGCGCGTTCCACGGTCTCCACCGCGCGATCCACGCCTGCGCAGTATCCACGCGGTTCGGCCAGCAGTACTCGCTTGCTCTCACCCATGGCCCCCAGCGTACGGGGTCGTCCGAACGATCTCATGTGGCCCGAACACACCACCGGGGTAGCCTCGCCAAATGACTCAATGGCAGAGTGATGACATGGTTCGAGCACCGTATCCGGCCCGTATCGTCGCTGGTCTCGTCGTCACCGCCCTCGAGGAGACCCGAAAACTCCCCGCACTGGTCGTGACTCTGCCGATGACGGCGGTCAGTCAGACCCTGCAGGCGGGCATGCGCATGCAGCAGAACATCGCCGAACTCGCGATCAAGGGCGACGCCGCCCTCGACTCGCTGTTCGATCGTCCCGACGAGCAGCCCGCCTGGGCTCGCTTCGACGAGGACGACGACGCCACGCCGACCACTCCGGTCGCCCGCTTCGACGAGGACGAGGCGCCGGCTCCGGCCGCCGGGGCCGCGCCCGCCACCAAGGCCGCCGCCCCGAAGAAGACCGCCCCGAAGAAGACCGCGGCTCAGGCGCCCGCCACGAAGGCCGCTGCGAAGAAGGCACCCGCCAAGAAAGCGCCCGCCAAGAAAGCCGCACCGGCCGCCGGCACCGCCGACCCGAAGCCGGCGAACGCCTCGTCCGGCCGGTTCGCGCTGTACAGCACCCCGCCCGAGGATCTCGTCGTCCAGTCCGATCCGGCCGCGGCGCCCGCGGCACGGCCTGCGTCGGCGGGTCCCGTTCCGGAGATCGTCGAATACATCGAATACGACCACCTGACGCTGGCGCAGTTGCGCGCCAAGTTGCGTGGCGTCGGCGCCGACGAACTCGAGGAGCTGTCCGCCTATGAGAAGGCGAACAAGGCCCGTGCGCCGTTCGTCACGATGATCGACAATCGCATCGCCTCACAGAACGGCAAGCGGTCGACGGACTCGTGACGGTCGACCCGTCGGCGAATTCCGCCGAGCATCCCTGGCCGGTCCGCACGGTCAACACCCGGATCGCCGACTGGATCCACCGGTTGGGCCAGATCTGGGTGGAGGGGCAGATCACCCAGCTCAACCGCAGGCCGGGCACCCGCGTCGCCTTCCTGACGTTGCGGGACCCCGCCGCGGACATTTCCATCTCGGTCACATGCAGCCCGGATCTGTTGTCGCGCAGCGATATCCCCCTCACCGAGGGCAGCCGCGTGGTGGTCCACGGCCGCCCGACCTACTTCACCGGCCGCGGCACCATCTCGTTGCGCGTCACCGACATCCGTCCGGTCGGCGTCGGCGAACTCCTGCTGCGCATCGAACGCCTCCGGCAGCTGCTGGCCGCCGAAGGTCTGTTCGACCCGCGGCTCAAGCGCTCGCTGCCGTTTCTGCCGAAGTCGGTCGGACTCATCACCGGCCGGTCCAGCGCGGCTCAGCGGGACGTGCTGTCGGTGGCCACCGATCGGTGGGAGGCTGTGCGTTTCGAGGTGCGCGACGCACCCGTGCAGGGTCCGACCGCGGTGCCGCGCATCCTCGAACACCTCTCCGCACTCGATCGGCATCCCGACGTCGAGGTGATCATCATCGCCCGCGGGGGCGGCAGCGTCGAAGATCTGCTGCCGTTCTCCGACGAGGCACTGCTCCGGGCGGTCGCCGCCTGCACCACTCCGGTGATCTCGGCGATCGGGCACGAGCCGGACACCCCGTTGCTCGACCTGGTGGCCGACTTGCGGGCCGCGACCCCGACCGATGCCGCCAAACGCGTGGTACCGGATGTGGGCGCCGAACTCGACGGGCTCGATGCGCTCCGCCGTCGCAGCGCGCACGCCCTGCGCAACTGGGTGCGCCGGGAAACCCACATCGTCGACGGGCTGCGTGCCCGGCCGGTGCTGGCCCGTCCGTTCACCGTCATCGACGGTCATGCGGCTCAGGTGGACCGGTTGCGTGCGGACATCCGCCGCGACATCGCACGGCAGGTGGATACCCAGAGCCATCGCATCGACCATTTGTCGGCCCGGCTCGGCACACTGGGACCGGCGCAGACACTCGCCCGCGGATACGCGGTGGTCCAGCGGGTCGATGTCGAGCCCGCCCAGATCGTCGGCTCGACCCGGGACATGCCCGGCGACGCCCGGATACGCATCCGGGTGGCCGACGGCTCCCGGATCGCCCACGTCGCGCAGGACACGACACCAGCAGAAGGAGACGACACGTGAGCGGGGATGAGACACAGCCGATCCCGGTCGGGGAACTCGGCTACGAACAGGCACGGGACGAGTTGGTCGACGTGGTCTCCACCCTCGAGCACGGTGGCCTCGATCTCGATGCCTCACTGGCCCTGTGGGAGCGGGGCGAGGCACTCGCGACCCGATGCGAGGAGCACCTCGCCGGCGCCCGCGAGCGGATCGAGGCGGCCCTGGCCGACGCCGACGAAGACGACGACGAGTAGGCGGATCTCGATACGCAGCCTCGCCTGGCGGCTCGGCCGCTACTCGATCAGCAGTCCGTCTCCCCGGCGGCTCGGCCACCACTCGATCAGCGCTCTATCTCACTCGAACCGCAGACCGCTGGTCGAGTAGGCCACGAGCGCAGCGAGTCGCCGTATCGAGACCCTGAGCGCCTACGCCTTCAGCGGGGCCTGAGCGAGCACGGAACTCGCCAATACGGTCATGTCCCCGTCCAGCCCGCGCGAGACGACCGCGATCCGTACGTCACCGAGATCGGTGATCCAGAACTTCTTGCCGTCGGCCGCGGTGTACATCACCCACCGGTGACCACCGATGTCCTTGGTGCCCGCCCCCATCGCGTCGTTGCCGCCGAGGTGGCGCACCAGGGCATCCTCGGACGCCCCGGTCTGGCTCAGCTGGATGTACGCACCGGCCTTGGTGACCCAGCCGGCGTTGCTGACGCGTGAATCACCGACCGGCTGCGTGGAGCCCGAATTGGGCTTCCAGCCCTCCGGCGTCGGCGGGCGGCGGATCGGGAAGGGCATGGTCTGCGCGTCGGCCTGCAGTGAACCGGCCACGTCGAAGGCCGGGACCTTGTCGTCCTGCGCCGGACCGTTGATGCCGATCGAGCAGTTACCGGACACGAAGAGGACGAACGCGCAGAGCAGCAGCAGCGGGACCATCGTCCAGATCATGTCCCTGCCGCCTTGCAGGATCCGCGGTTTGTCGGCCATGCGTTCAAGTATCCCAAGGTGGGCGCGGGCGTGGCCAGGCGGGCCGTCGGTGAGATCGGATCGGCATGCGCCCGATGCTGGGCAGGATGGCCGGCAACCTGCTACAAGGGTGGGATGAGTCGCCTCGGCACGACACGCTGGAGAACGGCGTTGCCCGGCCTGCTGTTCCTGGTGCTGCTGGTTCTCGGGACCGCCGCCTGCGGGAACTCCGATCGGTCGGCGACGGGCATCGACGCCGTCCGCGATGCGGGGGTTCTGCGGGTCGGCACCGAGGGCACCTACGCGCCGTTCAGTTACCACGATCCCGCGACCGGTGAACTCAGCGGCTACGACGTGGACGTGGCCAAGGCGGTCGCCGAAAAGCTCGGTGTGCGAGCCGAATTCGTGGAGACGCCCTGGGATTCGATCTTCGCCGCGCTGGGTGCCGACCGGTTCGACGTCGTCGCCAATCAGGTGACCATCACGCCGGAGCGGCAGGGTAAATACGATCTGTCCGAACCGTATGCGACGGGCCGCGGGGTGATCGTCACCCGGGCCGGCGACACGTCGATCACGTCCCTCGACGATCTCAAGGGCAAGACCACGGCACAGTCCGCCACCAGCAACTGGACGCAGGTCGCGCGGGACGCGGGCGCGCGGGTGGAGACCGTCGAAGGCTTCACCCAGGCGATCAAACTGCTCAATCAGGGCCGTGTCGATGCGACGGTCAACGACAGCATCGCGGTCTTCGCGTATCTCGCCGAGACCGGCGACAAGAGCGTCAAGATCGCCGTCACCACCGACGACACCAGCGAGCAGGCCTTCGCCGCCCGCAAGGACAGCGGCCTCATGCCGTCCATCAATAAGGCGCTCGACGAGTTGCGCGACGACGGCACCCTGGCGCAGATCTCGCAGCGCTACCTGAAGGCCGACGCCACCGGTTCGCCGACGCCCGCGCAGGCGGAGTCGCGGGGCACCTGGGGCCTCATCGCCGACAACCTGTGGCCGATGGCCAAGGCCACGATCACCATGACGATCCCGCTGGCGCTCATCAGTTTCGTGATCGGCCTGGTGATCGCGCTGCTGGTGGCGCTGGCACGACTGTCGGAGCGCAGGCTGCTCAACGGGCTGGCACGCATCTACATCTCGATCATCCGCGGCACGCCGCTGCTCGTGCAGTTGTTCATCATCTTCTTCGCGTTGCCGGAACTCGGCATCAAGGTGCCGCCCTTCCCGGCGGCGGTGATCGCGTTCTCCCTGAACGTCGGCGGCTACGCGGCGGAGATCATCCGCAGTGCGATCCTGTCGGTGCCGCGCGGACAGACCGAGGCGGCGCTCACCATCGGCATGGACTACGCGACGACCATGCGACGGATCGTGCTGCCGCAGGCCGCACGCAATGCCGTTCCGGGACTGTCGAATACGCTGATCTCCCTGGTCAAGGACACATCGCTGGCATCGACGATCCTGGTCACCGAACTGTTGCGGACCGCGCAGATCGCGGCGGCACCGACCTTCGAGTTCTTCGCGCTGTACGTGACCGCCGCCATCTACTACTGGATCGTGTGCCTGGTGCTGTCCGGATTGCAGAACCGGCTCGAGACACGATTGGGGAGGTTCGCCCGCACATGAACGCACCGGCACCGGCCACCGACTCCGCCCGCATCGCCGTCACGGATCTCCGGAAGTCCTTCGGCGACAACGAGGTTCTCCGTGGCATCGAGTTCACCGTGCCGCCCGGCACGGTCACCTGCATCATCGGGCCGTCGGGGTCGGGCAAGACGACGATCCTGCGGTCGCTCGACGCGCTCGACATCCCCGATTCCGGCATCGTCCGGGTCGCCGACGCCACCGTGGACTTCGGTGGTACGTACACGAAGCAGGATCTGCGGCGTCTGCGCCGCCAGAGCGCGATGGTCTTCCAGAATCATCACCTCTTCCCGCACAAGACGGTGCTGGAGAACGTCATCGAGGGGCCGACGGTGGTCCAGCGACGACCCCGCGCCGAGGCGGTGGCCGAGGCCGAGAAGCTGCTGGGCGAGGTCGGGCTGGCCGACAAACGCGACGCCTACCCGGAGCAGTTGTCCGGCGGACAGCAACAGCGCGTCGGCATCGTGCGCGCCCTCATGCTGCACCCCGAGGCGATCCTCTTCGATGAACCCACCTCGGCACTCGACCCGGAACTGGTCGGCGATGTTCTGTCGGTGATGCGTGATCTGGCCGCGGAGGGGTGGACGATGGTCGTGGTGACGCATGAGATCCGGTTCGCGCAGCAGGTCGCCGATCAGGTGCTCTTCATCGACGGCGGCCGGATCCGTGAGCGCGGGACACCCGCCGAAGTCATCGGCCATCCCAAGACCGACCGTGCCCGGCAGTTCCTGCGGAGCCTCCTCGAGCCCCTCTGACCGCCAGGGTGCCTGCCGGTTCGCTCGGTGTGACGTGCCAAAATGGGACACGCTACGTGTTCTGAGCCACTGTCATCTCGCCGAGGAGTCACCTATGTCACCCACCCCGCAGGCCCCCGATCGCAACCTGGCGATGGAATTGGTGCGCGTCACCGAGGCCGCGGCGCTGGCGGCCGGACGCTGGGTGGGTCGCGGCGACAAGAACGGCGGCGACGGCGCTGCCGTGGACGCGATGCGCGAACTCCTGTCCACCGTGTCGATGCGCGGCGTGGTCGTCATCGGCGAGGGTGAGAAGGACGAGGCGCCGATGCTCTACAACGGCGAGGAGGTCGGTGACGGCGACGGACCGGACTGCGACGTCGCCGTGGATCCCATCGACGGCACCACGCTGATGGCCGAGGGCCGCCCCAACTCGATCGCGGTGATCGCGGTCAGCGAGCGCGGCACCATGTACGACCCGTCCGCGGTGTTCTACATGAACAAGATCGCCGTCGGACCGCAGGCCAAGGGCGCCATCAACATCGACGAGTCGGTGGAGTGGAACATCAACTCGGTGGCCCGCGCCAAGGGCATCGACGTCGCCGACCTGACCGTCATCGTGCTCGACCGTCCGCGCCATGCCGACCTGATCGCCGAGATCCGTCAGGCAGGCGCGAAGATCCGCCTCATCTCCGACGGCGACGTCGCCGGTGCGGTCGCCGCGGCCGACGACTACTCGACCGTCGACATGCTGATGGGCGTCGGCGGCACCCCGGAGGGCATCATCACCGCGGTCGCCATGAAGTGCATGGGCGGCGAGATCCAGGGCAAGCTGTGGCCCCGCGACGACGAGGAGCGCCAGAAGGCCATCGATGCCGGCCATGATCTCGATCAGGTCCTCACCAACGACATCCTCGTCCGCGGCGAGAACTCCTTCTTCTGCGCGACCGGCGTCACCAACGGCGACATGCTGCGCGGCGTCACCTACCGCCCCAACGGCGCGACGACCCGTTCGCTGGTCATGCGCTCGAAGTCCGGCACCATCCGCCGGATCGAGTCGGTGCACCAGATCACCAAGCTGCGCGAGTACGCACGCGTCGACCTCTGAGGTCTGTGCGGGCGAAACCGATGGTTGCGTCCGGGGGCTGAAGCGGCAGCGATACGATGCAGTCCGTGAGTACACCAGCTTCAGCCCCTGAGTTTCGCTACTCCGATCTCCTCCCCACCGGTGCCGACGACACTCCGTATCGACTCGTCACCGATCAGGGCGTGTCCACCTTCGAGGTGGACGGACGGACGTTCCTGAAGGTCGAGCCGGAGGCCATCCGCGCGTTGACGGCCGAGGCGATGCACGACATCAGCCACTATCTACGTCCCGCGCACCTGGCGCAGCTCCGGAAGATCATCGACGATCCGGAGGCCTCCGGCAACGACCGGTTCGTAGCACTCGATCTGCTGAAGAACGTGAACATCTCGGCGGGCGGCGTGCTGCCGATGTGCCAGGACACCGGCACCGCGATCGTCATGGGCAAGAAGTCCGAGGGTGTGCTGACCGGAGCAGACGACGCCGAGGCCATCTCGCAGGGTGTCTACGACGCCTACACCAAGCTCAACCTCCGCTACTCGCAGCTGGCTCCGCTGACCACCTACGAGGAGAAGAACACCGGCACCAATCTGCCTGCGCAGGTGGAGATCTACGCCACCGAGCAGGGACCGAAGGGGCCGGAGTACAAGTTCCTGTTCATGGCCAAGGGCGGCGGCAGCGCCAACAAGTCGTTCCTGTTCCAGGAGACCAAGGCGATCCTCAATCCCAAGCGGCTCCTCGAGTTCCTCGACGAGAAGATCCGCTCGTTGGGCACAGCGGCCTGCCCGCCGTATCACCTGGCGGTGGTCATCGGCGGTACGTCGGCCGAATTCGCCCTCAAGACAGCGAAATACGCGTCGGCCCACTACCTCGACAATCTGCCGACCGAGGGTTCGATGGCCGCCCACGGCTTCCGGGATCCGGAACTCGAAGAAGAGGTCTTCAAGCTGACGCAGTCCTTCGGGATCGGCGCACAGTTCGGCGGCAAGTACTTCTGCCACGACGTCCGCGTCGTCCGCCTGCCGCGTCACGGCGCGTCGTGCCCGGTGGCCATCGCCGTGTCCTGCTCGGCCGACCGGCAGGCGTTGGGCAAGATCACCGCCGACGGCGTGTTCCTCGAACAGCTGGAAACCGATCCGGCACAGTACATGCCGGATGCCGGCGTCGCCGAGGACATCGAGGGCGGGGAGGTCATCGAGATCGACCTCAACCGGCCGATGCCCGAGATCCTCGCCGAACTGTCCAAGCACCCGGTGAAGACCCGCCTGTCGCTGACCGGCCCGCTGGTCGTCGCCCGCGACATCGCCCACGCCAAGATCAAGGAACGCCTCGACGCCGGCGAACCGATGCCCGAGTACCTTCGCGATCACCCGGTGTACTACGCCGGTCCCGCGAAGACCCCGGAGGGCATGGCCTCGGGTTCCTTCGGCCCCACCACCGCGGGCCGCATGGACAGTTACGTCGAGCAGTTCCAGGCCGCGGGCGGCTCAATGGTCATGCTGGCCAAGGGAAACCGTTCCAAGCAGGTCACCCAGGCGTGCGGTAGCCACGGCGGGTTCTATCTCGGGTCCATCGGCGGCCCGGCCGCCCGACTGGCCCTCGACTGCATCAAGAGCCAGGAGATCATCGAATACCCCGAACTCGGCATGGAAGCGGTCTGGAAGATCGAGGTCGAGAACTTCCCGGCGTTCATCGTCGTCGACGACAAGGGCAACGACTTCTTCACCGATCCCGGCGGCTCGGTCACCGTTCCGCTCGGTGGTGTGCGCATCCGCTCCAAGGAGCGCTGACGCACGGTGCGATCGCCCGGCGTACCGTGGGCTGAGGCAAGCCTTACCCACGACGCCGGAGGTCGCACACCACCATGACCGAGCCCCAGTTCCGCATCGAGCACGACACCATGGGAGAAGTGCAGGTTCCCGTGGACGCCCTGTGGCGGGCGCAGACACAGCGCGCCGTGGAGAACTTCCCCATCAGCCACCGTCCGCTCGAACGCACCCAGATCCGTGCGATGGGGCTACTCAAGGCCGCCTGCGCACAGGTGAACAAGGACCTCGGTCTCCTGCAGGCCGACAAGGCCGACGCCATCGTCGCGGCCGCCCTGGAGATCGCCGACGGCAAGCATGACGATCAATTCCCGATCGACGTGTTCCAGACCGGCTCGGGTACCAGCTCCAACATGAACGCCAACGAGGTCATCGCCTCCATCGCGAAAGCCGCAGGCGTCGAGGTGCATCCGAACGACGACGTGAACATGTCGCAGTCGTCGAACGACACCTTCCCCACCGCCACCCATGTCGCGGCGACCGAAGCGGTGGTCACCACCCTGATCCCGGCGCTCGATCACCTGCGGCTGGCGCTGCTCGCCAAGGCCACCGAGTGGCGTGAGGTCGTCAAGAGCGGCCGCACACATCTGATGGACGCGGTGCCGGTGACGCTCGGACAGGAGTTCGGCGGTTACGCACGGCAGGTCGAGGCAGGCATCGAGCGGGTCACCGCCACGCTCCCCCGGGTCGGCGAACTCCCCATCGGCGGGACCGCGGTCGGCACCGGACTCAACGCCCCCGACGGCTTCGGCACCAAGGTCGTCGCGGAACTGCAGAAACTGACCGACGTCGAGGCACTCACCCTGGCACGCAACAACTTCGAAGCACAGGCCGCACGCGACGGCTTGGTCGAACTGTCGGGCCAGCTGAAAACCATCGCGGTATCCCTGACGAAGATCGCGAACGACGTGCGCTGGATGGGGTCGGGTCCGCTCACCGGACTCGGCGAGATCAGCCTCCCCGACCTGCAGCCCGGCTCGTCGATCATGCCGGGCAAGGTGAATCCCGTTCTGCCCGAAGCGGTCACGCAGGTGGCCGCACAGGTCATCGGCAACGACGCCGCCGTCACCTGGGGTGGCGGCAACGGCGCATTCGAGCTGAATGTGTACATCCCGATGATGGCCCGCAACGTGCTCGAATCAATCACGTTGCTGTCCAATGTGTCCCGCCTCTTCGCCGACCGGTGCATCAGCGGTCTGGTCGCGCACACCGAACGACTGCGCACCCTCGCCGAGAGTTCGCCGTCCATCGTGACGCCGCTCAACAGCGCCATCGGCTACGAAGAGGCCGCGGCCGTGGCCAAGCAGGCGCTGAAGGAGGGCACCACCATCCGGCAGACCGTCATCGATCGCGGGCTCGTCGGCGACGACCTCACCGAGGCCGAGCTCGACAAGCGGCTCGACGTACTCAAGATGGCCAACCTCGATCACGAACGCTGAGTTGACGTTTCCGGCTCCTCGGCGATGGTCTGTGCGATCTCGAGTTCGGCGAGTCGGTTCTGCTCCTCCGCCGAGAGCGTCTGGATGGTGCCGACACGGGCGGCCACCTCCGGGCGCGCGACGCGGAGATACACATACCAGGCCACACCGGACCCGAGAATCGCCAGATAGACGAAAGGCAGGATGTTGAACGGGAATTCGGGCACCGGATAGAGGTTGTTGACGATCACGTACAGCAACGCCAGCCCGGCCAGCGCCGACACCGTCGCCCGGAACGGGGTCAGTGCCTTGATGCGGTGGAGCCAGATCGGGGTGGCGATCACCACCAGCAGGTAACTGACCAGGAACGCCCAGTTGGTGACGTATGCGCCGTACACGTCGAAGACCGTTCGGCCGGCGGAACTGAAGGTGGCGACGGTCGCGAAGATCAGCGCGAGCACTCCGACGAAGATCACGCCCACCCACGGAGTGCGGTACCGCCGGTGCACCTTGCCGAAGGCCTGAGGCAACGCCCCCTCGTGGGCAAGTGTGAACAGTGCCCGGGATGCGGACGTGGTGACAGCGGTGACGAATACCACGAAGGCCACGGCGACGGCGAGCGTCATCAGCGGCCGAATCCACGGCACTCCCGCGGAGTCCGCCAACTGTGGCAACACCGCCTTGTCCCCGTCGATGTCGCCGAAATACAGGACCTGCGGGTACGTGGCGACGATGTAGAGCACGCCGATGATGAGAACCACGCGCAGGAGTGCGCGGGAGATCGATCGGTGCGCGTCCCGCGCTTCCGCCCCCAGTGATGCGACGCTCTCGAATCCGGCATACGCACCGACGGCGGTCACCGCGGCGACGAAGGTCGAACTCGTGCCGAGATTCGACAGACTCCACTGCTCCGTATCGATGCGCCACCCGTAGGCCACGTAGGCGCCGACGATGATCACCGCGATGGAGATCAGCGCGATCACCTCGAAGACCAACTCATACTTCGCCGCCAATGCGGCACCCCGCAACGGCAGGTAGACCGCGACTCCGACCACCGCGAAAACCAGCAACAGCCGGAACCATGCTGCATCCGAACCGATTCCGAGATCAAGCAGGAATGAATCGACGTAGAGCACACCACCCAGGGTCCCGGTGACCGCGAAGCCTATGTATCCGATCAGGAGGCTGAACCCGGCGATGAACGCGAACGCGGGGCCCAGACCGTTCCCGGCATAGGTGCCCAGAGAGCCCGACGACACCGTACGGCGGGCCTGGAAGCCGATGGTCGTCGCGATCAGCACGACGATGAGCAGACCGAGTATCGCCGCCCAGGCGGCCCCTTTGCCCGCCGCGGTGAAGAGTGCGAAAGGCACTATCGCGATCGCCACGCTCGGCGCGGCGGCCGCCAGCCCCTGAGCGAATACGTCCAAGGGGCCCAGAGCATTTCGTTTCAGTTCCGAATTGCCCGCGCCGTGTGGTGAGCGGGACGGGTGGGGTGTCGCTGTGGCCACCGACGCTGTCTCCGGCCGCGAATGGGCTTGTGTCGTCATCGCTTGTCCTCTCGGCAATCCATTTGTCGAGACGAGTATGCGGACCGATCGGTGCGCCGCCTGCCCTTTGGCCCGCGCCGGTTCTTTCTCAGCGGCCCGATTGCTCAACTCAGGGTGCCGACGACGCGGCGGCCGTCAAATGCCCACGCAGGGTGTCGGTTTCATACTCGTGCCGGTACAGACCGCGGCGCCGAAGAATGGGCACCAGTTCATCGACAATCACTTCTAGTCCGTCGACGAGCGAATCCGGCTGCAGGTTGAACCCATCAACGGCACCGGATTGAAACCAGTCCTCGATCCGGTCGGCCAGTTGCTCCGGTGTGCCCGTGAAGCCGGCATGCCCCGACCCGGTGTACCGCGTCTGACGTAGGTATTCCCGGACCGTCGGGTTGGTGCGCCGGATCTGGGCGACGATGGATTCACGGAATCCGACACTGCCACTGAATGTCCGGAGATCGGCGGGTGCGGCGAGCACCTCTTCGGGAAATGGCGCGTCCAGGTCGAGCTCGGTGGCGTCGACGCCGATCGCGTGTGACAGCCACCCCGCCGAATACCAGGACGGACTGCGGTCGTGAAGGTCGTCGTTGCGCCGTCGCGCCTCCTCCTCGGTACTGCCCAGCGACAGCAACAGGCCGGGCAGGATCTTGACCGCGTCCGGGGACCGTCCGTACGCCAAGGCTTTTCGCTTCACCAGCCGGTAGTGCTCGACGGCCTTGTCAAGGGTCAGTTCGGCCGCGAACACCCCTTCGGCCACGCGACCGGCAAGATCTCGCCCTTGCTCCGATCCGCCGGCCTGAAAGAGCACCGGAGCTTCACCGCGATGATGCGGTACCCGCAATCGGCCGTCGATCGAGAAATGTGTGCCCCGATGGTTGACATCGATGCCCGTTGCCGCCGAATCCCAGAGGGCCCGAACCACATCGACGAACTCGGAGGCCCGCTCGTACCGATCATCGCGAGGTGGGACATCGGGCAGTCCGAAGTTCCCCGCGGCCGCCTCGCCACGGGTCGTCACGACGTTCCATGCGGCGCGCCCGCGGGACAGGTGATCAAGCGTCAGAAGTCGTTCGGCCAACTCTGCCGGATCGTTGAAGGTCGTCGACGCGGTACTGACCAATCCGATCCGCTCGGTGGTGGCGGCCACATGCGCCCAGTTCACCGTCGGCTCGGGATGAGCGGGATTGGCGTCGTACGCCGGATCTCCCAGCGCAGGGGCATCGGCGAGGAAGACGGCGTCCAGCGTTCCCCGCTCGGCCAATCGGCCGATGGTCGTCCAGTAGTCCGGTGACACAAAGGATCCGGCGGTGAGTCCGGGCGTCTGCCACGACGCCGGGACATAGCCGAGGACGAGCGCGTTGATACCGAGGACGACGTGACCGTCGCGTTCACTCATGGCCCGACTCCTTCGGGGATCAGTTGCCGTGTGCGGCAGCGGGTCGGACGGTGCGTGGCGGCTCGAGGGGGTTCGGTCGCGGAAACACCGGCCGCCCCTCGGGGCGTGATGACACGCTCAATCCGAGGACCGAGCGCAGGTCGAGGCCCGGGCGTACGGGCCGGCCCACCACCAGTAGCCGCTCTGCCACGTCCGCCAGCGCGGACGGCGACAGCGTGTCGTCGCGCAGCACGACGCCGGTCACACCACGCGGTAATTCGTCGCCCGCCCCGACCACGGACACCGGGCCGCCGGAGCCGATGACGAGGTCGATGGCATCGGCGGCCTCCGATTGTCCCGTCGGTTCGTCCGGCTCGAACCATCCGATGACCGACGGCCCGGTTTCCGGTTCCGGAACCGTCAGCGGGCCCGTGATCCGGTGCGGCCCATCGAGGTCGGCGTACTGAATGCGATCTGAGCGCACGAAGATCCCGGTATCCCGGTCGGCGATCACGGAGTCGAACGGCCAGCTCCGCTCGAGTGTCCGGATCGCATGCGCGACCTCCGGAACCGAAACGGGTCGCCGGTCCGCGAGCCAGGGATCGGTCGCCGCCGGATCGGCGGGTGCACCGAGGAGCAGACCGCTGCGGCCGCGACTGACGTGTCCGAGCGAGGCCACCCGGCGCGCCAGATTGTAGGGATGGTCCCGTGGCGAGGACGTCCCGAACAGCACTCGGACATTCGGTGCACGTCCGGTCAGAAATGTTGCGGCGACCGATGATTCAAGGGTGTCCGTCGTATCCCGTATCACGCGGTCCACCCGCTCGGTACCCACGACGGTGAACGCCAGCGGAAGCTGATCCCACCGTCCGAGGAGCGTGGAATCGTCGAGCAGGGCGTCGGTCTGAATACCGCTCAGGGCAACGGCGACATAGGGGACGGTTTGCGTCAATTGCCCTGTCCCCCACGGCCCAGCGCGGCGAAGTCCGGTACCGGATCGGTGCCGTTGACCAGCCAGTCGCCGACGATTCGCGCCTTGTACACACGCGGATTGTGTGACGCGAGAGTACGAGCGTTGCGCCAATGTCGGTCCAGTGCACGGTCGGTCGACACACCCGAGGCGCCGAGCGCGTCGAAGACCGTGGTGGTCGCCGACAACGCGGCGTCGATGATCGTCAACTGGGCGTGATCGGTGGCGATCTGCGCGTCGGTGACGAGTCGCGTGCGCTGCTCGATCTCGCCCGCCGCATGCGCCGCTGCGATCCGATCGAGTGATTTTGCGACCTCTCTCAGGGCCGACTCCGCCGCGTACGCCCGCGCCGAGACCTCCCCGATCACCGCGAGCAGTTGAGCATCCTTGGCGGGCACCGGATCGAGCGCTTGCGGATAGTTCCGTTTCCGGGCCCGCAGCGCGTCGATACCGTCACGTAGTGCGGCGCGGATGATGCCGGTGAGCACCGCCAGAATCGCGACTTGATAGAAATGTCCTTGGTAGACAAAACGTTCCGATACCGCAAAGACGTCGTCGGGCTCGGCGGGCACCTCGTGGTAGCGCGCCGTGCCACTGGCCGTGGTCTGCTGGCCGAACCCCGTCCAGTCGTCGACGAGTTCCACACCCGGATCGGTTCGCCGCACCAGGGCGGTCAGCAGCCCACCGTCGTCGGATCTGCCGATCACGTCGAGCCAGTCCGCAAACAGGCTGCCGGTCGCGTAGAACTTGGCTCCGGTCACCAGGTACCGGTCGCCGTCTCGACGGACCGACGTCTTGACCGTCGCGTAGGTTCCGTTGTTCGCCTCGGTCCAGCCACCACCGACGAACTCACCGTCGACGAAGCGTTGCAGCCACCGGTCGTTGGCGGGCGAGGACGGGGCGTTGAGGCGATCCTCCACGAATGCCAGGTGATTGCGGAACACGTGGGCGACGTTGGCGTCGGCCGTGGCCAGACGGGACAACAGCACGAAGGTCTGTTCCAATGACGCGCCCAAGCCGCCGGACTCGACGGGTAACCGTATGCAGCCCAATCCTTTCCGCTTTAGGTCATCGACCTCCGCGTAGGCGAAGGCGCGGTCGGTCTCTCGGTCGACATTGCGTTCGGCGATCCGGTCGAACACGTCGGCGAATCGGTCGAGGAGGTCGGCCTCCGATGCGGTGGGCGCACGAAGATTCGTTGCCGTGGAGACGACTGTCTCGGTCATGATCGTCCTTCCTTCGATAGGTCACGGATTCAGCAGGGCTCCGGCGTCCTCAGAAGAACGTCCCGGAAAACGGTTGCGCACGAGTGGAGAACAACCCATCGAGACGGTCGATCGCGGCGACATCGTGCACGGTCAGCCGGCCGACCGACGCGAGATCGTGCCAGTTGGTCCCCCCGAGATAGGTGGTCGCCAGATCTGCGACATCGATCACGACGTCGGGCGGGCCGTCGTGCGCCTCCGCCCCCTTGGGACCGATCTCAAAGGTCGCGTTGTTGCGTGCGATCTGCCGGTCGGTGACGGCGACGACAACCGGCTCGTGGTCGCCGTAGGTGCGGGCGCGCAGCGCGGCCTCGACGTCGATCAAGCGCAACCAGGTCTCGTCGTGGACGTCGCCGAGCCGGACCGCACGCTGATCGGTCACCGCCAGCACCAGCGGATCGTCGAGTGCCACCGACGGCCAGTCGATGACATCGACCAGGTCGATGGACAGCAGATGGCGCCACAATCCCGCACGCGCAGGTGCGTCCAGTGCCACGATATCGACGATGGTGATCGTCTTCTGCCTGCTCTCGAACCACGTCTCGGTGTTCTCCGGCCGGTAGATCACGTAACCGTCGTCGATGCCGTCGGTGCTGTGCACCGCGGCGTAATGCGCGGTGGCACTCCACTCGCGCCGCAACTCCTGCAGGCGCCACCAGCCGGGTGGCCGGTCGATGGCACCGACCCGGTCGGCTCGCCGGTGAATGGCGTGGAGCACGTCGGTCGTCACCACGTCGTCCACCAGCCGGATCTCGCCTCCTCGCGGCACCGAATCACGAAGGGCTGCCCGGCGAACGTCGATCGTCATGTGCCTGCCGGCGGTGGCGATCCCGTAGCCGAAGCGTTCGTAGATCACCGCCTCGGATGCACGCAACGACGCCACCGGCTCACCGCGCCGGGCAATGTCGCGGAACTGTTCCTCGATGAGGCGGGTGACCACACCACGTCTGCGGTGCGTCGGCAGCACGCCGACGTGCGTCACCGCCGCATGCGGAATCCGTGCGCCGCCGGGGACCACGAGTGCACTCGAATACGAGTCAGCACCACCGATGAGTCGACCGCCGTCGAAGGCACCGAGATACCGTCCCGGCTCGGTGATCGTGGTGGCCTCGACGTCGGCGAATGGCAACCCGACCATCGACCGCAGAAACAGCCGGAAGGCCGCGTTGACTTCCTGCGCGCCGGACAGTGCACGAATCTCGATACTCACCGGTGCCACGTCTCCTGATGATCGCGGTGCGTGTGCAGGTAGGCACCATCCTTGAAGTGGTGATCGTAGAAGTCGGTGTCGAGGTGTTGTGCCTGAAGGTAATTCAGGATGTGTACCGTCGGGACCGTGCCGGGTATCTTGCCGAAGACATCGTCGACGTAGGCCACCTGACTGGTCAGCAGAGAGATGAAGCGTTCGTCGTACGGCGCGGCCGAGGCACGAACTCGGGCGCTGTCACTCCATGGGCCGGGGGTGCCGGGATGGAACGGCCCGCCCGCACCGAATTTCCGTTCGGTGAAACGGGCGACCGCGTCGGCGGCGTCGCGGACATGTGGACGCGACAGCGTCTCGAAGACCCCGGGCAGCCCCGTCGGATTCGGTAGCGACCACCGATCATCCTGTTGCACATGGAAACCCAGGCCGGGCACCTCCGGATCTCCGGAGGCGCCCAGGATGGACAGCCGGTCGATGCCGTCGAAGGTCCAGCCACCCAACCCGAGTGCACCCAGCACCAGATGCCCGTTGTAGGCGGCAGTGACGAGTTCGGCGCTGGCTTCGGCGAGGGTGTACTGCTCGACGAAGGACAAGGGGAACGGGTCGCCCGCGTGACGCAACGATGAATCGGTGCCGCCCGGTATGTCCCGTCCGTTGATGTCGTCGAAAATCCCGTATCCGTTCTGCAGAAAGAAGGCGAGATTGGCGATGAAGTGCTGCGCCAGATCGGCTACCGGGATCACCAGCAGGGAGCCGGGATGATTCGCGATCCAGGTGTTGTGTCCCTCCAGGTACGGCTCGGACCTGGGCAGGTGAATCCGGCTACCGGAGAGCCTGCGGTAGCGGGCGACCGTTTCCGCGAGCCAGGCCTCGACATCTGATTCCGATCCTCCGTCGCCCGGGGTGTCCGGGGGCGCCGCGTCGCGGCTCGACAGAAAGTAGGTGCCGGAATCGTCGGTGAAGAAGAACTCGGTGGTATGAAAGCCTGCCGCGGATGGGAAGGTGCGTCCCGCGGCCGAACCCGAATAGTTCGGCAGCGCAGGCGCATACCCGGGGTGGTGGCTGATCCCGAAGTGCCATCCGGTGACGCCGGTGATCGACGACAGCACGATGGCACGTTCGAGTTCGGACAGCGGCTGCACCGGCTTGCGGCTCGTGAAGGAGAGTTCGCCGTCGGGAATTCGCCCGCCCACCGGGAATCGCCGGGATCGTCGCCCCGTGATGGCGCCGATCAGCGGAAACCGTGTCAGACCGGCGAGCGCACGCCGTTCGTGCTCGGTGATCGTCAGCGGCGCGTTCGTTGAGCCGGTCATGCGGGCACGTCCGACCGCGCGTGGTCACGAATGTGCGTGGCGATCAGCCGTGCCACATCCCGGTGTGCCACCTCATTGAGGACATCATGTGCGGCGCCCTCGATGACTTCGATCCGTAAGTCCGGCAGGCGATCCCGCCAGGCGACGACACCATCGGAGGGCGCGATGGAATCCGCCTCGCCATGGACCGCCAGCACCGGAAGGTTCAGCTGCCCGAGATCGGTCTCGAATCGTTGCCAGGCAGGCGGGAAGACCCGTGCAAGCACCGACACCACGTCGGCCTCGGTGAACGCCAGCGGATCGTGGGTCACTTCATCGCGATAGAACGGATCGGCGGACAACGCGTCGAGGTCAAGAGCGAACGCCTCGCCATCCGGATTGCCGACGGCGTCGGACAACCACGGCAACGGTGACAGAGGGGCTCCCGAGATCACCACGGACGAGTACGCGCCCGGATCGTCGAGAGCAGTCAGCGCCGCACCGATACTGCCCAGCGAATGCCCGCCGATGGCCAACGGCAGATAGGCCGACCGTTCGGCGGCGAGCCCGGTCAGTAGTCGCGCATTCGCGACCACCGTCTCGAACGAGCCGACATCACCGCGCTCACCGTCGGACAACCCATGTCCCTGCTGGTCGAGCGCCCACAGCTCGATTCCGTGGGTACCGAGTTCGGCCGCGTAGCGGTGATAGAGACCCGAATGTTCTCCGAATCCATGCAGAAAGATCAACGCGGCGACCGGCGGATCGGCCGTCGACCAGTGCCGATAGAAGACACGGCCCCCGGTCCCGTCGAAGTAGGGCATATCGAAACTCCTGCTCCCAGATCTGATGACGTACGCGACTCTTCCGCGAAACAGGAGTCCACCCAACGGTTTCGCCCACCGAGATTGGTTATGGTCGGGTATGGCCGATCGCCTCCTGGACTTCCCGACCGACTGGCAGACCGCGCTCGTGCTGGTCGCCCACCCCGACGATCCCGAATACGGGATGGCAGCGGCCGTCGACCGCTGGACGAGCGAGGGACGCCGAGTGGTGTACGCCCTGGCCACCAGCGGCGAGGCGGGCATCGAGGGTCTCGCTCCCGCGGATTGCGGACCGTTGCGCGAGGACGAGCAACGCGCATCGGCGGCCGTCGTCGGTGTGACCGACGTCGAGTTCTGGGGATTCCCGGACAGTCACCTGGCCAACGATCGCGACCTCCGCGAGCGCATCGGGCAGACCATCGCCCGCATCGAACCCGATGTGGTCCTGTCCCTGTACGGCGGCCCCGAATGGGGGCCGGGACTACCGAATCAACGCGACCACATGGAGTTCTCGGCCGCGGTCCTCGACGCCTACGACGCGTTGCCCGATGACATCAAGCCCGCCCGGCTCTTCGAGAACGGACCGCACCCGACGCACGCCGTGGACATCACCGACCACATCGAGGCCGCGGTCCGTTCCCTCTCGGAGCACGATCGCTATCTGTCGGTGCTCAATCCGGATGTCCCGGTCGTCGAGCAGGCCCGCGCCGTGGTGGATATGACCACCGAGCCCCGACCCGACTTCGGCGGCGTACGCGCCAGTTGTTTCGAGCTCAAACGCGGCCCGCACTGACGGCGCTCAGGTCCGGATACCCACACAGAATTCACGAGAGAGGCGCACCGACTGGATAATCCAGTCGGTGCGCCTCTCCGGTAAAACCTGTGTGAGGTTACGAGATGTCAGCGTCCCGTCGTACCCAGCAGGGCCGGGATCAGACCCGCGAGCTGGTTGAGCAGATCGGTCAGCATGGTGCCGCCCGGGAGGGTGATGCCGCCCGGAAGTTCCACACCGCCGGGTGCGGGGGTGCTCGTCGACGGCGGCGTGGTGGTGGTACCGCTGTGCGGGGTACCACTCTGCGGGGTGCCGCTCTGGGGTGAACTGCCCTGCGGCGCAGATTGATTCACGCCGATCGCGATCTTCGGGTGCTTGGCCGGGTCCAGCCAGGTCAGCACCTTCTTCATGACGTCCTTCTCGATCGCCACGCATCCCTGGGTGGGCTGACCGTTGGTGACGTGCAGGAACATCGCCGAGGCCTTGCCCGGGGTGCGCTGCGGGTTGTGCGCCATGTTGACCGCGTAGTCGTAGACCTGTCCGGAGTCGTAGAGGTTCTCGCTGTCACCGCCGGGGCTCTTGGCCTGACGCACCATCGTGTTGTAGGTGGGCGACTTCATGTTCGAGTCCCACCAGTCCTGGCGGTCCACCTGCTTGTACGGCATCTTGGTGCCCGGGTTGGCGAGGCGACCGAAGGCCTGATCGAGAGGGAAGACGCCCTCGGGTGTGCGGTGCACGTTGTCCTTCGGCTCGCCGAGACCCAGCGATCCGAGATGGGCCTTGGTCGGTCCGATGACCGGCTTCCACGACTTGTCCGCGCCACGCTCGAACGCGGTCAGCGTCGCAGTCGTGTCGGTGGCCTTCGGCGCGGACACCACGATCATCTGACCGGTGTCGGCGTCCTTCTTGTCACCGCCTGTACTACCGGCGCCCGGAATGTTGCCGGCCAGCGTGTTCAGGAGTTCGTCGACCATCGGGATGCCGGTCGTCGGGAAGGCCGATTGCGCCGGTGCGGACGGGTTGCTGGGGGTCGTCGGCGTCGATGGGGTGCTCGGGGTTGTCGTGCCGGGTGCGGCCGCAGCCATCCCGGCCCCACCGACGAGCGCTCCGAGAAGAGCAATCGCCAGTAGTCCCAATAACCTCATACGCCTCATCTGTAACTTCAACACCACACCAGTGTGCCAGCGCGCAAGAGGGAATGAATCACGGGATGGTCACGGTGCCGCATGGATCGCATCAAGTAACTCACGTCACATCAACCACACCAGCCACAGGTATCGGTGCGCCGACCACACAGCACACCCCCGCGAATTCACCTCTCTAACGCGACGTCCACCGAGGTCGACGAGGTCTCACGTCGCGGGACCGTCAGTGAGACGGCAACGCAGCCAACAACGGCACCGGCTTCCATGCCGGATCAATCCGCACCGGATGGATCGCCGGGACCACTCCCGGTTCCGGGACCTCCACCAGCGGCGCCGGCCGGACCGGCGGCCCATACGCCACACCGAAGCCGGCCGGCGGGGCCAACGGTGCCGCCGTCAGAATCGGACGATTACCCAGCGGCTTCGTCAATGTCTGCGACTCCACCGAAGCATCGGTCGCCGGCACTGTGCAGGCGTCCTCGTCGAAGACGTACTCCATCGGACCGAATTCCAAGCGAGGCTCCAGCACCTGGCGCACCGCCACCACGATCGCATTCGTGTGCTCGTAGACATTCACAAAGGTCTGGCACCCACCCCGGTACGGATCCCCCTCCGTCTCCGGGAACACGAACGAGATGGTCAGCTCACTCGGATACACGTAGCCAACCAACTGTCCCGAGCCCACCTCGCGCGCGCCCGGCCGCGACGGCATCTGCGGCACGGTATACCTGGGCGCCGAATAGTCGCTCGTGCCCTTCGTCCGATCACCCGAGATGTCATCAGACAACGAGATTATCCAGAACACCAGGACGACCACCAGGATGATCGCGAACACACTACCCACCCGCTGCAGGGCGAACGCCGCCTCGCTCGGCTCATTGGCATCCGGATCCTTGAACTTCCAGCTCGCACCGATCTGCCATGCCGAGCGTGGATTGATGACCTGCCAGATCAGCAGCGGAACGACGACAACGGCGATCAGGACGACCAGAACGATCAGACCCACACCTGGCCTCCTCCGACGATCGAACAGTGCGTCGAGAATAATCGACTGTCCGCCACCGTCTTCCGAAGAAATGACAGACGAGCGCACAGAACACCCCGGCTCCCTCAGGAACCGGGGTGCCCCAACATCGCCCGCTCGCTACGCTCCCGGCGCGACAGCGCCCAACATCGCCCGCTCGCTACGCTCCCGGCGCGAATTCTTCCAGCATGTCGGTCACGAGTGCGGCGATCGGCGAACGCTCGCTACGGGTCAGGGTGATGTGCGCGAACAACGGGTGCCCCTTGAGCTTCTCGATGACCGCGGCCACGCCGTCGTGGCGACCGACCCGAAGGTTGTCCCGCTGCGCGACGTCATGGGTGAGGACGACCCGCGAACCGGAACCGAGCCGCGAGAGCACGGTCAGCAACACATTGCGTTCCAGTGACTGGGCCTCGTCGACGATGACGAACGAGTCGTGCAGCGAGCGGCCGCGAATGTGCGTGAGCGGCAACACTTCCAGCATGCCCCGGCTCAACACCTCTTCGATGACCTCCGGTGACGCGAGGCCCTCGAGAGTGTCGAAGACGGCTTGCGCCCACGGCCCCATCTTGTCGGACTCCGAACCGGGAAGATAGCCGAGCTGTTGTCCGCCAACGGCATACAGCGGACGGAACACCACGACCTTGCGCTGGGTCCGGCGCTCCAGCACCGCTTCCAGTCCGGCGCACAGGGCGAGCGCCGACTTGCCGGTGCCCGCCTTGCCACCGAGCGACACGATGCCCACGCTGTCGTCGAGCAGGAGATCGAGCGCCACACGCTGCTCGGCCGAGCGGCCGTGCAGGCCGAAGGCCTCCCGATCGCCGCGCACCAGTTGCACCTGCTTCTCCGGATTCACCCGGGCCAGCGCACTCGAACTGTTGCCGAGCAATCGGATTCCGGTGTGGCACGGCATATCCCGCGCCTCGTCCAGATCCACCACACCGTCGGCGAAGAGCTGGTCGATCATCGTCGAGTCGACGTCGAGCTCACTCATGCCGGACCAGCCCGACGTCACCACGTCCTGGGCGTGATACTCGTCGGCGGCCAGGCCGACGGCACCCGCCTTGACCCGCAGTGGGGTGTCCTTCGATACCAGCACCACATCCTTGCCCTCGGCGCGAAGATTCAACGCGCAGGCCAGGATTCGCGAGTCATTGGTCTCGGTGCGGAAGCCGGCGGGCAGTACCGAGGGATCGGTGTGGTTCAGCTCCACCTGGAGAGTGCCGCCGTCGTCGCCGATGGGGAACGGCACGTCGAGTCTGCCGTGCTCGAGACGCAGGTCGTCGAGCATCCGCAACGACTCGCGTGCGAACCAGCCGAGTTCGTGGTGGTGCCGTTTACCCTCGAGCTCGCCGATGACCACCAGCGGAAGAACCACATGATGTTCGGCGAAGCGCACTACCGCCCAGGGATCGGACAGCAGGACGGAGGTGTCGAGGACGTAGGTGCGTGTGGTCACGTAGGGCTCCTACAGGTTGTGCGGCACCCGCACACTCCGGTTGTAGCGCGACCGGCTGGTTCTCTGTCCGTTGCGGCTGGTCAGCCGGTACGGACGAGGACCGGGGCCGGTCCCCTCGCGTTGTCACACAGCACGATTCGAACCTCCCGGACGAACCGCTTCCCCGCGGTCCGTCACTCGCCAACGTACGCCGCCCCACGCCGGGCAGCGCGCTCATCGGGGTGTGTCGGCGTGAATTGTGCGTTAACGCGCGACTCGTCCGTCACCGCGCGGCGAAACACCGGACATAGCGCGGAAAACCGCCCTCCACCGGCGATCCGGCGACGTGGTTGTCGCCGGATTTCGGGGAAGGGCGGTTTTCGGGGAGGTGTGGGTCAGCGCCGGGCGAGAATCCGCTGACGCGCTGCCTCGGCATCGTCGGACAGCCCCTGCACCGACTCCAGCTTCAACTGGTCGATGAGGGTGGCCGCGATGGCCGAACGGGTCTCGTCGTTCTCGTACCCGGCGATCAGGGCACGCTCGGCGTCGAAGTCCGCGACGTCGTGACCGATCGGCTGGGTGTCGAGCTGGGTCAGCGCCTTGTCGAGGGCGATGACGGTCGCCTCCGGGTCAGCGACCAGACCCGTGTTCAGGAACGCACCGAAGGTCTTGGCCTGCAACGCATCGTCGGCCGCGATCTTCGCGAGGATCTGTGTGAACACGTCGTCGGTGACGATCGCCGACAGCTTCTCGACGAAGGCGACGGACTGGTTCTCGTGCACCGCCATCAGAGCGAGCACATCGAGCGCTCCGAGGTCCTTCACATCGTCGGTGTGCTGGAGGAAGCCTGCGGTCACATGAATGCGGCGACGTTCCTCGGCATCGACCGGGTCGATCGCGCGACGGACGACCAGGTAGTCGCGCAGGACGATCGCGTGACGATTGTCCTCCGCGGTCCACACGCCGACGAGCTGCCGCCAGTCGGAGAACGCCGGGAAATGCATGGCGATCACGCGATGGTAGGACGGCAGGTTGTCCTTGGTGAGCAACAGCGCCAGGACGGCCGCGCGGGCCTCGTCCGAGAGGGTCGATTCCGACGGATCCCAGTCCTCGCCACCGAGGAAGGAGAAGTTGCGTCCATCGGCCCACGGCACCCAGTCATGGGGATTCCATGGTGTCGCCGCGGCCTGATGGTCCTCGGCGATCTCCGGAAGCGCCTTTTCCAGCGCGATGATCAGCTCGTCGTCCGTCAATGCGTTCATCGCAGTCAGGATAGGCAATCACGCGACGCCATGGCCAATCCATGACGAAACCGGTTGTCGACCCGCGGATGAGCCACTCAGATGCGGCTCATCAACCCCCACTCCTCCAGGCCGTCGTACAGCGGGAAGTCGAGCGCGAGGCGCGACACGCGGCCACGAAGGGCGGCCACGTCGGCATCCTGACCGGCTGCCAGCGCGGTGCCGATGATGTCGGCGACCTCGGTGAACTGCTCGTCGCCGAACCCGCGGGTGGCCAGTGCCGGGGTACCGATGCGCAGGCCGGAGGTGACCATCGGCGGGCGCGGATCGAAGGGCACCGCATTGCGGTTGACGGTGATGCCGACCTGATGCAGCAGGTCTTCGGCCTGCTGACCGTCGAGGGCCGAGTCGCGCAGGTCGACCAGCACGAGATGCACATCGGTGCCGCCGGTGAGCACCGAGACGCCGGCCTTCGCGACGTCGGCGCCGGTGAGCCGGTCGGCGAGGATCTTCGCACCGGACAGGGTGCGCTCCTGGCGTTCCTTGAACTCCTCGGTGCCCGCGATCTTGAGAGCCACCGCCTTGCCCGCGATGACATGCATCAGCGGACCGCCCTGCTGGCCGGGGAACACCGCGGAGTTGAGCTTCTTGGCCCACTCCTGCTTGGCCAGGATGATGCCGGACCGCGGGCCGCCCAGTGTCTTGTGCACGGTCGACGACACGACATCCGAGTGCGGCACGGGGCTGGGGTGCAGTCCGGCGGCGACCAGACCGGCGAAGTGCGCCATATCCGTCCACAGGTAGGCGCCCACCTCGTCGGCGATCGACCGGAACGCCTCGAAGTCCAGGGTGCGCGGGTACGCCGACCAGCCGGCGACGATCACCTTCGGCTTGGTGTCGAGGGCGATCTTGCGCACCTCGTCCATGTCGACGCGGAAGTCCTCCTTGCTGACCCCGTAGAAGGCGTTCTCGTAGAGCTTGCCCGAGAAGTTCAGGCGCATGCCGTGGGTGAGATGACCGCCGTGCGCGAGGTCGAGACCGAGCATCGTCTCCCCCGGCTCCATCAGTGCCTGCAGCACCGCCGCGTTGGCCTGGGCACCCGAATGCGGCTGCACGTTCGCGAAGTCGGCGCCGAAGAGCTCCTTCGCACGAGTGCGTGCGATGTCCTCGACGACGTCGACGAATTCGCAGCCGCCGTAGTACCGGCGTCCCGGGTAACCCTCGGCGTACTTGTTGGTGAGCACGCTGCCCTGTGCCTGCAGCACGGCCCGCGGCACGAAGTTCTCCGACGCGATCATCTCCAGCGTGTCGCGCTGACGGCTCAGCTCACCGTTCATGGCGGCGGCGACGTCGGGGTCCAGATCGGCGAGGGACATCGAGTTGACGGACGACGGGTTCTCGGTCATATCGGCAATTCTATGGTGCAGGTGCACCGGCAACGATCTCGGCTCTCACCTGCGCGGGCGTGAGTGGTTCGTCGAGGAGACGACCGAAACGCTCGAGGCGGCCGGAGTCCGGCACCTGATCGAGCCATTCGCCGAGCAACCGGTACCCCTCGACATAGGTGGAGATGTAGGCGCGCCACAGCGGCGAGGTCAGGAATCGGAGCATGTGCCGCGCCCGCTCGCCCGGCACCAGCAGCCAGCGCCGCAGGAATTCGGCGACGTCGTCGGCGTCGGCATGCCGGTCGTGGAGCATCAGCGCCGCGTCCTGACGCACCGCGAGCAAACCGGCCCGCGCACGTCCGAGCCGTTCGGCGCGTTCACCGTCGAAGCGCAGGCCGAGGTCGGCGAAGATCTCCTGCGCCCAGGCACCCCAGCCGGGACCGATGGCGGCGCCCAGCGCATGATCGGCGAGGCCCTCGGCCATCAGGCACTGCGGTGTATTGACCAGGAAGATGGTCTGCTCACGCTGACCGCCGCCGACGAGGATCTCCTCCTTGCGGCAGTGCTCGGTGTGGTGGCCGGGATAGGACTCGTGTGCGATCAGGTGCGGGATGTTCGACATGTACTGCGGCAGATCGACATTCACGGCAACGCGTGACCGGTATCCGCCGAGGTAATAGTTGAAGCCGGACCACGGTTTGTCGGTGACGATCTCGTAGTCGACGACCTCGCCCGGCGGCAGCGGGTAGGTCGCCCGCACCCGATCCCGCAGTGCGCCACTGAATTCGCGGACGCAGTCGCGCACCCGGTCGGCCGGGATCTGCTGGGTCTTCCAGAAGGCGTCATAGGCGTCGGCGAGCGCGGCACCGCTCGCCCCCGGCACCTCGAGGACTTCGGCGATCTCGGCGTGCGCCGCCGCATAGACCGCTTCGTCGCCGGGCGCGATGTCGACGTCGAAGTAGGCGCGTACCTCGTCGACGAAACCGATGTCCTCGCCTGCCAACGTGCGTCCGGAACATTCCAGTGCGGCAAGATGAGCGCGCAGGAACTCGGTTCGTTGGGCACCGAGGCCCGCTCCCGGGAGTTCGGTCTGCAGGACCCGGGCACGCGCGGCCAGATCGGCGGGGCGCGGCGCCGGACCGTCGGCGACCTCCGCGCGCAGCGCCGGATCCCCGGTGTAGGCGTCGACGAATCCCTCCTCGACACGGTCGAAGGCCAGGCCGAGGCGCAGGTAGTCGTCGATGATCGATGCTTCCGAACCCATGGCGAGGACGCTACTCCGCCGACGGCGCTCACTCACCGCGCTCCCCGTGGCCACTCGCCTCCTCTTCTCCGACGTTCCCTAAGCTGTATCCATGGCACGGCACACGACGGGGCGCGACCCCAGTCTGTACCTGGAGCTGGACCGACGGCAGTGGCGTGACCTGCGCGAATCCATGCCGATGGTGCTGAACGAGGCCGAACTCGACAAACTTGTCGGCCTCGGCGAACAGGTGGACCTCGACGAGGTCGCCGACGTCTACCTGCCTCTGTCGCGTCTCATCCATCTCCAGGTCGCCGCCCGCCAACGGCTGTTCGCCGCGACCTCGACCTTCCTCGGTGAGCGGCAGACGAGCCGTCAGGTGCCGTTCGTGATCGGCATCGCGGGCAGTGTGGCCGTGGGCAAGTCGACCACCGCCCGCGTGCTCGCGGCATTGCTCGCCCGGTGGGAGTCGCATCCGAAGGTCGATCTGGTCACCACCGACGGATTCCTGCTGCCGACCGCCGAACTCGAACGCCGGGGCATCATGCACCGCAAGGGTTTTCCCGAATCCTACGACCGCCGCGGCCTGCTGCGGTTCGTCACCGAGGTGAAGTCGGGTGCCCGCGAGGTGACCGCACCGGTCTACTCGCATCTGACCTACGACATCGTGCCGGATGTGCAGTATTACGTCCGCCAGCCGGATATCCTGATCCTCGAGGGGCTCAACGTCCTGCAAACCGGTCCGACGCTGATGGTGTCGGATCTCTTCGACTTCTCCATCTACGTCGACGCCAAGACCCGCGACATCGAGCAGTGGTACATCTCGCGGTTCCTGCAGATGCGCACCGGCTCGTTCGCCGACCCCAACTCCCACTTCCACCACTACGCGTCGCTCACCGACGACCAGGCGCGTGCCGCCGCCCGCGACATCTGGACATCGATCAACCGGCCGAACCTCATCGAGAACATCCTGCCCACGCGCCCACGGGCCACCCTGGTGCTGCGCAAGGATTCCGATCACTCGATCAACCGGGTGCGCCTCCGGAAGCTGTGAACGTCGGGTCTCGATACGCGGTGGGCTCGCTACGCTCGCACACCGCTACTCGACCAGCGAGGAGTGACTGCTCCGCCGGTCGAGTCGCCCACCGGTGTGGAGTGAGTGCACCACCGGCGAGTCGCCCACCAGCGAGGAGTGCACCGCCGGTCGAGTCGCCCACCGGCGTGGAGTGAGTGCACCACCGGCGAGTCGCCCACCAGCGAGGAGTGCACCGCCGGTCGAGTAGCCCGCGAGCGCAGCGAGCGTGCGTATCGAGACCCGAGACTACGACCGCAGTGTTCGCTCGTCGAGGCCCGCCGGGTAGCGGCCGCTGATCGCGATCCGGTTCCAGGCGTTGATCATCACGATCGAGGCGATCACCTGACCGAGTTCGAACTCGTCGAAAACCTGTGCCGCCCTGTCGAATACCTCCTGCGGCACCCCCTCCTCACCGAGCCTCGTGACATACTCGGTGAGTTCGATTGCCGCGCACTCCCTCTCGGTGAACAGGTGCCTCGCCTCATGCCACAGGGCCACCATGCCGAGCCGGATCGGATCCAGCCCGGCCCGCAGCGCATCGGACAGATGCATGTGCAGGCAGTACGCGCAGCCGTTGATCTGTGACGCGCGGATGCGAATGTACTCCGACATGGCGGGCTCCAGACCTTCGGCCGAGGCACGCTGCAACGCGATGAGCGCCTTGTACACCTGCGGGTTCCCGCGCGGCATCCACATCCGTCGTGTGTCCGGAAAGGACTGTCCGTCAGAGGTTTCCAGGGTTGCGGTGTCGGTCATGACGGGTATTCCCTCTCCAGCCATCCGGCCAGGTTCGTCGGTGCGATGATGGTGGCCGGGCCGGTGGGGACGAGTCCGCCGTCGCGGACCGCGGCGCCTCCGACGGGCAGCCCGACGACCCAGCGGGGCGAGCCCTTCCGATGCGCGATGGCCCGGGCGACATCGGCGAGATCCAGGACGTCGGGACCCGCCACCTCGACATCACCCGCAGGCTCGGTCACCGCGTCGGCGAGCGCTGTCCCGGCGTCGGCTGCCGAGAGCGGCTGGCATCGCATATGCGGAACACCGGCTACCGGGCCGAGGCTCGCGGTGCCGAGCATCGTCGCGGCCAACTCGTACCACTGCGCGGAGCGGAACAGCGCAGCCCGATCGCCCAAGGCCTCACGGTACGTCTTCTCCTGGGCCGCTTTGCCTTGGTAGTAGCCGAATTTCGCGTTCACCGCCGGATCGGCCGCATTGATGATCGACACGCAGACCACCCGCTGAACACCCGCCGCATCGGCCGCCGCGGAGACGTTGCGTGCCACCGTGGTGAAGAAGTCGACCGCGGTCTTCGCCCGCATGGTGAGTTTGTTCATGCAGTCGACCACGACGGTCGCCCCGTCGAAGGCCTCGGCGAGGCCCGCGCCGGTGACGGCGTCGACCCCGGTCGAACGGTGGGCAGCCACCACGTCGACGCCGCGTTCGGTGAGCCGGTCGGTGAGTTCACGGCCTATCCGGCCACTCGCTCCCAGGACCACGACACTCATCGGAACTCCTCTCGTTTGATGTCCTGAGCTGAGATTACTGCCGAATTGATTCAGGAAAGTGGTTCAATTCGACTATGAATTCGTGGGCCAATTCGGGCGCGGACGATCCGTGGGCGGCGCTCGCCCAGCGCTTGGGCACCGACTTGTATCTGGACCTGCAGCCCGAACCCGGTGCCGGTCCACGAGGGCGGAGTGGTCGACGGCGCCGCGATCTGGCCGAAGCGCTCCGTGCCGCCGTCGACGACGGCAGGCTGCCTCCCGGAACCACACTGCCGCCGTATCGGTCGCTGGCCGTCGACGTCGGACTGGCCCGCGGCACGGTCGCTTCCGTCTATCAGGAACTGATCGCCGAGGGACGGCTCACCGCCACCCGGGGATCCGGTACCCGGGTCGCAGACATCGCGCGACCGGACAGTCCACGCACCGTGGCCGCTCCGGCACCGGCGCAGGTGGTGCGTCACGATTTCGCACTGGGACAACCGAATCCGTCGCTGTTTCCCCGCGCGGACTGGATCGCCGCCACCCGCCGGGCCATCGGGTCGGCCGCGGATCGCGACTTCGGCCCCGGCGACCCGCGCGGACACCAGCGACTCCGGCGCTCGCTGGCGGGCTACCTGGCCCGGGCACGCGGACTGCGCGTCGATCCGGACCGGATCGTGATCACCACGTCGGTATTGCACATCATGTCGTTGTTGTCCGCCAACGTCTTCGGTGATGCGGTGGCCGTCGAAAGCCACGGGCTCCCCCTGCACCGGATGACGATCGAGCAGTCCGGTACCGCCACATCCCCGATCGATATCGACCACAACGGCGCCCGCGTCGCCGAGATCCCGCCGGAGGCATCTGCAGTCATCCTCACCCCTAGCCATCAGTACCCGTTCGGATCAGCACTCTCGCCGGACCGTCGACTGTCGGCCATCGAATGGGCAACGGATACCGGTGGTTTCATCGTCGAGGACGATTACGACGGCGAACTCAGGTACGACCGGTCCCCCGTCGGCGCGGTGCAGGCCCTCGGACCCGATGAGGTGATCTACACGGGCTCGGTGAGCAAGAGCCTGTCACCCGCACTGCGCATCGCGTGGCTGGTCCTGCCGGAGCGGCTGGTGGATGCCGTTGTCGCGGTAAAGGGCCCGCGCGAACCCGATGCGAGCATCGTCGATCAGCTCGTCCTCGCCGAACTCATCGACTCGGGTGGGTACGACAAACACATTCGCCGGAGCCGGCAGCATTACCGACGGACCCGGGACCGATTCATCGCGCGCCTCGCCGAATCCGACCTACACGTCCCGGGCATAGCCGCCGGACTACATGCCGTCATCGAGATACCCACCGACACGGAGCCGGCGATCGCGGCAGGCGCCCACGCCGAGGGTTTCCGGCTCGCGCCGCTGTCGCTCTTCCGGCATCCCGACGCCGCCCCGCCGGGCGATCATGGTGGCATCGTGGCCGGATTCGCGTCGCCCGCCGCGTCGACCTGGTCGGCCGACGTCGATGCGCTGATCGCACTCATCCGCCGACACCTCGACCGGCACTGAGAGGCTACTTGCCGAATCGTCTGGTGCGCGCGGAGAAGTCACGCAGGGCACGCAGGAAGTCGACGTGCCGGAACTCGGGCCAATACGCCTCGGTGAACCAGATCTCCGAATAGGCGCTCTGCCACAGCAGGAATCCGGACAATCGTTGCTCACCCGACGTCCGGATCACCAGGTCGGGATCGGGCTGGCCGCGGGTGTACAGATTCTCGTCGATGGCCTCGACGGTGACCGCATCGACCAACTGCTCGCCGCTGTCACCGGCCGCGAGCCGACCGCGCAGGAGCGACTGCACCGCGTCGACGATCTCCTGCCGGCCGCCGTAGCCGACCGCCACGTTGACGTTCATCGCCGCCCGGTCACTGGTCCGCTCGGACGCCGTCCGCAACCGCTCGGCGACCGCGTCCGGTAGTTGGTTCAGGCTTCCGACGATCCGCACCCGCCAGGTGCCGGTGGGCGCCGAGATCTCGTCGACGATCGCGGGGACGATCTCCATCAGCGCGTCGAGTTCGTCGGATGCGCGGTGCAGATTCTCGGTCGACAGCAGATAGATCGTCACCGTGCGAATGCCCAGCTCGGAACACCAGGTGAGCATGTCGGCGATCCGCTGCGCCCCGACCCGGTGGCCGTGACTCACATCGTCGAAACCGGCCTCTTTCGCCCAGCGCCGATTGCCGTCGCAGATGATCGCCACATGATGCGGCAGCTTGTCGGTGTCGAGCGTCTGGATCAGACGGCGCTCGTACACGCTGAGCATCGGGCGGCGCAGCCGATCGGGAAGAAGTTTCATCGCGCATGATCCTATCGGCTGACAAGTTACGGTACCGTAGGTTACGTGAGCTCCGAGGTCGACGACCAGGCCAAAACGGTCAAACCGCGCCTGCGTGGCGTCATCCACCAGTATTCCGCGTACGTCGCGGTGATCGCGGGTATCGCGGTCGTCACCGGCGCGGCGATACTGCGCGGTACCGGCGCCGCCCTGGCCTGCGCCGTCTACGCGCTCACCGTCTTCGGGGTGTTCGCGGTGAGCGCGACGTATCACCGCATCCACTGGAACACCGAACACATCCGCGCGCGCATGAAGCGTGCCGATCACTCGATGATCTTCCTGTTCATCGCGGGCACCTACACGCCGTTCTGCGCCCTGGCGCTGCCGTCGCCGGTCCGCTGGTGGGTGCTGGGCGTCGTGTGGGCGGGTGCGCTCGCCGGAGTCACCCTCAAGGTCATCCGGCCGGGTCCCCGATGGCTCGGTGTGGTGCTGTACATCCTGCTCGGCTGGGTCATCGTCGTGGTGGCTCCGGCACTCGTCGAGCACGCCGGCTACGCGGTGATGATTCTCCTGGCGCTGGGCGGTGTGGCCTACAGCGTCGGCGGCATCCTGTACGCCTCGCGCTGGCCCGATCCGTGGCCCGCGACGTTCGGTCACCACGAGGTCTTCCACGCCTGCACCGCGGTGGCCGCGCTGCTGCACTACATAGCCGTGTGGCTGGTCCTGGTCCAGTGACCGGGCGGGCTCGACGTCCGCTCACGGCAGCCCGACGCCGCCCTCCGCGGAATCATGCCGCCGACAGCAGCACGGCCACCCCGACTCGTGCAGTCGGCGCGATTGTGGGGACATGACCGATGACACGACTTCGCCCCCACTCCGACGGCGCACCTCCGAGTCCTTGCTCGAGCGCCGCGTCCTGCTCCTCGACACCGCTCTCGACGACGAGATCGGCAGCATCCTCTGTGCCCAGCTGACGTTGCTGTCGGCGGACGATCCCACCACCGACATCGCCCTGTGGATCAATTCCCCGGGCGGATCGGTCCCGGCGATGCTCGCGATCCGCGACACCATGCGTCTCATCCCGAACGACGTCTCCACGGTGGCACTCGGAATGGCGTACAGCGCAGGCCAATTCCTGCTGTGCAGCGGCACCCACGGCAAGCGGTACCTGCTCCCGCACGCGAAAGTCCTTCTGCACCAGGGTTCCGCCGGGATCGGCGGATATGCACCGGACATCGAACTGCAGGCCGACGACCTGCGCGCGGTGCGCGACACCGTCCTGGCGATCATCGCCGAAGAGACCGGCACTCCACCCGAGCAGGTGTTCGCGGACTCCCTGCGTGATCACGTCTTCAGCGCGGCCGAGGCACTCGACTACGGGTTCGCCGATCACATCGTCGCCGACATCGGGCAGATACGTCCGAGAGCCGACACCACCACCACCGGATTCGGGGTGACCCGATGAGCTATCCGATCCCCAATGTCCTGAAGCGAAGCCCACAGGGTGACCGGGTGATGGACGTCTACAGCCGACTGCTCGAGGACCGGATCATCTACCTGGGCACGGAGATCGACGACGGTGTCGCGAATGCGCTGATCGCGCAGATCCTGCACCTGGATTCGGACAATCCGGAGGCCCCGATCGACCTGTACATCAATTCCACCGGAGGGTCGGTGATGGCGACCTTCGCGCTCTACGACACCATGCGCTACTGCCACGCCCCCATCTCGACAATCTGTGTGGGACAAGCACTCTCGTCGACCGCACTACTGCTGGCCGCCGGTACGCCGGGTCGCCGTTCGGTACTGCCGCACGCGCGGGTCCTGCTGCATCAGCCGTCGGGGCAGGGCCGCGGCACCATCCCCGATCTGATCCTCGCGGCCGAGGAGATCCTCCGCGTGCGCGGGGAAATCGAGAAGGCACTGAGCCTGCACACCGGGCAGGACGTGGAGAGGCTGCGCCACGACACCGACCGCGACCGCGTGTTGCGGGCCGAGGAGATCGTCGCCTACGGCCTCGCGGACCGGATCATCGACATTCGGACGTGAGACCGGTCAGGCGGCGAGCGCCAGCGGCCCGCGGCGGGTCGTCGCGGACGGAGCCACCGCCCGCGGTCCCGTCCCGAGCAACACCGGCGTGGCCGCCTGCCGATATAGTTCGCGCCCGGCCTCCGCGGTGAGGTCTGCCAGGGTGAGGCCGAGCGCTCCGGACACCGCGGCGAGCACCTCCGACGACGCATCCTTGCGTCCGCGTTCGATCTCGGACAGGTACTGACTCGACACCCCCGCCCGACGGGCCGTCTCGACCAGCCGTTCACCCACGTCATGCCGGCGCCGGCGCAGAATCCGGCCGGTCACCTCGCGCCACAGCGGCTCGGGCTGCTCGCCACCGGCACGACGCACGGCGCCGCGCCATCCCGCGGAGGACGGTTGTGCGTCGGTGAGTGGATCGGCCATGTCCCGATGGTAGGTCCGCGGGTGCGGCCACAACCGATTCTTCTGCTGTGAGCAGAACCGTTAGCATGTCCGGGTGACCCCGGACGTCCGCACACCGCGCCAGATCCGCGGATGTGGAGTGGGCATCACCACGGCGATCACCTCAATCATCGCGCATTCCCTCGGGCACGGCGCGCTGCCCGGCCCGGATGCACTCGCGATTCTCGTCGCGGTGTCCGCCGCCTTCGGCTGGTGGGTGTCGACGCGATCCCCGGGAACCGGACTCCTGCCGATCGCGGCATTCCTGGCCGGCGGGCAGGTGATCGGGCACCTGACGCTGACCGTGCTCGCCGGAGCCGGCCACGCGGCCATGCCGTCGACACTCATGCTGACGATGCACGCACTGGCCACCGTCATGGCCGCGGTGACGACCCGGGCGTTCGAGTCGTCCTTCGCCGTCGTGCTGAACACGATCATCGACGTTCTGCGACGCTACGAACCCGCGGCCGTCTCCGGTCCCCGCACCTGGACGTCACTGCCCACCGACGACCGCGACGAACGCAGCGATCGGTGGACACTGCGCTCGATGCCGCGACGCGGTCCGCCCGCACGGACCGCGGTTCACCCTCACCTTCTCTGACCCGGATCGGCGGTGCCGATCGGGTCGGCTCCTCTGCGTGTGCCCGTCCGCGAGACCTCGTGTGCACGAGCCGTTTCCACATATCGGACGGCGCATGCGCGTACCCGAAAGGCATCGACATGTCCGTGATCGAACCCGTCGTCGGTTCACACTCCCCACCCGACGACCGGCAACCACCCGACACCACCCGACAGCAATCATCGAGTTCACGTGCCGGTGTGCAACTCGTCCGGCGACTCCACTTCTACGCGGGCATCCTGGTGGCGCCCTTCCTGCTGATCGCCGCACTCACCGGTGCGGCGTACGCGATCGCCCCGTCCGTGGAGAAAGTGGTCTATCGCGCCGAATTGCACACCGACAGCACCGGTCCCACGCTGCCGCTGTCCGCACAGATCGCGGCGGCACAGCGCGACGCCCCCGATCTCACACTGTCCGCGGTCCGTCCGGCCGCACACCCCGGGGAGACCACCCGTGTCCTCTTCGACGATCCGTCGCTCGGCGAATCCGAACGGGCGGCGGTCTTCGTCGATCCGGTGACCGCGCGAACCCAGGGGCGACTGGTCATGTACGGCAGCTCCGCCGCACTGCCGATGCGCGCATGGCTCAGTCAGTTGCACCGGCATCTACACCTCGGCGAACCCGGTCGCCTCTACAGCGAACTCGCCGCGTCCTGGCTGTGGGTCATCGCGCTCGGCGGCCTCGTTCTCTGGATCACCCGTTATCGCAAGGCCCGTGCCGGACAGGGGCGGCTGTTCACCATCGACCGTCGGTCGCGCGGACGATCGCGAACTCTCAACTGGCATGGCGTGACCGGGATCTGGATCGTCGCTGTGCTGGTATTCCTGTCGGCGACCGGTCTCACCTGGTCCCGATTCACCGGCGAGCACATCACCGAGCTGCGGTCGGCACTGAGCTGGACCAAACCCGTCGTGTCGACCGAACTCGGTTCCGGCGCAGGACATGCGGCCATGGGTGGCCATGCCGATCACGGCGGTCCCGCACCCGCGGCGGGCGGCGACGCCCATGCCGTCGCGGCCGCCAATGCCGCGAAGGCCGACGAGGTACTCGCCACCGCCCGTGCCGCCGGTGTCGACGATGCCGTCGAGATCGGCATTCCGTCGGCACCCGACACGGCGTTCACGGTCGCCCAGACCCGTCAGCCCTGGCAGTTCTCGCTCGACTCCGTCGCGGTGGACGGCGCGACGAACACCGTCGTCGACTCCACGCGCTTCGCGGATTGGCCGTTCATGGCGAAACTCGCCGAGTGGACCATCAACCTGCACATGGGATTCCTGTTCGGGATCACCAATCAGATCGTGCTGCTGATCGTCGCGCTCGCACTGGTGACGGTGATCGTCCGCGGCTACCGGATGTGGTGGCAGCGACGGCCGCGCCGCGGCTCCCGACCGGTGGGGCGACCGCCGCACCGTGGCGCATTCCGTGACCTACCGCTGCCGGTGGTCGTGGCCGTCGTCGCGGTGGCCGTGGCGGTCGGCTGGTTCATCCCGCTGCTCGGCATCAGCCTCGCGGCGTTCCTGGCCGTCGACATCGTCATCGGCGCCTGGCACCGACGCCGATCGGCACCGGTCGCCGACGCGCCGGGCGCCGGCGACTGAGCCGACCGGTCAGCCCTGGGCCCGGGCCAGCGCCGCCAGCACGGCGGCGCTGGCCTCCCAGCCCATGCATTTGTCGGTGACCGACTGACCGTAGGTGAGGTCGTGGGAATCGGGCGACTGTGCGCCGGGCTCCAGGAAGCTCTCCAGCATCAGACCGCTGACGGTGACCTGCTCACCGGCGGACCGGACGGCGGCCACGGTGTCGGCGATCTCGCGCGCAACCTCGGCCTGCCGGAGGTGATCCTTGCCGGAATTGGCGTGTGAGCAGTCGATCATGACCCGTTGCGGCAGTGACGCTTTCGCCAGCGCTGCGACGGCCGAGGACACCGACGCATCGTCGTAGTTGGGACCGTGTGTACCGCCACGCAGAATGATGTGGCAGTCCTCGTTGCCCGCGGTCTCCACCACCGAACCGTGCCCGAAGTCGTCGACGCCGAAGAAGACGTGTTGCGCGGCAGCGGCTTTCACGCCGTCGATGGCCACCTGCACGTTGCCGTCGGTGCCGTTCTTGAAGCCGATCGGCATCGACAATCCGGAGGCGAGCTGACGGTGCACCTGCGACTCGGTGGTGCGCGCACCGATGGCACCCCACGCCACCGCATCGGCGATGTACTGCGGGCTGGTCGGTTCCAGGAATTCACAACCGACGGGCAGCCCGAGGTCGATGATGTCGAGCAGCAGTGAGCGCGCGGTGCGCAGTCCGCGCTCGACGTCGAAGGTGCCGTCCATGCCGGGGTCGTTGATGAGGCCCTTCCACCCGATGGTGGTGCGCGGCTTCTCGAAGTACACGCGCATCACGATCTTCAGCCGATCGGAGTACTCGCGAGCCAGCGGCGCGAGGCGGCGTGCGTAGTCGAGCGCCGCGATCGGATCGTGCACCGAACACGGGCCGACGACGACGAGCAGCCGATCGTCGCGGCCGGCCAGGATGTCGGCGATCTCCTCGCGATCGGTCTGCACGGTCACGGCACGACGTGCGGTGAGCGGGAGTTCGCTGCGGATGGTGTCCGGCGACGGGATGGCGCGGAACGCGGTGATCCGTCTGTCCGAGGTCGAGGCGGCGGTCAGGTCGGGCGTGGTGGTCACGATCGGTACCTTTCGGGTTGTTGCCCTGGATGGTCCCCGGTGATCGTGGAGCCGCTGCTCGGCGATGTCCCGGAGGCCTGGAAATGACAAGAGCAGCAGCCGAATGGCTGCTGCTCGGGGCTCCGGGTTGCGTGCGTGCGAAAGTCAGCGCTTCATCGCAGGCTCACCCGGAGCCTCGATAAAGCGCCAATAGGCGCGCACGGTGATGTTCACGCCGACCACCGTAGCACGAAGTCGCCCTGGATAACCCAACGCGCCCCTCGAGCAGGTGGTGTGCGCGAGGCGCAGCTTCGCCAACTCGTACCTCACGACGTCGGATCACGAAACGGGGGTTAGTCCATGAGTAAACGCCAACGAAGTCAGATGATTGAATGAAACTGGGTATCAAATCACCCGGTCCACTGAACTTACGATTGTCTTGGCGCACCGTTCACGATATAGTCACAACATAACTCAGAGGAGTAGCGATGACTCACAGTGGACCTGGACGCTCTGGCCAGGATTGCAACGGCTATGCAGGCCCTTGCGGATGAGATAAACCAGTTCTCTGCATCTCCTGAAGGCTTACCTAGCGACCCGTCCAACGGACTACAATCTACGCAAGAGGCCATCAACATGGCAAAGAATATTAATGCCACAATGGTTCCCGCGATGGCGCAGCGATTGAGCGAGGTTGGTCAACTCATGGCCACAGTCGCCAAGCAGTTTGCCGATGCGGATGGCAACGCAGCCGAGCGAATAGCGGAAATCTACACTCAGACTTCAGGCGACTGGGGCGGAAAACCCTAATGCTCCTCACCCGAACCCAGATAGAACAATACGATCCTCAAAGTCTCCTACTGATAGCCGGCCAGATCAGTAAACTCTCTGGCGACTCGGTCGACGTCTTCAAACGCTACCTGTCTGCAGTGACACAGGTAGACGGAAAGCCTTGGTCCGGATTGACTGCCGACTCCGCACAAGAACGAGCTGCCGCAGACCAGCGCACTGCATACCGCATGGTCGATACGCTTGAAGAGGCAGGCAATAGGCTAATCGAGGGTTACTACAATATCTCCACACCCTTGAATCGGACGAAAATGGCAGTACTGGCAGCCGAATCCCAGGGCTATGAAGTAAGTGATGCCTTAACCGTGTCCCGGTACGGACCGGCCACGGAGGAGCAATCAGTTTCCTACGCAGCAATCGCGCGTCAGCTACAGGACGAGATACATGAATCAGCCGTTCAGCTACAGTCCGCCGACCGCGAAGTTGCAAATGCCCTATCCAACATGACGGCCTTAATGATACTGAAATTTGAAGGCATAAGAAACAGTGTGACGTCGATCAAAGAACGAAACTACAATGCCGCCGAGAAATATATTCTCGGGGAGATTATGAAAAACTTAAAGTCAAAAGAATTTAAGAACATTGCGAGCCGTAAAGATGCGGGCCTTCTAGATACCGACGGAACAGGAATGGCGGGCTTGTTAAACCAAGCTGGGGGCGCCGTAGCATTCGCAAAGATGGTCCGAGCAGGTGGCCCATGGGACCACAAGCCAATTCTTGCCAAAATGTTCAACGTTAAGACAGACGACGACCGCTTCTTTTCGCAACCTGGCACAAACCGCACAGTCAGTGACGATATTTATTCAAATTTGCACTACGCATTTATCGGTCGCGCGGCAGGATTCACCACCGGAGAGCTCGTCACCGCATCGGACTCAGCACCCGGAGCAGGCGACAACGACGAGGGTGACCGGATAGTCGTCCGCGCAGGCGCTGCACTTTATGAAAAATATGGTGCAGACATGACCGAAGCTGAATTCCACAAAGGCGTTGCGGATGTTGTCGACAAACTCGAAGCAGCGAAGGCATCCGGCAAAGACGTACCCCAAATCAGGTACGAGATGCCATGAGCTATTGGAGATTGACGTGGGTCCTGACGGCCAACCTCGTAGCAGCCTCGGCAATCAGTATCTCCGGCGTTTACCTGGTCTTCGCCGCTTGGTCCGCATGTGACATCGGCGGCGCAGGTAGCGGTTTCGACTACCTGACCTCGACGGCGACGATGTGGTTCGCAACAGTCGTTCTCTGCGTTCCTGTGTGGTGGTTACTCCGCCGTCACCTTGTCACACTCACTGTTGCGAGTATCGCCATCGCAGTCGTGGTCGCCTGGGTCTTCATTGCGCAGAAGCAACCGATTGTGGACTACCCGATCACCGTAGCGGCATGCGCGCCTGACAATTTGCCGGCGTGGTGGCCCGCGTGGGTTCCCATCTGACCGCCGGTGTCCCGTGGCGATCCGTCCAACCTCGTCAGACACAGTTTCAACCAGCACACCTCGCGACGGCTCTACCCTCGAATCATGTCCACTCCCGTCACCCGCCACGTCCTGCTCATCCGACACGGTCAGACGGAATGGTCGCTGACCGACCGGCACACCGGCCGCACCGACATCCCGCTCACCGCGAAGGGTGAGGCCGATGCCGCGGAGCTGGTCGGGATCGCCGACCGCTTCGGTCTCCGCGACCCGTACGTCTACGTCTCCCCGAGGACCCGTGCGCGCCGGACCGCGGAACTGGCCGGGCTGCACCCCGACGAGATCGACGAGCTCTTCGGTGAATGGGATTACGGCGAGTACGAGGGCTTGACGCGGCATCAGGTGCACGCGGACTTCGACCCGGACTGGACGATCTGGACCGGAGGCGGCCGCAACGGCGAATCGGTGGCCGACATGACCCGTCGTGTGGACGAGGCGGTCGCGAAAGTCTCTGAGCGGATGACGGTTTCGGATGTGATCGTGGTGGCGCACGGCCACTTCCTGCGGTCCTTCATCTGCCGGTTCCTCGGCTGGCCGATCTCCCTCGGCGTCAACATCGATCTTCGTCCCGCGGGCGCCGCACTGCTGTCGCAACTCCCGCAGGAACGGCGGCTGTGCGCACTCGTCGGTCCGCGCGGAGCGGCCGCCGGTCACTCCGCCCTGTAGCTCGCTACTGCGGGCCGAGCAGCCGGTCCACGTCCGCCGGGGTGGTCACGGGCAGCGCACACACCGACCCCCGGCACACATAGGCCGCGGCTCTACCGTCGACCGGACCGCGATCATCCAGCAGCGGCAACGAATCCTTCTGTCCCCCAACGACGACCGTCCCGCCGGGCGCCACCCGGTACACGTGCCGAAGTAGGTCGGAATCCGCGGCCAGAGGTTGCGCGACGGCCACCTGCAGCGGTCCGGCCACCCACGCCTCCGCGACGGCCAGCCACTGCCCCGCCGATCGGGGCACCTTCGCGAGCAGTACCACCGCCCGTCGCATCGTCTCGTCGAGCAGTTGCGCGTAGCGGGCGCCGTCGGGTGCGAGCCCGGACGCCAGCAGCAGGGCTTCGGCCAGCAACGACGCTCCGGCCGGTGTCGCACCGTCGACCGGATCCCGTGGGCGGGCGATGAGTCCGTCGCCGGCCGCGTCGAACCACGATCCCGGCTCGGCCGGATCGGCGAAGATCTCGATCGTGCTGTCCAGCAATGACAATGCGTGATCCCGCCAGGTGACGTCCCCGGTGGCCGCATGGAGCGTCAGCAGCGCGGTGACCAGTGCGGCATGGTCGTCGAGCGCCGCGGCGGGCGCACCGACCGTCCCGCCCAGCGACGAACGGTGCAGCACGCCGTCCACGAGATGCCGGTCCAGAAGAGTGCCCGCCACCTCTGCGGCCCGCGCGACCCAGTCCGGACGGTCCAGTCCCACACCGGCTTCCACGAGCGCCGTGACGGCGAGGGCATTCCAGCCGGTGACCACCTTGTCGTCGCGCCCCGGCTGGCTGCGACGTGTGCGAGCCGCCATCAGCCGGTCACGAACGGACCGGAACCGGTCGGCATCGTCGGGGTCGACGGGCAATTGCAGCGTCGAGGTTCCGTGTTCGAAGGTCCCGCCCGGTGTGACGGCGAACAACTGCGCCGCCCAGACGCCGTCGTCGGCACCGAGGACATCGACGAGCTGATCCGGCGTCCACACATAGGTCGCACCCTCGACGCCGTCGGTGTCGGCATCCAGCGACGACGCCCAGCCGTCCGCGACACGGAGGTCGCGTTCGAGAAATCCGACGATCTCCTCCGTGACCCGGGTACACAGCGGATCGTCGGTGCGCCGCGCGAGATGCGCGTAGACCCGCAGCAACTGCGCGTTGTCGTACAGCATCTTCTCGAAATGCGGTATCACCCAGGCGGAGTCGACGGCGTAGCGCGCGAATCCGCCGCCCAGTTGATCGGCGATGCCACCGCGGGCCATGGCATTCGCGGTACGCAGGGCGGCGTCCAGTCCGGCGGGATCACCGGTGCGTTCGGTGGCGCGGATCAGCCCTTCGAGGACCGCCGACGGCGGGAACTTCGGTGCGCCGCCGAAGCCCGCCGACCCCGGATCCTCGTCCGCCAGGATCGAGGCGACGGCATGTGCGAGGAGTTCGTCGTCGACCACCAGCTCGCCCAGCGGGAGCGCCGATGTGTTGGCCTGCAGGTGTTCTCGCACCGTGCCGCCCATCTCGGTGATCTCGGCGCGCCGTTGCTGCCACGCCTCGCTCACCGCGGCGAGTACCTGAGGGAAGGACGGCATACCGTGGCGTGGCGTCGCCGGATAGTAGGTGCCGCAGTAGAACGGGTCGCCCTCCGGTGTGAGGAAGCAGGTCATCGGCCAGCCGCCCTGCCCGGTCATGGCGACCGTCGCCGCCATGTAGACCGCATCGATGTCGGGCCGCTCCTCGCGATCGACCTTCACACACACGAAATCCCGATTCATCGTGGCGGCGATGTCGTCGTCCTCGAAGGACTCGTGGGCCATCACATGGCACCAGTGGCAGGCGGCATATCCGACCGACAGCAGGATCGGGACGTCCCGACGTTGTGCCTCGGCAAGCGCGTCGGGTCCCCACTCCTGCCAGTGCACCGGATTGTCGGCGTGCTGACGCAGATACGGACTCGTCGATGCGGCGAGTAGATTCCGGCCGACCGGGTCACTCATCGCGCATCGTCCTTTCCGTGCTACTTCTCCGCCGACTTCCGGTCGTCCGCGGCAGTGCCGGTGCCGGTCGCTGTCGCGCCCTCGTCCCCGACGCGATCGGTACCGTCGTCGAAGGCCTGGTCGGGTTCGGGGTGTTCGGTGTCGAAGGTCTCCGGGAGCTTCCGCAGCTGACGGTTCATCGACCGGATCAGCAGGGCGGTCGCCACCAGCAACACGACGATGATCAGCAGACCGAAGGGTGAGGCCTTGCCGAACTCGGGCCCCTCGGGTTCCTGCTGCGCCGCGAGCACCGTCAGGTCGGTGGCCGCGCCGTGCACGGACAGGGCGATGGTCTGCAACATCATGACGGCTCGATTCCCGTGAAGAGGTCGGTCTCCGGGATGGAGGTCTTCACACGTGTTTTGGCGAGCTCGTACTCCTCGGTCGGCCACAGCCGCTGCTGCCACTCCAGCGGCACCGCGAAGAACACGCCGTTCGGGTCGATCTGCGTCGCGTGGGACCGCAGCGCCTCATCACGTTGCGGGAAGTAGTCACCGCATTCGACCTGGGTGGTGACGCGTCCCATCAGGTCACCGCGGCTCGAATCCCACTTGCTCAGCCATTCCTTGAACGGGCTCTCCTCGCCGTTCTTCTCGAACTCGTCGGAGAACAGCACCATCCGGTCCCGGATGAATCCGTGTGTGTAATAGAGCTTCGAGACCGTCCACGGCGGCCCGGCCTCGGGATACCACTCCGGGTCGCCCGCACGTTCGAACGCCGCGACCGACACCTCGTGGTCGCGGATGTGATCGGGATGCGGGTACCCGCCGTGCTCGTCGTAGGTGATCATCACGTGCGGCTTGAAGTCGCGGACCACACGGACGAGCGCCTCGATCGGTTCCTCGATGTCGATGGCCGCGAAGGAGCCCTCCGGCACCGGCGGTAGCGGATCACCTTCGGGCAGACCCGAATCGACGAAACCCAGCCATGTCTGCTCAACCCCCAGAGCGGCCGCCGCGTTGGCCATCTCCTCCTTGCGGACCTCGGTCATCCGCTCCTTGACCCCCGGACGATCCATCGCCGGATTGAGGATGTCGCCGCGCTCACCACCGGTGAGGGTCACGACGAGCACCTCGGCCCCCTCGGCCGCATATTTCGCCATCGTCGCCGCACCCTTGCTGGACTCATCGTCCGGATGCGCGTGGACCGCCATCAGGCGGAGCCCGGCGTATGCCCCGCCGGTGCGAGATTCGGTCACGCTTCCTCACCTTCGGTTCGGCCCCTGCTCACAGTGCTTCACACCATGGTAGGTATTGACGCGTGACAAGTTCTGATGGGGGGACCGCGCCGCCGGCGAACGGTCCCGGCCCGACCAGCGGTCCCCGCGCCACATACCCGGTGGAACGCTCCGCCTCGAGTCGTCGTCGCTGGTTCATCGGACTGTCGGCGCTCGTCGTGGTGGCCGGTGTGGCCATCGCCACGCTCGGCTTCGTGAAGTTCGGCAACGCCGAGGTGTCCGGCGAGGTCACCGGTTACGAACTGCTGAACGATTCGACGGTCGCCGTGCAGTACACGGTCACGCGGCCGGATCCGTCGAAGCCGGTGGCCTGCGTCGTACGGGCGCGCTCCCGCGACGGTGACGAGACCGGGCGTCGCGAGGTCCTCCTCCCGCCCGCGACACAGCAACAGATCGGCGCGCGCACCGAGGTATCGACATCCAAACCCCCGGTGATCGGCGAGGTGTTCGGTTGCACCGCCGACGTCCCGGCCTACCTCACGCAGTCGTCACAGTGACCGGATCGTCGGGGGCCGATCTGCGGCGCGCGGTCTTCGCGAAGGCCTCGAGCCCGTTCTACGCGTACCTGCTGGCACTGTTCGTCGGTGTGATGCTGATCAGCAACATCACCGGCACCAAGGGCGTGCTGCTGTTCGAGAGCTGGCTGAACGTGTCGTGGGGTCCGCTCCAGATGGACGGCCTGGTCACCGATGGTGCGTTCTATCTGTTCCCGCTCGCGTACGTGATCGGTGACGTGATCAGTGAGGTGTACGGCTTCAAGGCGATGCGCCGGGCCATCCTCGTCGGATTCGCGGTGCTGCTGCTGGCGTCGGTCTGCTTCTGGCTGACCATCCATCTCCCCGCGCATCCCGACTACGACGGCCAGGAGGCCTTCGAACGCGTCGCGGGTGTCGTGCCCCAGTTCCTGCTCGCCGGACTGGCCGGATATCTGGCCGGCGAATTCCTGAACTCGTTCGTCCTGGTGAAGATGAAGGAGCGGGCCGGCGAGCGTCACCTCTGGGCTCGACTGCTGGGGTCGACGATCGTCGGCGAATTCGCCGATACGCTGGTGTTCTGCGCCATCGCCGCCTCGGCGCTCGGCTACACGAGCTGGGGTGTGTTCTGGAATTACACGATCATCGGCTTCGTGTGGAAGACCCTCGTGGAGATCGCCATCATGCCCGTCACCTATGCCTTCTGCGGCTGGCTGAAGCGGCGCGAACCCTCGTACCAGGAAGCGCTCGAGGTCGCCCGTACGGGCGACAAGAATGTGCTTTGACTCTCATTCACTGGTAGACTGCTGGGACGCACGGCTCCGAAAGGGGTCGTGTTGCTGCATTTAGAGCAGTCCATGCCCAGCTGCACGCACATCGTGCAACCGCGTTCGGGCCGCGGACGACAAAAGGAGCAATCGATGACCGACACCCAGGTGACATGGCTGACACAGGAATCGCATGACCGCCTCAAGGTCGAACTGGATTCGTTGATCGCCAATCGACCGGTCATCGCCGCCGAGATCAACGAGCGCCGCGAAGAAGGCGACCTCAAGGAGAACGGCGGCTACCACGCGGCACGCGAGGAGCAGGGTCAGCAGGAGGCGCGTATCCGCCAGCTGCAGGAACTGCTGAACAACGCGAAGGTCGGCGAGGCCCCCACCCAGTCGGGTGTGGCGCTCCCCGGTTCCGTCGTCACCGTGTACTACGACGGCGACGAGAAGGACAAGGAGACCTTCCTCATCGCGACCCGTGAAGAGGGCGGCAAGGAGTCTCTCGAGACCTACTCCCCCAGCTCACCGCTGGGTGCCGCGCTCATCGACGCGAAGGTCGGCGACACCCGCGAATACACCGTGCCCAGCGGCGCCGTGGTCAGTGTGACCCTCGTCAGCGCCGAGCCGTATCACGGCTGAGTTCTTCCCCCGGTCTGTGGCCTGAATCCGCCTGGTGCGGATTCAGGCCACAGGTCTTTAGTCGTCCGATCCGCTCGACGAGCCGTCGCCGCTGCCACCGCTCGACGTCGACCCGCCGGCGTCGGATCCCCCGCTGTCCGAACCACCGGTGGTCGAGTTCCCGGTGGTCGAGCTCTCGGTGACCGAGCCACCGGTGTCCGAACTCGCCGTGTTCGAACTCTCGGTGTTCGAACTCTCGGTGCCACCACCGCCACCGGTGCCGGACTCCCCGGCACCGGCCGTGTCGTCATCGGATTTCGACGACGAGGTCCCGGTCCCGGATTCGGTCGACCCGGCCGCTTGCGCATCGGGTGCCGGCTCCGGATCGGGCTGCGACTGCTGCGGCGCGGGGGCCGATTCCGACTCGGGCGCAGCGACTTCCGGCGCGGGGGCGTTCACGGGCTCGGCCCGTTCCACCGCACCCGCAGGCACGGCGCCGGTCGCGACCTCCGCCGGCACGGTGACCTGGTAGCCGTTCGACGTGGTCGGTGCCGTCACCGGGACCACCGGCACGGCCGCGTTCGCCGCGGTGGGCCGCTGCATCGGATAGAACGCTTCCGCCTGCGCATTCCATCGTTGCAGATCCGTTGCCGTGTAAGGGATTCCGAGTTCACGATGGACCAGCTCGACCACCTGGGCCAGCGGATGTACGGCGTTGTAGATCTGATAGGTCGTGTTACCGGAGACACTGTGGAACTCGGTCGGCGGCCCGAGTGCGTCGAGGGTGCCGTAGTTCTGGCTGCCTGCGCCGGCATGGATGGTCAGGAAGCCCGCGGCGTTCACGAGCAGTGAACTGATCGGGCGATGCCAGACCCACTGGAAGTTGCCGACCGGATCGCCGACGATGATCACCGAGGTGACCGGCACGTCGCCGGATGCCCCGGGATCGCGCACCCCGTTCGACGTCACCCCGATGACATTCGAGACCGAGGCCAACGGCGTCCCGGCCAGCCATGGTTTGATCCCCCACGGACCGCGCGGGTCGGACACCAGGATCACCCGGGAATTGCTGAGATCGGTTCCGGCGGCATGCGCCTGTTCCACCGCATCACCGAGGGCGTCGGCACCCTGCGAGAATCCTGTGTAGACGACGTGCGGACCATTCGCTCGGTCGACGCCCAGAGCGGTCATGACTTGCCGGTTTCCTTCTACGGCAACCTTTTTCGACTGCTCATAGGAGGGCGCGAACGGCCCGAACGCACCCGACCGGCCACCGGTGAACGGCCCGAAGGACTCGGGGTAGACCACGATCACCGTTTCCCGCTTGCCGATCAGGGGGTTGATCCGCGGGTACAGGGTGGAGTCGTCGGTGCCCGGCGTCACGATCATGATGGTCGAGGCGGGCAGATCCGGATAATGGTCATGCGGGTTCGTGGGCTGCGTCCCGTCGCGGACGACCCCCTCCGCGACAAGTGTTTCCAGGACCGGCGACGGTGTGGCCGATGCGATTGCGACGGGAAGTATCGCCCCCGCGCAGACGGCGCACGCTGTCGCCGTCGTCGACAGCAGGCGACGCCCGAACGACCCGGCGGACGCCGGACGTGCGCGATGCCGGCCGCCACGCATACCGGTCATGCCCCGATTCTCGGCCCGATGTTTCCCACCCGAATTTGCCACAGCCGTTCCACCGTTCTTCCACCCCGACGACCTCCCGCCGGTGTGCTCACCGGATCGGACATTCGCAGCGTAAGGCGCAAAAAGAGTCAACACCGACCGAAGCAGTTCAATATCGTGTATCGGTGGTGAAATTTCATCCGAACGGACTAACGGGTGCCCACATCGAGAAACGTGCAGGTGAAAACATACAGCAACTACACAGGTAGTCGCGCCGGACGCGGGGCGGCGCCGCGCCGACGGCCGAACGACGCCCAGCCGTACACGATCGCGCATGCCGCGGCGATCACCAGCAGGATGGCGACGACGTCGAGCACATAGTGATTGGCCGTGCCGACGACCACGAACGCGGTCACGACCGGGTAGAGCACGCCGAGCACCCGCACCCAGGTGCGGCGGGCGAACAGGACGATCATCAGGCCGCACCAGATCGCCCATCCGCAGTGCAGCGAGGGCATGGCGGCGAACTGATTGGTCACCGATTCCGGACCGGGCGAGCCGGAACCCTCCCACCATCCCCAGCCGGAGGTCTGCGCCATGATGTCGACGTAGCCGGGATACATGCGCGGCGGCGCCGTGGGCATGAGGAAGAACCCGGCCAGTGCCATCAGTGTGGTGAGGGCGAGCACGAGGGACGCCTTGCGATAGGCGTCCGGACGGCGCCAGAACAGCCAGACGACGACGCCGACCGTCACCCACCAGTGAAGCGTATGGTATTCCAGCGCAGAGAGATTCGCGATGACGCCGTTCTCGTGCACCCACCGGTTCACCGGTAGTTCGACGGCGATGTGCATGCGCTCCTGTAGTCGCTGGACGGCATCACCGTTGCCGAAGGCGCGAGGGATGTCGTGTCCGCCCGAGTTCCGGATCGTGGAATACACCGAATAGATGACGTAGATGAGTGCGATCTCGATCCACCAGTGCGGCACCGACAGGTATGTCCCGACCGCCGAGATCATGGCGGACAAGCGGTTCCGGCGAACCGGCTCCGATGGCACCGGATCACCGGCAGGTGGTTCCGCGGGCGCTTCGCGCTCCTCGATCGTCGTCATCCATTCACCCCTCGGCTACCATCATTTAAGTTGTAAGTATCAACTACCACTGACACCTTAGTCACGGACAACGCGGGGTCGACATGACAGCCGGTATCGGGTGGGACGGGCGGACGGCGCCGTCACCGGCGCACACCAGGCGCATCGTGGCTCTTCTGCGGCGTCTGCCGACCGTGATCCGCGACCATCAGGCCGAGGCCGTCCTATATCTCGCTTTCGGCTTCGGCGCATACGGTGTGTTCCGCTGGTCCGGCCTGGACGCACACATCACCTGGGCGCACTCGGCGGTGATCGGATATCTCACCGCCGCACTGATCTCGGTGATCCCGCTACCGCCGATGACCGCGGGACTCCGTGCGCTGCTTCGTCATTCGCAACGCCGGCTGGCACGGGTCGCCGCCGGTGTCGGCGCGCTGCTCGTCCCGTTCATCGTGCTGCTCGACGGCCACCACCAGATGCAGAACGAAGTCGATGTGATCAGCCGGTCGGGACAACTGCTGGTCGACAGCGGCGTCCCGTATCTTCCGAATGCGAGCGACCTGGGCGACATCAATCCCTACCTGCCGATGATGGCCGTGTTCGGTATTCCTTCGCATCTCGTCCGCTTCTCCGACCATCCGGCCTGGAATGCCCTTGGCGATCCGCGGATCTGGTGTGCTCTCGCCGCACTCGGCGCACTGTGGGGCGCGCTCCGCCTGCTGCGCAGCCACACCGACCGGCCCATCCACATCGCGGCGATTCTGGTCGCGTCGCCGACGATCGCCCTCGAACTCTGTGCCAGCGGCGTCGATCTGCCGATCGCCGGACTTCTCGTTTTCGCGCTCGCATTGGCCGCCACCGCGCGTCCGGGCTGGGCGGGCGTCGTCCTCGGGGCCGCCGTCGCGATCAAATGGGTTGCGCTGCTGGCCTTCCCGATCGTGATCATGTTGCTGCTGACCCGCTTCGGACGCCGCTCCGTCACGCATTTCTGCGGCACGCTCCTCGGGTCCACGGCGGTCTTCCTGATACCCGCGATGCTGTCGATCGGCGACACCATCGCTCAGGTCTTCGAATTCCCCACGGGCCGGGGTGCGGTCGCGACACCGGCCCGCAGCCCGATGCCCGGGGTCCTGCTCGCCGGCCACTTCGGCACCGCGGGCACCCGGGTCGCGCTGGCCGTGATGGCCATCTGCATCGTGGCCATCGGAATCATGCTGCTGCGCAGACCGCCCGCCGGATTCTCCGCGGCGGCCACCTACGCCGGGTTCACGTTCAGCGTGTTCTTCCTCCTCGCCCCGGTCGGGCGGTTCGGCTATCTGATCGTGCCGATGATGCTGTTCGGCCTCGCCTACGCAACCCGCAGGGGCCCGGTCCACGGCCGCCGCCGGCCGCGATATCCACTGCTCCGACGCCCCGCGACCGCTGCCGACGCCGCCACGTAAGGCCGTGTAAGACCGACGACAGAGGCACCACGCATCCTCGTCGGCATGACATACACACCTGCGACCGACCTGGCGATCGATGCCCAGGGTCTGGTCAAACACTTCGGATCGACCCGCGCCGTCAACGGCGTGGATCTGGCCGTGCCGAACGGATCGGTCTACGGCGTACTCGGGCCGAACGGGGCCGGGAAGACGACCACCGTCAGCATGCTCGCCACCCTGCTCCGGCCCGACGGCGGCGGCGCGAAGGTCTTCGGGTACGACGTGGTGAACGATGCCGTGGCCGTGCGTTCCCTGGTCGGCGTGACCGGTCAGTACGCCTCGGTCGATGAGGATCTGACGGGATCGCAGAATCTCATCCTGTTCGGCCGGCTGCTCGGTTTGTCGCGACCCGCGGCACGCAGCCGCGCCGACGAACTGCTCGAGGAGTTCGCACTCACCGACGCGGCGAATCGTCCACTGAAGAATTTCTCCGGTGGCATGCGGCGGCGCCTCGATCTCGCGGCCAGCCTCATCGACACCCCGCCCCTGTTGTTTCTCGACGAACCGACGACCGGCCTGGACCCGCGGACCCGCGCCCAGATGTGGCAGACCATCCGCAATCTCGTGCAGCAGGGCTCGACGGTGCTGCTGACCACGCAGTATCTCGACGAGGCCGATCAACTGGCCGACCGGATCGCGGTCATCGACCACGGTCGCGTCATCGCGGACGGCACCGCCGACGAACTGAAGCAGTCCGTCGGATCGAGCACACTCCACCTGGTTCCGGCGCACCGCACCGATGCCGAAGCGGTGTGCCGGATCGTCGAGTCCGTTCTCGACGAGACCCCGACCCTCAGCCCCGAGGCCGCCCGCGTGTCGGTCGGTCTGCAACGGCCCGATCTGGTGCCCGACATCCTGATCGCCCTGCGCCACAACGACATCACCATCGACGAGATCAATGTGCAGAAGCCCAGTCTCGACGAGGTGTTCCTCACCATCACCGGCAAGCCCGCCGACGATCAGGCCGCCGGCGACATCACCGACAAGGAGGTGGCCTGATGACCACCACGACCATCGACTCCGCTGCGCCGTCCGCGGCCATCCGTATCGCCGATCCGCGCACCCGCGCGAAAACCTCTGTGAGCCTGGCCGACACGATTCGCCAGTCGTTCACGATGGCCTACCGCGGCGTCCTGAAGATCCGGCACAATCCCGAGCAGCTCTTCGACGTGACGATCCAGCCGATCATCTTCACCCTGATGTTCACCTACATCTTCGGCGGGGCGATCAGCGGCAATGTGCAGCAGTACCTTCCGGTCATCATTCCCGGCATCCTGGTGCAAACGGTGATCGTCGCCTCGATCGTCACCGGCACCCAGTTGCGGGAAGACATGGACAAGGGGGTCTTCGACCGTTTCCGGTCGCTGCCCATCGCCCGGATCAGCCCGCTGGCCGGAGCGCTGCTCGCCGACGTGATCCGCTACCTCGTGGCGACGGTGCTGACCATGGTGATGGGCCTGATCATGGGATGGCGACCCGACTTCTGGGGTGCGATCGGCTCGGTCCTGCTGGTGATGGTGTGCGCTTTCGCCGTGTCGTGGATCTTCGCACTGATGGGCTGCATCATGAGCAAGGCCTCTGCGGTGCAGGGTGTCTCGATGCTCATCATGTTCCCGCTGACGTCATGTCGAACGCCTTCGTGCCGGTGGAGACGATGCCGGGCTGGTTGCAGACCTTCGTCAACGCCAACCCGGTCAGTCACCTCGTCACGGCGATCCGTGAGCTGACCGCCAATGGCCATGTCGGTGTCCACGTCGTGTACGCGCTCGTCGGCGCTGCCGTCATCACCGTGGTCTTCGCCCCGCTCGCGGTGCGCGCCTACATGCGCAACACCTGATCGAGCCGGATCCGCTTGGGATCCTTGCTCAATCGCGGCGCCAGGATGGTGCGGACCTCGTCCGCCGCCCGGCGCCGCGTCAGCGTTGCGGTCTCGGACCGCAACGCATCCCATGCCGTGGCCGGCAATCCGGACGTCTGCGCCATCCGGTCGAAGGCCAGCTGAACCGAAGGGAAATCGCGGCGTGCCCGCAGGACACGTGAGAGTGCCAGCAGCCGTGGGCCGTCGGACCGATCCGGTTCGGTCGTCGCGATCACCAGACCGGCGGCCAGAGCTGCCACCCCGCACTGCGGCATGTCGTGCCAGCCCGCCGGACCGAAACTCTTGGTCACGCCGTCGGCCAGGACCGGCAGGAACTCGCGTGCCCGGTCCTCGTCACCGAGACGCGCCAGTCCGATCGTGGCCACCGAGACCAGCATCACCATGCCCGGGTCGTCCGATCCGAGGGGATGTTCGGCATCGAGGAGATGGGCCGCGCGCCAGTACAATTCGGTGGCCTGTCGCGTATCCCCCAGGGCAGCGTCGTATTCCGCATGTGCCAGCATCATGGTCGCGAGCACTTCCGGATTGCCACGCGGATCCGGGTCGTCGGGATGCCAACCGTCGGCGAGACGCTCGAGTTCGACGCGTGCCTCGTCCATTCGCCCGAGACCGATCAGCGCGGCCACCAGATACGCACCCGCCTGCACCTCGTCGTCGCGGGCGCCCAGTCTGCGCAGGTTGACGATTCCCGACCGGTACAGCGACACCGCCGCCTCCCAGTCGCATTGCTGTCCGTGCACCATCCCGACACTGATGTCGCCCATCGACGACAGCCACGTATCATGCTGTGCCACCGGCGATGTGCGCACGGTGTGACCATCGGCGAGGGCAGCCTCCAGATCGCCGTGGTTTTCCCGCACATTCATCCGGATCGTCAGCGCGGACGTCTGCACACGTCCGCCTGCCTCGTCCGCAGCGCGCCAGATCAGCCGCAGCGCACCGATGGTCGTGCGGCTGAGTGCGCAGGCGGAGAGCAGGTCCGTCGGTTCGGTGAGGCGACGCTCCGCCCGGTACAGATTCCGCAGCCGGGCACGGCCGATTGCCATGCCCCGCAGATCCCGCTGCAGCGTCAGATGTGCGGTGGATGCGAGGACGGTGAATTGCCAACGGTGACGGAGGTTCTCGTCGATGTTCTGCGGTGGGCGAGGCAATATGCGGATCAGTCTGCGTCCCCACGTCATGATCTCACCGTGCAGTCCGCGCGCCATCCAGAGCGCGCCGAGCACCGGGAACACGGTCACGACGGTCTCCACCGCGTCGGGGTCGACGACGTTCCGGTGTTCGTCCGGCGGAAGCGAATCGGCACACTCCCGTACCACCCAGACCAGATTGTCCACCTCGGCCGCCACATGATCGAAGAGTTCGGCGTCGATTGATTTCTCGGACCGCTCCTCCGCGTCGACCGCGAAATCGCGTGCCCACCGTCGCATCGCATGGGTGACCGCGGATGACTCGCCGGGATCATCGGCCCGTCCCAGTTGCTCCTCGCCGAACTCACGCACAGTTTCGAGCATGCGGAAACGCGTCCGGCCGCCCACCTCGATCACGGTCAGGAGCGATTGATTGACGAGAGCCTCCAGCACGTCGTCGAGCCGTACCCCACCGAACCCCACCACGATTCCGGCTGCCTCCGCCGTGAATCCGGAGGGGAACCGGCACAGGCGCCACAGGGCGGTCCGCGCGTCCGAATCGAGGAGTTCCCAACTCCATTCGATGACCGCGTACAGGGTGCGGTGACGATCCGGTGCCGTGCGGTCGGTGCCACGCAGCAAGGCGAAACGCTCGTCGAGGCGCGCACCGATCTCGTCCACCGACATGGTCCGGATACGTGCCGCAGCCAGTTCGATGGCCAACGGCAGACCGTCGAGATGGCGGCACAACTGCGCCACCGCGTCACGCGGCAGGTCCGCGTCCGGGCGGATCGCCCGTGCCCTGCGCTCGAACAGTGCGACGGCGGCCCCGTCCGGTCCGGAATCGAGCACCGGAAGCTGATAGATGGACTCGCCGGCGAGTTGCAGGGGCGATCGGCTGGTGGTCAGGACGGACAGGGTCGGTTCTGCGACAAGCAGATCCGCGACCACCTGCGCGCACCGCTCGACGACCTGCTCGCAGTTGTCCAGGATGACCACGGCCCGCTCACCGCGCACCGCGTCGACCAGCCGGTCCGCCAGATCACCGACCGCGAGCCGCGGACGTCCGCCCGAGCCGATCTCCACCTCGCCCACGCCGAGCGCCGCCGCCACCGCGAGCACCACGTCGTCGGCATCACGAACTGGTGCGAGCGGCACGTAGTAGACCGGCCGTCCCGTGTCCGCCGCCGCGTGTCCGACACGCCCGGCGACCCGGGTTTTGCCCACGCCGCCGGGCCCCTGGATGGTCACCAGACGCCGCTGCCCGACCAACGCGGCGATGGCATCGATGTCCGCGTCACGGCCGATGATCTCCGAGACCTCGCCCGCCAGGCCGACGACCCTTCCGCGCCTCGATCTTCCGGCCGACTCGGACGACTCGGACAACGTTGGGACAGAAGAACTCTCGTGACCCTCGGCGGCCAATAGCTCGGCGTGCAGGGCGGTGGCCGACGGTCCGGGATCGACACCCAGTTCCTCCGACAGCGCACGCCGTAACCGCGCGAAGACCGACAGCGCTTCGGCCGTTCGTCCCTCGCCCGCATAGGCGCGCATCAGGTCGACGTGGACGGTTTCGTCGAGCGGGTCGTCGCGGCACAGCGCGGACGCGATCTCGCGGGCGGTGACGAAGTCGGCGCGGTCCAGCGCCACGCGCAGGCGGCGACGATCCAGCTCCGCGCGCAGCCGCCCGGCCCGCATACGGACGTCGGTGATCACCGTGCCGTCGTCATCGCCCAGGTCGTCCCCCGCGGCGCCGCGCCACCACGCCTCGGCATCGTCGAGGTCGACGGGGTCGCCGGACGCCGCAAGGTTCTCGACAATGTCGAGATCGGTTCGGCAGCCGGTCAATCGGTATCCGTTGCCGACCGCCTCGATGTGCCCGGTCCCGAGCAGCGGCCGCAGTCGCGACACCTGCGTGTGCAGCGCCGACGACGGGGACCGTGGCGGATCGTCCGCCCACACCTCGTCGATGAGCCGGTCGGTGGAACAGGTGCGGCCGTCGGCCAGCGCCAGTGCGACGAGCAACCGCCGGGCCCGTAGACCCGCGACCGGGCGCAGATCATCGGGCGACCCCGAACCCACCGCGACGGGTCCGAGCAGGCCGATCACAGTCGCTTCTCCCGGCACGGACACCCAGCCAGGTTAGCCCGACCCGCCGACTGGGCGACCGTGGTCCGTGTATGAATGAAGCCATGGCACGCTCCTTCGTCCTCGAACCCATCGACGGTGTCGAGTTCTTCGAAACCGCACCAGTCACCTATCGGATCGACGTCAACCTCCCGGTGAGTCCGGCACGGGCGTGGTCCGAGCTGACCCGGCAGAACACTCTCGACTGGTGCCGGGCCATCACCTCCATCGAGTTCACCTCACCGGCACCCTACGGCGTGGGCACCACACGGAAGGCGTCGCTCGGTGCGGGCCTCGCCGGCCTGAGCGAACACTTCTTCCTGTGGGACGAGGACCCGTCAACCGGGAACTACCGCAACGCCTTTCACGTCCTCAACGCGTCGACGCCGGGTCTTCGTCGCTTCGGGGAACTGACCGAGATCCGGCCCGCCGAGGTGGGCTGCCGCCTCATCTGGCTGTTCGCACTGGAACTGTCCACCTCGGCACGCGCGGTCACCGCCTTCTCCGGCCCCACGGCGTCCAAGGTGTTCGGGACGGTCGAGACCGACACCCTGCGCCATTTCGCGCACCTGACACCTCAGGTGTGAGCGACGCTCGTCAGGTCGCCAGCCCCTGGATCACCTGGAAGGCCACGGCGACCACGAGGGCGTTGTAGAAGAACGAGATGACGCTGTGGATCACTGTCGCGCGGCGCATTCGGGTCGTCGTCACCCCCACATCCGACGTCGCGAATGACGCACCGAGCGTGAACGACTGATACAGATAGTCGAGGGTCGAGCGGGGCCGATCCTCGGGGAAGTCGAGTCCGCTTCGGTCCCGGTCGACGACGTCGAGGACCGCGTAGATGTCGGCGAAGGCGATCTGCAGGAGCATCCACGAGAACACGATGCCGACGACGGCCGCGATGATGAGGACCGTGCGTTCGCCGGACCGATCGTCCTGCCCGCGCAGCACCAGCGCCATGATCGCGGCATTCGCACCGACCGCCGACGACATCAGCGGCGGCACCCACTGCCACCGCGCCACCGCACGGATATGGGCGCGGGCGATCCGTTGCTTCGGCCTGCCGGGCCAGACCACCACGACACCGACGATCAGGTAGACCGCGGTCAGCGCCTCCCAGGTGAGCAGCGCCCGAAGATCACTGCTGATCAGGAAGACGATCGCCGCGACGAAGATCAGCGTTTCGACGCCGGCGCCCAGCAGCGATGCGAGACCACGGAGTTTCGTTGCGTCCACCCGCGCTCCTCCGCCCTCGATCCGTTGCGGCGTACGGCCCGCCGTCGCGCCTGCCGCCGTCACGATGCCATCATCGTCGGGCCGCCGCCACCGCGGCCGGAACCGCGCCCACCACCATGCCCACCGTGAACCCATCTCCGCCCGCCACCGATGCGGCTGCGGCGAATACCGCCACGCCGGTTCCCGCACCGAGCGCGAAGGCGATCTCCTGCAGGGCTCCCGCGTCACCTGCTCGCGATCGCGGAGTCGCATCGAAAAGGGTTGCCGATGCGAGCGCGCCCACTAGACCGAAGCCCAGCCCCACCAGGGTCAGGCCGACGATCCCCGGGCCGCTCACCGCCAGCACGGCCAATCCGGCCACCTGCGCGGCCAGCGCCGCGCGGGTGGCCCATGGCCGCGACACGTAACGGGTGAGATGCGGTGTGATCGCGCCGCCCGCAACCACTCCCAGCGCCAGCGGGAGCAGTGCCAGGCCCGCGCCGACGGGGGTGCGCCCCTCATCCGACTGTAGATACACGCCGGCCAGGTAGGCGGTCCCGGAGGATGCCCCGGATGCGACGAACATCCGAGCGAACGCCGTCCGGAAGATCCGGGAGCCGAACAACCCCACCGCTAGAAGTGTTCCGGCACCGCGCTTTTCGCGACTCCTCTCGCGGTGGATGAAGGCGGCGAGTCCGACGATGCCCGCGACCGCCACCCCGATACCGAGGAGCGGCTCGACGACCACGTGCTGCACACCGAACACGATCGCCGCCACGGCCGCCGACGAGTACACGAATCCCCGTACATCCCACCGGGATCGGCTCTCCGATCGCGACTCGGGCACCAGCAGCGGGGTGAGCACGATGCCGACCGCCGCGATCGGGACCGCGACGACGAAGACCGCACGCCAGCCCCAGATCTCGGTGAGGACGCCGCCGAGCACCGGCCCCGCAGCCCCGCCCGCACCGAAGACGGAGACCCATACGGCGTTGGCCAGCAGGCGGCGGCGTCCCTCGTACACGACGATGATGGTCGCCACCACACTGGCGACGACTAGTGCTCCAGCGAATCCGAGTATGGCTCGCGCCGCCACGAGCATGGCGGGTGTCACGGCGAACGCGGCCGCGAGGTTGACCACCGCGATGATCGTCAGACCGATCAGCAGGGTGGTGCGTCGACCGATCCGGTCCCCGAGGCGTGCCGCGAAGACGATGCACGTGGCCAGTACGAGCGGGTAGACGTCGACGATCCATGCGCTGCCCGCGGCGTCGGCGCCGACGTCGTCCGCGATGCGGGGAATCGCCGTGTTGATCATGCTGACCGAGAGAGCACCGGCCAGAATTCCCGCCATGAGCGGAACCAGGAGAAGGTAGCCCGGCCCACGGTGGCCGGGATGCACGGCGGGACGATCGCAGTCGGTGGTCACTCCACCATCGTCGGAGCGCACTTGTCTTCCGGCAAGTACTGATCTTGTGGTGACATACTGACGATATGGATAGCCATGCAGGTGAAGCACTTGCACCTCGGCCCAGGACACAGCAGGTAGTCGCGGACTGGGCGGAACGCTGCTCGGCGGAGATCGCGGTGGCGGTCGTCGGCGGCGCCTGGAAACCCGTCATCCTCCACGAGCTCGAGTCCCGCGGGGTGCTGCGTTTCGGTGAGCTCAGCCGGGCCATCGGCGATCCGTCACCACGCGTCCTGACCCGCCAGCTCCGTGAGCTCGAACAGGACGGCATCATCGACCGCCGCGTCTACGCGGAGGTCCCGCCCCGGGTCGAGTACCGGCTGACCGCGCTGGGACATTCGGCCGGACAGGCACTGGACGCCATGGCGGCCTGGGGACGTGAATATGCCGCCTGGCACCGGAAGCGGGCGGGCGGCGACAGCTGCTGAAAACCTCGTCCTGAGAGGTGTCCGAGGGCAATATGCCCTCGGAGGGTCCTCACGACGATGTCTTCAGCAGCGAATCGTGCCGATCACTCGCGGAGGAAGCCGCCGGATGCCAGGGCGCGGCGAACCTCCCGCTGATGGTCGGGGCCACGCGTTTCCATGCTGACCGTCACCTGCACCTCGCCCAGGAACAGGTCGTCGGCGACCCGCGAGTGCACGATGTCGACCACGCTGGCACCGAGATCCCGGAGCAGCGTGAGGAGTTCGATGAGACCACCCGGCCGGTCCGAGACTGTCGCGGTGAGCGTGAGGAACCGGCCGGCTGCCGTCAGGCCGTGAGTGGTGACGTGACTGAGCAGCAACGGGTCGATGTTCCCGCCGGACACGACGACGCAGACCGTGCCGGATACATCGAGATCTCGTGACAGCACGGCCGCCACACCGGCGGCACCCGCCGGTTCGACGACCAGCTTCGCGCGTTCCAGCATCACCAGCAGGGCGGTGCTCAGTGCCTCCTCGCCCACGGTGACGACGTCGTCGACGAGTTCGGACACGTGGGCGAAGGGCACCTGCCCGGGCAGCGCCACGGCGATGCCGTCGGCCATGGTGTTCATGGCCGACGCCGCGACGGGGCGGCCCTCCTCCAGGGACAGCGGCCAGGCCGCCGCGCCCGCGGCCTGCACACCGACGATCCGGGTGTCGGGGCTTCGCGGCGTGACCGCCGCGGCGATCCCGGCGAGCAGACCGCCTCCGCCGAGGGGCACCACGACGGCGTCCACCGACGGGAGTTGCTCGACGATCTCCACACCGACGGTCGCCTGCCCGGCGACGATGTCCGGATGATCGAAGGGGTGGATGAGCACGGCGCCGGTGTCGTCGGCGTACCGCCGGGCGGCCAGGAGTGCGTCGTCGACCGTGTTGCCCTCCAGGATCACTTCCGCGCCATAGGCTTTCGTCGCGGCGATCTTCGGCAGGGACGCCCCGGTGGGCATGTAGACACGCGAGTCGATGCCGAGCCGGGTCGCCGACCAGGCGACTCCCTGCGCGTGGTTGCCCGCGCTCGCCGCCACCACACCGCGGGCGCGTTCGGCGTCGTCAAGCCGGGAGATGCGGTTATAGGCGCCACGGGGTTTGAACGATCCGGTGCGCTGGAGGTTCTCGCATTTCAGCCAGACCTCGCAGCCGAGGCGTTCGGACAGCACCCGCGACGCGACCATCGGGGTCCGGCGCATCACCCCGCGCAGCGTGGCGGTGGCCGAATCGATCTCGGACCGAGTGATCAGCATCCGGTGCTCGCGACGAATCCGGTTCAGCCCAGGGCGTTGTCGAGGTCCCCGAGCAGATCGCCGACGTCCTCGATGCCGACCGACAGACGCACCAGGTCGTCGGGCACCTCAAGGAGCGATCCGGCCGTCGACGCGTGGGTCATGGCCGCCGGGTGTTCGATGAGGGATTCGATGCCGCCGAGCGATTCGGCGAGCGTGAACACCTCGGTGCGCGCGCAGAAGTCCTGTGCCGCCTGCGCGCCGCCCTTGACGCGCACCGACACCATGCCGCCGAAGCGGCGCATCTGCTTGGCGGCCACCTCGTTGCCCGGGTGCATGGGCAGTCCCGGGTACAGCACACTGTCGATCTTGGGGTGCGTGCTCAGGTAGTCGACGATCTTCTCCGCGTTGTCGCAGTGCCGATCCATCCGCACCGCAAGGGTTTTGATGCCCCGCATGGTCAGGTAGGCGTCGAAGGGACCGGGTACCGCGCCCGCACCGTTCTGCAGGAAGGCGACGGCCTCGTCGAGTTCTTCGCTGTTAGTGACCAGGGCGCCACCCACCACGTCGGAATGACCGCCCAGGTACTTGGTCGTCGAGTGCAGCACCACGTCGGCACCCAGCGTCAGCGGCTGCTGCAGATACGGCGAGGCAAAGGTGTTGTCCACCACCAGTTTCGCGCCGTTCTCATGCGCGACCTCGACCAGCCGGGCGATGTCGCCGATGTTGAGCAGCGGGTTGGTGGGGCTCTCGATCCAGATCAGTTTGGTCGACCCGGTGACCGCGCCGCGCACCGCGTCGATGTCGGTGATCGGCACCGCCGAATAGGTGATCCCCCACTGCGAGAACACCTTGTCGATGAGCCGGAAGGTGCCGCCGTAGGCGTCGTTCGGGATGATCAGATGATCGCCGGGCCGCAGTGTGGCACGGAGCAACGCGTCGGTGGCCGCCATGCCGGAGGCGAAAGCCCGTCCGTACGAACCCTTCTCGATGGCCGCGAGGTTGGCCTCGAGTGCCTGGCGGGTGGGATTGCCGGTGCGGGCGTACTCGAAGCCGCCGCGCATGCCGCCGACACCGTCCTGGGCGAAGGTCGAACTCGCGTAGATCGGGACGTTCACCGCGCCGGTCGCGGGATCCGGCTCATACCCGGCGTGGATGGCCTGCGTGGAAAAGCCCTGCCACCGGGTCGAATCCTCGGCGCTCTTGCGTTCACTCATGGGAGGACTCCTATCCGACGATGGGGTGGGTGGACACGAACGCCAGCAGATCGTGGCGGGTGATGACGCCGATCGGCTTGCCGTCCTCGACGACCATCAGCGCATCGGACTCCCCCAACGCCTTGGTGGCCGCCGACACCGGTTCACCGGATCCGATGAGCGGGAACGGTTCCCCCATGTGGGACGACACCGGATCGGCGAGATTCGCACGACCCTCGAAGACCGCGCTCAGCAGGTCGCGCTCGGTGACCGCGCCCGCGACCTCGCCCGCCATGATCGGCGGTTCGGCACCGACGACCGGCATCTGCGAGACGCCGTATTCGCGGAGGATCTCGATGGCGTCGCGCAGCGTCTCCTGCGGATGCGTGTGCACCAGATCGGGCAGGGCGCCGGACTTGCCGCGCAGGACGTCACCGACGAGCGGCTCACCCTTCGCCTTGCCGTCCAGCGGCGACCGCAGGAAGCCGTAGCTGCTCATCCATTCGTCGTTGAAGATCTTCGCCATGTAGCCGCGACCGCCGTCCGGCAGCAGGACCACGACCACCGCGTCCGGGCCCTCACGCTCGGCCACCTGGAGCGCGGCCACGACGGCCATGCCGCAGGACCCGCCGACCAGCAGCCCCTCCTCACGGGCCAGGCGGCGCGTCATCTCGAACGAGTCGGCGTCGGAGACGGCGATGATCTCGTCGGGGATGCTCGGGTCGTAGGCGTCCGGCCAGAAGTCCTCGCCGACACCTTCCACCAGATAGGGCCGTCCGGTGCCGCCCGAGTACACCGAACCCTCCGGATCGGCGCCGATGACCTTGACCTTCCCGCCCGACACCTCCTTGAGGTACCGGCCGGTGCCGGTGATGGTGCCGCCGGTACCAACGCCCGCGACGAAATGGGTGATCTTCCCGTCGGTGTCGGCCCAGATCTCCGGACCGGTGGTCTCGTAGTGACTCTGCGGTCCGGCCGGGTTGGCGTACTGGTTGGGCTTCCACGCCCCGTCGATCTCCCGCACCAAGCGGTCGGAGACGTTGTAGTAACTGTCCGGATGTTCCGGCGGCACCGCGGTCGGGCACACCACGACCTCGGCCCCGTAGGCGCGCAGCACGTTGCGCTTGTCCTCGCCCACCTTGTCCGGGCAGACGAAGACGCACGTGTAGCCGCGCTGCTGCGCGACCAGGGCGAGCCCGATTCCGGTGTTGCCCGACGTCGGTTCGACGATGGTGCCGCCCGGCTTGAGTTCCCCCGACGCCTCGGCGGCATCGACCATCCGCACGGCGATGCGGTCCTTCGAACTGCCACCGGGATTGAGGTACTCCACCTTGGCGGCGACCAGCCCGGATCCGGGTGTGGTCACCGAGTTGAGCTTGACGAGCGGGGTGTTGCCGACGAGGTCGATCACGTGATTCGCGATGCGCATGTGTCCATCGTCCCAGAGAACGGGGAAACAGTGGAACCCGGACTAAGCTGTGGTCGTGTCCGGACGCAATACCAGGGTGGGGTCGTACAAACGGGTCCTGCGTGATGTGGGCGCGGGCGCCGGCGCCACCGCGGCGGGCGCGGGCGCCTACTGGGCCGCCCTCAACTATCTGAACGCGCAGGCCGCGACGGCCCGCACGGTGATCCCGCACCGCACCGACAACGCACCCGACGGCGACGGCGTGTACCTGCCCGACGGCAGCGGCCCGCACCGGTACACGCGGTCCACTCCGGTCGACCTGTATCTGACGGTGTTCGGCGACTCGACGGCCGCCGGACTCGGCTCCGACACCGCCGACGAGACCCCGGGCGTGCAACTCGCGCGCCGCGTCGTCGCCGAGACCGGCAAGACGGTGCGCTACGCGAACAAGGCGATCGTCGGCGCCACCTCCAAGGGACTCGCCGCTCAGGTCGAGGCCATGTTCATCGCACGCGAGAAGCCCGATGTGGCCGTCATCCTGATCGGCGCGAACGACGTCACGGCACGCAACGGCATCCGCGCCTCGGCACGCAGGCTCGGCGCCGCCGTCGAGGTGCTGGTCGGCAGTGGGGCCAAGGTCGTCGTCGGTACATGCCCGGATTTCGGGGTCATCACCGCGATCCCGCAGCCGTTGCGAACCGTCTTGCGGCGCTGGGGATTACGGCTGGCCGCCGCCCAACGGAACGCGGTCCGCTCGGCGGGCGGGCGGGCCGTCCCGCTCGCCGACCTCCTGGCCAAGGAATTCCTGGCCAAACCCGATCACATGTTCTCCCCGGATCGCTATCACCCGTCGGCCGCCGGGTACACGCTCGCCGCGGAGATCCTGCTGCCCGAGGTCCTCGCCGCCATCGGCGAATGGGGTCCGACACCGCTCCCGGAGCCGCCCGAGGTGTCCGAATCCGTCGAGCAGAATCGCCTGACCAGCCGGATTCGCAGGCTCGTCACCCGCTGAGCGGGGCCGCGGCGGCTACCGCGGTTCGTACGTCAGGTGGGTGACTGCCGTCGTCGCACGGGCGTCGACGGGGCGCAGCTCATAATCGACGAGATCGTCGAAGAGGCGTTCACCCGCCCCCAGGACGAGAGGCGCGACGTGGAGTCGCAGCCGGTCCACCAGTCCCGCGGCCAGGTACTGCCGCAATGTGCGGGCACCACCCCCGATGGAAATGGTGCCGTCCGGTCCCGCGACCTCCGTGGCGCGCCGGTGCGCCTGCTCCGGGCCGTCGGTGACGAAATGGAACACCGTGCCGCCGTCCATCTCGATCGGGGCGCGCGCATGGTGCGTCAGAACGAAGACCGGCGCGTGATACGGCGGGTTCGGCCCCCACCAGCCGCGCCACGAATCGTCCGGCCACTCTCCCCGTACGGGCCCGAACATGTTGCGGCCCATGATGTATGCGTCGTGCCCGGTGACAGCGGCCACCTCGGCGGCGTTTTCCTGCGCCGCCTCGAACATCCAGCGGTGTGCTCGCTCGAAACCGACGCCGAGCGGATCCGCCTCGGACTGATCCGGTCCGGCGACGAAACCGTCGAGGGTGATCGTGATGTCGGCGGTGGTGATGGTCATGATGTCCTCCCGGTCGTCGCGCTCCTCCACTACTGACCGCGGCGCCGGCGGAAAGTCATCGCAAGACGACCGCGGAACACCGGGAGTCCCGCTCACCGACGGCGCGAACCGACCAAGCAAGCGTTAGGGGTAATCTGGCCCCATGCCTGAAGCAGTCATCGTTGCCCATGCCCGCTCCCCGATCGGCCGTGCCGGAAAAGGTTCCCTGAAGGACGTCCGGCCCGACGAACTCTCCCGCCAGATGGTCGCCGCGGCTCTCGCCAAGGTTCCCTCCCTCGATCCCAAGGACATCGAGGACATCCACTGGGGCATCGGCCAGCCCGGTGGTCAGGGCGGCTACAACATCGGACGTGTGATCGCCGTCGAACTCGGCTACGACCACATCCCCGGCGTGACCGTGAACCGCTACTGTTCGTCGTCGCTGCAGACCACGCGGATGGCCCTGCACGCGATCAAGGCGGGCGAGGCCGACGTCCTCATTTCCGGCGGTGTGGAGAGCGTCTCCAGCTTCGGCATCTCCGGCGGTGCCGACGGCGCTCCGAATTCCAAGAACCCGGCCTTCGACGATGCGATGGCCCGCACCGCGAAGGCCGCCGAGGGCGGTGGCCCGAAGTGGCATGATCCGCGCGAGGACGGCCTGGTTCCCGACGTGTACATCGCCATGGGCGAGACCGCCGAGAACGTCGCCAGCTACACCGGCATCTCCCGCGAGGACCAGGACCGCTGGGGTGTGCTCAGCCAGAATCGCGCGGAGAAGGCCATCGCCGACGGCTTCTTCGCCCGCGAGATCGATCCGATCACTCTCGCCGACGGCACCCAGGTGACCACCGACGACGGCCCCCGCGCCGGAACCACCTACGAGAAGATCAGCCAGCTCAAGCCGGTCTTCCGGCCGGACGGCACCATCACCGCCGGTAACGCCTGCCCGCTCAACGACGGTGCGGCCGCGCTCGTCATCATGAGTGACACCAAGGCCAAGGAACTCGGTCTGACCCCGCTGGCCCGCGTCGTCGCGACCGCCGCCACCGGCCTGTCGCCGGAGATCATGGGTCTCGGCCCGATCGAGGCGATCCGCAAGGTGCTGCGGCAGTCCGGTATGTCGCTGTCGGACATCGACCTCGTCGAGATCAACGAGGCCTTCGCGGTGCAGGTGCTCGGCTCGGCCAACGAGCTCGGCATCGACCACGACAAGCTCAACGTGTCCGGCGGCGCCATCGCCCTCGGCCACCCGTTCGGCATGACCGGTGCCCGCATCACCACCACCCTGCTCAACAACCTGCAGACCCACGACAAGACCTTCGGCATCGAGTCGATGTGCGTCGGCGGCGGCCAGGGCATGGCGATGGTGCTCGAACGCCTCAGCTGATCCGGAGCGCGGCAACAGATCTCGATACGCCGCGAACTCGCACGCTCGTCCGCGCCTACTCGATCGGCGAAATTATCCGCCGGTCGAGTAGGCCGCGAGCGCAGCGAGCCGCGAAACCGCCGGCGAGTCAACACATTTCGCTGGTCGAGTAGGCCGCGAGCGCAGCGAGCCGCCGTATCGAGACCCACCCCTGCATCGACGAGTCGCCTTGTCTCAGCAGGGAATTCGCTCGTCCTCGGTGAGGTCGGCCACCGGATCGTCGTCGTCCGCGGCTCCCCCGACGATCTCCTCGTCCTGGGCGTCCGGACGCCGGACCAGTGCGACGACGGCGACGAGCACGATGCTCAGCACGCCCGCCACCACGAAGACCCGCTGCACACCGTTCGTGATCGCCTGGTCGGCAACGGTTCCGGCCGCCTGATGGTCGGTGGCCACCACCGTCATGATGGTGATGAACAACGCGGTTCCGGCCGCACCCGCCACCTGCTGGAACGTCCCCAGCACCGCGGAGGCGTGCGAGTACAGGCGGGCGGGCACCGAGCCGAGGCCGAGCGTCATGAGCGGGGTGAACGTCGCGGCGAGGCCCAGGCAGAGTGCCATGTTCGAGGCGAGGAGCCACCACACCGAGGTGTCCGGGGTGATCCGCACCAGCATCCACACGCCGACGCCGACGGCAATCGCGCCCGGTATCACCAGGATTCGCGGCCCGCGGCTGTCGTAGACGCGGCCGACGATCGGTCCGGCGATGCCCATGAGCAGGCCACCCGGGAGCGTGATGAGGCCGGTGGTGAACGGTTCGAGCCCGAGCACCGCCTGCGCGAAGTACGGCACGACGATGAAGGTGCCCATCATGGTCGCCATCGCCACCACGATCGCGACCATGGACAGGGTGAACGGCCGCGACGCGAACACCCGCAGATCGAGCAGGGCGCGGTCGCGCCGGGCCAGCAGGATCTGTCGCGCGACGAAGGCCGCCAGGGCCAGTGCGCCGACGGTGAAGGGAATCCACAGCGGCATCGTGGTGGTGCCGTTCGCCGCCTCGCCGATGCCGGCCAGACCGTAGACGAGACCGCCGAATCCGAGGACGGCCAGCGGTACCGACAGCAGATCGATGGGCGTCGAGACCCGTTCTGCGACATTGCGGATCAGCGCGGCGCCGACCACCAGCGCCGCGATCGCGATGGGTGCGACGACACCGAAGATCCAGCGCCAGCCGAGATGGTCGAGGATGAATCCCGACAGCGTCGGCCCGAGTGCCGGCGCCACCGCGATCACCACGGAGATGTTGCCCATCATCACGCCGCGACGATGTTCGGGTACGACCGTCATCACGGTGGTCATGAGCAGCGGCAGCATGATCGCGGTTCCGACGGCCTGGATCACCCGCGCGATCAGCAACACCTCGAATCCCGGTGCGGCGACGGCGATCACGGTGCCGACGGAGAATGCGGACATCGCCACGACGTACAGCACGCGGGTGCCCGCACGCTGGATCAGGAATCCGGTCAGCGGGATGACCACGGCCATCGTCAGCATGAAGGCGGTGGTCAGCCACTGACCGGTGCTGGGTTCGACGCCGAGGTCCTTCTGCAGAACCGGGATCGCGATGCTCATCACGGTCTCGTTGAGGATGACGACGAAGGAGGCGACGAGCAGCACCCCGATCACGATGATGTCGGATCGGGCGAGTCGGTCGTCGGCGCTCACGGTGGAACTCGTGGTGGTGGAACGCATGGTGGTCCTTTCGCCCCCGGGCGCGGCGACGGACCGCGGCGGGGTTGGATGTTGTCGAGAGTGTTGACCGGGCGCGTCCCGAATACTCATCGCCTCGCGCCGCCCCACCGTTCAGTTCATGGGCGGCACGCTATCAATCGGCACCGACCACCCGCCACGCATTTATCCGGCACCCTTACCCGCGCACCGAAAAGCCCCGCACCACCACCACGGGGTACGGGGCTTCTCGACGACCCGGAACGGGTCTGGACTAGTCGGAGTTGAAGTAGCTCAGCAGACGCAGGATCTCGACGTAGAGCCACACCAGGGTCACGGTCAGGCCGAGGGCGACACCCCAGGCCGCGCGATCCGGCGCACCGGCGCGGATGAGGCGGTCGGCGGTGTCGAAGTCGAGCAGGAAGCTGAATGCCGCGAGGCCGATGCAGACCAGCGAGAAGATGATCGCCAGCGGTCCGCCGTTGCGCAGGCCGAAGCCGTCGCCGTCGTTGAAGAAGCCCATCACCAGGTTGCCGAGCATCAACACGATCACGCCGACCATGCCCGCGAACAGCATGCGGGTGAAGCGCGGGGTGACGCGGATGGCGCCGACCTTGTACACCACGAGCATGCCGAAGAACACGCCGAACGTGCCGAGGACGGCCTGTCCGATCAGCGCTCCGGCGGAGACGTCGTCGGTCACGATCACATTGGCGAAGACGAAGGAGATCGCGCCGACGAACAGGCCCTCGAGGACCGCGTAGGCGAGCACGATGGCCGGGTTGTCCTGCTTGCGCCCGAAGCTCGCGACGAGCACGAGGGCGAGTCCGCCGAGCGCGCCGACGAGCATCAGCGGTGCGGCGAGCGCTTCGTTGTTGTTGACGAGGAAGTATGTGGCGATCGCCGAGATCGTCAGGACGCCGAGCGTGATGGCGGTCTTGGTGACGACGTCGTCGACGGTCAACTGCCGGCTGCCCGCGGGGGCCTGCGGCATCTGGGCATACGGATCGGTCTGCTGCCCGTACTGGTTGAACATGGCGCCCTGACCGGCAGCGGCCGCTCCGGCACCGAAGCCGGCAACACCGGTCTGGTTATCGCGGACCACACCGCGCATAACCGGATTGCTGCTCTCTCGCACGAATGTGCTCCTTTTGCTTGTTGGGGTGCTGCTTTGTCGTTCCCACCGCAACTGACTTGTTGGCTACTACTCCAACGCGCACGAAGGCGGTCGAGTTCCGACTTTACCTTTTCTTGACCTTCTCTGTGCTCACCGGCCCCCGATCACCCGTTGACGCAGCTCACGGAGGACCGACGGGTCGTCGAGCCGCCCCTCGGGGTCGTCGAGCATGATGCGGCCCAGCCCGGTCGCGCGCAGGAGGTCCTCGGCGATGTGCAGATCGTCGCCCCACGGCAGCGTCGGCTTCGCGATCATCAGTGACGCGATCCCGTGTGCGGCCGCCCAGAACTCGAGGACCGCGTCGTCGCCGTCGCCGGGCGGGATGAGGCCGGCCGCCACAAGCGCTCCGACCTCGTCGCGAAGCCGCCCGAAGGCCAGTGCCGCGAGTACCTCGTCGACCTTGCAGTCCTGACCCGCACGCGTGCCGCGGAACGCGATCCGGTAGATCACCGGGGTGTCCAGAGCGAAACGCACATAGGCGAGCCCCAGGCGGATCAGCCGGTCCATCGGATCGTCGAGACCGGCCACCGCGGCCGCGAGTGCGTGGTCCAGTTGTTCGAAGTAGCGGGCACACACCGCGTCCAGCAGCGCGTCCTTGTCGGCGAAGTGGAGGTAGATCGACGGCGGCGTCACACCGACGCGCGCCGCGACCGACCGGATGGACATCAATGCGTCGTCACCCTGCTCGACGAGCAGTTCCGTTGCGGCGTCGAGGATCTCGTCGGCGAGCAGTTCACCCGAGCCGCGTGGTGACCGGCTGCGTCTCGTTCCGCTCGTCATCGCTCTCCTGCTCACTCGTCACAGCGGGGGCCGGGCCACCCTCCGACAATCCGATCCGGTCGTGCAGTCGGCGCAACGGCCCCGGCGCCCACCAGTTGAGCCGTCCGGCGAGCCGCATGAACGCGGGTACCAGCAGCAGCCGGATCAATGTCGCATCCATGAGCACGGCGAGCGCCAGCCCCACACCGAACATACGCATGAACGAGACCCCGGAAGCCGCGATCCCGGCAAAGACGATGCTCATCAGCAGTGCCGCGGCGGTCACCACCCTGCCGGTGCGGGCGATGCCGACGGCCACCGCGTGATCGCTGGCCGCGCGTGAACGGTCGGAGGCGAGCCACTCCTCCCGGATGCGCCCGAGGAGGAAGACCTCGTAGTCCATCGACAATCCGAACGCGATGCAGAACATCAGGACCGGCATGGTCGACACGAGGTATCCGGTGGGCGTGGTGCCGAGGCCCCCGAGATGTCCGTCCTGGAAGATCCACACCATCGCACCGAAGGTCGCCGACAGCGACAACACGTTGAGCACCAACGCCTTCAGGGGCAGGATCACACTTCCGGTGAACAGGAACAGCAGGATGAATGTCGCCACCCCGATGATCAGCAGCACCCAGGGCAGGTGACTGTAGATGGCCGAGACGGCATCGGAGTTGGTGGCGGCCAGCCCGGTGAACATCGTCGCCGCGCCGGCGGGGGCCGCGACCGAGCGCAGGTCGTCGAGTTGCCGCCCGCCCTGCTCGCTCATCGCGTCGACGGTCGTCGACACGGAGATCACCGAGACGCCGTCCCTGGTGTCTCCGGGGTCCCCCGGACCGATCTGCCTGCCGTCGGTGAAGATGCCCGCCGACGACGACACCGAGTCCACATCGGCCACCCGCGACAACTCGGTCGCGTACTTCCGCATCGCCGGTTCGGCGGTGTCGCCCTGCACGAGGACCGTGACGACGGAGGTGAGGCTGCGATCGAAGTCGTCCCGGATCTCCTGCTGGATCTCGTGTGAACTCGCCGAAGTCGGCAGCACCCGGTCGTCGGGGAAACCGAAACGGATGCCGAGGAACGGCGCGCCGAGCACGAGCAACAGCGCGGACACGACCACCGCGATCGGCAGGGCCCGCCGCAGGACGAACTGCACCAGCCGGTACCAGCGGGTGTCCTCGATGGGACGCGCGACCGGTTCGGGGCGTTTCCGCAGGCGCCGGATCGCGCGTCGGACGTCGAGCGAATCGATACGGTCGCCGAGCACCATGAGCAGCGCGGGCGTCAGCACCAGCGAGGCGATCGCGGCGACGATGACCACGCCCACGCCCGCGTAGGCGAAGGACCGCAGGAAGTACATCGGGAAGACGACGAGCGCCGCGAGCGACAACGCGACCGTGACCGCGGAGAAGGCCACCGTGCGGCCGGCCGTGGACATGGTGATCCGGATCGCGTCCGGCCGCGACGTGCCGCGCGCCACCTCCTCGCGGTAGCGGGTGACGATCAGCAGCGAGTAGTCGATCGCGAGTGCGAGACCCATTGCGGTGGTGAGGTTCATCGCGAAGATCGACACGTCGGTGACCATGGCGATCAGGCGCAGCAGGGCCAGTGTCCCGATGATCGCGATGATGCCGATCGCCACCGGCACCGCAGCCGCCACGAGACCACCGAAGACGACGATCAGGACGACGAAGGTGATCGGAATCGCGATGGCCTCCGCGATGGCCAGATCGCGCGAGGTCTGTTCGTTGACCTGATGGAAGACCATTCCCTGTCCGCCGACGCGGACCGAGATGCCCTGTCGCTCACCGGTGTAGCGCTCGGCCAGCGCGGCGGAGGCCTCCCGTCCCTCGTCGTCGGTTCCCCGCATGTTCGCGATGATCAGCGTCGACGACTTGTCCCTGCTGACCAACGCGGGCGCCAGTGCCGGGTTGCCATGATACGAAATGATCTGGGGCCGAACGGATTCGGCGGACGACAGATCGTCGACGATCCCGGTGGCGACCTCCCGGACGCGCGGGTCGGTGGTCACGTCGGTGCCGGCGGGCGCGTCGAGTTTGATGACCACCTGCACTCCGCCGCGATCGAAGACCTCGTCGAGGATCTGCTCGGCCCGAGCGGATTCCGACGACGAGTCGTTGTAGCCACCGGACAGCAGATGCTGGGCGGCGGTGGCGCCGAAGATCCCGGCCAGGACGAGTAGCAGTGTCGCGGCGCCCAGCACCGCACGCGGCGACCGAAGGATCACCCGGGTCATTCGATCGATCATGGTTCCTCCCCCACACGATGACTTATCGACGTTAAGTTAACACCGGCAAGTCATGTGGTCAACCGTCATGGCATGCTGTTCGTCGCGCCCCCATAGCCCAATTGGCAGAGGCAACCGGCTTAAAACCGGTCCAGTGTCGGTTCGAGTCCGACTGGGGGCACCCATCACGTCCCCGGAGGTCTGCCGTGACCTGCGCATTGGACAACTATCAAAAATGTTTGCTTGAGTAACGAATACAACGGACGTTTTGACCTTAGGATTGAGCGCGTGATGAAGCGATGGATAATTGCCGCCCTGTGTGTCGTGCTGTCGGCCGGTGCACTGTCATTTGTCGGCAGCCCCCGGGCCTCTGCCGCCGGTTGTGCTGATGTCGAAGTGATCTTCGCGCGTGGCACCGTCGAAACCGCACCGCCCGTGGGCATCACCGGTCTCGCCTACTCGGAGGCACTGCGCAGCCAGCTGCCCGGCAAGTCGGTCCGCGTCTACGGCGTGAACTATGCGGCCAGCAGCGATTTCCGCAACCGTCTCCGGTTCGCGCACACCGTCCTCGACGGCGTGAAGGACACTCAGCGGCGCGCCACCTACCTGGCCAACGCCTGCCCGCGGACCAAGATCGTGCTCGGCGGCTACTCCCAGGGTGCCGCGGTGGTGAGCTATGCCGCGCACGGCGGCCTGACCATCCCCGCCTCCTACCAGCGCTACGCGCGGTACGCACCGCCGGAACTCCCCGCGAAGGTCGCCTCGAAGATCTCCGCCATCGTCATGTTCGGTGCGCCGTCCGCCCGTTTCCTGCGTGACGTCGGCGTCCCGCCGCTGCGGGTGGGCGACGGCTTCCGCGGCCGCACCAAGCAGTACTGCATCCAGGGCGACAACATCTGCAACGGCGCACCTTTCGCCGGCCCGAACGCCCTGCACGTGCTCTACCCCGTCAACGGGATGGTCTTCGACGCCGCCGGTTACACGGTCCGTCACCTCTGACCGACTCTCGAAGCCGCAACTCTCGACCCCGGGTCACCACACGACCCGGGGTCGACCCATATGCGGGCCGCTTTGCCCGATTCGCCGAAACGCCCAGATCCGGCAACCGAGACATAGTGCGCCGCAAGCGATTTCGGCTCACATGCAGGTTTTCTTATTGAACCGAAACTTGCCGTTCACCGCTCATTAATCGTTCACCGGTTGTTCGCTTCACGCGCAGTACAGTTCGGCGCGACGCGCACGAGGGCGCGACGAGAACCTCCGAGAGGAACACATGAGCAAGATCCAGTCAACGACGCGTCGAGGTGCGCGCACCGCAGTCGGCATCGGCGTCGGGGCCGCAGCGGTCGGCATCGCACTGGCAACGGTGGCACCGGCACATGCCGATGCCTTCGTCCGGCTTCCGGGCGGTAGCGCGAGCGGCGACGGCCTGACCCTCACCCGTACGCATGAGTCGGCGCAGATCTCGCCGTCCATGGCCGCCAACGGAATCGGCCGTACCGCATGGGTGAGCGCGGACATCACGCTGAAGGCGCCGAAGCTCAAGAAGGGCAAGGCCGGCCCCAACGCCGGTCCGGCCGGCGAGGGCACCATGCCCGGCACCAACAACACCATGACCGATGGCGCCCCGGCCACCCTGTCGGTGGGATACATCGTCGGCTGCCAGGTCAGCCTCGGCAACCTGACCGCGGGCCTCAGCGGCACCATCACCTCCGCGGGCGTCCCGGGTGCCAGCGGCACGCTGAGCTTCCCGATCACGCCCGGACAGGTGGTCTTCGCCCAGGTCGACTACAAGGACATCACCGGTCCCGGCACGTACTTCTTCAACTACGACCGGGTGCAGCTGCAGGTCCAGGGCTGCGGCGGCTACGCGCAGGCACGGTCGTTCGTGACGGTGGAGACCACCGGCAGCAACCACCAGAAGGTCAACCTGTACGGCAAGCCCTTCTCCATCGGCTGACCCGCTCACCTCACCTCACGTACGAAAGACACAGGGAAACAATGACACTCACTCCCATCCGGCTCGCCGTCACCGGCGGCGCCATCTCACTGGCAACCGTGGCCGGACTCCTCGGGGCCGGCACCGCATCCGCCGACGTCCACATCAAGCTGCCCTCCCAGACCGACCGCAAGAGCCTGCCCGGCGGTCTGACCGTTTCGGTGACCCGAAGCGGCGAGAGCGCCACCATCAGCCCCTCGATGGGCGGAACACCGTTGCACCGCAACGCGATGGTGTCGGCGGCCTACACCGTGCACACCACTCAGAAGGTCGACAAGATCCGCATTCAGGCGGGCTACATCGTCGGTTGCCAGGTGAACCTCTCGGGCATCACCGGCTCGGGCAACGGCGGCGGAACCTACGATCAGTCGAAGTCCACTCCGCTGGCCGGTACCGCGGGCGCGGGCACCTCCCTGACCATCGGCCCCGGCCAGGCCGTCAACTACTACGTCGCCGACCGCGAGAGCGCCGACGACTTCGGTAACGACAGCCACAGCAGCAAGATCGATTACAAGGAGACCGACCACGGACGGCTCAGCTACACCAACTCGACGATGATGGTCAACGGCTGCGGCGGATACGCGCAGGCCCGTTCCTTCGCCAACATCATCGTCAAGGCGAAGCAGGGTGAGCAGTACCTGACCGTCTACGGAAAGCCGTTCAGCCTCGGATAGTTACACGTTCCCTCTCACACCGAGTCTGACGAATGGTGAATCGGATGCGCGGCGCACGCCCCAGTGCGCCGCGCATCTGTGTACCTGCCGGATCCGCCCTGTGCGCCACTTCATCCGCCCGAACCGAAACCGCCTCCCCCACTCCGTCGCACGGACACAGGAACCCTGACTCCGTGAGGTCGTCGCCCACGTGATCTACTCGACGCCATGACCGATTCGACCCAGCAGATCGTCGCCATGGCCGATGCCGGCGTGGCTGCGCTGACCATCGCGGTCGCCGTCTATGCCGCGATCATCCTGGCCGGCATCGGGATCGGCATCAGTTCACTGCAGCACGGCCGGAAGGACCGGGCGAAGATGGCGGGCATCGTCGTGACGGTACTGACGATCGCCGGTGTCGTCGTCGCGGTGCTCAGCAGCATCCACTGAGCCCGTCAGCGGCCGAAGGCCGTCCGCAGCGCCGATACCTGTGTCCGGAGAAACTCGGTCGAGACCTTCGCCTTCGGCAGCACCATGTCGAAACCGTGGAACGCTCCGGGCACCACGTCGACGGCACAGTCGACCCCGTTGGCCCGCAGGCTTTTCGCGTAGGCGAGATCCTCGTCGTGGAACAGATCCAGCGACCCGACCCCGATCCAGGCCGGAGCCACACCGGTCAGATCGTCGATGCGCGACGGCACCACGTCCTCCGGGTTCGCGTCGCCGAGATAGCTCGACCATCCGAATTCGTTGGCGGCGGCATTCCACATCCGCATCCGGGCGGCGGGTACGGAGGTGACGTCGGTCCGATCGTCGAGCATCGGATACACCAGCAGTTGCAGTACGGGCCTCGGTTCACCGCGGTCCCGGATCCGGATCGCCAGTTGCGCGGCGAGTCCGCCGCCCGCACTGGCGCCGCCGATCGCGATCCGCGAGGGGTCGACACCGTCGAGGTCGCGGATGAGCGCGACGGCCTCGTGGCAGTCGTCCAGCGGCGCCGGATAGGGGTGCTCGGGTGCCAGCCGGTAGTCGACGGACACCACGACGGCACCGAGTTCCCGGCTCAGGTGGTGGCACAGGCGATCGTCCTGCCGGGCGGCGCCGATGAGGTAACCGCCGCCGTGAATCCACACCAGACCGGGTGCCTCGCCGGTCATCCCGGCCGGCCGGAAGATCCGGACACCGCCGCCCGACGGCAACGGCCGGACATCCGCGCGCCCCGTGTCACGAAGCGCCACGTCCACCAGGCGCCGTACCGGACCGAGTGTCCGCGGCGACACCGGGCGAGCAGGCAAGACGGCGCCCGCCAACCGAAGATCCGGATGAAAATCGGTGTGATACCTGAACATTCGCCCTCCGGCCTGCCGTCGTCGTCGCGGATCGACGCTACACGAGAGCGGCCCATGGCATCGGCGAGCCGCGAATCCCGATCAGGCGGGCTCGAACAGCCTGCCGCGCAGCGCATGCCGCACGGTCCCGGCCGCGACGATCACCCAGGCCACCACGAGCACCACGTACAGGACGTCGGCGAGCCCCTGCACGGCGTACGCTCCGAGCACCTCGCCGGTGGTGGCCGCACCGGTGACACAGGTGCCGATCGGGAACGTGAAGCTCCACCAGGTCAGCGCGAACGGCAGACCACGGCGCACCGCGCGCACCGTCCACGCGACCGCCAGCGTGAACATGACCGCACCGAAACCGCCGAAGACCAACCCGTACAGCACACCGAATCCCTTGAGGAGGACCGCGAACGGGTCCTGCGCCCCCACCAGCACCAGCCCGGCCCGATCGCCCAGCAGGTTCGCCGCGGTGATCGACTGTCCGATCATGCCCAGCGTGATCCAGACCGTCGGCGACGCGGCCCCCGCGGGAACGGCTCCGCGGATCATGCGCGCATAGACGAGGACCATCGTGAACGAGCCGACCACCAGACTCATCCCGAACAGCGCGTAGCAGCCGATCAGGAGGGTCAGCCGCGCCTGCCCGGCGGGCAGATGGGCGATGAGCGCGGCACCGGTCGTCGCGGACACCATCGGGGGTACCACCGGCATCAGCCATGCGGGGATCGGCAACGCCGGTTCCCCGGACGCCGACATCGCGCTCGTCATCATCGCGAACGGCACCGCCACACAGGTGATGACACCGAGCGCGGTACCCAGTGCCCAGAGCAGGCCGCCGACCCACACCGCCGACGATCCGCCGACCAGCGCCGGTCCGAACTGCACCCAGCCCGCACCGACGGTCAGGATCGCCATCGGCACCGCCCCGTAGAAATGCCCCATCACGGGGTCGGCGGCATAGTCGCGCGCCCGGTCACGATGGCGCGTCCAATGGGTGAGGAACGCGCCGGAGACCGCGACCAGCAATGCGGTGGCCAGCATCCACATCACGACGCCGAAGACGGTGAGCGCCGGGGATCGCGACGGCAGCATCGCCACCGCGTTGCCGACGATGCCGGTGCCCATCACCGCGGCGAACCAGTTGGGTGTCACATGCGCGAACGGGTCACGCCGCGGGGCCGGGCGGACGGTGGTCGGGATGGAGATCGTCGGCGAGATGGTCACACCTCCAGGTTGGTCGGCACCGCTTCGTCCCGGTAGACGTCACGTCATTGTGTGGCCACAACGGCAAGTTGTGACTTCCCGATCGATCGCTCGGTGGGCATAGTGGGTGAAGACAGCACAAATCACGTCGGGGACCGTCCGGAGTCGAGCACACTGGTTCACGTACACCGACGACCCACCCTGGGAGGCACCAGCACATGCGCGAGATCACCAAGTTCTACATCGACGGGCAGTGGACGGAGCCCGCCGAACTCAACCTGATCGACGTCATCAACCCCGCCACCGAGAAGGCCGCCGGACAGGTCGCCCTCGGCAGTGCCGCCGACGTCGACGCCGCCGTGGCCGCGGCCCGCAAGGCCTTCGCCACCTGGAGCCAGACCTCCGTCGACGAACGCGTCGCGGTACTCAACGCGGTCATCGCCGAATACCAGAAGCGCATGCCCGATCTCGCGGCCGCGGTCACCGAGGAGATGGGCGCCCCTGCCGGTCTGGCCCAGAACGTCCAGGTCCCGATCGGACTCGCCCACCTGATGACGGCCGCGGCCCAGTTGCCCGGGTTCTCCTTCTCCGAGGACCGCGGTTCGTCGCGGATCGTGAAGGAACCGATCGGTGTGTGCGGTTTCATCACCCCGTGGAACTGGCCGCTGAATCAGGTGATGTGCAAGGTCGCCCCGGCGCTGGCCACCGGCAACACGATGGTGCTCAAGCCGTCGGAGGTGGCACCGTTCAGTGCCGCCATCGTCGCCGAGATCTTCGATGCCGCAGGCGTTCCCGCCGGCGTGTTCAACCTCGTCAACGGTGACGGACCGGGCGTCGGCTCCGCGATCTCCGCTCACCCCGACATCGACATGGTGTCGTTCACCGGCAGCACCCGGGCGGGCATCGAGGTCGCCAAGAGCGCGGCACCGACCGTCAAGCGTGTCGCCCAGGAACTCGGCGGCAAGAGCCCCAACATCATCCTCGACGACGAGAACCTCGCGGAGAACGTCGCCGGCGGCGTCGCCACCATGATGGTGAACTCCGGTCAGTCGTGTAACGCGCCGACCCGCATGCTGGTACCGAATTCCCGTCTCGCCGAGGCACAGGAGGCCGCGAAGTCGGTGCTGCCGACGCTCACCGTCGGTGATCCGACCGGCGACGTACGGATGGGGCCGGTCGTGTCGGAGGCACAGTTCGACAAGATCCAGGGCCTGATCGAGCGTGCGGTGGCCGATGGCGCCGAGCCGATCTTCGGCGGTCCCGGCCGCCCCGACGACCTGCCGACCGGCTACTACGTCCGTCCGACCGTCTTCACCGGCGTCACCAACGACATGGAGATCGCCCGCACGGAGGTCTTCGGTCCGGTGCTGGTGATGATCGGCTACGACGATCTCGACAACGCCGTCGAGATCGCCAACGACACCGAATACGGTTTGGCCGGTTACGTATCGGGCAAGGACGTGGACGAGGTCCGCAAGGTCGGCTCCCGCATCCGTGCCGGTTCGATCTCCCTCAACGGCGCCCAGCTCGATCCCGCGGCACCGTTCGGCGGCTACAAGCAGAGCGGCAACGGACGGGAATGGGGCGATTACGCCTTCGACGAGTTCCTGGAGGTAAAGTCGCTACTCGGTTACGAAGCCTGAGATCTGCGACTGTGGGGTCCGGCATTGCCGGGCCCCACAGTTGTCGGGCGTGAAAACGTCGGGGAGAGAGAAGGGTTCGGATGACTGGTGGGATCACCGAGCTGCTCGATGCCGATGCGATCGGCCTCGATGTGGCGGCCACGGACTGGCAGGACGCCATCTCGAAGGCGGGCGCACTGCTCGAGAAGACCGGGGTGGCCGACCCCGAGTACACCCGATCGATGATCGAGAGTGTCGAGAAGAACGGCCCGTACATCGTCATCGCACCGGGTTTCGCGTTCGCCCACGCACGCCCCTCTCCCGCGGTGCACCGCACCGGCATGTCATGGCTACGGCTGGCGGAGCCGGTTGCGTTCGGGCACAAGACCAATGACCCGGTCTCCCTGGTCGTCGCGCTGGCCGCCACCGATGCGTCCGCGCACACCACGGCGATGGCACAGCTGGCCCGGGTGCTCGGCAACCCGGAGAAGCGCGCCGCCCTCGACACCGCCACCACCCCGGGCGAGGTGCTCGACGTCCTGGGCGACGGCACCGCCTCCTCCGCATCGGCAGGCGCGACGCGCGCGTCGGGCGGTCACATCCTCACCGTGTGCGGAAACGGCCTGGGCACCAGCCTGTTCCTGAAGAACACCCTCGAACAGGTCCTCGACACCTGGGGCTGGTCGCCCTACATCTCGGTCGAGGCCACCGACACCATCTCCGCGAAGGGCAAGGCCAAGGAGGCCGACCTCATCCTCACCTCCGGTGAGATCGCGAAAACCCTCGGCGACGTCGGCACCCCGGTGTACGTCATCGAGAACTTCACCAGCACAAAGGAAGTCGACGCAGCAATGCGGTCGGCCTATGACGTGTAGAGCGGAGACATCATGAACTGGCTCGTCACGGCGGCGGAGTTCGTCGTCAATGAGATCCTCGCGGTCCCCGCCTATCTCATCGGCATCATCACCGCGGTCGGCCTCATCGCCTTGCGCAAACCCGTCGGCACCGTCATCGGCGGCGCGCTCAAGGCGACCCTCGGATTCCTGCTCGTCGGCGCGGGCGCCACCCTGGTGGTGTCGTCGCTCGAACCGCTCGGCGTGATGATCCAGGGAGCGGCCGACGCGCAGGGCGTGGTGCCCACCAATGAGGCGATCGTGGGGATCGCGCAGAACGAGTACGGCGCCCGGGTGGCGTGGCTGATGATCCTGGGCTTCGCGGTGAGCCTGGTGCTCGCCCGGTTCACCCCGCTCCGCTATGTGTTCCTCACCGGTCACCACACCCTGTTCATGGCCACCCTGCTGACGATCGTGCTGGCCAGCGCCGGACTCACCTCGTTCACCGTGGTCGTCGTCGGCGGCGTGCTGCTCGGTGTCGTGATGGTCGCACTCCCGGCCATCTCGCAGCCGTGGACCAAGAAGGTCACCGGCGACAACAGCATCGCCATCGGCCATTTCGGCACGCTCGGCTACATCGCCTCCGGTCTCGTCGGTCGCGCCGTGGGCCGCAAGAGCAAGTCCACCGAAGATCTGAAACTGCCTGAATCGCTTCGTTTCCTGCGGGATTCGATGGTCGCGACGGCGCTGTCGATGGTGCTGATGTACATCGTGGTGTCGATCATCTACGTGATCCGGGTCGGCTCGGACACGGCCTTCCGTGCGTACGCCGATGCCGACGGCGCGGGTGCGGCCGCGGATATGGGCAACTTCATCATGAAGGGCGTTACCCAGGGCCTGAGTTTCGGTGTGGCCGTGGCGGTCATCCTGTTCGGTGTCCGCACCATCCTCGGTGAATTGGTTCCGGCCTTCCAGGGCATCGCCGACCGCGTGGTGCCGGGCGCGGTGCCCGCGCTCGACGCACCGATCGTCTTCCCGTACGCGCAGAACGCCGTGCTGATCGGTTTCATCTCCAGCTTCGCCGCGGGGCTCGTCGGTCTGCTGATCCTGTCGACGTGGCTGGGACCGGCCTTCGGCTGGGCGCTGGTGCTCCCGGGTCTGGTGCCGCACTTCTTCACCGGCGGCGCCGCCGGTGTCTACGGCAACGCCACCGGTGGTCGGCGCGGCGCGATAGCCGGCGCGTTCGTCAACGGACTGCTCATCACCTTCCTGCCCGCACTGCTGTTGCGGGTGCTCGGTTCCTTCGGCGAGGAGAACACGACCTTCGGCGACACCGACTTCGGCTGGTACGGCATCCTCCTGGGCAATGCCGCGAAGATCGGCGGCGTGTGGGGCACCATCCTCATGCTCGCGATCGGTGCGGCACTGCTGGCCATCGCGATCGCGGTGCAGAAGCGGCTCGTCGACACCGACTGGGATCCCGCTCCCGACCGGCCGACGCACGGCGCCGCAGGCGTCGACCCGGCCGCCGCGAGCGGCGGCCCACAGGGGACGTACGCGAAGATCGCCCCGCCCGCCGGAGCACCCGCGCCTCCCCCGCCGCCCGAGTAGCGCCTCCCGCCACAGAAAGTCACCGCAGCGGGGTGACGATCGGCCGGAGCCGGTTGCCGATCCCGCTCCGGTGACTTTTCTGTGAGCTTCGCCGATCGTGTAACGCGGGCGGGCCACCGCCCGACAGACCAGTCATGCCAGACCCGCACCAGATCCCCGACGGCTGGACGGTCACCGACGCCGTCACCGACACCCCCGCAGTCCCCGCCAAGCCGTCCCGCCGACGCCGACGCGGCCTCACCGGCATCGCCATCGTCGCCGCACTGAGCCTGGGACTGTTGGGCATCAGCACACTGCTGTCGGGAAACAACCGGGCGTCGGCCCTCGCCGGCCATCCCGAGGTGCTCCGGGAGGGCTGCACCTGGGACAAGTCCGGCAACTACGTGCAGAACTGCAAGGTCTGGTCGAAGTCCCAGAACAAGTGGGTCATCGTGCAGATCCGTGCCTCCAACGGCAGCAACAACGGTGTCTACCTGCTCGACGGCATGCGCGCCAACGAGCAGCGTTCCGCATGGACCACCGACGTCCAGGCGGCGAAGGTCTACGACGGCTCCACCGACACCACCCTGGTGATGCCGGTCGGCGGCGCATCGTCCTTCTACACCGATTGGGAGGGCGGCGCCGGTGACAAGAACACCGTCATCAAGCAGGAGACCTTCCTCACCTCGGAGCTCCCCGACTACCTCGCCAAGAACTTCGGCGTGAGCCCCAACAACAACGCGATCGTCGGACTGTCGATGTCCGGCGGCCCCGCGGTCACCCTGGCCGAACGGCATCCCGAGCAGTTCAAGGTGGTCCAGGCGATGTCCGGGTACTACCAGACCGACAATCCGCTCGGCGCGCTCGGCGTCTTCGCGAGCCAGACCATGGTGTCCAACTACACCAACGGCATCCTCAACATGTGGGGTGCACCCGGCAGCCAGCGGTGGACCGACAACGATCCGTCGAAGAACGTCAGCAAACTCGCGAAAAACGGTCAGGTGCTGATCATCTCGTCCGGCAACGGGTTCCTCACCCGATCCGAGATGGCCAAGCTGAAGCCGGCCGATCAGATCAATGCCATCGCGCTGGAGATCCTGTCGGCCATCTCGACGGTGCTCATGCAGTTGCAGGCCGCGCAGGCAGGCGTCTCGGTGATCTCGCTGCCCAACTACGGCGGCCACACCTGGGAGAACTGGGGACGTGCCCTCGCCGACGGCAAGAAGCCCGTCCTCGACGCCCTCCGCAAGAATCCGCCGGCCACCAACAAGGTCACGCTGGTGAGCGCATCCGGCAGCCCCGAACCCGAGGGTGCCGCGAAGGCCACCCAGGCCGCCAAGCTCGCCGCAGCCACCACGCCGGTGCTCGACGAGATCGCCATTCCGGCCGATCTGGAGTCGACCGAGTCCTCAGCAGCGTCCGACCCGTCGGCGTCGGAGAAGGCCGAAAGCTCCTCGGCGACAAGCCCGGCCGCGCCTGAGGCACCGACGACCAGCTCGCAGCCGAGCGCACCCGTCGAGGCTCCGAAGACCGATGTCGGCGCCGAGGTGCCGACGGCTCCCGCGGCACCGTCGACGGCCGAGGCACCGACCACCTCGTCACCGGCCCCGGCTCCGTCGACGGCCACCACGCCGCCGGTGTCCACACCGACCACGACCACTCCGGCACCGGCCGCCTGAGTCATCCGTGGTGCGTGGCCTCGATACGCCGGCTCGCTGCGCTCGCAGGCTACTCGACCCGCGGATACAGCTCTCGCCCAACAGAGGACGTAATTCGCGGATACAACGCGCCCCAGCAAAGACGTCATCCGCGGATACAACGCGCCCCAGCAAAGACGTCATTCGCTGATCGAGTAGTCCGAGGCGCCAGCCGAGGACGTATCGAGATCCAGCCCAGCGCTACGTGTGGGCGACGAGCCAGTCGGTCACATCCGTGAGCACCCGGTCGCGCTCCGGCTCGTTGAAGATCTCGTGGTAGAGGTCGTCGTAGATGTTCAGGGTGATGTCCGATGAGCCCGCGCGACGGGCGACCATCTCGCTGCCCGCCGGATCGGTGAGCGCGTCGGCACTGCCGTGCAATACGAGGAGCGGCAGGTGCAGTCCCGGGAGACGTCCCGGGAACGACTGCATCGTGGTCACCATGGCGGCACCGAGCCCGGCCGGAATCTTGCTGTGCGCCACCAGCGGATCGGCGTCGTAGGCGGCCACGACCTCCGGGTCGCGCGAGATCATCGACGTGTCGAGCGCGGTCGTCGGTAGACCGGGTGCGATCCGGCCGACGATCGGGGCCACCTTGATCGCGAGCGGCGACAGATCCTTGCCGGGCAGCACGGCGGCGCCGGACAGGATCAGACCGTCGAGACGGTCCTGATGATCGAGGGCGTAGTCGAGTGCGATGCAGCCGCCCATGCTGTGCCCGATGAGGAATGTCGGCAGGTCGTCGGTCGAGACCTCCCGGATGACCCGGTCGAGGTCGTCGGTGTAGTCACGGAAACTCTTCAGGCGCAAACGTTTTCCACCGGAACGTCCGTGGCCGAGATGATCGGGTACGGCCACCTGGTAGCCGACCGCGACGAGACGATCGACGACGTGTCCATAGCGTCGGCCGTGCTCGCCGAGCCCGTGCGCGATGACCACGGTGCCGATCGGCGGCGACGCGGGCCGGGACACGTCGTAGACGATGACCTGCCCATGGTTACCGCGGAATTCGTGTTCTTCCGGCGTCATTCGACGATCATCCCTTCAGTCCGAGGCGGGTCACCACGGTGCGGCCCGCGGATTCCAGCATGCCGAGCGGACGAAGCGCCGTCTCCCCCACCGCCACGAGCATCTCCACCCGCGACACCACCCGCTCGAGGCGGTCCACGACGTCGGCCATGGCGACCACCGTCGAGTCGACCTGATCGAGGGTCTCGGTCATCCGCGACAGCGTGGAGTCGAAGGTGGCGAGCGTGCCGTTGAGGCCGTCGATGGTGCTGTCCATGTTGGTGAGGACGCCGCCCAGATCGGCGAGGATGACCTCGACCTGATCGACGGTGACATCGGCGTTGAGGGCGGCTTGTGCCAGCTTCTTGAACCGCTGACGTTCACCGGGGCGGGTACCGGATTGATCGGCCATGGCGCCGATTATTCACCGGCGCGACGACCCGGGCGAGGTAAATCGCCGGGTCGTCCCCGACTCGCCGGTGCGACCCGGGAATAACGATCCGCGACGCCTGGTTGATCGGAGCAAGTAGCTCAAATTTGAGCTAAAAGGACGTCCGAAAGGATTCACGATGCCTGCCGTGACCGCCGACACCGTCACCCTGCCCCACCTGGCCGAACCCACCATCGCCGAGGCCGATCGCCCGGTGAAGTCCGTCACCCGCGGCCCGCGCGGCTACGAGGGCGAGGGCTTCCCCGTGGTCCGCGCCTTCGCCGGCGTCTCCACCGCCGACCTCGATCCCTTCATCCACATGGACCAGATGGGCGAGGTCGACTACGAACCCGGTGAACCCAAGGGCACCTCGTGGCACCCGCACCGCGGCTTCGAAACCGTGACCTACATGATCGACGGCCGTTTCCAGCATCAGGACTCCGCGGGCGGCGGCGGACTGATCGAGAACGGCGACACCCAGTGGATGACCGCGGGCTCGGGCATCCTGCACATCGAGACCCCGCCCGCCGAACTCGTGGACTCCGGCGGCCTCTTCCATGGCATCCAGCTGTGGGTGAACCTGCCCGCCAAGGACAAGTTCCTGGCGCCGAAATATCAAGGCCTCCAGGGACAGCAGGTCACACTCATCACCTCGCCGGACGGCGGCGCACTGATCCGCATCATCGCCGGCGACATCGGCGAGCACACCGGCCCGGGCAGCACCCACACGCCTATCACGGTGGCGCACGCGTCCGTGTCCCCCGGAGCCTCGGTCTCGCTGCCGTGGCGACCCGACTTCAACGCGCTGGTCTATGTACTGTCCGGGCGCGGCACCGTCGGCGCCGAGGGCCGCCCGATCGAGCAGGGGCAGCTGGCATTGTTCGGCAAGGGCGACCGCATCACCGTGGCGGCCGACGACTCGCAGGACTCGAATCGTCCCGCGCTGGAGGTGCTGCTGCTCGGTGGTCAGCCCATCCGCGAGCCGGTGGCGCATTACGGCCCGTTCGTCATGAACACCCGCGACGAACTCGTGCAGGCCATCGAGGACTTCCAGGCGGGACGACTCGGAGTCGTGCCTCCGGATGCACTGATGCCGCATACGTCGACGGGCCGATGACCACGGACCCGCGGGCGGCGGCCTGGCGCCCGTATCTGGAGACGACCACCCGATTGCAGACCATCCTCGACGAGGAACTGCGCGCGAACTCGGGAATGTCGTTGTCCGACTACAACATCCTGCTGACTCTGCAGGAGGCACCGGGCAACCGCCTGCGGATGCGCGACCTCGCCGAACGGATGATCTATTCGTCGTCGAGGCTGTCGTATCAGGTGGACACGATGACCCGGCGCGGCTGGCTGTGCCGCGAACGGGCCACCGAAGATCAGCGCGGCAGCTACGCGATCATCACCGAGGCCGGCCGCGCCGCATTCGCCCGGGCCGCGGAGGAGCATCTGCGGTGTGTGGACCGTTTGTTCATCGACGCGTTGACCCCCGAGGACGGGCGAGACCTGCAGCGCATCATGCACCGGATCGGCGAAGGACTGGAGAACCGATGAGCACCACCGTCATCCGCGCGGATGAGCGCTATCACTGGAACAACGAGTGGCTGGACTCCTGGCAGTCCTTCCCCGCACTGGGCAATTTCGACCTGACCGAACACGGACACGGCGTGCTGCTGACCCTCAACGACGATCGGGTGGACGCCGGCGAGGGCTTCGACACCCATCAGCACAAGGACATGGAGATCCTCACCTGGGTGCTGGAAGGGTCGTTGCGGCACAAGGACTCCCAGGGCGGCGAGGGTATTATCCGCCCCGGGATGATCCAGCGGATGACCGCGGGTCGCGGCATCCGTCATTCCGAACGCAACGGTTCCACACGGCGCGAGAACGTCCGCCTACGCGTCGTCCAGATGTGGGTGGCACCGGAGTACGCCGGCCTCGAACCCGGTTATGCGGAACGCGATTTCACCGAGGAGCTGGTTTCCGGCGACCTCGTGACGGTCGCCTCCGGTCTTCCCGCACATGCCGGCGGTCCGGCGATCACACTGGCCAATTCTTATGCGGCACTACATGTCGCGCGGCCGGAGCCCGGACATGCGGTGACGTTGCCCGCCTCACCGTACGGTCACCTCTACGTCTCGCGCGGCGGCGTCGACGTCGACGGCGTGGGTGTGCTCACCGAAGGTGACGCCGTTCGGTTCACCGACGCGACCCCCGCGACCGTGACGGGCACCGGGGACGATCCGGCGGAGATCCTGCACTGGGAGATGCACACCTCGCACGCGGATCGTCGCAGGGCGCGGTGATCAGCGGTTCAGCTGCGGGACCACCTCATTCGCCACCAGTTCCAGCTGATCGATGTCACTCAGGTCCAGTGTCTGCAGGTAGATGCGGCTGATACCGACATCCTGGTAGCGCGCGATGGCGGCGGCCACCTCGTCCGGGCTGCCCGCCGCACCGTTGACGCGCAGCTCACCGACCTCGCGTCCGATCGCGTCGGCGCGACGTGCGATCTCGGCCTCGGTGCGTCCGACGCACAGGACCAGCGCCGCCGAGAAGACCATCTCGTCCTCCGGCCTGCCGATGTCCGCGCAGGCCTCCCGGACCCGATCGAACTGTGTGGCAACCGTATCGACCGGCGCGAACGGCACATTGAACTCCGACGCGAACCGCGCCGCCAGCGCGGGCGTGCGCTTCTTGCCGGTGCCGCCGATGATGATCGGCGGGCCGGGCTGCTGCGTCGGCTTCGGCAGACCGGGCGAATCCGAGATCCGGAAATACTGTCCGGCATAGTCGAACTTCTCGCCGACCGGGGTCTGCCACAACCCGGTCACGATGTCGAGGGTCTCCTCCAGCCGGTCGAATCGCTCGCCGACGGGTGGGAACGGGATCGCATAGGCCTCATGTTCCTCGGCATACCATCCCGCACCGAGACCGAATTCGATACGGCCGCCGCTCATCTGGTCGGCCTGGGCGACCGAGATGGCCAACGGTCCCGGATACCGGAACGTCGCCGAGGTGACCAGGGTGCCGAGTCTGATGCGCGAGGTCTCCCGCGCCAGCGCGGCGAGCGTCAGCCACGCGTCGGTCGGACCGGGCAGCCCCTCGGTGTTCATCGCCAGATAGTGATCGGACCGGAAAAAGGCGTCGAAGCCCAGATCCTCGGTGGCCTTCGCCACGCGAAGCAGATCGTCGTAGGTGGCACCCTGCTGTGGTTCGGTGAAAATTCTGACGTCCATACCCGCCAAACTACGCACACCGCGCATCGGCTGCCACGCGCCGCCCACTCAGGGCAGCAGTGAAGGCTCCGATGCGGTGGACAACGTGAACACGGCCTCCACGATCTCGTCGTGACGTTCGACCTCGGCCTCCAGACTCCGCAACCGTTCGGCCAGTGCATGTTCGGCGAGATCACCCACCACATCGACGGCGGCCACCAGGTAGTACTGCACCGGCCCCACATATTCGACGTGCAGGTAGGTGACGCGTTCGATCGCCGGATGGTCGAGGAGTTCGGCGAGAATCCGCTTCCGGGTCACCGGCATCGCCGCCTGACCGAGCAGGAACTGGCTGTTCCGCCGGATCAGGAACAGCGCGATGAAGCCCAGGAGAATACCGACGAGGATCGAACCGATCGCATCCCAGACGGGCTGTCCGGTGATCTGGTGCAGCGCCATGCCCAGCGCGGCGATGGCCAGACCCGTCAGCGCGGTGGCGTCCTCGGCGAACACCGCGCGCAGGGTCGTGTTGGACGTACGACTGACGAAGCGCAGCGGATGCATGGCGAAACGACGGCCGCCGACCTTCGCCTGACGGACCGACTGGATGAACGAGATCCCTTCCAGCACCGCGGATATCGCGAGCACGATGTACCCGATCAGGTAATTGGTCTTCTCCTCCGGCGCGGTCAGTGACGTGATGCCGTGCATCACCGACACCACGGCACCGACCGTGAACAGACCGAAGGCGGCGAACATCGACCAGATGTAGGTTTCCCGCCCATATCCGAAGGGGTGCGCGGCATTTCGGCCCCGCGCGCCCCGACGTTCGGCGATGATCAGGAACACCTCGTTGCCCGCATCCGCCCAGGAATGCGCCGATTCCGCCACCATCGACGCCGAACCGGTGATCACCGCGGCGACGGACTTCGCCACCGCCACGAGAACATTCATCGCGAAGGCCAGCGCGACGGTGACCATCGAATCTCCGCCGCCGGACTTCTCGGGTTTCGGCCCGAACCGCGGGCCGTCGCCCGCGAGCGACTGCTCGTCGGGATGCTGCTCGGCCGCGGTCATGACGGCAGAATCCCGCGCAGGTACGCGGCCTGCCCGACGTGCTGGGCATTGTCGTCGACGATGCTGACCAGCCGAACCCCCAGTGTCACCGGCGGATTCCAGTTCTCGTCGACGATCCGGTCGAGTTCCTCGTCGGTGAGGTCGGCGAGGTATCCGACGGTGACGCGGTGCGTCGCGTCGTAATAGTCGAGGAGATCGGCCGCGTCCGCGACGACCTTGCCGACCTCGTCGGGCGACTGGCCGTAGCCGGTCTCCGACGCGGGAAACGGGAGACCGAACCTGTCATGGAAGCCCGACGCCGTCCAGACCTCCTCAGTCCCGGCGACATCGGCGATCTGGGCGTCCTGGACCCGGGTCAAGTGCCAGATCAGCCAGGCGATGCTATTGGCCGTCGGGGTGGGCCGGGCCGTCAGGTCGCCTGCGGGAATGCCGTCGAGAACGGCGTGCACGTTCTCGGCGACGCGGTCGATGCCGTCGATGAATACCTCGGTGGAACGCATGCCTCTACTTGTACGCGTCCCGAACTACTCTGTCTCGACTCTGCCCGATGTGTCCCCCGAAGGGCGCAGCAGAAGTTCTGTGCGAGCGGCAATTCCTAGATTCTCGGTGCGCGCAAACCTGGTGACCCGGCAGTCGCCTACGCAGGATTCCTGCGTGCCTGAACTCACCCCGCAACAGCCCGCCGCGCGGCGACAGATCCGTTTCAACGCCTTCGACATGAACTGCGTTGCGCACCAGTCGCCCGGCCTGTGGCGCCACCCCGACGACCGCTCCTGGGACTACAACACGCTCGACTACTGGGTCGATCTGGCAAAGCTCCTGGAACGCGGCGGCTTCGACGGCCTCTTCATCGCCGACGTGCTCGGCACCTACGACGTCTACGCGGGCAACGACGAGGCCGCGATCCGCCAGGGCGCGCAGATCCCGGTGAACGATCCACTACTGCTGGTGTCGGCGATGGCCCATGCCACCGAGAACCTCGGCTTCGGCATCACCACCGGCACCGGCTTCGAACACCCCTATCCCTTCGCCCGCCGGTTGTCGACGCTCGATCACCTCACCCGCGGCCGCCTCGGCTGGAACGTGGTGACCGGTTATCTGCCCGCCGCGGCCCGCAACATGGGCGACGAGCAGCACCTCGAGCACGATGCGCGCTATGACCACGCCGACGAGTACCTGACCGTTCTCTACAAGCTCTGGGAGGGGTCGTGGGAGCGCGACGCCGTACGCCGGGATCGCGCGGCCGGTGTCTTCGCCGACCCGGAGAAGGTGCACCATATCGGCCATCACGGCGAGCACTTCACGGTGCCCGGCATTCATCTGTCCGAGCCGTCCCCACAGGGCTCGCCGGTCATCTACCAGGCCGGTGCCTCACCGCGCGGGCGGCGATTCGCCGCGGAGAACGCCGAGGCGATCTTCGTCGCGGCACCCACGAAGGCCATCCTCAAGGAGATCGTCGCGAAGACCCGCGAGGAACTGGTCGCCGCGGGGCGCGGGCCGTATGACGCCCGGATCTACACGCTGCTGACCATCATCACCGACTCGACACCGGAGGCGGCGCGCGCCAAGGCCGCCGAATACCAGCGGTACGCCAGCGACGAGGGCGCCCTGGTCTTCATGTCCGGCTGGATGGGTATCGACCTGTCCGCCTACGAACTCGACGAACCGATCGGCAACGTCGAGAGCAACGCCATCCAGTCCGCCGTGGCCGCCTTCCAGCAGGCATCGGAATCCGGTGACGAATGGTCGGTGCGCGACATCGCCGCGTGGGGCGGCATCGGCGGAATGGGGCCGGTGCTGATCGGTTCCGGCGACGAGGTGGCCGAGGCGCTGCAGGGCTGGGTCGACGACACCGACGTCGACGGGTTCAACGTCGCCTACGCCGTCACGCCCGGCTCCTTCGAGGACATCGTCACCCATGTGATCCCGGCCCTGGAACGCCGCGGACTCTACGACCGCGACTACCTGCCGGGCACGTTGCGGCACAAGCTGTTCGGCCGCGGCGATCAGCTCCCGGAGAATCATCGCGGCGCGGCATACCGGGTCGGCGGCCCCCTCTCGACGATCGACGACTCGATCCGCTACGCGGGCAGCGTGTCCCGATGATCGAGGTCGAACATCTGACGAAGACCTTCGACGCCGGCCGTGAGTCGTCGACGGTGGTGCTCGACGACATCTCCTTCACCGTCGACGCGGGCGAGATCTTCGCCGTCGTGGGGCCGAGCGGCGCGGGCAAGAGCACCCTCGCGCAATGCCTGAATCTGTTGCAGCGCCCCACCTCCGGGCGCGTCGTGGTCAACGGCGAGAACCTCACCGAACTGGACTCGGCCGCCCTGCGCGCCGCACGCCGCCGCATCGGCACCGTCTTCCAGTCGTCGAGCCTGCTGTCACGCCGTACCGCAGCCCAGAACGTCGCGCTGCCACTGGAATACCTGGGCGCCACGAAGGCATCGGTCCGCGCTCGCGTCGGCGAACTGCTGGACCGGGTGGGCATGGCGGACAAGGCGAGCAGCTACCCGCATCAACTGTCCGGCGGCCAGCGGCAACGGGTCGGTATCGCGCGCGCCCTCGCGCTCAAACCGTCGGTGCTGCTGTCCGACGAGGCGACCTCCGGCCTCGACCCGCAGGCCACCGAATCCTATCTGCGGCTGCTCGCCGACGTCCGTGACGAACTCGACCTGGCCGTCGTGTTCATCACCCACGAGATGGACACCATCGTGAAGATCGCGGACACCGCGGCACGGCTCGATCACGGCCGCATCGCCGAGCAGGGCCGACTCGTCGACCTGGTACTCGACCCCGATTCGATACTGGGACAGGCTCTCCGGCCCCGTGGCGCCACGGTGGCGCCCGCCGACGGACAGACCGTGCTGACCGTCACCTACCACTCGGTGGCGGTGCCTGCCGACTGGATCACCCGGATCGGGGGCCGGATCGGTGCGCCGATCTCCGTGCTGGGCGCGAATGTGCAGTCGGTGGAGGGAATCTCGGTCGGCGACTTCACCGTGTCGGTGCCGACGGGTGATGCGGGCGCGTTCATCGCCGCCGCCGGTGACCTCGGCATCACCGCCCGGCTCCGGGAGTCGATCACCGAGGGAGTCGCGGCATGACCCGCATCGACCTGGCCGCGATCACCGTGCCCACCAACGAGATCCCCGCTCTGCTGTTCCCGGCCTTCGTCGACACCGTGCTGATGGTGTCCATCGTCATGGTCGTCGTGCTGATCGCCGGTGTTCCTCTGGGCGCCCTCGTGCACAACCTGGCACCCGGCGGTCTCTTTCCGAACCGGGCGCTGCACACCCCGCTGTCGTGGATCATCAGCGTCGGCCGTTCGCTGCCCTTCCTGGTCCTGATGACCGCGATCATCCCGTTCACCCGGCTCATCACCGGTACGAACATCGGTATCGCGGCGGCGGTGGTGCCCATGTCCATCGCGGGCATCGCCTTCTTCACCCGCATCGTCGAGAACTCTTTGCGCGCGGTCCCCGCATCGGTCGTGGAGGTGGCCACCGCATCCGGCGGATCGAATGCCCAGATCATCTGGCGCGCACAGGTTCCCGAGGCGCTGCCGAATATCGTCGGCGGCCTCACCATCAACACGATCGCGATGATCGAATACTCGACCATCGCGGGCACCATCGGCGCGGGCGGACTCGGTTACGTCGCCGTCACCTACGGCTACCAGCGTTTCGACCACGGCGTCATGATCGCCACCATCGTCATCCTCATCATCACCGTCGCCGCCATCCAGGTGATCGGCGATGCCCTCGTCCGACATCTCAGTCCCGAGAAGTCACGGTCCGGAAGGTAGCACCATCATGTCCCAATCCACCGATACCCCAGCCGATCTCGGCGACAGTTCGCCACCCGGAACGCCCGGCGACGGAATCGAGATAGCACGCCGTCGGCGGTGGCCGATCTACACCGCGATCATCATCGTGGTCGCGGTGATCGCCGCACTCGTCGTCTGGCGCGCCTTCGGCTCGGACAGCAAGTCCCCCAACGAGACCGCCGGTGCCACACTCACCGTCGTGACGGCCGAGGGCAACGCCGCCGAGCAGGCACTGGTCGACTTCGTGGCCCGCGAGGTCGCACCGAAGTACGGCATCACGGTCGACTTCCGCGGCCTGTCCGACTCGAACACGCTGAACCGCGCGGTCTCCGACGGTGAGGTGGCGGGCACCATCTATCAGCACAAGCTCTGGCTCTCGCAGGTGTTGCAGGCCAACCCGGACTTCCGCGAGGAGGCGGCGACACCGGTCTTCCGCTGGGGCTTCGGCATCTGGTCGGACAAGTACCGCACTCCCGCCGACCTGCCGCAGAACGCGAAGGTCTCGCTGTACTCCGATCCGGCCAACGAGGCGCAGGGCCTGTGGCTGCTGGAACGCGCCGGACTGATCACCCTCAAGCCGGGCGTCGACAAGTGGAAGGCCACCCAGGCCGACATCGCGGCCAATCCGCGCAACCTGCAGTTCGTGCTGCTGGATTTCGCCGCGCAGTCGCGGTCGCTGCCGGATCTCGACGCCGCCGTCGGCTACACCGAGTACTACCTCGCCGCGGGCGCCGATATCGCCAAGCAGATCTACGCTCCGCCGGCCCCCGACGAGTTCGCCGGACAGCTCACCATCGGCTCGAAGTGGAAGGACACCGAGAACATCAAGAAACTGGTGGCCGCCTTCAAAGATCCTGCCGTGCAGGAGTACCTGCGCACCGACCCGAAGGTGAAGAACATCCTGCTGCCGTTGTAGGTCCCGGCGCCGTCCGTCGTGCCGGCACCCCGCTCCGAGGCCACGGAGTAGGGTGTCGGCGTGACGCCACCACGCCGCAGATCAGCCGGTCGCACATCCGCCGCCCCGTCGTCGGCCGGCCGGCCCTCCGCCGGCCATGGACACGGTCATTCGCACAATCTCTCCGAGATCCCGGCGATGCTGTCCCCGGTCGCGAAGTGGTTCGTCATCACCTGCCTCGTCATCATCGGCGCCGCGGTCGCGGCCGGTGCCGTCCTGTTGTGGCCGAGCAATGACGGCAACCACGCCATCCCGATGCAGTTCCGTTCGGCCGACGGCGGTTCGATCCGCACCGTCGACGGTGAGGTCGTCTCGCAGCAACGCGCCGAATGCCTCAATCCGTTGGTCGGCACCACACAGGACGACAGCACCTTCCAGGTGAACGGGGCCTCCCCGGATGCCGCGTGCATCCTCAACGTCGTCCGCATCAACAGCGGCGACGACGAGGGTCGCTTCACGCTCCTCGAGATCCCCACCAACCGTGCGCAGTCGGGCACCGAACCGGGCGCCGTCGCACCGTCGAAGGACGCACTCGATCGGCCTCAGGCGGGCCAGCCGACCCTCGCGACCGGCGACCCGATCCGGCTGTCCATCTCGCCGGCCCCGGACGGCACGTCGCGCTACACGTTCTTCGACTTCCACCGGCCTACACCCATCCTGATCTGGGCATTGCTGTTCGTCGCCGCGGTGGTGCTGGTCGCATCGTGGCGGGGCCTGCGCTCGATCATCGGCCTCGCCTTCGCATTCGTGGTCCTCGGCTTCTTCACGCTCCCGGCGATTCTCGACGGCAAATCACCGGTGGCCGTGGCCGTGGTGTCGTCGGTGGTCATCCTGTTCGTGGTGCTCTATCTCGCTCACGGCGTCAGTCTGCGTACCAGCTCCGCTCTGCTCGGCACGGTGCTGTCTTTGATACTGGCGGGTGTCCTGAGCTGGCTGGCGATCCACACCATGCACCTGACCGGCCTGTCCGGCGATCAATCGATGAATCTGCAGGTGTATCAGGGCAATATCTCGATGAGCGGCTTGTTGCTCGCGGGCTTCATCATCGGCACGCTCGGCGTTCTCAACGACGTCACCATCACGCAGGCCTCCGCGGCCTTCGAGTTGGCGGCGGCGGGCGAGCCGACCCGGCTCGCCACCTTCAAGGCCGCCATGCGGGTGGGCCGCGACCACATCGCCAGCACCGTCTACACACTGGTCTTCGCCTACGCGGGCAGCGCCCTGCCCCTGCTGCTGCTCTTCTCGGTGGCCCGGCAGCCGTTCGGTTCGCTGCTCACCACCGACGCCGTCGCGGTGGAACTCGGCCGGTCGTTCGTCGGCGGTATCGCCATCGCCTTGTCGGTGCCGCTGACCACGGTGATCGCGGCGGCCCTCGCGCGGCCCGCCGGAGCCGCCACATCAGCGGCCGACGATGCCGAGGATGCGCACGATCACCGGGAGCATGAGAAGCGCGAGCCGACGGTCCCGCGTCGCAGGCAGACCGCGGGTGATCTCTCCGCGCCGACGATCGATCCCGTCGAACGTCCGCGCACCGTCACCTCCACCGGACGTCACGCACGCCTCGACGACGACTGAGCTGCTGAAAACATCCTTCTCAGGACGGTCCGAGGGCAATACGCCCTTGGACCGCTCTCAGGACGATGTTTTCGGCAGCCGGGCTCGGGTGCGCGGTTCGGTCAGACGATCGGGCAGCGCCCCATCGGGAGCGTGGACAGGTTGCGGCCCAACCACTTTCCCATCGTGTTCAGCATCGAGATGCCGTCCCCGAAACGTCCGCTGCGCGGTTGTGCGGCCATGGACACCGAGACCTGACCGGTCGTGGTGGAGATGATGCCCAGCTGGCGGACCAGATAGCCGGGCGCACGGTCGTTCGCCGGACCCCAGCCACCCTTGACCGCGGTGACCGCATCGTTCTTCCGACCCAGTCGCGCGATCCCCCATTGCTGGTTGGGCGCAACGGAACTCATCAGCCGAATGACGTGTTCACTGTCCGGCAGGCAGGGCAGATGTGCGCCGAAGCGGGCCTGGTCGGCCAGTGCCCATGGGGTGTAGCCGGGGTACGACGCCGGTACATCGGCCTCCGAACTCACCCGGGTCCGGAGATCATGGCCTTCGCGCAGCACACCGGTCACGGCATCCACCGACGACCGACCCCCGCCGAGTGACCCCCAGAGGGCACCGGCCGCGTCGTTGTCGGAGAACGTGATCGCCTTGGCCTCATCGGCGGCCACGGCGGGGCCGAGCTTGCGGTGCGCGGCCAGGGACACCGGGACCTTCAGCGTCGACCAGGCCCGTCCGGTGCGCAGGTCACCGAGGACGATCGGCTTGTCGCCGCCCACCGGAACGATGACCATCCCCACCGCGCCCGGCGTGGATTTCCGCATCTTTTTCCGGAGCGTCGCGAACCCGCCTGCCAACTTCTTCTCCGGTGGCACCGGCGGGGTGAAGATCTTCTCCAACTGCGGGGGCAGCGGAATCCCGGGGATCAGAGGAGCCGCGGTCGCCTGCGTCCCACCGACCACCGAAAGACCGACGACCAGCACCAACAACGCACACGTGCGCGCGACAACCTTCTTCACTCCAGCCTCTCCTGTCGCATCAGTAACAGTCAGGCTAGGGCGACGACTCGCACTTCTGCACGTCGGAGACGGAACCGAGACATGCGTGTGAGCGAAACGTGACGGCGGCCGTCAGCCTGTGCAGCGCCCTCGCGGCAAGCGTGCGAGGTTCCGGTCGAGCCAGTTCGCAACCCTGTTCAAGGCCGCGATTCCCGTCCCCATGGAATCGGCCGCGGCATTCATCGCCACAGCCGTGGTCCGGCCGTCCCGATGCCTGATGATCGCGATCTGACGCACGAGGTATCCGCTCTGCTCCCCCGGCCCCCATCCGCCCTTGACGGCCGTCGACGCCGGGTTGCGCATGGATTCGACTCCCCACTGCTGATTCGACGCGACGCCTCCCATCAACTCCACCGTGCGGCGGGCGTTCGGCAGGCATTCCAGGTGCGCGGTGAACGTCGCGGCCGCAGACAACGACCATCGGGTTTGCCCGAAGATCGTGTAGCCGGCCCGGAGGCGTTCGGCCGGCACCACCGTCTGTCGATCATGCCCGGCACGCAGCACCGCGGTGACGGCCTGTGCGGCCTCCCCGGGGCCGCCGAGGGAGCCCCACAACGCCTCCGCAGAGTCGTTGTCGGAGTTCACAATTGCTGACGTCTGCGCCGGTGACGGCCCGTTCGACTGTTCGGCCGCCACCGAGAGCGGGACCTTGATGGACGACCATGCGACGCGCAGGGACCGGTCACCCAGGTTCAGAGCCCGTACCGCATCCCCTCCGCCCGGGGCGATCGAGATGCCGACCGATGCGGGCAGTGTCGCCGCAAGAGTCCGGAAACCGCGTACGAGTGCCGCCTCGGATGAGGGTGCCGCGGCCGGCGTCGGCACGGGCGCGGGCGCGGTGGTCGTCGCGGTCACCGTGACCGTCACCCGCGAGGGACGCGGCGGCGGCGAGTCGCCGACGGCGCAGCCCGACACCGCGACCGCGACCAACCCGACAGATGTCCATACCCTCGACCACCGCACACATCTCGGCGTTCCGGCGGCCCCGGGCCCGCGGTCAGTAGATGTAGACAACGGCGTCGTTGCCTCCCCGGCATGCCACCACGGCGCCCTCCTGACCACACGACATCGTGTACGCCGCTCCGGTGACCGCGCTGTAGGCGACAATCACCCGCGACGCCCCTTTGACTCCCGTCCGCAGATACTCGTCGCGGACCGCCACCGCGAACGGGCAACTTGTCACCGAATTACCTGCTGCGACCAGGGCCCCGCACGACACGGCACCGGCCGGAGGGCCCGGCTCGGCAGCGGGCTGTTGCGGTGGGGCCGCAGCCGGAGCAGGCACCGTCTGTGTCACGGTCTCGGCGGACGGATCCGATCGCTCGGCCGAATTGTCGGCACGGCTGCTCAACAGCCAATACCCACCGAATGCGAGTGCTCCGATGAGCAACACCACCAGCGCCCCGAGCAGCGCGGCACCCACTCCACCGATACCGCCACGGCGGGCCGCCGGCTGCGGTGGGGGTGGAGGAAGAGGGGCGCCATAGATCATGTCGGTGCGCGGCGGACCGACCGGAGCGGTCGCGTACGCGAGCCCCGGCTGATACGGAGCCGAGGCCACGGACATATCGGGGAGCGGCTCGGTCGGCCCGGTAGGACTGGGTTGTCCGAAAACCGACGACGCGCCCGGCGACGGTGGCGCGCCCCTGTCGAGTGACTGGCGCGCCGCCCTGGCGAGTGCGCCGGCAGAGGAATATCGCCGCGAGGGATCAGCGCGCATACCGCGTTCGACGACGTCACGAAACGCGTCCGGAATCCGTTCGTCGGCACCCGCGTCGGCGGACACCGAAGACGCTTCCGGCGAGCGTCCGGTCAAGCATTCGGACAACACGGCCGCGAGCGCGTACACATCGACCGATGGTGTCGCCCAATCAGTTTCGGTGCCGTCGCGTTCGGAATCCGGTGACGCAAGGGAACCGTCGGTCACGCCCGGGTCGATTCCGAAATCGACGAGGTAGGCGAAATCGCCGTCTGCCAGCAGAATGCATCGCGGCGACACATTTCGATGAATGAGCCCCTGACCGTGTGCGGCATCCAACGCCGCACCGGTCTGCTCGATGATCGACACCGCGGTCTCCGGCGCCAGTGGGCCCTGACGATCGATCCGCGACTGCAGCGTCTCGCCGTCGACGAACCTCATGTCCACATACAGCGAGCCGTCGATCTCGCCCCAGTCGTGAACCGGAATCACATGCGGTTCACCGAGACGCGCGGCGGTACGTGAATCACGCAGGAACCGTGCGCGAAAGTCATCGTCCGCGGTGAGTTCCGGCTTCAGCACCTTGAGCGCGACCGTGCGGTCACGTTCGGTGTCGACAGCACGGTAGACATCGGCGATCGGGCCGTGTGAGATCTGCTCGTCAATGCGATAACGCCCGAATCGATCCCCGATCCGGTCTGATGCTGCCATTGACCAAGAGTAGTTCTGTGCCCCATCACATACGGGGTATTTGTGCAGTTCTTACTACTTCCGGAGGATGCCTTCGCGTCTCGTCATGTGCGGTCAGTGATCGGACCGCCAGGCCGCCATGCCCAGGAACACCATCACGAGTTGCCGTTCGGCCCGTTCGACGATCTCGCGTTCGGCCGCGCGGCCCCGGTAGTCGCCGTCGATGATGTCGGCGATCGCGGTGAGCATGATCGTCACGATCAATGTGGCGGCGGTTTCCAGGTCGTCCGCCGACCACGAGGCCAGATCCGGCAATCGAGCCAGGTCGATGGCCAGTTCCTTGGCGAACAGCCGCAATTCGGTGTCGATCGCACGCCGGATCTCGGAGACGCCGCCATGCTGTTCCCGGATGAGGAAGCGGAACGGCGCCTCGTCGTTCTCGACGTGGCGCAGCAGGATGTCGAGCGAGTTCTGGGCGGTCGGCAAAGCATCCCGGGCGGCCAGATCGCGCCGGCCTTCACGGAGCGTGCGCCGCAGTACCCGCATCGAATCCTCGACGAGCGTGACGCCGAGATCCTCCATCGAACCGAAGTGCCGATAGAAGGCCGTGGGCACGATCCCTGCGCCGCGCGCCACCTCACGCAGGCTGATGCCACCGAAGCTGCGGTCGGCCACCAGTTCCATCGTGGCGTCGAGCAACGCCTGTCGCGTCCGGCCCTTGCGTTCGGCGCGACTCTCGCCTTCGGCGCCGTCATCGCGCAACGCGCGTGACGTGGAGCGAGGGGTGCGGGCCATAAGTCGAGTCTATGTCCCGTGCCATACCGCGACATCACTGCGGGCGACCAGTCCCGACATTCCCGTGACTGCCGTCACACGAAGTGAGGGTTGACGAGCCGCCCGGCACACATGGCACACTTTCATGTGTACAGTCGTTCACTGAAAACGGCGTACTCCCACCCACCCACGAAACGGAGCCAGCCCATGAGCATCCGACTTCCCGCCTTCGTCGGGTCGATCGTCGAGGCAGCCCTGACCCCGCACCCGGTGGACCGCTACCTGGAACTCGTCGACCCGATGCTGACCTGGCGCGATCTGCGCGCCGAAGTCGTCGCGGTCGCGCGCCCGACCGATCGCACCGTCCGCCTCACACTGCGCCCCACTCGGCAGTGGACCGGACATCGCGCAGGTCAATACATCCAGCTCAGCGTGGTCATCGACGGTGTCCGGCAGACACGCTGCTACTCACCCGCCAATGCAGCGGGGCAGGACACCGGCGACATCGAACTCACGATCACCGCGCACGACGGCGGCCTGGTCTCGCAGCATCTGCGCGAACACGCCCGCACGGGCATGGTCGTCGGTCTGACCGCGGCCACCGGCGACTTCGTCCTTCCGGACACCCCGCCCCCGTCCGCCGTGTTCGTCAGCGGCGGCAGTGGCATTACACCTGTGCTCTCAATGTTGCGAACACTCGTCGCAAACGGCTACGACCGGCCGATCAGGTTCATCCACTACGCCCGCACGCCGGCCGATGTGGCCTACCGCGACGAGCTCGCCGCCCTCGCGGCATGGCAGCCGGCGCTCGACATCCGCCTGCACTACACGCGCGGCGAGAAGGACGATCACTTCACCGGCGACCATCTCGACGGGATCGCCGACGACGCGGAACTGTTCGTCTGCGGTCCGCCGGCCCTGATGGACGCAATCACCGCCCATTACGACGCCACGGGGATGACGCAGCGCCTGCACAGCGAGGCCTTCGTCCTCGCCGCCCCCATCACGATCGACCCGGACGCACCCGTGTCCGGCGAGATCACCTTCGCCCGCTCCGGGCGCTCGGCGGCCAATGACGGCCGCACGATCCTCGATCAGGCCGAATCGGCCGGGCTCAGCCCGGAATCCGGCTGCCGGATGGGGATCTGCTTCTCCTGCACCGCCATCAAGAAATCCGGCTGCACCCGCAACGTGCTGACCGGCGAAACCGACAGCGAAGCCGACACCCAGATCCAGCTCTGCATCAACGCTCCCGTCGGCGACGTGGAAATCGAGGTATGACATGACCACCACACTTCCGGACACCAACTCCGACAAAACCATCGAGCACGGCACCGAGGTCGTCGCGATCCAGCCCACCGAGGTCATCGAGCCGCGCGATCCGAAGAACATCACCATGACCTACGAGCAGGTCGAGGCGATGGGCCGCGAGCTCGACGAACTGCGCGCACGCATCATGGCCGACGTCGGCGAGCGTGACCGCGACTACCTGTACTCGATCATCCGGGCGCAGCGCGGATTCGAGATCACCGGCCGCGCACTGATGTACCTCGGCTTCCTGCCGCCGGTCTGGGTCGCCGCGGTGGGCGCACTCTCCGTGTCGAAGATCCTCGACAACATGGAGATCGGCCACAACGTGATGCACGGCCAGTACGACTGGATGCGTGAGGACACCTACAATTCCCGCGAATTCGAGTGGGATACCGTGTGTCCCGCCGATCAGTGGAAGCACAGCCACAACTACCTGCACCACACCTTCACCAACATCCTCGGCGAGGACCGCGACATCGGCTACGGCATCCTGCGCATGGCCCGCGACCAGAAGTGGAATCCCTACTTCCTCGGCAACCTCGGGTACGCGACCGCACTGATGCTGCTCTTCGAGTGGGGTGTCATGCTGCACGACCTGGAGACCGAGAACATCATCGCGGGCAAGCGCAAGTGGACCGACGTCAAGGGGCTCCTGAAAGGCATGTGGCGCAAGGCCGGCCGCCAGGTCCTGAAGGACTACGTGGTGTTCCCGGCGCTCACCGGACCGCTGTTCATCCCGACCCTGCTGGGCAACGCGACCGCCAACCTGGTCCGCAACGTGTGGACGTTCTCGATCATCTTCTGCGGCCACTTCCCCAGTGGTGCACAGACATTCACACCCGAGGAATGTGAGAACGAGACCCGCGGACAGTGGTACCTGCGGCAGATGCTCGGCTCCGCCAACATCGAGGGCAGCCCACTGTTCCACATCATGAGCGGCAACCTGTCCCATCAGATCGAACACCACCTGTTCCCCGACGTGCCCGCAGGGCGCTATCCGGAGATGTCCGGCGAGGTGCGGGAGATCTGCGAGCGCTACGGCCTGCCGTACAACACCGGTTCGCTGCGCGGACAGCTCGGTTCGACATGGAAGAAGATCGCCAAGCTGTCGCTGCCGAACTTCATGACGCGCGATGACAACGACATCGTCGTGACCGTCGAACGCGAGCAGTCCACGTCCGCTGCCTGAGGCGGCGGCCTGATCGGCCGGTGTGCACCGGGTATCCTCGGTGCACACCGACCACCGACCATCTGCCGAGGGGAACATCATGGTCGACCGTCTCGAACGCAACAAGGATCTCGCGCAGGAGTTCGTCGAGTCCGCGGCCACGCACGTCGGCCGTATCGCCACCATCATCACCGGAGCCGTCGCTGACGTCGCCCGGGAGGTCGGCGACCTGGTGACCGACGGCTTCGAGATGCGCGACGCCGCCCGCAAGGCGAAACTCGACGCCGATCGCGGCATCATCGATGCCGAACTTGCCGACCCCGATGAACTCGACGAGATCGACGGTCCGGCCGAGTTCATCGAGGTGGAGAACGCCGCCGACATCGAGACCCCGCCGATCGATCCCGAGAACGCGTGACCCTCGGCGTCACACCGCCTGCACCTGCACGGGTGCGGCGACCTGCCTCAGTGACCGCGCCGGCGGCCGGAGCCCTCCTGGTTGCACTCGGTGGCCTCCTCTACTCGACGATCACCTGGGTCGTCTACTTCGCCAATGGCAACGAGGCCAGGTGGGTTTATCACACGGCCACCAGTACGTGGGCCACAGTCCCGGAGCGCTTCCTGAGCGTCGCATGGTTGACCCTGGGCGTCCTTGCGGGACTGCTGCTGATAGGCGCCGTCGTGTCGCTCTTCCGGATGACCGGCCGAGTCGCGAGCATTCTTCTACTCGCCCTGACATTCGTGGTTCTGGTCGTCCACGTCGTGGCAATACATCTGACCGGCGTGCTCTCGTTCGGTAGCACCGTGGGTATCGGCTACGAGTACCCCCACATCATCTTCCTTCTCGCCTGGATCTGGCCCCTGCTCCTGGCAATCCTCGCGCTTGCAACGCTGATCACGTCCTGCTTCGGCTGGGGCTATTACCGCAAGCGACGACAGCCACCGTCCACGTCACCGCAGTTCACTCAGGGATTGCCGGGCGTGCCCGCCGGATCACCGGCCTTCGTTCCGCATTCGTTCAATGGTCCTCCGCCGGGAATGCCGCACAGACAGATGCCGCCGCAGGCCCCTCCCCCACCGCCGGCCAATCCTGTGGGTCCGCATCAGTAACGTTGTGCCCATGGCGGACATGTGGCAGGTGCTGCGGTCGACCTTCGGTTACGAGTCGTTCCGTGGCGATCAGGAGGCCATCGTCGGTCATGTGATCGACGGTGGCGATGCCGTCGTGCTGATGCCGACGGGCGGCGGCAAGAGCCTCTGCTATCAGGTCCCCGCACTCGTGCGCGACGGCTGCGGCGTGGTGGTGTCACCGCTGATCGCGTTGATGGCCGATCAGGTGGCGGCACTCCGCGAGGCGGGCGTTCATGCGGCCTACCTGAATTCCACGCAGAGCCCCGAGGAGCGTGCTCGTGTGGAGGAGGAGTTCCGGTCGGGACGCCTGGAGATGTTGTACATCGCGCCCGAGCGATTGAACACCGCGGGCGCCCGAAAGCTATTGCAGCAGGCCCCCATCGCGCTGTTCGCCATCGACGAGGCGCACTGCGTGTCGCAGTGGGGCCACGATTTCCGCCCCGACTATCTCGCGCTCGGCGAGCTCGCCGAACTGTGGCCGGATGTGCCGCGGATCGCGTTGACCGCCACCGCGACCGAACGCACCCACGCCGAGCTCACCGAGCGGTTACATCTGGGCGACGCACGGCATTTCGTCGCCGACTTCGACCGCCCCAACATCACCTACCGCATCGTCAACAAGGCCGAGCCCCGCAAGCAGCTCCTCGATTTCATCCGCACCGACGGCACCGTGGACGGCGAACCGGCCACCGGCATCGTCTATGCGCTGAGTCGTGCTTCGGTGGAGAAGACCGCGGAATTCCTGCGCGCCAACGGAATCGACGCCATGCCCTATCATGCGGGCCTCGAGCGCACGGTGCGCCAGGACACCCTGGAACGATTCCTGCGCGCCGACGGTGTCGTGGTGGTCGCGACCATCGCTTTCGGCATGGGTATCGACAAACCGGACGTGCGCTTCGTCGCCCACATCGATCTGCCGAAGAGCGTCGAGGGCTACTACCAGGAGACCGGTCGCGCGGGCCGCGACGGTGAGCCGTCGGTGGCATGGATGACGTATGGGCTGGCCGATGTCATGCAGCAGCGCAGGCTCATCGATCAGTCCGACGGGGATCTCAACCATAAGCGGGTCCAGCAGCAGCACCTCGATGCGATGCTGGCCCTGTGTGAGACCGTCGGATGCCGACGCGTGCAGTTGCTGCAGTATTTCGGACAGAAGGACGCGCAGCCGTGCGGCAACTGCGACACCTGCCTGTCGCCGCCGGATACCTTCGACGGCACCGTCCCCGCCCAGAAGCTGCTCTCCACGATTGTCCGGCTGGACCGGGAGTTCCGGCAGTCCTACGGCGCCGGGCACCTCATCGACATCCTGCGCGGCGCCGACACCGCCCGCATCCGCGAACAGGGCCACGACCGGTTGTCGACCTACGGCATCGGCACCGAACTCGACGCGAACGGCTGGCGCAGCGTGATCCGGCAGATCGTCGCCACCGGAGTCGTTGCGCCGCACGGTGATTACGGGGTGCTCACGCTCACCGAGAAGAGTTGGCCGGTGCTGCGCGGCGAATCGCCGGTACTGCTGCGCACCGACCCCGTGCGGGCGACGGGCGCCACGCGAACGCGCGGACGTCGCGCCGCCGACGAACTTCCGGAAACCGATCGCGGCCTGTTCGAACACCTGCGGACGTGGCGCAAGAAGGAGGCGTCGAGCCGCGGGGTGCCGCCGTATGTGGTCTTCAACGACGCGACGCTGCGTGAACTCGCGGCACGCAGGCCGTCGACACCGACGGAACTCCGGACCGTGTCGGGCATCGGTGATGCGAAGCTGGAGCAGTACGGCGACGACGTCCTGTCGGTGCTCGCCGCCTACGACGAAACCGCCTGATCACCCACCCGGGTGAGGTTTGTCCCAGGGTGCGCGAAACAATTGCCCCACCCACCGGCGTTGCCTACGGTGAGATGCGCATTTTCAGGAGGTTCGTGTGTCCGACACATTCTCGCCCCGCTCGCTGCTGAGCTTTCCCAACCCGGTGAACGACTACGCCGCCCGGTCGACGGCAGGGCTGGTCGTTCTGCTCGCGATCGTGGCGATCGTCGTGAATCACCCGATCGTGTACGGCATCCTCGCTCTCGGCTTCCTGCTGCGCGTCGCGGGCGGACCGCGCTACTCGCCCTTCGGCCGCCTCGCGGTCCATGTGATCGTGCCGAAGATCGTCCGTAAGGAGAAGCTCGTCCCCGGCCCGCCGAAGCGTTTCGCCCAGACGATCGGACTCGTGTTCAGCGGCACCGCATTCGTGCTGTCGCTTCTCGGCCTCGGCCTGGGTGCGCAGATCGTCGTGGGGCTGCTGATCGTCGCGGCCACGCTCGAGTCTGTCTTCGGCCTGTGCCTCGGCTGCGTAGCGTTCGGCTTCCTCCAACGTCGCGGGGTCATTCCGGAGACCGTCTGCGAGGCCTGCAACAACATCTCGCTGCGGGCGCCTGTCGCGAGCTGATCGTCCACACCCGTCACCGCTCAGGCGGCCGGATTGCACTACACAATCTGCGGTGCGCAGCGGTGTCCGCCAGGGACCCACCGGCGAATCCCTGCCGACGCGAGGTCGTAGTCCAACGATTGAATGATGCACCGAATGCGGAAGCCGGGATAGCGTCGTCGGCATGGGCGTCGACGAGCACACAGAGGATCAGGTAGGACCGGCGTGGGATGGTCGCGGTCTACGTCTCCAGCATCCCCCGACTCCGGACATGGCTCCCCAGCACGCCGAGATCTTCGTCCGAGCTGCAGCCAATGTCAGCAACGTCGATCTCGATTACACCGATGCCTCACTCACCGTCGTCGACGAGATCCTGCACGGTTTTCGGTCCGACGGCTCAGACATCACAGCTGAGACCGTCTTCTGCGCCGGCTGCTATATCGGTGAGATTTTCGTACGAAATCACGGGTATGCCTGGGGGTTGGTCGAATTCTTCGACACCATGCCCGTCGTCATCGGTCCTGAGGAGAATGCCGCCAACCCGATCGGTAAGGCGTTCAAACGCGTCGACAATGGTGAACAAGACAGCATCCCCTATTTCCTCCAGGTCATGCTGTCGTCACATCGCAGTCCACAGGAGTGAGCGGACGTTTTGCCGTGGCGTGCACCGCCATTGCGACCTGGGCACTGTCGGTCCGCTGATCGGTCTGTTTCACTCCCGAGCACGGATACCGGTTCCTCGAAGTCGGCGAAGGTCGCGAGCACACATCACCGCTCACATGCCCCCGCCAACCTCGACAGCAGCGTCCTCACCCGACGGGCGTCGGCGGTAGAGAACTCCGTCGCCAGCAACGCATCCTCAGCCTCATGAATCGTCGTCCTGACTCTCGCGTGCACCGCCCGCCCCTCGTCGGTCAGCCTCACCGACAATCTCCGCTGGTCGGTCGCCGGCTCCCGAACGACAAGGCCACGCGAGGAAAGGTCGTCGAGATGCCGGCCGAGCCGGGTCGGATCGCGCTTTGAACGCTTCGACAATTCGATCTGCGACATCGCATCGCCCTCGGCCAGCACGGTCATGATCGCGTACTCCCACATGGAGATTCCCGCCGCCTCGAGGATCGGGGTCTCCAGCTCCATCAGCCGCGGCATGATGCGCGCGATCAGCGCCGCCAGGTCCGAACGATCGGACGTACCGTCGGTTGCGTTGTCAGGCATGGACAGACCTCCTCAATTCATCTACCGTGGTAGACGATCTCGTCGATGCCGAATGCGAGGACACCCATGAATGTAACCACCCTGCGCGCCGCCACCGCGGAAATGACCGCCTACCTGTCCGAGGTGACCGAGGGCGACCTGAGCACACAATTACCGAGACCACCATGGACCCTCGGCTCACTCATCGACCATCTGGTCGACCAGAACCGCACTCTCGCTGCGGCTTTCGCAGACGACGCCCAGTCCTTGGAGACTCCCGAAGCCGCCGCCCCGAACCTGTACGGGACCGGATACGACGATGTGTACCGCCGTTCCGCCCAGCTCGTCGAGGAGGGGTTCTCATCGGCCGCGGACGATCAGACCGTCCCTGTTGATGGTCACGCCCGCACCATCATCGACGCCTACGACATCATGATCCGCGACACCATCCTGCACATCTGGGACATCGCCGACGCACTCGGTCTTCCCTTCCGCCCGGACGCCGCAGTCGCCGCTCGCGTACTCCTTGCGGTCCGCACCCTGCCGCCCTCCGCGACACCTGGATCCGACTCAACCGTCGGGCCGGAGGCCTTCGATCAGGTGCTGGCACTGACCGGCCGTACACACGCGGCCTGATCGGCGGGCTCCGGGCGTCGCGACGACGAAGCCCAGTCGACCAACGGCGAATGCCCGAGCCTCGAGCAAGGCCCGAACTCCCACAGAAAATTCACGACACAGGTTGGCCGACTGGATAATCCACTCGGCCTGGCTGTCACGTGAATTCGGTGTGGGAGTCGGCGCTCGCGAACGCTGGGAGCCGCCCCACGATGGCCCCGAGGTTTCGAGGCAGGCGTCACTGCGCATCCGATTGTCGCCCGATCGACCGATCTTGTCGGTGGTCGAATGTATGTTCTATTCATGACCACGACACCGCTCCCCTCGGACCCGACGCTCGTACTCGGGCGCCTGGCCGACGACGATCGGTTGTCGAAGCGTGAACTGATCGAGGTCATCGCACACTGTGCGGCCACCCGAGCATCGGCCGATTATCGGATGCTGCAAGCCATCGGGCAGATACATGACGAGCACGAAGAGGACTACGTCGGCGAACTGGCCGGCGATTCGACTCGTGAGCACACCGATTCACGGACGCTGGAAGAGCTCACGGAACTCGCTGCGGCAGGCCAGAACCCACGGGAACAGTTCGGCCCGAACGGACTTGAGCGGGCCATCGCCGATGTCGGCGCGGTCCTGACGGTCACGCCGTCGAGGGCCAGGGAGCTGATCGAGTCGGCACATGCTCTGCGCTACCGGCTCATCTTCACCGGACATGCCCTCGCATGCGGCCGAATCGACCTGCACCGCTTCCTCATTGCCGTGCGACGCACCGACCTGTGCGCCGAGAACACCATCCGCGACATCGACGCTCACCTCGCCGAGGCCCTGTTCGCACGCGATCAGATGTCGGTCGCCCGGTTCACGGCGCTGGTCGACTCGATCGTCAGCAGGCTCGATGCCGCCGCCGTCCGACGACGCCGCGAACTCGTCGACGCCGATCGCGGTGTCCGCATCCGACCCGATCGCTTCACACCCGGACAGTCACGGATCTCCGGGAGCATGCCCATCGAATCTGGTGCCGCAATCGATGCACGTCTCACCGTGATGGCCGACGGCGTGCACCGTGCCGACCCACGTACAAAGGCACAGCGCCGCGCCGATGCGTTGCTCGCACTTGCCCACGGCCAGAGCGCAATTGACTGCCTCTGCGATGACTGCACCGCTCAACCTGCACCTACGCCTGCTATCAGCACCGCCGACGAGCACACCACGGCCTGCTCACCGCGCCCGACCTTCCACATCATCGTCAATCTGTCGACGCTGGTCGGCCTCGACGAGAAGCCCGGACTTCTCGACGGCCGCGGCATCATCGACGCGGAAACGATGCGTTCGCTCCTCGCCGAGGCGCGCCGTACGATGATCAACCCTGACCGCGACGAATCCGTACGATCGGCACTCCGCTACGCTCCCGGCCGGAAACTCCGCAACCTCATCTGCGTCGGGGAGATCAGCTGCACCTTTCCTGGATGCGCCAACCAGGTCCACGACTGCGACCTCGACCACACCGATCCGTTCAACCGCAACGATCCCCACGCCGGTGGTCCGACGGTACGCCGAAACCTGAAGCCGCTCTGCCGGTTCCATCACCGGATGAAGACGTTCGGTCGGTGGCGCGACATGCAGGACGCACTCGGCACCATCACCTTCGAATCACCGACCGGTCATCGGTTCGTCGGCAACGCATTCGCGGGCCGCGACCTCTTCCCCACCCTGGTACCGCGCCAACCACCGGATCATCCTGCGCGGCAACGCATCGATATCGCGCTGCGCCGCCGACGTGAGCGAGTCGACGACGAACAGGCCGAATGGACCGCGAACAATCCGCCGCCTTATTGACCGCCTGCCGAATCTTCGGCAGTCAGTCGAGGATGCCCAGCGCGATGCCGTCGAGGATGTCGTGCTCGCTGACGACGAGCCGGTCGATGCCCGCACGCTCACCGAGCACACGGGCGAGTTCCTTGGTGACGAGGGAGCCGCCGCCGATGACGTCGACACGGCCCGGATGCATCGGACCGAGCGCCGCACGGTCGGACCGGGTCATCGCAATGAGCCGATTACACACCTGGGTCAGGTCGTCGAACGAGACGCTCGACAGATGGATGGCGTCCGGGTCGTACTCCGGGAGTCCCGCAGCGAGCGCGGCCAGGGTCGTCATGGTCCCGGCGACCCCCACCCAGGTCCGTGCCTGCTCGACGGGCACCACCGCGAAGGCCTCCGCCAGTCGATCGCGCGCGAATTCTGTTGCGGCCGAGATCTCCTCGGCGGTCGGCGGATCCGACGGCAAGGCTCGCTCGGTGAGCCGCACACAACCGATGTTCGCCGAGTACGCCGCGGTCACTCCGTCGCGCCCACCGAGCACCACTTCGGTGGAACCGCCACCGAGGTCGGTGACGACGAACGGACCGTCGGCCGGATCGAGATCACCGACGGCGCCCCGGAACGAGAGTCGCGCCTCCTCGTCACCGCTGATGACCTCGGCCACCGCGCCCGGGAGGATCCGGCCGAGCAATTCGCTTGTCATGTCGAAGAATTCGTCCCGATTCGACGCGTCCCGCGATGCCGACGTCGCCACCATGCGGACACGCTCGACTCCGGCGGCAAGCATCACCTCGACATAGTCGGCGAGCGCTAGCCGGGTGCGTTCGATGGCGGCATCCAGAAACCGGCCGGTGCCATCGACGCCCTCACCGAGCCGGACGACCCGCATGTCCCGGTGCACATCGACCAGGCGCCCCGAGTCGTCGGGCCGTGCGACGAGCAGACGGATGGAGTTGGTGCCGCAATCCACGGCACCGACGACCGGCCCGCTCACCCGGCCGTTTCCTGATCCGCTGCTTCCTGATCGAATTCCGGCCAGTCCGCGGGAATCGCACTGCCCCGCAAGCCATTTGCCGCGGCCAGCGCCACGGCCTCGTCGCCCAGCGGATTCAGTCCCGGCCCCTTCGCCAGCGAATGCGCGATCAGCACATGCAGACATTTGACCCGGTCCGGCATCCCGCCACCGGTGAAATCGGTGCCCAGCGACTCGATGGCGTCGCGCTCCGCGAGATACGACTCGTGGGCGCGCAGATATCCGGCGGCCAGTGCCTCGTCATCGGCGAGACGCGCCGTCATCTCCTTCATCACACCGGCCGACTCCAGCCGGCTCGCCTCCGAGGTGAGTCGCGGATCGGTCAGGTAGTAGAGCGTCGGAAACGGTGTGCCGTCAGGCAATCGGGGGGCGGTCTTCACCACGGCGGGCACACCATCCGGTGTGTAGTAGCTGACCTCGATGACGCCACGCGGTTCCCGGCCCAGCTGGGCCGCGATGACGGCGAGGTCGTCGGCGGACGCGCTCACTTGGTCTTCGGCGGCGTGGCCACCGCGTCCCACAGATTGCCGTACCAGGGATTACGTGCCTTGGCCTCGGCCCGTTTCTCGGCCTCCTTGCGAGCATCGTCACCGGGGAACATCATCACGACGGCCTTGTCGCCGGGGCGGACCATCTGCAGTCGCTCCCGCGCCTTCGCCTCCACGTACGCGGGGTCACCCTGCTCGTTGACCTTGCGCTGATAATCGGCCACATCCCGAACCAGCTGTTCGTTGCTCGCGCGCAGTTGTTCGAACTCGGACCGCTGCGAGAAGTACGTGCGCACCGGCATCGCGAGAGTCAACGCCACCACGCTCAGGACCAGCGCCAAAACGATCGCACGCTTCGGATCGACCCGCTCCCAGTGGGTGAGCACGGTCGTGGCGATCGATCGCCGTGGGGCACGGGAGACGCGGGAACTCCGGGTGATCGGCTGCTCACCGGTCTCGGTGAGCGCGGCATCACCCGACTCGTCGGCAAGCTGATCGTCGATGGTCAGGTCCTCGGCGTCGAGTCCCCGCCCGTGGCGCGCGGCACTGACGCCCAGGGTCCCCGATCGGACGGTGCGGAGTCGTTCGCCCCCGACACCGGGACGCCGGGGACGAGCGCTACCGCGCGTGGCTGAGCCACGACGGTCCGCTCGTTCCCGGCGTCCACCTGATGTCATGGGTTCTAGCTAATCACGAACCGAAGGAGAAACGCGGGAAGGCGAGGTCGCCCGCGTAGCGTGCCGCATCTCCCAATCCCTCTTCGATGCGCAGGAGCTGGTTGTACTTCGCGACGCGCTCGCTGCGCGCCGGAGCACCCGTCTTGATCTGTCCACTCGCGCAGGCGACGGCCAGGTCGGCGATGGTGGTGTCCTCGGTCTCACCCGACCGGTGACTCATCATCGTCTTGTAGCCGTTGTTGTGCGCGAGCGCGACGGCGTCGAGGGTCTCGGTGAGGGTGCCGATCTGATTCACCTTCACCAGCAGCGCATTCGCGACGCCCTCTTCGATGCCGCGTTCGAGGCGCTCCGGGTTGGTGACGAACAGGTCGTCGCCGACGAGCTGCACCTTGTCGCCGATGGCCTCGGTGAGCTTGGCCCAACCGGTCCAATCGTCCTCGGCGAGGCCGTCCTCGATCGACACGATCGGGAAGTCGGCGACGAGCTTCTCGTAGAAGGCGATCATCGCGTCCGCGTCGAGGTCCTTGCCCTCGAGCTTGTAGACACCGTCGGTGAAGAATTCGGTCGATGCGGCGTCGAGCGCGATTACCACGTCACGACCGAAGGTGTAGCCGGCCTTGCCGACCGCCTCGCCGATCGCCGCGATGGCGGCCTCGGTGTTCGGCAGATCCGGGGCGAAACCGCCCTCGTCACCGAGTGCGGTGTTCATGCCCTGCTTGTTCAGAACCGACTTGAGTGCGTGGTACACCTCGGCGCCGCACCGCAGCGCCTCCTTGAAGGTCGGTGCGCCGACGGGGGCGATCATGAACTCCTGGAAGTCGATCCCGTTGTCGGCATGCTCACCACCGTTGATGATGTTCATCATCGGAACCGGGAGGATGTGTGCGTTCGGGCCGCCGATGTAGCGGTACAGCGGCAGACCGGCCGACTCGGCCGCGCCCTTCGCCACGGCGAGGGAGACACCGAGGATGGCGTTGGCGCCGATCCGCCCCTTGTCGGGGGTGCCGTCGGCGTCGAGCAGCGCCTGGTCGACGAGCCGCTGATCTTCGGCCTCCAGACCGATGACGGCCGGAGCCAGATCGTTGAGGACACCCTCGACGGCCTTGGTCACGCCCTTGCCGAGGTAGCGATCGCCACCGTCGCGCAGTTCGACGGCCTCGTGCTCACCGGTCGACGCGCCGGACGGGACGGCGGCACGGGTGAAGGTGCCGTCCTCGAGCAGAACCTCGACCTCGACCGTCGGGTTGCCCCGCGAATCGAGAATCTCGCGTGCGCCCACCTGTTCGATCATTGCCACAGCTTTCGCCCCTTCACACTTTCGGAGTTGTCACGTCTCGGCGACCTACACGTCAGAGCCTAATGGCTGCGTCAGCGCGGGATACACCCAAGGGACCGACTGGACACCCGCGACGCCGCGCGGCGGTCAGTAGCGGACGTTGATAGAGTACGCGTTGGCGTGATCCCGGACGTCGAGGACGTAGGCCATCGACCGGTTGTAGACCATCACGCCCTTCTCCCAGCCCTCCGGCGTGGTCATGTCGCCGCCGGAGGAAACGCACAGGTAGCGGGCGGCGGACAGCGCCGCATCGTCGATGTTGTCGGGGTCGACGCGACCGTCGCCGTTGGCGTCGACGCCGTACCGCTGCCAGGTCTCCGGAATGAACTGGAACGGCCCCATCGCACGGTCATGTTCGCGGTCGCCGTCGAACCGGCCGCCGTCGGTGTCGCGAATCCGCATGTTGCCCTTGGTGCCGTCGAGCGCGACACCCCGGATCTCGGGTGACACGTCACCGTTCGGCGCGACGCGGGAGGACCGGTATGTCCCGTGCTTGCTCTCCACCCCGGCGATGCCGGCCAGGGTGGTCCAGGTGATGCCGCATTCGGGATGCTGCTGCCGCTGGATCTCGGCCGCATTGCCGTAGGCCTCCACCGACACCAACGGGATGCCGGTGCCATCGGCGATCGGGCGGGCCCACGGCCGCATCAGCTCGGCGGTGCGGCCTGGCGCATTGATATTGATGAACGGCTGAGGAGTCCCGGGACCAGGCGGTATGCCCTCCGGGATCTCCGGACGGTTGATCGACGGGATGTCGAGGCAGGCCGTCGCACCGAGCACCGTGGCCACTGCGATGACCGGCACCATCACCCACCGGGAGATGCCACGCGCTCGCGCGCGGTCCGACCCGTTCATCCGTGCTCCCTGCAGTCATGCGCCGACGCCCCCGTCGGCCGCGACTCGGCCGGAAGCCCGGGATGCACTGTCGATCTTGTCAGGCAGAAAACGACGATGCCCGCGTATTGGTTCCCCATGCAATCAGGTGGGCGGGAACTCGATACGTTCTCGGCTGGCGCCCCGAACTACTCGATCAGCATCCGGAGCCACCTCGCGCACGAGCCCGATCCACACCCGCTGATCGAGTAACGCGCGAGCGGAGCGAGCCCGCGTATCGAGATCCCACACTCGCGCACCACCACTCGGTCAGCGAGGTGGTCGCGGGTTGCCGAGATGCGGGAGGGGGCCGGGCTGCCAGGGCGGAAGCTGGAACGGGAACGGGAAGCGGAAACCCGGCGGCGGCGCGGGCAGCACGTTCGGAGTGTGTTCGGGCAAAACCGGATTGGGATTGCGGCGCTGGTAGTAATAGTGGCCCGGCGGCAGACCGAGGGCCGCGTCGACGTTGTAGTCGTAGTTGTGGCGGCCGAAAAGGTAGCCCTGCACCGACAATCCGAAGTGGATCGGATCGATCCACGGCGCGGGTGCATCGCAGATCAGCGAGTACTCGTTGCAGACACTGACGGTGTTCGGGCCGAGTGTGCGCGGCCCCGGCCCGGAGATCCCCGGGAAGATTCCGGTGAAGGCCGAATAGATGCCGCCCGGCGCACGCGGATCACCGAAGAGCACCACATGATCGGCGTGATCGGAGATATTGCCCGCGATCTCCGCCCCCAGCGAATGCGCGACGATCACCACCTTCCCCTCCGGACACTGCTCCCGGTAGTCGTCGATCGCGTCGATGGCCGACTCCGTACCCACACTCACCGACTCGTCCTTGGTGTACGGCCCGAGCGGCCACACCGACGACGGATAGTCGAGCGACTCGGTGCGCGCGGTCTCCTGGTAACGCTTCAGAACATCGCCGATGAACGTCGGACGGCCATGCTGTTCGGCATCGCGCTGACCGTCCCCTCCGATACCGAGAAGGTAAGGGCGGCAATCGGCTCCGTGCTCAGGCTCCCGCACGACAAGTGTGTCGTGGATGTCCATCTCGCGGACGTCCGGGGTGGTGCTGCATTCGGCGCGCACAAGCGTGGTGGTGATGTCCCAGACCGGCAGGACCGCCACCTGCGTCTCATTGAGGTCGAGTACGAGTTCCGACTTGGCGGTGCGGTCGGTGATGGTCCGGTTGTGCGATAGGGTGCCGCGCAGCCGGAATCCGAGACCGCTGACGTCGATCGAGGTGAATCCGTTCGGTGGCGGGATGGCAATGGTCTGACTGGTCGTGCCACGCAATACGAGTGAGGCGCCCGCGGGGGCGGTCACCGAGGTGGGGCTCCCGTCGAGCGGACACCGGACGGACGTCGTGAGATCACCGACGATCTCGGCACGGACGGCACGCGTGATCACGCCGTAGCTGAGCTCGAAGTTCCGGATCGTGGCGGTCGAGTTCGCCCCGCGCTCCCCGGTCGCACCGGGATCGAAGACGACCGTCGAGTTGCCCTGGGCCCGACCGCGGAAGGCCAGCGCGGTGATGTCATAGCTGCCCCAGCCGGTGACCGTGGTACCGGGGTTGAGGTGTGTCCGCTCCGATCGCGAGGCGTACTCGTTGTCCAAGGTGCCGGCGACGGCCCGCGCATAGCCCTGGGTCCACTGTCCGCGCCCGAAGGTGGCGCCACCCCAGACCTGGGTCCGCCAGGCGGCGTCGGTGGTGATGACCGGAATGGATGCGGAGGGCGCGAAGAACATCGCAGCGAAGACGACGATGATCGTCCCCTTCAGCAGTGTCGTCGCACGCCTGGGCATCGCGAACCTCCCCGGAGCTCCGGATATCGCCAGGAAGGTCGTCAGACCGGCACGACCTCGCGGTCGTCGTCCGATGTCGGCGGCGCCGTATCCGTCGGCGGTGGACCGTCGTCGTCCTCGCGTTCCGGCCAGAACGCCCAGCCCACCAGGAAGGCGACCGCCAGGACGATGGCGACCAGCAGGATCGGGCTCGACAGCCACACGATCCAGACCGCGGCCCCCGGCACATGCCACAGCACCTTGCGCACCTCGGTGACCCGGTACATCGCCGGATCCGGCAGCGGATTCGCGTCACCGCGCATGGCGATCAGATAGTGACCGTCGTCCTCCCGCCGGATCTCGGTGACGCGGTGGGTGATCGGCAACTGATCGTCGCCACGTTCGACGGTCACCACATCCCCGACCCGGATCTCGCTCGCCGGGATCTCCCGCGCCAGCGCCGCCGACCCCTGGGGAATGGCCGGCTCCATCGAACCGGTCTTGAACAGAATGATGGAGAAATTGAACACGAAGGCGACGATCACCAGAGCGATACATATCGTGCCGAAGATCGCCAACACCGTCAGGACGGTATCCGCCACCTTCTCCCCCGCCGTCCGGCCGCGTGACAATTCGGCAGCCGGGGCATGTGAATCAGAATTGGTTAGTTCGGTCATGGAAAGACCTTTCCGGGAATGCCGAACACTGGTCGCCGGACAATCGACAGTCGAGCGGCAAGGACGCCGGTGATCAATTCACCACTCATCATCACGGCTCCACACTGCTCGCCTGGAACTCCCACCACGCCGGAACCGTGCGTGCCAGACCCGACGGATTGGTCCCCACCGGCAATGTCACCGTGAAGCCGAGCCAGTGTTCCGCACCCTTCCCGACCGAGACCGCAGCCGACGGCACGCCATGAGCGATGGGGTAGCTGGCGATTTGGGTGCCGCCGGTGCCCGCATAGGAGCCCGGGTTAGCGGTACCGAGATCCACGATCCGCACCATGAGCGCCTCCCCAAGGGTGTTTCCGGGATCAGTCAGCGGCGGAGCCACGATCACCGACGCATCGAGGAAGCCCTCGGTTTCCCGGATGCCGACCAGCGCATGCACCGAGTCGCCGGGCATCATGTTCTCCGGGTGGATGTCCTGCAGATCGAACCGCATGGTGCCGGATTCATTCTGCGTGGTGAACTCGTCCCACGTGCTGCCGGCGTCGAAGCTGCCCTGGACATTCCACGATTTCTCGCCGGTGCCGAAGAGCCCGTCACCCCAGATGGTGTCGTTCCAGGCGGCGAGAATGATGAGTGCACCGATGCCGAGGATTGCGCCGGCGGCGAGGATCGCTCTGCGCTTCCGGGTGGCACGGGTGGGTTGTTTCGTTTCCAATGTCGGTACCCCATTTCAGGTGAGTGACCATCCGGTAAACGAACATTAGCGCGCCACCTCATCGGAACAGGCCGAAAATTCAGAATCCCTCACCGGATATAGCAGAATTCGCAATCCATTCGCCGATACCAATTTATGGGTCAATTGTCCCGCTATTTATTAGAATGGGGAACAAATCATTGTTCGTCGCGCCATTACCCACCCCGTCGACGTGCACCGCGGGGCGCACCCGTGCGACCGAAGTCGGGCACAAAGCCCCTGTTCAGATCGCCTCGTGGCGGATCCGCCACCGCCTGCGAGACACGATAATCGGACGACTCGGACAAATCGGTACCGGAGTTTCATGACGGGCACCGTCGGCGCTAGTGTCCTTCTGTTAGCCTCACCAAACCCGAAAGGGGGAACACATGCTCCTCGCCGCAGGCGGTGCGCCATCGGTGTTCGCCCAGATGTTCGGCAGCGGTCTGATCGGAGTCCGTGAGGGCCTCGAGACCGGCATCGTCGTCATGGTCCTGATCGCCTTCGTCGTGAAGTCCGATCGTCGCGACGCACTGAAGTGGATCTGGGCGGGTGTCGCCGCCGCCGTCGCCATGGTCATCGCGATCTTCGTGATCATCCACTTCGGCACGCAGACCATCACCAGTCTGACCGCCGAACTCATCGCGGGCATCGCGTCGCTGGTGGCGGTCGTCATCGTCACCTTCATGGTTCTGTGGATGGCCAAGGCGTCGGCGCATATCTCCTCCGACCTCAAGGCCGGGATGACCAGCGCACTGGTGACGGGCGGTATCTCGGTGATGGGCCTGTCCTTCCTGGCGGTCGGACGTGAGGGTTTCGAGACGGCGCTGCTGATGGTCGGCTACGCGGAGAGCGTCGCCGGTGGCCTGTGGCCGCTGGTCGGCCTGCTGCTCGGCATCATCGTGGCGGTGATCGCGACGATCCTGCTGTACCGCGGTGCCATCCGGCTGAACTTCCACAAGTTCTTCCTCTACACGGGGGCCTTCCTGATCGTCGTTGCCGCGGGCATCCTCGCCTACGGCGTCCGCGCCCTGCAGACCGTCGGCTGGCTGCCGTTCCTCGAGCAACCGGCCTTCGACATCTCCGCGCACTACGACCAGTCGTCCTGGTACGGCACGATCCTCGCGGGCATCTTCAACTTCCGACCCGATCCGTCGGTACTGCAGGTGCTCGCCTGGGGCATCTACCTCGCCGTCGTGATGACACTGTTCCTCCTCCGCAATCGCGTGCAGCCCACGCCCGCGGCACCCGCATCGACCACCGATGCGGTCGACGAGACCCCGGCATCCACCAACGCCGGCGCCTGAAAGGAAATCCGGGTGAACCCGAAAATCACCACCGCGGTCGCTCTGTTCTCGCTGACCGCCGGGCCGCTCGTGCTGGCCGGCTGCACCGAGAAGGACAGCAGCACCGACGCCATCGCCGTCACCTCCACCAATGACTCCTGCGATCTCGCGAGCACCGAGGCACAGACCGGCAACGTCAAGTTCGCGGTCGCCAACAACGGCTCCAAGGTCACCGAGTTCTACGTCTACGGCAACAACAACCGCGTGCTCGGGGAGGTCGAGAACATCGGCCCCGGCATCACCGGTCATCTGACCGTGGAAATCGTCGAACCGGGCACCTACAGCGTCGCCTGCAAGCCCGGCATGGTCGGCACCGGCATCCGCCAGGAGATCACCGTCACCGGCGAGAAGAAGGACAAGGCCGAGGTCCCCGCCGACGTCAACGCCGCCAAGGAGCGGTACCTCGAATACGTGCGCGGACAGGTCAACGGTCTCGCCGCACAGACCCAGGTCTTCGTCGACCGCATCAAGTCCGGTGACCTCGACGCCGCCCGCGCCCAGTTCGGCCAGGTACGCACCTTCTACGAGCGCATCGAGCCCGTCGCCGAGTCCTTCCCGGATCTCGACCCGGCCGTCGACATGCGCTGGGACGACACCGAGGACGGCAAGCAGGACTTCACCGGCTTCCACCGTCTCGAGCGCTACCTGTGGCCGCCGCAGCCGCAGGACGTCGGCGATCAGCCCGACCAGGTGGCACCGGCCGACGCCGAACATGCCAAGGCCAATGACACCAAGGACAACATCGCGAAGGCCGCCGACGGTCTGCTCGCGAACGTCAACAAGCTGAAGACCGAAGTGAACAAGCCGGACTTCACCTTCGAGACCCGCCAGTTCGTGCAGGGCCCGCAGGCGCTGATCGATGAGATCGCGGCCACCAAGGTCGGCGGCGAGGAGGATCGGTACTCCCACACCGACCTCTACGATTTCGCCGCGAACGTCGACGGCGCCGAAACGCTGATCGCCGAGATGGAGCCGATCATCTCGAAGAAGAGCCCCGAGTTGATGGACAAGATCACCGCGCAGTTCGCCGATGTCCGTGACGCCATCAACAAGCTGCGTGAGGGTGACGGCTACGTGACCTACACCAAGGTCACGCCGGAACAGCGCAAGGAACTCTCGAACAAGATCGACGCACTGTCGGCCACGCTGTCGCAGGTGCCCGGGCTGGTGCTCGGCGAATGACCGATCCCACCCCGGAACCGACGGAAACCGAGTCGCGCCACCGCTTTTCGCGGCGGGCGCTGATCGGTGGTGCCGGCGCCGGGGTGGTCGCGGCCGCGGCCGGCGGCATTGCCGTCGGCCGCGCCACCGCGGGTGACAGCGGCGACGGTGATCCACACATCGTGCCGTTCCGTGGCGAACGGCAGGCCGGCATCATCACCGCAGCGCAGGATCGCCTGCACTTCGCGAGCTTCGACGTCATCACCGACTCCCGCGACGAACTCGTCGCCATGCTCAAACGATGGACCGCCGCCGCCGAACGCATGACACGCGGCGAGGAGACCGAGGAGGGCGGCGCCGTCGACAAGGGCGAATACCACCCGCCGTCGGACACCGGCGAAGCCCTCGGCCTCAGTGCGTCGAGTCTCACCCTCACCATCGGATTCGGCCCCGGGCTGTTCGGACCGTCCGCCGCCGACCCGAACCGGCCCGACCGCTTCGGCATCGGTGACCGGAAACCCGCTGCGCTCGTGGACCTTCCGGCCTTCGCAGCGGAGAAGATCGAACCCGCCCGCTCCTTCGGCGACATCTGCATCCAGGCCTGCGCCGACGATCCGCAGGTCGCGGTGCACGCCATCCGCAACCTCGCCCGGATGGGCCTCGGCGTCGTCGCTGTCCGGTGGTCGCAACTCGGTTTCGGCCGCACCTCGTCGACCACCCAGTCGCAGGACACCCCGCGAAACATGTTCGGGTTCAAGGACGGTACGGCGAACCTGCACGCCGAGGACACCGACCTCCTGGACCGCTGGGTGTGGGTCGGCAAGGACGACAACCCCGAGAAGGCGCAGTGGATGACGGGCGGCACCTACCTCGTCGCACGCCGCATCCGTATGGACATCGAACCCTGGGATCGCGCGAACCTGTCCGAACAGGAACTGGTCGTCGGCCGGCACAAGGGTTCCGGCGCACCCCTCGGCCAGCAGAAGGAATTCGACGAACCCGACTTCCGGATCACGTCCTACGGCGCACCGGTGATCCCGCGCAATTCTCATGTGCGGCTGGCACATCCGGACAACCTCGGTGGCGTCCGCATCCTGCGCCGTGGCTACAACTTCACCGACGGCTCCGACGGATTCGGCCACCTCGACGCCGGACTGTTCTTCATCGCGTTCAACCGCGACTCCGGGAAACAGTTCGTCCCGATGCAGCAGGAACTGTCGCGCCGCGACGCCATGACCGAATACCTGGTCCCCAACGCCTCGGCCGTCTTCGCGATCCCGCCGGGTGTGCGCGACGGCGAATGGTGGGGGCAGCACCTCTTCGAGTGATCTCGATACGGCGCCTCGCTGCGCTCGGGGCCTACTCGATCAGCGAGCGGCTACTGCTGGTCGAGTAGCGTGTGAGCGCAGCGAGCCCGCGTATCGAGACCCGACACTCATTTATCGAGACCCGCCACTCATTCCAGATAGCGCTCCCACGCGTCGCGCGAATCGAGCATCACCCCGTCGTCGGCGGCACGCCGTTCGGCGTCTCGGACCCGGCGCATCAGCGCCCGGATACGTTGCCGCGTGGTCTCTTCCACGCTGTCGCCGCCGGTCTCCACGGCCACCGTGGTGATCTCCTCGTCGACGGCGTCGACCGGGAAGTCGGCGGCCTCCAACCGCTCGAGCACCTTCTGGGCCAGAGCGAGTGCCGGTGCGGTGGCCGCGATACCGTCGAGCACCGAGCCGCGCGCCTTCTCCGCCGCCTTGCGTTCCTCCCACTCCCGGATCTGGGTCTCCAGATCGGCGTGCGCACCGGAGAGCACCCCGGGAGTGCGGTGGGACACCTTGGTGACGAAACTGCGTGCCACGTCGTCGATGTCGAAGGGATGAGACGGATCGTCGGCGGCGATGCGCGCGTGAAAGAGCACCTGCAGCAGCAGATCCCCGAGTTCCTCGCGCAGGTCGTCGGCGTCACCGGAGTCGATGGCGTCGAGGACCTCGTAGACCTCTTCGACCAGATAGCGGCGCAGCGACTGGTGCGTCTGGCGGCTCTCCCACGGCCCGTTCCGCCGCAACGTATCCATCAACGACACCGCCTCGACGAGAGCCGCGCCGGGCGCCTCCGGCGCACCGATCACCTCGTCCCCGGCGGCGATCCGCCTCAGTACCAACGGATGTTCGGCGTCCGTGCTGACGAGGGGCACCGACGGATCGTCCCCGGCACCGGCAGCGGTCGCGCTCAGTTGCCACAGCACGGCTGCCGGCACGTCTTCGGTCACCGTCACCGGCCCCGTCAGCATCGACAGAGCGCGCACCGGGATCAGCTCCGGCCGTCGCGGATCGAGGAGCACCACCGTCATCGTCGCCGCCTTTCCCTCACCACCGTCGTTCTCCAACCTAACGCCTGGAGCGGCGAACTCCGGGGAGGGAACGTGGCGTAACCGTCACCGATATGACGCCGAACGCCCGGATCCCGGCCGTAACTCGCCGGATCGGTGACGGTTACGCCACGTCGGTCGATCAGACGACCGATATCCCTCGTGACGCGACCATGGTTCGCTATCGGCATGGATCCTGCAGCGAACACCGCACCCGTTCCGGTTCGTGCGACTTTCCCCGGCATCTCCACTCGCGCCTGGGAGCACCCCGCCGACCGCACCGCTCTCACCGCGCTGCGCAAGCTGAAGGGCTTCGACCAGATCCTCAAGACACTGTCCGGCCTGCTCCGCGAACGTCAGCATCGTCTGCTGTACCTGGCCGGTTCGGCTCGCGTGGGAAGCAGGCAGTTCGCCGATCTCGACACCTTGCTCGACCAGTGCGTCGAGACACTGGACGCACCGGTGAAGCCGGAACTGTTCATCACGCAGTCCCCGGAGGCCAGCGCCATCTGCATCGGGATGGACCGACCTTTCATCGTGCTGACCTCCGGCCTCTACGAACTGATGGACCACGACGAGCTCCGATTCGTCATCGGTCACGAACTCGGCCACGCGATGTCCGGGCATGCGGTCTACCGCACGATGCTCATGCATCTGACCCGCCTGGCCGCATCCATCGGGTTCATCCCGCTCGGCGGCTGGGCGCTACGTGCAGTCGTCGCGGCGCTCATGGAGTGGCAGCGTAAGGCCGAATTATCCGGCGACCGTGCGGGTTTGCTGTGTGCGCAGGATCTCGACACCGCACTTCGCGTCGAACTGAAGCTCGCCGGTGGCAAACACCTGGATCAGATGGACACCCAGGCCTTCCTCGCCCAGGCCAAGGAGTACGAGCGCACCGGCGACCTCCGGGACGGCGTCCTCAAATTGCTGAACCTGGAGATGCAGTCGCATCCGTTCTCGGTTCTGCGCGCCGCCGAGCTGAATCGGTGGGTGGATCGCGGCGAGTACGGACAGATCATCTCCGGCGCGTATCCCCGTCGGCAGGACGACGATTCGGCACGCTTCGCCGACGATGTGGATGCCGCGCGAAAGACCTACCGCGACAACTTCGACGAGTCCGAGGATCCGCTGATCACGACGATTCGCGAGGGATTCGGCGGTGTCGTCGACGGAGTCGGACAGGCGGCCTTCGACGTCGCGGAGAACGTCAACCGCAAGTTCTCCGACTGGCGGTCGAACGCGAAGTCCCGCTACGGCAACGACTGAGAGGCCGGGGATCTCGATACGCACCTCGGCTGGCGCCTCGGCGCTACTCGATCAACGGGAGGGTCGGCGCCTCGGCGCTACTCGATCAACGGGAGGGTCGGCGCTACTCGATCAGCAGAAACCGGCGCCACTAGATCAGCGGATACCAACCGCTGGTCGAGTAGACCGCGAGCGCAGCGAGTGGTCGTATCGAGACCCGGAGCGTCACTTCTCGATCGGTTTGATCTGCTTGAGGAAGGTCGTCAGGTAGTCGATGAGTTCGTCGTCGCGGAGACGTTCGGAGCCGACGCCGCCGGTCCGCGGGATCGGCAGCGTGACCACCGAGGTCGTGGCGCGGTAACCCGCCGCCGGATAGAGGCGCTTGAGCCGGACCTGCTCGCTGTCCAGCAGATTCATCGGCGCGATCTTGACTCCGGTTCCCGCGATACCGATCTCGGCGACCTCCCGCTCCCGAGAACGCAGCCGCAGCCGTGCGATGGCCGCCAGGCGACGGGTTTCCTCGGGCGGTTCGCCGTACCGGTCGGTGAGTTCGGTGAGCACCGCGTCGACGGCCTCGTCATCACCGGCCGAGGCGAGCTTGCGGTAGGCCTCGAGCCGTAGGCGGTCGGAGTCGACGTACTCGACGGGGATGTGCGCGTCGACCGGCAGATCGATCCGCACCTCGGCGGGTTCACTGCTGGTGACGGGCTGACCGTCGGCGGCCGCACGGTAGGCCTCCACCGCCTCGCCGACGAGCCGCACGTAGAGGTCGAAGCCGACACCGGCGACGTGCCCGGACTGTTCGGCCCCCAGAACGTTTCCGGCGCCGCGCAATTCGAGATCCTTCAGCGCCACGGCCATACCGGCGCCGAGTTCGTTGTTCTGCGCGATGGTCGCCAGACGGTCGTAGGCGGTCTCGGTGAGCGGTTTCTCCGGGCTGTACAGGAGGTAGGCGTAGCCGCGTTCACGGCTACGGCCCACGCGGCCCCGAAGCTGATGCAGCTGCGAAAGACCAAGGTTCTCGGCCCGATCGACAATCAGGGTGTTCGCGTTGGAGATGTCGAGGCCGGTCTCGATGATCGTGGTGCACACCAGCACGTCGTACTCGCGGTTCCAGAATCCGGCGACCGTGCGCTCGAGCTGCTCCTCGCCCATCTGTCCATGTGCCACAACAACTCTGGCCTCCGGCACCATCTCGGCGATCTCCTTGGCCGTCTTGTCGATGGTCGAGACGCGGTTGTGCACGTAGAACACCTGGCCGTCACGCAGCAGTTCGCGGCGGATGGCGGCGGCCACCTGCTTCGACGAATAGCCGCCCACATAGGTGAGCACCGGGTGACGTTCCTCGGGTGGCGTCAGGATCGTCGACATCTCGCGGATGCCGGCCATCGACATCTCCAGGGTGCGCGGGATCGGGGTCGCCGACATGGTGAGCACGTCGACGTGGGTACGCAGCGCCTTGATGTGTTCCTTGTGTTCGACGCCGAATCGCTGCTCCTCGTCGACGATCACGAGGCCGAGGTCCTTCCAGGTGACGCCGGCCTGCAGCAACCGGTGGGTGCCGATCACGATGTCCACGTCGCCCGAGGCCATCGCGTCGATGATCTCCTTGGACTCCTTGGCGTCGGTGAACCGGGAGAGCCCGCGCACCTTGACCGGGAATCCCTCCATCCGTTCGGTGAAGGTCTGCAGATGCTGTTGCGCCAGAATGGTTGTCGGCACGAGAACGGCGACCTGCTTGCCGTCCTGAACGGCCTTGAAGGCGGCGCGCACCGCGATCTCGGTCTTGCCGTAGCCCACGTCACCGACGACCACCCGGTCCATCGGGACCGCCTTCTCCATATCCGCCTTCACCTCGCCGATGACCGTCATCTGGTCCATCGTCTCGGTGAAGTCGAAGGCGTCCTCCATCTCCCGCTGCCACGGGGTGTCGGGGCTGAATGCGTAGCCGGGAGCCGCGTTGCGCGCCGCGTACAACTGGACGAGCTCGCCCGCGATCTCGCGAACGGCCTTGCGCGCCTTGCGTTTGGTGTTCTGCCAGTCGGAGCCGCCCAGCTTGGACAATGACGGCTGTTCGCCACCGACATAGCGCGACAACTGATCCAGCGCGTCCATCGGAACGTACAGGCGGTCGGCGGGCTGGTTGCGCTTGGTGGAGGCGTATTCCAGCACCAGGTATTCGCGACGTGCCCCGGACACGGTGCGCTCGATCATCTCCACGAAACGGCCGATGCCGTGCTGATCGTGGACGACCAGATCGCCCGCGGACAATGCCAACGGGTCCACCTGATTACGCCGTTTGGCCGGTAGACGACGACCGTCGCGCACGCTCGCGACGCGGTTGCCGGTCAGGTCGGCCTCGGTGACGATCACCAGGCCGGCGTCGGGTGCGACGACACCGTGGCGCAGCGTCCCGTGATAGACCGACACGTGGCCCGCATCGGGGCGCGATCCCGGTTCGGCGATCTCCGCGGGCACCTCGGCCTCGCGGAGACGTTCGACCACTCGTTGGGCGGTTCCCTTGCCCGCCACCACGATTGCCGCGGTGCCGCCCGTCGACACATGCGCACGCAATGATGCGAAGGTGGCCGCGATCTCGTCGTCGTGCCCACGCGGGGCGGGCCCCGCCGTCAGGGCGAGACCCACCTCGTCCTCTTCGCCGGTGGCCAGCGGACTCATCGTCCACCACGGACGTCCCGCGGCGAGCGTGGTGCGCTCCACCTCGTCGAGCGACCGGTAGGCGCTGGCCTGCAGGTCGATGCCGGGGCCGGATGAGGTGCGGCCGTCCACCGGGGCGTCGCCGCCCATCGCGGCGGCGGTCCACGAGGCCTCCAGGAATTCGGCACCGGTTTGCGCGAGATCACCTGCGCGCGTACGGATCTTCTCCGGATCGAGCAGGAGGATGCCGGTGCCGTCGGGCACCACCTCGGTGAGCATCTGCATCGGTCCGTCGACCAGCAGTGGGATCAGCGCTTCCATACCCTCCACGGGGATGCCCTCGGCCAGCTTGGCGAGCATGTCCCCCAGTGACGGGTCGTCGGCGTGCTGGGCCGCGAGATCGGCCGCACGGTCCCGCACCGCCGCCGTCAGCAGGAGCTCCCGCCCCGGATGGATACGCACGACCGACGCGTCGATCTCCGGCTGGCTGCGCTGGTCGGCCACCGAGAAGGCGCGCATCTCGGTGATCTCGTCGCCCCAGAACTCCACGCGCACCGGGAAATCCGCAGTGGTCGGGAAGACGTCGAGGATGCCGCCGCGCACGGCGAACTCGCCGCGCCGCCCGACCATGTCGACACGCTCGTAGGCCATCTCCACGAGGTCGGTGAGGAGTTGTTCGAAGTCGGTCTCCAGGCCTTCGCGGAGAGTGATGGTGCGAACGGATCCGAGGCCCGGCGCCATCGGCTGCACCAGTGACCGCACGGTGGTGACGACGGCGCGCAGCGGCACCGGATCGTCGGCGGGATGGGTCAGGCGATGCAGGACCGCGAGGCGCTGACCGACGGTGTCCGCGCTGGGCGAGAGCCGCTCGTGCGGCAGGGTCTCCCAGGACGGGAACTGCGCGACACCACGCGGATCGTCGAGGAGCTCACCGAGTTCGGCGGTCAGGTCGTCGGCCTCCCGGCCGTTGGCGGAGACCACGAGCAGCGGCGACGATCCGACCTCGGCCAGGGCGGCCGCGACGAACGGACGGGCCGCATCGGGGGCGGTGATGTCGAGACGACGCTCGTCGCGGCGCGCGAGGAGATCGGTGATCGCCTTGTCGGCACAGGTCACCTGGGCGAGCCCGTGCAGGGCGGGAGGAGTCGACACTCCGTCAATTCTAGGGAACGCCGCCGACAGGATTCCGGCCCCGTCACCACCGCCGCGGAATCAAACGGACCGCGGTCCTGTTATGCCCTGTGTGACGAGCATCGAGAATCCCACGCGCCAGCCCGCACTGTTCCTGAGCCACGGGGCGCCACCACTGGTGGACAGCGAGCGCTGGGTCGCTCAGCTGGAGAAACTGGCCGGCCGGCTGGATCGGCCGACGGCCATCCTGATGGTGTCCGCGCACTGGGAGGCGGCGCCGCTGACCATCGGCTCCACCGATCCCACCACACCCCTGACCTATGACTTCTGGGGATTCCCGGATCGCTTCTACCGGACCACCTACTGGTCCCCCGGCGCCGACGACCTGGCCCGGCGGGTGGCCGCGATGATGCCCGACGGCGAACCCATCGCCCACGACCCGCAGCGCCGCCTCGACCACGGTGCCTACGTGCCGCTCACCGTCATGTACCCCGAGGCCGACATCCCGGTGCTGCAGATCTCGCTGCCCACCCTCGACCCCGAACAGCTCCTGTCACTGGGCAGGCGCCTCGCCCCGTTGCGCGACGAGGGTGTCCTGATCATCGGCTCCGGCTTCACCACACACGGTCTGCCCTATCTCACCGACCCGCGACCCGAGGCCACCCCGCCCGGCTGGTCGGTGGAATTCGACGCCTGGGCGCACGAACGGTTCGCCGCGGGCGACGTCGAATCACTCATCGACTTCCGCAACCGTGCGCCCGGCATGCCCTACGCGCATCCGACGATCGAACACTTCTCGCCGCTGTTCGTCGCACTGGGTGCCAGCGACGACGTGGAGCAGAAACCCGACCAGGTCATCGACGGCTTCTGGATGGGCCTGGCCAAACGTTCCCTCGTGCTGGCCTGACGCACCCCGCATCTCATAGCGTGAGCGCGAGTTTGCGCGTGCCTACGGGTTCGGCGGGTCGTCGACGGTCGTACGGTCGGTCGGCTCGACGTAGTCGGGGCCGACGAGCTTCGGGTCCGGATCGAGGCGGGTGAGGCCGTTCCAGCACAGGTTCACCAGATGGGCCGCGACGACCTCCTTCGACGGCTCGCGGACGTCGAGCCACCACTGCGCGGTCACCGACACCATACCGACGAGTGCCTGCGCGTAGAGGGGCGCGAGTTCCGGATCGAAGCCGCGGCGCTCGAAATCGTTGGCGAGGATGTGCTCGACCTGACTGATGGCGTCGTTGAGAAGACTTGAGAAGGTGCCGGTCTCGCCCGTATTGCTGCTCTCGCCGCGGACCAGGATGCGGAATCCGTCGGTGCGCTCCTCCATATAGGTGAGCAGTGCCAGCGCCACCTGCTGAATACGGTAGAGCGAACGATTCTTGGTCAGCGACGACGTGACCATCTCCAGCAGAGTGTCCATCTCGCGGTCGACGACCACCGCGTAGAGGCCCTCCTTGCCACCGAAGTGCTCGTACACGATGGGTTTGGAGACGCCGGCGCGCTGGGCGACCTCCTCGATGGAGGTCCCCTCGAAACCGCGTTCGGCGAAGAGCCCGCGGGCCACCTCGATGAGCTGCAGTCGACGCTGCGGGCCCGTCATTCGCGTACGGGGTGCTCGCTGCACCTCGTCGGACGAATCTGCGGGACGGCTGACTGCCATACCGATACCCTAACGACGCACGGACTTTCCTGGTAATCCTAAGTCGTGCTGTCCATCGAGGAGATCTCCGCCCGGCTCGAGATCCAGCAGGTGATCACCGATTACGCCACCGCTGTCGACGCACGCCGGTGGGACGACCTCGATCAGGTATTCACTCCCGACGCCGTCATCGACTACAGCGCCGTCGACGGCATCGTCGGCACCCTGCCGGAGGTGAAAGAATGGCTCGCGCAGGTGCTTCCGGGATTCAGCACCTACTGCCACCTCGTCGGCAACCACGAGATCACCATCGAGGGCGATACCGCCCGTTCACGGACGCTCTGCCTGAATCCCATGCAGGTGCACGACGGTACGACCTTCCTCATCGGAATCTGGTACCGCGACACGTGGATTCTGACCCCCGACGGCTGGCGAATCCACACCCGGACCGAGGAAAAGTGCTTCGACACAACGCTGAAATCGAGCTGATCGCAGCTCTTGCGCCGCGCCACGCACCGCTATCCACGCAGGTCGCGACCGCCTTCGAGCACCAGATGCCCACCGTCGGCGCGTAAATCGCAACGATCCGGGCGTGCTGCGTCTAGAGTGACGACAGGCCTGGTACTGATCCGGTGCGGGGGCACGCGATCTCACTTGTCGTCGCGCCGGGCCACGACGAGGGGAATCTCGTGCACCTGTGGGACTACGTCAGCGGCCACGCCGCCAATCTCACCTTTCTCACGTATCAGCATGCCTCGCTGGCGTTTCAGACGGTCCTCGTCGGCACCGTGGTGGCCCTGGTCATCGCCGTCGCCGTCTACCGACTGCCCTTCGCGTCCGCGCTGACTCTGACGAGTAGCCGCGTGGCACTGACGATTCCGTCGCTGGCCCTGCTGGCACTGCTGATCGTGCCGTTCGGACTCGGTGTCGTACCGTCCTTCATCATGCTGGCGTTCTTCGCCACCATGCCCGTCATCGGCAACGCGGTCGTCGGCCTCCGTTCGGTACCGCCGTCGGTGGTAGAGGCGGCACGCGGAATCGGGTTGTCGCGCTGGCGGATTCTGCTGTCGGTGGAGTTGCCCATCGCGTGGCCGGTCATTCTCACCGGAATCCGGGTGTCCACGCAGATGATCGTGGGCGTGGCCGCCATCGTCGCCTACGTCCTCGGACCGGGCCTCGGCTCACTGATCTTCACCGGACTGTCCCGCCTGGGCGGTGCCAACGCGCTCGAAATGGCTTTGACCGGAACAATTCTCGTCGTCATCGTGGCGCTGGTCTTCGACGGACTACTCGCCCTGCTCGGACGCCTCACCATCTCCAAAGGACTCGCATGACGAACACCGAAACCAGCCCAGAACGCGTTGTCACGGGTGAGTCCATCCGTCTCGACGGGGTGATGAAACGCTATCGCGGACAGGACAAGCCCGCCGTCGAGCGCCTCAACCTCGACATCGAGGCCGGACATATCGTGGCCTTCGTCGGCCCCTCCGGCTGCGGCAAGACCACTACCCTGAAGATGATCAATCGCCTGATCGAGCCCACCGAGGGACACATCTTCATCGGCGATCGCGATGTCACACGCGAGAATCCGGACAAGCTCCGCCAGTCCATCGGCTACGTGATCCAGTCCGGCGGACTCTTCCCGCACTGGACGGTGGCGAAGAACATCGGAGCGATCCCGCGGGTGCTCGGCTGGGACAAGAAGCGCATCGCCGAACGCACCGACTACCTCCTCGATCTCGTCGGTCTCGACGCGGCGGAGTTCGCAAACCGTCTCCCCAAGGACATGTCCGGCGGGCAGCAGCAGCGTGTCGGCGTGGCCCGGGCGCTCGCCGCGGATCCGCCGGTCCTCCTGATGGACGAGCCGTTCGGTGCGGTCGACCCGATCACCCGACTCAAACTGCAGGACAGCCTGATCGCGATCCAGCATGAACTCGCCAAGACGATCGTCGTGGTCACCCACGACTTCGAGGAAGCGACCAAACTCGGCGACAAGGTCCTCATCCTCTCCGAGGGCGGCCACATCGAGCAGTACGCGACGCCCGAGGAGATCCTCGCCAATCCGGCGTCGGAGTTCGTCGAGGAGTTCATCGGCTCCGGCGCCACACTCGCCGGCCTCACCCTGTCGCGCGTCCGGGACGTCGAACTGGATCCGGTGACGATCGCGCACGTGGGTGAGCCCACCGGCGAGGTACTCACCCGCGCGACCGCCGACGGCAGCACATGGGTGGTGGTCGTCGACAACGCCGGGCATCCACGCGCATGGCCGTCGCTGGCCGAAATCGCCGCCAAACCGCAGATCTCGGATTACATCGACCGGCGACTGCCGGTGGTCGCACGCTCGTCGACGCTGAACGACGCGCTCGACACCATGCTGGCGGCCAGTCAGGGCGGCGTGATCGTCACCGACGGGCGCGGCGCGGCCATCGGTGCGCTGACCATCAAGGCCGTCATGGAAGTCATCCGCGACCAGCTCGCGGAGGCCCGCTCCGACGAGGCCGAGGACAGCTACCGCGAACACGAGGAGGGCACGCACACCGGTGAGATGCCGGTCATCGTGCTCGCCGACGACGAGGACGACATCGGCGGCGCACAGCCGGACACCGGTGCCGGCGGCGGTACCCCGTCATGACCCGGCTACGACGACTACCCACCGATGTGTGGTTCGAGGCGTTGATCATCGCCGCGCTGCTCATCGGATTCATCGTCTGGTACCAGTCGACGACCTTCACCGAGACCGAGCAGGCCTCCCTGAACTGGGACACGTTGCGTAACACGATCATTGCGCACATCAAGCTGACCGGGGTGGCCACGGTGATCGTGGTGTTCATCGCGATCCCGGCGGGAATCCTGTTGACGCGCCCGGCCTTCAAACGCCTGAACCCGATCGCCGTCAACTTCGCCAACATCGGCCAGGCCGCACCGGCCGTCGGCCTGCTGGTGTTGTTCACCTTCTGGCTCGGCACCGGATTCAAGACCGCCGTCATCGGTTTGGTGGTCTACGCGATCCTGCCGATTCTGCAGAACACGATCGTCGGTCTGCGACAGGTGGATCCACGGACCATCGAGGCGTCCCGCGGTATCGGCTACTCCGCGGCGCGGACCCTGTTCCAGGTGGAGTTGCCCCTCGCGGTGCCGGTCATTCTCAACGGTGTCCGCATGGCACTGGTCATTCTCGTGGGCACCGCGACCCTGAGTACGTTCATCGGTGCCACCAGCCTCGGCACGCTGATCACCACCGGCGTCACCCTCTTCCTGCCCAAACTGCTGGTGTCCGGCGCCGTACTGGTCGGACTGCTCGCCCTGAGCATCGACTGGCTGGCCCGCCTGGTCGAACTCGCCGCAACCCCACGGGGGCTCGCATGACGTCAACCATCCGGCGCCACAGCGGCGTCCCCGCATTGATCGCCGTCCTGGTCCTTCTCGCCGGCTGCGGCCTGGTCAGTTCGTCGGGCACGTTCCGCTCCGCGTCCCTCCCCGACGGCGCCACACCTCTGAGTGGTGCCCGAATCACGGTGACATCCAAGAACTTCACCGAGAGTGTGCTGCTCGGCAAGATCGCGGCGACCTACCTCGCGGCGGCCGGCGCCGACGTCACCGACCTCACCAACGCACCCGGATCGGCGTCCTCACGTCAGGCACAGCTGAACGGCGACGCGGACCTGCTGTGGGAGTACACCGGCACCGCATGGGTGAACTATCTGCATCAGACCGAGACCATCGCCGACCCCAAGGAGCTCTGGCAGCGGGTCCACGACACCGAGCTGAAGCAGAACCGCCTCGTCTGGCTGCCACCCGCGAACTTCAACAACACGTACGCGTTCGCGGTCGCCTCCGCCCAGGGCAAGAAGCTCGGCGTGCGCACGATGTCGGATATCGCGCGCCTGCCCGTCGCGGAACGCACCTTCTGCATCAACGACGAGTTCTTCAGTCGCTCCGACGGATTCCTGCCGATGCTCGAGGCGTACGGCATCCCCTACAACAAGCCCAACGGTGTTCCCGGCCGGAATGTGACACAGATGGATTCCGGTGTCGTCTATACGTCCACCGCGCGAAGCGCGCCGTGCAACTTCGGCATGGTGTACACCACCGACGGCCGGATCAAGAATCTCGATCTGACCGTCCTCGTCGACGACAAGAAGTACTTCCTGCCCTACAGCGGCACCGTGGTGGTGCGCGAGGCGGTCATCAACCAATACCCCGAGATCCGTTCCCTGATGGCCACCATTTCCGACCGGCTCACCGACGACATCATGCAGGATCTCAACGGCCGCATCGACATCGACGGCGAGGATCCGTCCGATGTCGCGTTCGATTGGCTGAAATCCGAAGGGCTCGTAAAGGACTGACGAGCGTTCAGTGCCGTACCGGGTGCCTTCGGGCGGCTCCCCGGGGCGGCGAAAGCCGGGATGATCAGGCCGCGTACAGCGGCAATCGGCGCGGCTCCTCCAGCGGTGAATACCGTGAGGCATCGCCCTGCAGAACCTGACTCGACCGGCCGTTGATGTCGACGGGCACGTCGCCGCTCAACGTGATCCGATGCAGCTCACGCGCCTGGTCACCGAAGTCGGCGATCCCGTAGTGCTGCGTCGCGCGGTTGTCCCAGATGACCACATCCCCGAGCGCCCAGTTCCAGCGAGTGGTGTTCTCCAGCTTGGTGATCCGATCCTGCACCAGACGAAAGAGCGGCTCGAACTCGGAACTCCGGAGACCACGGAACTCCTTCGCGAAATGCCCGAGCAGGAGCGCGCGTTCCCCGGTCTCCGGATGGACTCGCACCACCGGGTGCAGGGTCTGATACTCCGTACTGACGAACTCCTCGTAGTGTTCCTTCTTCCGCACCGCGTCGATCCCGCCGCTCGGTTCCGTCTGCCGCACATAGTCGTACAGGTTCGTATGCGTCGCCCACAGGTTGTCGACGAGCTCCCGCAATGGTTTCGGCAGCGACTCGTAGGCCGCCACGGTGGACGCCCAGGTGGTGGCGCCCCCATAAGCGGGAAGGGTCACCGCGCGCAGGATCGACGCCTTCGGGATGCGATCCACGAACGTGACGTCGGCATGCCAGCTGTTCGCCGCACCCTCGATGGTGAGGAGCTGACTGCCCCGTGAGGTGACGGTCGGATGGGGCGCCGTCGGCACACCGAGCCGCTCGGCGAACGCGTACTGCGCATCATCGTCGAGGTGATGCTGTTCGCGGAAGGCCACCACCTTGTTGACCGCGAGCGCCAGGCGGATCGCCTCGACCTGCTCGTCGGGGAGATCCCCGGACAGCCGGACACCGTCGATGCGCGCACCGATGTGCTCACCCAGCTTGGTCACGGTGATCCCGGCGTCGCGGTACACCTCTCGTGCCGCCCGCTCCCGATCCGTCACGTCCTCGATCTGCGCCACTGTCATCGCCGAACTCCTTGTCGTCGCCATTCGATGGTCGATCTCGTTTCACTGCAACCGACGTGATCTGACCATTCCGACCGGCGACCCCACGAGCTAAAGCGTCACGCTGATCGCAACTGCCCCCGTGAACGTCACGGCGCCATGTCGACCCAGCCGACGAATCCCGACGGATCGTGACGTCCGAGTGCACCGTGCTCGAACATCCCCCACCCGACATCGCCGTTGCACGTGGCGCGCGCGACGTGGTCGAGTGTGCCGTACGGCAGCATCTGCAGGTAGTCGGCGGACGAGAGATCGTAGTCGCGGGCCTCGGACCAGTTGCGGCCCTTCCACACCCCGTGTCCCCAGTCGGGATCGCCGACGTATCCGCAACCGCGATTGAGGTTGACGTGCGTCATCGGCTCCACCTCGACCACCAGCTCCTCACCGCTCGGTGTGGTGAGATAAATCCGTACCGCCGTGGGCATCCGGGTGCCACTGCGGTAGTCGGTCTCGAAGCGCGGCCAGCCGAGTTGCTCGATGCGGCCGTCGGTGAACACCCGCGTCGCATGGTTGAGCGTGCGATAGCCGTCCGGATTCTCCTGCGCGATGATCATCAGCATGTAGTCGTCGAAACGCAGTGGCACATAGGTCCACCAATGCCCTTCGCGCGGTTCGTCGGCACGACGGCCCGCCGGGTCGGCGTCCCCGCTCGGCCGGATACCCCACGACCGGTCGCGGCTGCCCAGCCACACCTCGGGGTCGACGGTGATGTCCTCCCCGAAGACCGAGACCGTCCCCTCCCAGGTGCCCACCTGAGCGAAACGCGTGGCCTCCAGGATGGGCCGCGGTCCATCCATATTCGTGTGCAGCTCTTCGAGGATGGCGTCGTAGCTGCCGTCCCACGTGATGTCGGCGGACAGTCGCTCGTGCTCACAGATCAGCCGGACCTTACGCAGCGGTTCGATGACCTCCAGCCGGTAGCCGCCGACGGACATGTCCATGGAGCGCTGGTCGTAGGCGTCCGAATACCGCACCGACAGTTGCTCGTCCCCCCTGCGTGCGGTCAGGAAGGCATCGACCACACCGAGATTCGGATACACGCCGAAGCCGGTCACGAGGAAGTGGCCGCCGTCGCGGTCGTGTGCGTTGAAGTAGTTGCGGTCGTAGAAGTTCCGGTCCGTGGTGGCCGTCCGCGCCATGGACAGCGGTGCCTGGTGGACCGGATATTCGTCGAGCTGATGGGGTTTCATCACTTCTCCCAGTGGTACGTGCCGTCGAGCAGCGCCGACAGCATCGGATGGTGCATGACGTAGTGGTCCGGATCCTCGTGGGGTTCGACCTCGCCGAAATGGATGCGCCGACGCTCGATCTGAGACATGACGATGCCGTGGCGCAGGGCCGCGTAACGCAGATAGAACTCGAGATCACGCACTGCCACACCGGATTCGGCCTCGTACTGTGCCACCACGTCGGAGAGCCGGAACATGTCCGGAAGTCCCGGCATCTCGAACGTCTCGGCGATGTCCTGGAACATGCGGTGAAAAGCGATGAACCATCCGAGGTCCACCTCACGCGGTGCCAGCACGGCGGATTCCCAGTCCAGTACCGCACTCGGCTGCACACCCTGATACATGATGTTGCCGGCGCGTGCGTCGCCCCAGCACAGCACATCCGGCGACGGCTCGTCGGGCCAGTTGTCCTCGAGCCAGTCGAAAGTACGTTCCAGCACCGGAATTCGCATGCCGTCGTCGCGACGAGTCCACTCGTAATAGGCGCGCTCGTTGTCCACGTGCCGGCGGAGGCTGTCGCCCCCGGCCAGGGACGCCCACTGCGGAACCGCCTCAGCGGGCGCGTCGATGCCGTGCACACCGACCATCACGCGCACCGCGGCCTCCTGCACCGCACGCCGGCTCCCGGCATCCATGTCGTAGAGCCAGCCGCCGAAGACGTACGGCGGATTGTCCACGGCCACCACACCATTGACGCGATCCATCACCAGGAACGGCGTGCCGAGAACGTCCGGGGAGGTCTCCACCCAGCGCACGTGGGGCACGGGTACGTCCGAGTGTCCGGCGACCGCGCGCATGACATCGAACTGCAATTGCAGGTCATAACCGGGAAAAACCGGGAACGCCGACGCCTCCGGGGCGAGTCGTGCGACCAGCGCGGCGCTCTGCTCCGAGCCGTCCGCATCGGTCCACTCGGCGTCGAACAGCACCGAGATGCTCGACATCCCGGAATGCTCCGGCCGGGACAGATTGCGGATTCGTGGGGTCTCGGCGGTCCCCAGACGGTGGCCGAGCCAATCCGCCAGAACGGTTCCGACGGTGTCGAGATCGGTGTCGGTGGTGCGGATGGTGGCTTCCACGCCCTCCGGCATTGCTGTGTCGCTCATGTGTGTCCCTCGTGTGATCCGAGCCAGTATTGTGAGCCCCACCACAGTTTGGACTCTGCGGCTAAAATTAGACCAGAGTTCAGAAATTGACAAGGAAATCGGCAAAACACCAGGTAAAGCGACATGCGATGAACAAGTGTGCGGTCACGGTACGGTGAGACACCGGACGGGGAGCGGAAACGACGCAAGGGGGATGAACCCGCGATGAGCACCGAAGCCGCCCTCGGACGGCGCGAACTGAACAAGCGCCAGACGCGCGAGCGTCTTCTCGACGCGGCACGGTACCTGCTCGCGACGCGCGGGACGACCAGCACCGTCGAGGAGATCGCCGAGCGCGCCGCGGTGTCGCGGGCGACGTTCTTCAACTACTTCCCCAGCAAGGACGACCTGCTGACCGCGCTCTACCGCAGGCATATCGAGGCGTTCACCGTCGCGGTCGACGACCTGCTGGCTCGCGACATGAGCACGGCCGACCGGATCGTCGCGCTGTTCACCGACTTCATCCGCGAGGCCGAGGAACTGCCCGGCTATCTGCGCACGGTCACCGGCGAGATCGAACGGATATCGTCCTCCCCCGAACTACTGGCCGAGCGTGGCCGGATCTTCACGGGGCAGATCCTCCGCATCATCGAACCCGGAATCGAACGCGGCGAGGTCCGCACGGACTTTCCCGCCGACTTCCTGGCACAGATGGTCGGTGCCGTCTATCTCTCGACAATCCGCTACTGGCAACAGGATCCGGCATTCGAGATCGGCGATCGGTTCGCACTCGCCGCCCGTTATGCGGCCGAGTCGTTGTCCTCCGGGAACTGACGCCCCTAAGTGAGGTCACCCGAGGGCGAGCGCACCCCCGGTGAGCCTGGCCGGATCGGCATCGAGACCACCGAGATCCCGCCCGATCCACACGGTGGGCGTCAGCTGCCGGTATTCATGGATACTGACCGGCACTCCGGCGAAGTCGCGGCGAAAATCTGCCGCCCACACCGGCTTTCCGTCGATCATCGAGTTTCGCCGTTCCAGCCGGCCACCGGCGTCAGGACCCCAGAGATAGTCCTTGTGCACCCAGGTGACGCCGCCGGACAACGACCTGAAGGTCAATGTCCTGCCAAAGGCATTCTGGTTGGTGGACAGTAACTTTGCCGCGCCATACGGCAGAGAACGCCCCCGGGCCACGAAGACCGGAAGCAGGGCGATCGGCACGCGACCGACAGGTGGCGCACCCGCAGTGGCGTGGGCGAAGAACGCCAGAATCTGATCTTCGGAGCAGGCGTCGAGCAATGTCGCCACAGTCGCCCGGGCGTCACCCGCCTTGATCACGCATGCTTCGGAGGACCGAGAAGTCTTGCCGTTCAGCATATTCGACGGCTTGGCGGTGGCCGAGGCAGTGACGGCACCGGCACTGACGACCAGCGTCAGCACCACCGCCACGACTCCCCGCAGTCGGGTGACAGTCATGTGACGAGTCAACTACATTGGCAGGGGCCTCACAACTCGAGACACGAAATCCCTGATGGAACCGATGACTCAGTACGCGGAGTTGACGTTGTCCATCGAACCGTAGTGGTGTGCCGCGTAATTGCAGGCGGCGGTGATGTTGGCGACCGGATCCCAGATGTCGAAGGGGGTGCCCGGCACATGGAAGGCGGCGAACGTCGGATCGATCACCTGCAGCAGACCCTTCGAGGGAATTCCCTTGGCGGCGTTCGAATCGTAGTTGTTGATGGCCCGCGGGTTGCCGGTCGACTCGCGCATGATGTTGCGCTTGATGCCCTCGTAGGACGCCGGGATACCGCGCTTGCCGAGGATGTCGAGGGACTCCTGGATCCAGCCGTCGAGGTTATTCGGGTAGATGTCGACGTTCCCGAGTGCGTGCTTGACCTCGGGCGGGTTCGCGGCCGCCAGCGGCAGAATGGAGGGCGCGGGGGCCGGAACGGGTGCCTGGACGGGCTCAGCGGCCGCCGAGGGACCTGCGTTGGCGGTTTCGCTCACGCCGACCGACGCGGCGGCTCCGCCGGCCACTGCGATGGCGATGGCCACCGAGGCGCCGTGCTTGCGGAGTCGGGACTTATTTCGGACACGACTCGACTTCGAGACAGCAGACATGACTTCAATTCCTCACACGTGAGACGGCACGGGCAGATCGCGGCGCGTCGGCAAGTGACGGAGGGGGTCTGCCGAGCGTCAGCATCACGAACCGGCTGAACGTGTGCGACAAGAGCGGGCCGCCGGGCCCGGGCTCCACACCGCGCGGCGGGCCGGAGATGAACGATCTCGCCGCCTCGCTACGATCGCGACTGCGCATCCTGGTGGACCGGAAGGTCACTCAGATCGTGAGCAACACGTCGATCCGCGCTTCGCGTCTGGTAACAGATTGATATACATCCGCCGGAAATGCCAACACGGACGGGACGGGAACCGGCCGATTCCCCGCGTGTCGTTGCCTCCGAAAGTGTCGATAAAGTGCACCTGACCAGGCATGTTACGGTTTTCCGGGAAGTGTGTCGGGCGTCACAGAATTTGTTAGCACGACGAGCGTTTCCGAGACGGTTCCGTTATGTTCGGGCGACCGGAATCCGCTTCCTCCCGCACCTTCCGCGTCGGCGTCGGATCACCGGCACACGTCGAGACGACGGATGCTCCGTTCGAAGAGGCTGTGATCCCATTCCACCCCGGCGTCCGGATCGGCCAGAGCGAGGCCCGGCATCGCCTCGTACAGGGTCCGCAGGGCGATCTCCAGCTGCATGCGCGCCAGTGACGCACCGACACAATGATATGCACCGTGCCCATAGCCGAGGTGCTTGGGGACGCCCTTGTCCGCGGACCGTCCCAGTCGGATCTCGTCCGGCTCGGTGTAGATGCGCGGATCACGGTTCGCCGAGACCAGGCCGCCGACGATCCCCTCGTTCCGGCGGATCATCTGTCCGCGGATACATACGTCCTCCGTGGCGGCGCGCAGGAAAGCCGTGTCGGTCGGCGGATGCAGCCGGACCACCTCGTCGATGAAGGCCGGGAGCGTATCCGGGTCGGGACCGAAGATCTCGTCGATGTCGTCGCGTGACAGGAGGCGATACAGGCAGGAGATCAGCACCGAGCCGGTGGTGAGAAATCCGGCAAACATCAACTCGTACACCGACACCTGGACTTCCCAGGCCGAGAAGTTGCCCTTCTCCTGTTCACCGAGCAATACCGACAGCATGTCGGCGTCCGACTCCGGATCCTTGCCGGCGATGATCTCCTCGGCGATCGCATTGATCTCCACGAACGACTCGGCGATCTGCTGTTCGGTGTGCTGATCGGCATGCGCCAGCGGCATCCCCTTCGAACGGAACAGATCCCGGTACTCGTCGGGAATGCCCAGGAAGCGGGACATGAACCTGGATGCGAACGGATAGGAGAACCGGTCGCCGAACTCGAAGACGCGATCACCGGACGCGACGATGTCGTCGACCAGTTCGGTGGCGATGCCCTCGATCGTGGCCCGGTAGCCCTCGACGCGTTTGGGAGTCAGGTGCTGCTGCACCGGCTTTCGGCGACGCAGATGGTCGGTGCCGTCGAGCGACACCATCGATCCGGGGTTGTCGGCGAAATCCCCGTCCTTCGTCATCCGCGGGCACGACGGGTCCGACAGATCACGCCCGAATCGACGGTCCGCCAACATGGCTCGCGTCTCCTCGTATCCTCCGACGAACCACGCGGTGTCGCCACTGGGCAGGCGCACCTTCGGCAACGACTCCTCGTCGCGGAGCCGCCCCATCGTCGAGATCGCCTCATCCACACCCGTAAATGGCATATTGGCCGACACTTCGCTCATCAGGCTGCTCCTCACCCTGCGTCATCACCGACGACATCAAACGCAAAGAGGTTGAGCATCACGACATTTCATGCCATCCGACATGCCCCGGCAACCGGACGGTCGGATTGCGCAGCCCTTCGCCAGCATCACAGGTCACCGAAGGTCGGTCAAGGAATTGCCGGAATGCGCCAATCCGTTGCCGCCGAAAGGATTAACGCAGCTGGAGTACCAGCTCCGCCCCCTCACGCGTTCACTTTGCAAGTAACACACCGATGTAGGGCGCATTGGCACCGATGTCAAGCCGTTCGGCGGCTGCCCGTGGTCATCGCACGAAATAGCGGCACCAAGGTAAAGTAATTGGATGCGATCCAAGAGAGTGGCTACCGCATTGTGCGCAACTGCGATCGCTCTGGCAACCGCATGCTCGGGGAGGGAAGCAACAACAAACTCAGGGCCATCGCTCTCGCCTCCGAACCGGTCGTCGCCATCTCCGACCATGCAGGTTTCAACCACGGCAAACCCTAGGCCTAGCGAGCCATTCACGCTCTCCATTGCGCTGCGTGTGGGCAGACATGTCGTGGTTAACGGACAGACGAACCTCCCCAACGGCGCCAAACTCTACGTCGGTTTGGACCGCGCAATCCACGACCCCGAGCGCGCACAGGAGGGCCCTGGTTATTTCACGGTCGATTTCACCGAGGTGACTGTGACAAACCGGGCATTCTCGGCGGTCATGGTCGACAATCGCAAGGACAACGCGCAGGAGTCAGTCGACGCTTACAACCTGGGCGAACCGGTCGAGCGCCAGCAAAGGGTGACCGAGACCGCGGAAGTGTCAGTGTCGTTCTCTCCACAGGCAAGACAACCGGCCGAGGTTGTTCGCGCGGTCGGCGGCAAATCCGGAGACTGGTTGGCGTCGAGTCGGCAAGCGCAACGGATCGGCGAATGGACACCAGATCCATATTGGACGCTCGGCGTCGAACGAGAGTTCCGTCTGCCACTCTCATGACTCCCCAGGACAACAAACTATGAGCTAGGAACCAGTCAGATGTTCTCGATAATGACGATTCACAGTCTGCGAGTTAGAGCGGCGCGGTGATGGCTCCCCCACCAGGACTCGAACCTGGAATGCCTGAACCAAAATCAGAAGTGTTGCCGATTACACCATGGGGGAATACTGCGGACCCGATTGTGCCACAGCCCGGTGGCCGGTCTGATCCGGCCCGTCGCCGCTAGGAGCGGCTCTGACGGCGGTCGCCGATCTTGCGCATGAGTCCGAGGATCGGGAGTCCGACGGAGGGTGCGGCGTCGGCGGCGCGGACCATCGCGCCACGCCAGCGCGGGATGACGCGGAAGATCTGCCTGCTGTCCAGCAACTCGAGCCCGGCCCGCGCGACGTCGTCCTCGGACAGCGGATCGGGGCCGGCGAACAGCATGGCGGCGCCGGGATCGTGGGCGCGGTCGGTGACCATCGCGGTGCCGACGACGTCGGGACATAGTGCCCGGACGCGGATGGGCAGCCTCGCGTGGTCGAGGTCGCCCTGCAGGGACGTCGTATAGGACAGGACGGCAGCTTTGGTGGCGGCGTACAGGGCGAGGCCGGGGATCGGTGCGAGGGCTGAGATCGACGCGATGTTGAGGATGGCGCCACCGCGGGTGCCCATCGCTGCGACGGCTGCGGCGGATCCGCCCATCACGCCCCGGACGTTCACGTCGAGGATCGACGCGATCTGATCGTCGGTGTGCGTCCAGGCGTCACCGGCGAACAGGATGCCCGCATTGTTCACCCAGCGTTCGAGTGGGCCGAGTTCCTGCGCCTGTTCGGCGATCCGGCGATGCGATGCGATGTCCCGGACATCCTGCTCGAGTCCGACTGCGCCACGGCCGATCTCGGCGGCGGCACGCTGGGCGGCCTCGCCGTCGACGTCGGTGAGGACCACGCGATACCCACCGTCCGCGAGCATGCGGGCGAACGCCAGACCGATGCCGCGACCGGCACCCGTGACCACCGCTGTTGCTGTCATATCCCCAACCCTAACGACGATCCCGCTCACCGATTCCGTTATCGCTCACCCGACAGGGGTGAGCGTGGACGGAAAGGGTGAGCGGGAGCGACGATCAGTCCTTCGGTCCGCCGGCGACGTAGATGACCTGACCGGACACGAAGCCCGCACCCTCGCCGACGAAGAACGACGCGGTGTTCGCGATGTCCTCGGGCACGCCGATGCGGTTCACCGGGATCTGCGAGGCGGCGGCCTTCTTGAAGTCCTCGAACGGGACCCCCATGCGCTCCGCGGTCGCGTGGGTCATCTCGGTCTCGATGAATCCCGGTGCGATGGCGTTGGCGGTGACGCCGAACTTGCCCAGCTCGATGGCGAGGGTCTTGGTGAAGCCCTGCATGCCGGCCTTCGCAGCGGAGTAGTTGGCCTGGCCGCGGTTGCCGAGCGCCGAGGTGCTCGACAGGTTGACGATGCGTCCCCAGCCTGCGTCGACCATGTGCTTCTGGGCGGCCTTGGTGACGTTGAACGCGCCGCGCAGGTGCACGCCCATCACGGCGTCCCAGTCGTCGACGGTCATCTTGAACAGCATGTTGTCGCGGATGATGCCCGCGTTGTTGATGACGACGGTCGGCGGACCGAGCTCCTCGACGACCTTCTCGACCGCGGCGCCCACCGATGCCTCGTCGGAGACGTCGGCGCCCACGGCGATGGCCTTGCCGCCCGCATCGGTGATCGCCTGGACGGTGGGCGCGCACGCGTCGGCGTCGAGGTCGAGGACCGCGACGGCCAGACCGTCGGAGGCGAGACGCTTCGCGACGGCGGCGCCGATCCCGCGTGCGGCTCCGGTGACGATGGCGACCTTCTGATTGCTCATTCCGTGCTTCCTCCGATATGTCGGTATGTGGTGTGCCTCTCACCTTGTTTTCTATCAGGCACGTCATAACGGCCGGCGCGCGCACGGCGGGTGAGCGCGTGGCCACGCGCACCCACTGCGTACGATCGAATCCCATGACGAAGTCCTCTCCGGCCTCGGCCGGATCGTCCTCATCCGCCATCGCAGTGATCGTCCTGGCGGCCGGTGCGGGTACCCGGATGAAGTCGAAGACCCCCAAGATCCTGCACACCATCGGTGGACACTCCCTGCTGTGCCACGCGTTGCGCGGTGCGGCCGCGGTCGTCCCCGATCACGTGATCGCGGTCCTCGGTCATGAGCGCGAGCGGATCCGCGGCGCCGTCGACGAGATCGCGGACAATATCGGCCAGCAGATCGACGTCGCCGAGCAGAAGGAACAGCTCGGCACCGGCGACGCCGTCCGGTCCGGTCTGGCCGCCCTCCCGGAGGACTTCGAGGGCACCGTTCTGGTGACGCCGGGCGACGTCCCGCTGCTCGACGGCGACACCCTGCGGGCCGTCGTCGCCGCGCATCACGCCAACGGCGGGGCGGCGGTCACGCTGACGACCTTCGTGGCACCGAACCCCACCGGCTACGGGCGCATCCTCCGCACCGCCGACGGCCTCGGTGTGCGCGCGATCGTCGAGGACAAGGACGCGACCTACGAGCAGAAGGCGATCACTGAGGTGAACGCCGGTGTCTATGCGTTCGACGTGGCCACCCTCCGCGACGCGCTGGCCCGGTTGACCACGCACAACGCGCAGGGCGAGTTCTACCTCACCGATGTGGTGGCCATCGCCCGTGACGCGGGGAAGTCGGTGCACGCCCATACCGTCGACGACCCGTACCTGGTGGCCGGCTGCAACGACCGCGCACAACTCGCCGAACTCGGCGCCGAACTCAACCGGCGCATCATCCGGCGTCATCAGCTGGCCGGGGTCACCGTCGTCGATCCGGCGACCACCTGGATCGATGTCGACGTGACACTCGAACCGGACAGCCTCATCGAACCCGGCACCCAGTTGCACGGACGCACCCACATCGGCACCGATGCGGTGATCGGGCCGGACACCACGCTCACCGACGTGATCGTCGGAGCGGGCGCTCAGGTCATCCGGACCCACGGCAGTTCGTCGGTGATCAATGCCGACGCCAGCGTCGGCCCGTTCGCGTATCTGCGGCCCGGCACCGAACTGGGCCCGCGCGGCAAGATCGGGACCTTCGTGGAGACGAAGAACTCGACCATCGGTTCCGGCACCAAGGTCCCCCACCTCACCTACGTGGGAGATGCGACGATCGGCGACGAGACCAACATCGGGGCGTCCAGCGTCTTCGTGAACTACGACGGCGTGACCAAGAGCCGCACCGTCGTCGGGTCGCACTGCCGGACCGGCTCGGACAACATGTTCGTCGCACCGGTGCAGGTCGGCGACGGCGCCTACAGCGGAGCGGGTACGGTTTTGCGGGAAGATGTCCCGCCCGGAGCGCTCGCGGTGTCGGCAGGCGACCAACGCATCATCGAGAACTGGGTGGTGCGCAAGCGTCCCGACACGGCTGCGGCCCGTGCCGCCGAAGCCGCCGACCCGGACCGTCCGTCTCCACCGACGATCGACTCCGATCGCCCCAACTGAATACACGCTGTACCCAGCCCCACGAGTAGAAGAGTTCTCCATGACCTGGACCACGGACAACCAGAAAAACCTCATGCTGTTCTCGGGGCGCGCACACCCCGAACTCGCGCAGGCCGTCGCCGACGAACTCGGCATCAAGGTCACCCCGCAGACCGCCCGCGACTTCGCCAACGGCGAGATCTTCGTCCGCTTCGAGGAGTCGGTGCGCGGGTCGGACGCCTTCGTGCTGCAGAGCTGCCCGTTCCCGATGAATCAGTGGGTCATGGAGTCGCTCATCATGATCGACGCCCTCAAGCGTGGTTCGGCCAAGCGCATCAGCGTGATCCTGCCGTTCTACCCGTACGCCCGCCAGGACAAGAAGCACCGCGGCCGCGAGCCCATCTCCGCGCGTCTCATCGCCGACCTGATGAAGACCGCGGGCGCCGACCGCATCATCACCGTCGACCTGCACACCGATCAGATCCAGGGCTTCTTCGACGGCCCGGTCGACCACATGCACGCCCAGGGACAGCTGGCCGACTACGTCCGTGACAACTACGGCACCGACAACATCACCGTCGTCTCCCCCGACTCGGGCCGTGTGCGCGTCGCCGAGAAGTGGGCCGATTCGCTCGACGGCGCTCCCCTGGCCTTCATTCACAAGACCCGCGATCCGCTGGTGCCCAATCAGGTCAAGTCGAATCGGGTCGTCGGTGACGTCGAAGGCCGCACCTGCGTGCTGATCGACGACATGATCGACACCGGCGGCACCATCGCGGGCGCCGTGAAGGTCCTCAAGGATGCCGGTGCGGGCGACGTCATCATCGCCACCACGCACGGCGTGTTCTCCGATCCGGCCGCCGAGCGCCTCGCGAACTGCGGGGCCAAGGAGGTCATCGCGACCGACACGCTGCCGATCCCGCCGGAGAAGCGTTTCGAGAACCTGACCGTGCTGTCGATCGCCCCGCTGCTGGCCCAGACCATCCGCGAGGTCTTCGAGAACGGTTCGGTCACAAGCCTCTTCAACGGCGTGGCCTGACTCTTCCTGCTTTCCTGCTGAAAACGTCCACCTCAGAGGTGTTCGAGGGCAATATGCCCTCGGAGCACGCTGAGGTGGACGTTTTCAGTCGGTTCGGCGGCTACGCCACCCGGCCACCCGGCCGACGGGTTACTCCGCTTGGCCGACAACCTGTTCGCGCTTTCGTTGTTCGTCCGGCCGTGACATTCGGCGACGATGGGCGCTCTCGGTCACCGTGGTTCCGACACTCGCGACGATCACCAGACAGATCGCGGCCATCCGCAGCGGCCCCACCGACTGGTGCAGCACCAGCCACCCGGCGAGGCCGGCCAGCGCCGGTTCGAGACTCAGCAGAATCCCGAAGACGTTGCGCGGCAGGCGACGCAGCGCCCCGAGTTCCAGGGAGTACGGGATCAGCGAGGCGAGGACCGCGGTGCCCAGCCCGAGCGCCAGCGCCCGGCCGTCGGTGAGCACCGCCGCCGCACCGGAAGCGCCCATCGGCAGCAGCACCACCGCACCGACGATCAGCGCGACGGACAGACCACCCGCGCCGGGCACCATCCGGCCCACGCGTTCGGTCGCCAGTATGTAGCCCGCCCAGCAGGCACCGGCTCCCGCGGCGAACGCAATCCCCAGTGGGTCAAGACCTTCCGCGCCGACCACACCTTCGACACCGAGCAGGCCGAGACCGCAGACCGCGGTGGCCACCCAGACGAGATCGACGCGCCTGCGCGAGAGCACGGCGGCCAACGCGAGGGGACCGATGAACTCGACGGACACCGCGACACTCAACGGGATGCGGTCGATCGCCGCGTAGAACATGCCGTTCATCCCACCGAAGACCACTCCGAGAGCCAGCACGGCCCGCCATTGCCTCCGATTCCACGCGGTCACCGCGGGGCGGATGACGACGACCATGATGATCGCGGCGATCGCCAGGCGTACCGCGCTCGTCCCCCAGGGACCTGCCACCGGGAACAGATGCACCGCGAGCGCGGCGCCGAACTGTACGGACACACACGCACCGAGGACCATCGAGGCGGCCACCGCCGTACCACCCGAACGCGACGATCCACCCTCGTGGACACGCGCCGGCACCTCACGAACCACGCTCGTCGATTCGCCTCCCATGCATCCAGAGTGGATTCCGACGTACAGTCAGTCCAGTGAATGTTTCAGCCGTACGATCATCACTTTTTCTTACCTATTGGGAGCGGCCGTGCTGAACCTGTCCCGGTTGCGGATGCTCGTCGAACTCCATCGCCGGGGCACTCTGGCGCGGGTCGCGGAAGCGTTGTCCTACAGCCCATCCGCCGTGTCCCAGCAACTCACCCTGCTCGAACGCGAGACCGGCGTGCAGCTGTTCGAACATGTCGGACGCCGGGTGCGACTGACACAACGCGCGCTGATTCTGGTCGAGCATTCCGAGGCGGTCCTCGATCGGCTCGAACAGGCCGAGATCGAACTCGTGGCCACCGAACCGCAGGTGCGCGGGACGCTGCGGGTCGCGTCATTCCAGACCGTGGTGCTCGCCATCGCCCCGACGGTGCTGGATCTGCTGGCCGAGCAGCACCCCGGTCTCAGCGTCGAATTCACCCAGCACGAGGTGGCCGAGGCCTACAGCGGACTGTCGGCCGCGGCCTATGATCTGATCCTCGGCGAGGAGTTCCCCGGCATACCCGAACCACACCGGCCGGGTGTGGACCGCGTCGACCTGCTCCTCGATCCGCTACTGCTGGCCGTGCCGAGATCCGGGCCATGGGCCCGGCCACCGACGGCCCTCGCCGATCTGGCCGATCGCCCATGGGCCCTGGATCCGGCCGAGACCGGAACCGGCCAGTGGGTGCGATCTCTCTGCCGCACAGCCGGTTTCGAGCCGCATGTGCGCTACGACGGACCCGACCCGCTCATGCATGCACACCTGGTACGCACCGGGCACGCCGTCGCCATCATCCCGGCTCTCATCGCCGAGCACATCGGTGATGTCCGGCTGATCGGCCTGCCGGGCGATCACAGTCGCCTGCTCTACACCGCCGCACGCGCGAGCAGTGCGCACCATCCGGGCATCGAGGCGTTCCGGGTGGCTCTCGCGGCCGGCGCGCGGAACATCGCGCTGCCCGAACCGGAGGCACGGCTGCGCCCTTCGACACGCCGCGGCCGGTAATCTGAGCGACGTGGACGCGACCATCTATCACAATCCGAAGTGCTCGACCTCACGCAAGGCGCTCGACCGTCTCCGCGAGGCGGGCATCGAACCCACCGTGGTGAAGTACGTCGACGAGGGCTACACGCGCGATCAGCTCGTGCGGATGTTCGCCGACGCGGGAGTGACGCCGCAGCAGGCCGCCCGTAAACGCGAGGCGCTGTACAAGGAACTCGACCTGGCCTCGGCGACCGACGACGAACTCCTCGACCAGATGGTCGCCCACCCGATCCTCGTCGAGCGGCCGTTCGTGGTAACGGACAAGGGAACTCGACTGACCCGCCCCATCGAGCAGCTCGACGAGATCCTCTGATCGTCCTCAGACGGTCGACGGCGCGGGCAGCGGACGCTGGATCGCGGGCACCACGATCGCGGCGATCCCGCGCAGCAGCGACTTCGTCATGTCGAAATAGTCGAAGTAGTCGCGCCACACGGTGATCCGGCCCTCGGCGACCTCGTATCGTCCGCACACCCAGAACTGCAGTACCAGCGGTCCGATGCGCAGTTCGTCGATGCGTTCGGTGAGCACCACCGGGCCGTCGGCGGAGACGTTCACCATCCGGTAGTTGAAGCCGAACCGCTTGCCGTCCAGGCCGCCGAAGATCTTCGCCATCCTGCGTTTGCCGTGCACCGTCGGCAGCGACACATTGGTGTAGGCGACGTTGTCGTCCACCTTGTCGAGCGCGGCGTCGAGGTCCGCGCGGGCCATCGCGTCCAGCATGGAGGTGACGATGTCGATCGGCGTCTGCGAAGTCATGGTGGCCAGTATGTCAGCACCAGTCCGCGGTGAACACCGCTCCGCGCCTCCGCTCGCATGGTGCGTCCGGGCGCCCTCAGCCGTGTCCGCTGTGGACGCGCGGGGGCGATACCGAGGACGTCCGACCTGCCGCGATGTGACAGCGGGCGCCCCGGTCGACTACTCTGTCCTGCGTTGTCTCGGCGAGGGTGAGCGATCACCGTTATCGGCGCGACCACCGTGAATCTCCTCGTGCGCGCCTCTGCGGCGCAGAACGAGCGGGTTCGGGGTTGTCCGTCGTTCACCGCGACCGCCCCGACCATCCGGTTCCCACCGGACCGCCCAACGAGGAGAACACCATGGCCAACGACACCGCCAAACTCACCGTCGCCATCCGCACCGACAAGGGCAAGGGCGCCGCGCGCCGCACCCGCCGCGAGGGCGGCGTGCCCGCCGTGCTGTACGGCCACGGCACCGATCCGCAGCACCTGACCCTGCCGGCCCTCGAACTGGCCGCCATCCTTCGCGCCACCGGCACCAACTCGATCATCGACCTGGACATCGACGGCACCAGCCAGCTCGCGCTGACCAAGCAGGTCGACGTCCACCCGATCCGTAACTACATCGAGCACGTCGACCTCCTCGTCATCAAGCGCGGCGAGAAGGTCGTCGTCGAGGTCAACATCGTCGTCGAGGGCGAGGCCGCCCCCGGCACCCTGGTCGTCCAGGACGCCAGCACCGTCGAGATCGAGGCAGACGCGCTGTCCATCCCGGAGCAGATCGAGGTCAGCGTCGAGGAGGCCGAGGCAGGCACCACGGTGCACGCCTCCGACCTGAAACTCCCGGAGGGCGTCACCCTGATCAGCGATCCGGAGACCCTGATCGTCGCCGTCAACGAGGCACCGACCGCCGAGGATCTCGAGGCCGAGGACGAGGCCATCGAAGAGGATCTGGCCGAGGATGCCGCAGGCGAGACCCCGGAGCCCGAAGAGGCCGAGTAATCATCCACTCGTAGTAGCTCGATGAAACTCATTGTCGGACTGGGTAACCCCGGTTCGAGATACGAGAAGACGAGGCACAACATCGGCGCGATGGTCGCCGATGGCCTCGTCGCCTCGGCCGGCGAGCGGTGGAAGGTGCACAAGAAGTCGGGCGCCGACACGGCTGCGCTCACCCTCGCCGGTCAGCAGGTCATCGTGGCCAAGCCGCGGACCTACATGAACGAATCCGGCCGGCAGGTCGGTCCGCTCGCCAAGTTCTACTCCGTCGGCCCTGACGATCTGATCGTCCTGCACGACGAACTCGACATCGACTTCGGCCAGATCCGCCTCAAACAGGGCGGCGGCGAGGGCGGCCACAACGGTCTCCGGTCGATCAGCCAGGTCATCGGCTCCCGCGACTATCAGCGGGTGCGCCTCGGCATCGGCAGACCGCCCGGACGCCAGGACCCCGCCGACTTCGTGCTGAAACCCTTCCCCTCGTCGGACCGCGCCGAGGTGGAACTGCTGATCAGTCAGGGTGCCGACGCGACCGAGGAACTCATCGCCCAGGGCCTCGACGCGGCGCAGAACATCGTTCACACCTGGTGACGTGCCGCTCCGACCATCCACACTGTGTCGGCGCCTACAATCGAACGACCGAAAAACGTTCAGCGGAACACTGGGAGCGAGCAGGTGGCACAACTAGCGGCAAAGACCGGACACCCGAACGTCGCGATGCTGGGCATCGGCGCCTACCGGCCCACGCGCCTGGTCAGCAACGACGAGGTGTGCGAGGTACTCGATTCCACCGATGAGTGGATCTTCGAACGCAGCGGTATCCGGAACCGTCGCTGGATCAGCGGCGACGAGACCGCCCGGTCGATGGCGGCCGCGGCCGCCGAACGCGCCATCCGTAACTCCGGCGTCGACAAGGAGAAGATCGGCGCACTGATCCTCGCGACCAACAGCTGGAAGACGAAGATCCCGCACGGCGGCCCCATCGTCGCCTACGACATCGGCCTCAACGGCATCCCCGCCTACGACGTCGCCGCGGGCTGCGGCGGTTTCGGGTACGCACTCGCCATCGCCGCCGACACCGTCCGGTCCGGTTCCGCCGAATACGTGCTGGTCGTCGGCGTGGAGACGATGTCGGTGGTCATGGAGCCGACCGACCGCAACACCGCCTTCATCTTCGGTGACGGCGCGGGCGCGGTCGTCGTGGGACCGAGCGAGGAGAACGGCATCTCCCCCACCGTGTGGGGCAGCGACGGCGAGAACGCCGCGGCCATCGGCCAGAATTACGACATCCCCGAGTACATGGATCGCGCGCAGGAGTATCAGCACAAGGATCCGGAGACCGACCCGGTCGGCCGCATGGTGGTGACCATGGAGGGGCCGCGCGTATTCCGTTGGGCCGCAATCACTCTGCCCAAGGCGCTGGGCTCGGTGCTGGAGACCTCCGGCGTCGGCATCGAGGACATCGAGGTCTTCGTCCCGCATCAGGCCAATGCCCGCATCAATGAACTGATGAAGAAGAACCTCGGCCTCGCCGACGAGATCCCGATGGCCAACGACATCGAGAACACCGGCAACACGTCCGCCGCGTCGATCCCGCTCGCCATGGAGGAGATGCTCGCCACCGGCAAGGCCAAGGGCGGCCAGACCGCTCTGCTCCTGGGTTTCGGTGCGGGCCTGAGCTACGCCGGCGCCGTCGTCACGCTCCCGCCGACCCCGAAGGAAACCAGCTTCGACGACCTGTGATCGGCGGGCTCAACCGACTATCGCTGTACCGTTTCGTTCCCGCGCACCCGGTCGGGTGAGCGGGAATGAAACAGGTGATCGCGAGCGTCAGGCGTTTTCCTTGCGGAAAACGGCTGTGCCCCACCACAGTCCGAGCCCGCCGAGGATGATCGAGGCGAGCAGGCCCCACGCCAGGGTCGAGGTCGCGAGATCGCCCGCGAAGCTTCCTCGGACGGCGTCGACGATCCACCGGAACGGCATGAAGTCGCTGACCCGCTGCAGCCAGGTGGGGCCGAGGGTCATCGGCAGCAGGATGCCGGACAGCAACAGGACCGGCATCATCACCATGTTGATGAGTGGGGCCATCACGTCCTCGCTCTTGGTGGACAGTGCCAGCGCATTCGACGCGGCCGCACAGGCCCCGCCGACGATCAGCGTGATCACGATGCCGACGACGATGCCCGTCACCGAGCCGCGCATACCCATCAGCAGTCCGAGCACCACGAGAATCAGCGCCTGTACGAACAACTGCAGCACGTCGCGCATCAGCCGCCCGGTGAGCAGAGCCGTACGGCTCGCCGGGGTCACCCGCTCGGCTTCGATGACGCCCTCGCGCCACTCCCCGATCAGGCTGAAGCCCGCGAAGAACGCCCCGAAGATGCCCAGCTGCACCAGGAGTCCGGGCACCAGGAAGGCATAGGCGTTGTCGGCGCCCCCGGGGAATTGTGCGACAAGGGGTTTCAGCAGCGGACCGAACAGGAGCAGATAGAGCACGGGCTGCATCACGCCGATGAGCACCCATGCCGGGTTGCGCAGATTCATCCGAATCTGCCTGCGGAACACGATGAAACTCTCACGCAGGAACGACGTCATTGGAGGACTCCCTCGGGTTCGGCCACCTCATCGGGGGCAGTGGTGGTCTCGGCGTCGCGAAGCGACCGGCCGGTCAGAGACAGGAACACATCGTCCAGCGTGGGACGGATGACCTCGATGGAATCCAGTGTCACACCGGAGTTCTCGAGATCGCGGAGCAAGCCGGGCACCTGACGGCCTGCGCGCTGGACGCGACCGCGCACGTGATTGCCGTCGGTCTCCACCGCGGTGGCGATCGCACCGAGCCTGCTCGCCGACGTGGCCACGAGATCCGGGTCGGCGACCTCGAGCGCCACCAGATCGCCGGACACCTGGGCCTTCAGATTGTCGGCGGTGTCGGCCGCGACGATCTTCCCGTTGTCGATGATGATGATCCGGTCGGAGAGTTCGTCGGCCTCGTCCAGGTAGTGGGTGGTGAGAAAGACTGTCGCGCCCTGGGATTCGCGAAGGCTGCGGATGTGCTCCCACAGATTGGCCCGCGCCTGCGGGTCGAGGCCCGTGGTCGGCTCGTCGAGGAAGACCAGCGACGGATCGTGGATGAGCCCCATCGCGATGTCGAGGCGCCGCTTCTGGCCACCGGACATGTTCTTCGGCATGCGCTCCCACAGCCCGTCGAGCTGCAACTGCGTAAACAACTCCTTGCCCCGCGCCACCGCGTGCGCCCGCGACAATCCGTACAGCATGCCGTGGTCGACGACCTCGTCGCCGGCCTGCGCCTGACTGAAGGTTCCGCCCGCCTGCGACACGTAGCCGATGCTGCGCCGCACCATGACCGATTCGCGGACGACGTCGTAGCCGTTCACCGTCGCGGTGCCCGCCGTCGGGCGCAGCAGCGTCGTCAGCATGCGCAGCGTGGTGGTCTTGCCCGCGCCGTTCGGCCCGAGAAAGCCGACGACCTCACCTTCGGCGATGTCGAGGTCCACGCCGTCGACGGCGCGCACCTCCTTCTTCTGTTTCCCCCGACCGGTCTCGAATGTCTGGACCAGCCCACGTGCGTGGATCACGGTTCTTTCCTTTCGTCGTGTGCAGCGTGGTGAGTTGTCTCGCGGCCGGTCTCACACCGACTCGTGTTCAAGTTTGAATACTCCCCGTTGATGATCGTTCCAGTGTCTCCGTCGGTCGTCAACAGCAATTTCCGACGGTGCAACGGGACAGATCCGGCGACGGGACAGATCCGGCAACCCGGCACAACTCATCGCTCGATCACCTTCTCGCCAATTGCGGACGATCAGCGTCCTGATTTCTCCTGCGACGCTCATCGACCCGATCCGGGACGACCGCTACGCTCGGGTCATGGGAGCCGGTACCACCCGCCTGTTGCTGCTCGGCGCCGTCGCCCTGTTCGAGCCGGTGAACGGCTATCAGATCCGCCGTGAGCTGCAGTCCTGGCAGGTCGACCAGTGGGCCAATGTCAATCCCGGCTCGATCTATCACGGGCTCGGCGCCCTCGTCGCCGACGATCTCGCGATACGGCACGATCTCGCGGAGAGCAGCCGCACGGTGGCGGTGTACGAACTGACGGAGAGTGGTCGCGCCGAATTCGACCGGCTGCTCACCGACGCGGTGGCCACCGTGAACGTCTTCGACCGCCGGGATTTTCACGCCGCCTTCGGACTACTCCCCCTGATCGACCAGGCACACGCGACCGAACTTCTCGAGAAACGCCGGGCCGCGCTCGCCGTCGCGGTCACCGAATTCCCCGAGGACGCCGCCTACGGCGACTTCCCGCACGTACCGCCGCACGCGGTGCGCGGCATGCAGCTGTGGGGTGCCGAGGCCCGCGCGGAACTTCGCTGGCTGTCGGAGGTGCTGGACGATCTGCGGTCGGGCACCCTCTCGCTGCGGCCCGACGGCTGGGTGCCGCCCGCCGACGATCCGGGCCACCAGATGACCGCCGATCGCGAGCGGTATCGCGTCCTGATCGAGCAGGCGGCCGCCGGGCGCGGAGAACCTCACCGCGGCACCGGACATCGGGAAGCTACTTCCCAGTAGCCGTCGGCGTGTGAGAACGTCTATGGCGAGTCACATATCGAGAGGACTGGTCATGGCCACGATCGCAGACACCACCGGTGTCAACAACATCGGCATGCTGAGCATCGGCGCCTACCGGCCCGAGCGCGTCGTCACCAACGACGAGATCTGCGAGCACATCGACTCGTCCGACGAATGGATCTACACCCGAACCGGAATCAAGACGCGCCGGTTCGCCCGCCGCGACGAGACCGTGATGTCGATGGCGGTCAACGCCGGACGCAAGGCCATCGCCAACGCGCTGCTCTCCGGTTCCGACATCGACGCGGTCATCCTCGCGACCAACACCCACCTACTGCTCACTCCGGCAGGCGCCACCGCGGTCGCCACCGAACTCGGCGCCAACGGCGTGCCCGCCTTCGACGTGACCGTCGGCTGCGCCGGCTTCGGCTACGCCATGGCCCTCGCATCGGACATGGTCCGGGGCGGCAGTGCCTCCCACGTACTGGTGATCGGCGCCGAGCAGTTGTCGGTGACCCTCGACCAGACCGACCGCACCAACGCCTTCATCTTCGGCGACGGCGCGGGCGCCGTGGTCGTCGGCCCGACCGAGGAGCAGGAACTCGGTCCGGTGGTCTGGGGCAGCGACGGCTCGCAGTTCGACGCCATCCGCCAGGACATCGACTGGATCACCTTCCTGGACGGCGATCGCGTTCAGCGTCCGTATCTGCGTCTGGAGGGCACCGCGGTATTCCGCTGGGCCGCATTCGAAATGGGCAAGGTCGCACAACGGGCGTTGGAAGCGGCGAAGATCGGCGCCGAAGAACTCGACGTTTTCGTACCGCATCAGGCCAACACCCGGATCAACGATCTTCTGGCGAAGAATCTGCATCTTCGTGAAGGTGTGCCCGTCGCGAATGACATTGAGCACACCGGAAACACGTCCGCCGCATCGATTCCGCTCGCCATGGAGGAGCTGCTGTCGACCGGTCGCGCCAAGCCCGGCGACACCGCCCTGCTGCTGGGATACGGTGCGGGACTGAGCTATGCGTCGCAGGTCGTCAAGATGCCGCCGGTGCCTTTCGAATAGCTCACCACCGTTTCCCATCGACGCGTCGTCGGTTATCGGAATGACGCGGAAAACGTGTGTGCGCAACCATGATTGAAAGCGACCGGATGACACGATAGTGTCTCTTACGTTCTTGAGTGGGGCTCAAGAAAGTTCAGGAGTGCGAATCGTCGCGGCCGGGGGGCCACCTTTGACGAAACGCGCTCGCGTTTTCGACTGTCTCGGGGGAGGGACAGGTTATGCATGCTGCTGCGCGCGGTTGGCGCGACCGCAGAAAATACCTCTGGCTCTGTGGACTCATAGTGCCGTTGAGCCCCTTCTTGGCGTGGTTTCTCGTCACCACCCTGGGGCCCGGAGTCTTTTGGGCCGCAGGGGTTTTCGTGATGGCGGTCTTCGTACCGCTGGTCGATTTGGTGCGCGGTGTCGACCACACCTCGCCGCCGATGGATATCCTCAATGATCTCGAGGAGGACCGCTATTACCGCTGGTGCACCTACCTGTATCTGCCGCTGCAGTACGCGGGACTGTTCGCCGCCGGTTATGTGTGGACCCATGCGCCCATGGGGATTCCGGAGAAATTCGCGTTCGCCATGACGGTCGGCGTGGTGGGCGGCGTCGGCATCAACGCCGCCCACGAGCTCGGGCACAAGCGCAGCAAACATGAGCGCTGGCTCGCGAAAGCCGCTCTGGCCCAATCATTTTACGGACACTTCTACGTCGAGCACGTACACGGACACCACATTCGTGTGGCGACCCCCGAGGATCCGGCGAGCGCACGGTACGGCGAGTCACTGTGGGCCTTCATCCCCCGCTCCGTCTACGGCAGCCTCCTGTCGGGGTGGCGCCACGAACGCAACCGGCTCCGGCGCCGGGGTAAGTCGCCCTACACACTGCGCAACGACATCCTGAACGCCTGGCTGCTGACTGTTGTTCTCTGGGCCACGCTGATCGCGATCTTCGGATGGAGCATCGCGCCGTGGCTGGTGGTCCAGGCCGTCGCCGCGATCATGATGCTGGAGACCGCCAACTACATCGAGCACTACGGTCTGCTGCGCGAACGGCGGGCCAACGGCACCTACGTGAAGGTCGAACCGAAGCACAGCTGGAACAGCGACCACGTGTGGAGCAACCTGTTCCTCTACCAACTGCAGCGGCACAGCGATCATCACGCCAATCCGCTCCGCCGGTATCAGGCCCTGCAGTCTCGTCTCGATGCGCCGCAGCTGCCCGCGGGCTACGCGACGATGACGCTGCTCGCAGCGGTCCCGCCGCTCTACCGCAAGGTCATCCACCCGCGCCTGCTCGCGCACTACGAGAACGACCTCAATCTCGTCAACGCGCCTTTTGCTCCGCCACGGCGGCGCCCGGTAGCCTCAACGGGTGAGTTCAGGAGCGTCCGTCACGGCGACCGCATCCGGTGGGTCCCCGTCGATAGCCCGCGAGGTGAACCGGCGACGTACGTTCGCGATCATCTCCCATCCGGACGCTGGCAAATCCACGATGACGGAGGCCCTCGCCCTCCACGCGCGGATGATCAGCGAAGCGGGCGCCATTCACGGCAAGGCGGGGCGCCGGTCCACCGTGTCGGACTGGATGGAAATGGAGAAGGCCCGCGGCATCTCCGTCAGTTCGACGGCCCTCCAGTTCAACTACACGGCTCAGGGTGGCAACCCCGACATTCCGAACGTCATCAATCTCGTTGACACACCCGGCCACGCCGACTTCTCCGAGGACACCTACCGCGTCCTGACCGCGGTCGACGCCGCCGTGATGCTCATCGACGCCGCGAAGGGCCTCGAGCCGCAGACGCTCAAGCTGTTCCAGGTGTGCCGCCACCGGGGCATCCCGGTGATCACCGTCATCAACAAGTGGGACCGGCCGGGACAGACGCCGCTGGAGCTGATCGACGAGATCGGTGACCGGATCGGCCTCATCCCCACTCCCCTGTACTTCCCGGTCGGCATCGCGGGCGACTTCCGCGGTCTGCTCGATCGCCGCACCGGCGAGTACATCCACTTCACCCGGACCGCGGGTGGCGCGACCGTGGCGCCCGAGGAACTGCTGAGCGCCGACGACGCGGCCGGCCGCGAGGGCGACGCCTGGACGGCGGCGGTCGAGGAGAGCGAACTGCTCGCCGAGATGGGGCAGGATCACGATCAGGAGATGTTCCTCGCCGGGCAGACCTCGCCGATGATCTTCGCCTCGGCGATGCTGAACTTCGGTGTGCGGCAACTGCTCGAGACACTCGTCGAACTCGCGCCCGCGCCGGCCGGACGCCTCGACGTCGAGGATCATCTGCGTGAGGTGACCGAGCCGTTCAGTGCCGTGGTCTTCAAGGTGCAGGCCGGCATGGATTCCAGCCACCGCGATCGTCTCGCCTACATGCGGATCGTGTCCGGAGAATTCGAGCGCGGCATGGTGGTGACCCACGCGCAGACCGGGAAACCCTTCGCCACCAAGTACGCGCAGGCCGTTTTCGGACGCGACCGGTCCACGGTCGACCGCGCCTATCCGGGTGACGTCGTCGGTCTGGTGAACGCGATGGCGCTCGCACCCGGCGACACACTCTACATCGACCCGAAGGTTCAGTACCCGCCGATCCCGTCCTTTGCGCCCGAACACTTCTCGGCGCTGCGGGTGAACACCGCGGACAAGTACAAGCAGTTCCGCAAGGCCATGGATCAGCTCGACAGCGAGGGTGTGGTGCAGGTGCTGCGCAACGACCTGCGCGGCGACGCATCCCCGGTCCTCGCCGCCGTCGGACCGATGCAGTTCGAGGTCGTCACCGCACGAATGAAAGCCGAGTTCGGGGTCGACACCACCGTCGAACCCCTCGGCTACTCCCTGGCCCGCCGCACCGACGAGGCCAGTGCCCCGGCACTCGGCAAACAGCGCGGCGTCGAGGTGTTCACCCGTTCCGACGGCGCCCTGCTGGCATTGTTCAGCGACAAGTGGCGCCTGCAGTACGTGCAGAAGGAACATCCCGACCTGACGCTCGAACCCCTTGTCGCCACGACGGATTGACGCCGACGTGAACCGACCTCGCACCGGCGGCCTGTCGCGCGCCGGGCTTCTCGCCCTCGCGCTGGTGCTCCCGCTCGCCGGATGCTCCACGGACACACCGACTCCGACCGCATCCTCGTCCAGCAGTGCGGCCCCGGTCGCCATCACCGAACTCGATCCCGCCCAGTGCCGCGAGGTTCCGCCGAAGGGCCGGATCGACCGCAGCGCCATGGATCTGGCCTTCCGGTCCGGTCACATCCGGATCGCGGTGAACCGCACGGGAACTCCGGCCGCCGGAACACCTGCCGCCTCGGAAACGGCATGCCACGGTTTCGAACGCTGGGGCAATCCACATCCCGACGTGCCGCCCGATTCCCTGCTGTTCACCTTCAAGGGCAACGGCACCGACGGCGCCCAGCTCGAATTCCTCGTCGGCGCGCTGACCGGCGGAGTCCTTCCGCCGATCGGTGATCACCGCCCCAAGGCCGGTCCGCTGAACCGTCCCATCGCCGCACAGGTCGGGGTGTCGACCGGCGGCGCGTACTACCACTCGGCATCATGCTCACTGACCATCACCGCCATGTCAGCGGCGGGCGCAGCGGGCTCCTTCGCGTGTCCGTCCGCGGTCCGCACGGACGCGAATCCGTTGGCGCCCAGCGATGATGTGCCCTTCGACGAACCGAGTACGTCCACACCGGCACCCGCGGTGCCCAGGATCGGGCCGCAGTCGACCGTCGGCCTGTCGGGCTGGTTCGAGGCCCGCCCCTGAGGTTCCGGGCGTCAGCCGCCGACGATCGCCGTCACCACGGCCGGGTCGACATCCTCGATCGTCGACGGCCGGAAGGCCGGATTGCGGTCCTTGTCCACCAGCACCGCACGGACACCTTCGAGGAAGTCGTGGGTCGTCGTGATCCGTTCCGCCGCATGAAGTTCCCGATCGAAGCACTCGTCGAGGGACGAGTCCGCGCCCAGCTCGATCATCGCGGCGGTCACGAACAGACTGGTCGGTGAAGCGCTCGCCAACAGGTCGATCATCTCCTCCGCCCACTCGTCGCCCACCGCGCCACGCAGGCCACCGACGATCGCCGGCACACTGTAGTCGGCGAAGTACTCGGCCGCTTTCCGCAGGGGCACAGCAGCATCCGGAGCCTCACGGTAATCGCCGAGCACCTCTGCCAGCGACTCGCCGCCACGGATTCGGTCGGCCACCGCGGCGATCTCCGACGACGGCACGAAGTGGGTTGCCAGGCCGACCGCCACCGCATCGGCACCCCGCAACCGCGCACCCGTCAGGCCCAGCCACATGCCGATCCCCTCGGGCAACCGCGGCAGGAAGTAGGTGGAACCGACGTCGGGGAAGAACCCGATCGCGGTCTCCGGCATGGCGATGATCGCCTTCTCGCTGACGATCCGGATCTCGCCGTGCACGCTGATCCCCAGCCCGCCACCCATCGCCGCCCCGTCGATGATCGCGACATACGGCTTGGGATAGTCGGCGATCAACTGGTCGAGCCGGTACTCCGAGGAGAAGTAGCGGGTGATCGCCTCCGAGTCGTCGGCGATGGCGTACTCCCGGATCGCGCGGATGTCACCGCCCGCACAGAACGCCCGGTCGCTCGCCGAGGTCACCAGCACCGTCTCGACCGCGTCGTCGTCGGCCCACTCGGACAGGACCGCGAACATGTCGTCGATCATGGTCTGATCCAGGGCATTCAGCGCCTTCGGACGATCCAGGATGATCTCGCCGACACCGTTGGACACCGCACTGCGAATGAAGGACATGGGGCCACCGTACTTGGTCTCGATACGCGCTGGGTCTCGATACGCGCCGGGCTCGCTGCGCTCGCACGCCGCTACTCGACCAGCATCCGATGCTGATCGAGTGATACCAGACGCAGCGCCCCCCAGGATGCTGATCGAGCAGGCACCAAGCGCACCGCCCCCAAGATGCTGATCGAGTAGGCACCGAGCGCACCGCCCCCAGGACGCTGATCGAGTAGGCACCGAGCGCAGCGAGGAGCCGTATCGAGATCATCGGGCGATCAGACGGCGGCGGTCATCTCGGCCAGTTCGGCACGGGTGGCCGCCCGCACCTCCTCGGGGACGGTCGGCGCGAAGCGCACCTGCAGCACGCAGTTTCCGGCGTCGGGCAGGCCTGTCACCTCACGCAGCCCCTCCGGAGGCCGGTTCAACACCGGCAGCAACACCACGCCGAGACCTGCGCGGGCCGCCGTGGTGACGCCCGACATCATGGCGGACTCGACCGCGATGGTGAACGGCACCCCGGCCCCGTTGAGTGTCTCCAGTGCGACGCTGCGGGTGGCACACGGTTCGTCGAACATGATCAGCGGCAACGGATTCTGGTCGGTGAGCGCAGTGTCCGGAGCCGCATACCACCGCATGGCGACCACCGGTCCGCGGACATCGGTGTCGGGGCGCAGTGGTTCGTGATAGATCGCCACGTCGACCTCACCCCGATCCATCGCGGCCATCACCCGGAACGATCGTTCGAGCCGGAAGCTCACCAGGTGATCGGGGCAGAGTTCACGCAGGATCTGCGACAGGAACGGCAGTGCCCAGTCGGCGCCGTACTCGGTGGTCGCGACGGTCAGGCTGGGGGTGTCGGCGCGGATGTTCAAGCGGCGAACCGCGTCGTCGTGGGCACCCAGGATGGCCCGGGCCTCCGCCAGTAACGCCTCCCCGTCGGCGGTGAAGCGGGTGATCCGGCCGTCCCGCTCCACCAGCGTCAGACCGGTCACCGACTCGAGTCTGCGGATGTGCTGGCTGACCGCGGACTGCGTGAGGTGCAGAGCGGCGGCGGCCCGATGGAAGCCGCCACAGGACGCCACCGCCACCAGGCTGCGCAGCGGGGTGATGTCGAGAACGGTGGTGGCCACCCGTCGACCGTAAACCAATCTCGAATGCTAATCAATCACGATTACTGATCATTGTTGGACCGATGGTGGTCTCCGGAACCAGGCTGGACGCATGCGATTACCCCTCGGTCTGTCGACGGCGTTCATCCTCCTGTGGTCGCTCGGATATCCGTTGGGTGCGTTGACCATCGGTGCCATCACCCCCATGTTGCTCCTGCTCATACGTTTCGCCGGTTCGGCACTCCTGCTCGGTGCACTCACCGCGATCACCCACCGCACGCTCCCGCGGGGCAGGCAACTCGGCCACGTCGCGGTCGTCGGACTGCTCACCCAGGTCGCACAGTTCGGCGCAATGTACATGGCGCTCTCGATGGGATTACCCGCCGCTATCGCCGCACTCATCATCGCACTCAACCCGGTTGCCACCGCGATGCTCGCTCGCCCGATACTGGGCGAGCACATAGGGATTCGCGGCTGGACGGGCATCGGAGTCGGCGTCGCCGCGGTCCTCAGCGCCTGCCTCCCCCGCGTCCTCGGCCACACCGGGGCGGTGGGCGGGGCACTCGTCTTCGCGGTCGTCGCCCTACTCGGGGTCGCACTCGGTGGCGTCTATCAGCAACGGTTCTGCCGGGACGTCGACCCGATCGCCGGTAGCACCGTCCACTACCTGGTCGCGACGATCCCCATCGGCGTGCTGTGCCTGCTGATCCCGCAGCATGTCACCGATCCGGCGCAGGCAGCCTGGCTGCTCCCACTGACGATCATCCTGTTCTCGGTGATCACGATGAACATCTTCCTCCGGCTCGTCAACACGGCCGGAGCGGCCCCGACGTCGCTGCTGTTCATCGTGATCCCCTCGATCTCGGCGCTGATGTCGTGGGGGCTGCTCGGACAGGCACCGGATCGGTGGATTGTGCTCGGACTGGTACTGGGTGCCGTGTCCCTCGCCATCTCGTCGCTCCCCGCCATGAGCCGGGCCGGGATGTGTCGAGTAGGGAAGCGTCGCGGACACAAATGCGTTGACACACCCGAACCCGCGTGCGCTACCGTGGCCACGGCGGGATCAGCACCCGCTCCGGTCCGTTCGTGACGGACCGTCCCGCGACGTATGAGGTGATCTCTCCGACATGAACTCCTGAGGTCGAACGACACGCCCTGCCGCATCCGGTGATTCCGGGTCGGCGTGCATCCGCTCACCTCCGGAGGTCTCCATGTCCGATACGTCATCCGATACGTCATTCGCCGCTTCTGCCGGCACCACACCCGCGATCGTCCTGTCCGATGTCTCGTTCGGCTGGCCGGACGGCACACCGGTGTTCGATCACCTTTCACTGACCGTCCCGGAGGCGACGTACTCACTGGTCGGAGCCAACGGAGCGGGCAAGAGCACCCTCCTCCGGCTGATCGCCGGTGAACTGTCACCGGGGAGCGGCAGCGTCACGGTGCGCGGCGAGGCAGGTTTCGTCCATCAGCATGCCGACGAGGACCCGGACGCGACGATCGCCTCCGCACTCGGCATCGACGCCATCCGCGACGCCATCGACCGGATCGAGCACGGCTCGGTCGACGAGGCCGATTTCACGACGGTCGGCGACGACTGGGATGTGTCCGAGCGTGCGGTGGCGCAGTTGTCCGCACTGGGCCTGCCGACCGAACTTGAGCGAAGGGTCGGCACCCTGTCGGGCGGTGAGGCCACTCTGCTCGGTATCGTCGCGCAGCTCGTGCGCCGGCCGTCGGTGCTGCTGCTCGACGAGCCGACCAACAATCTCGATTCCTCCTCGCGCACACGACTGTTCGACCTCATTGATCGCCACGCCGGGACCGTCCTGATCGTCAGTCACGATCTCGAGTTGCTCGAACGGGTGGAGGCGACACTGGAGCTGTATCACGGCGACGTCCGGCTGTTCGGTGGACCGTATTCGCACTACCGGCAGGTCGTCGACGCCGAACAGGAGGCCGCGACCGCCGCGGCCGCCACCGCGGCCAACGATCTGCGCAAACAGAAACGCGAGTTCGTCGAAGCCCAGATCAAACTCGATCGCCGTGCTCGCACCGCCGCCCGGGCCGAACGTGAGAAGCGGGTCCCGAAGATCATCTCCGGGCTCCGGGCCAATGACGCGCAGGTGTCGGCGGGCAAGCTGCGCAACGCCCATCGCGACGATGTCACGGCGGCGACGACCCGGCTCGACGCCGCCCGGGACGATATCCGCGCCGACCGGACCGCGCACATCACCATGCCCGACGCCGAGCTGGCCACCCGCACAACGGTTGTCGACGACCGGCGACTCCCCGTCGACGGGCCGGAACGCATCGCCCTCGTCGGCGACAACGGTTCCGGCAAGACCACCCTGCTGCGCGACATCATCGCCGGCGATCATGTGCTGGTTCCATATGCCCTTGTGCCGCAGCAGATCACCTTCGACGACCCGGCCCGGTCGATCGTCGGCGAAGTGGCCGCTCGGCACCCCGGCCTCACCGAGCAGCGGATTCGCGCACAGTTGGCGTCGTTCCTGTTCCGTGGCCGTGCCGGCGACCGGACGCTGTCGGAACTGTCCGGCGGCGAACGCCTCCGCGTCGCCATGGCCATCGCACTGATCGCCGACCCCACGCCGAAATTGCTGATCCTCGACGAACCGACCAACAACCTCGACATCGACACCACCGAGGTGCTGGTGGACGCTCTCCGGTCGTGGCGCGGCGCGTTGATCGTGGTGTCCCACGACGCCGGATTCCTGGAGCGGATCGGGATCGACCGCACCGTCTCGCCCGGCTGAGGAGTTCGCCGCGACAGCGCGCACAGGCCACGGCATACTGGCTGCCGATGAGTGCGCCCAGTGAAACCTCACCGTTGCCCGTCGTCCTGATCCACGGACTACGGGTCAGCGGCGCGGCCCTGCATCGCATCGCCGCCGCGATCACCGATCGCCCCGTCTGCCATCCCGACCTGCCCGGACACGGCACACGCGGCGACGAGACGTTCACCATGGACGCTGCGGTCGCCGCGATCATCGACACCATCGACGACCTGGGCGGCCGCGCCGTGCTGGCCGGCATGTCCCTGGGCGGCTACGTGGCGATGGCCACCGCGGCCCGGCATCCGGAGTCGGTGGCCGGGACGGTCGTCATGTGCGCCACCACGCAGCCGACACCGCTGCTCGCCGCCCCGTTCCAGGCCTTCGGCGCGGCGACCAGCGTGCTGCCCCGCCAGGCCGCGATCATCAGCAAAGGCTTGACCCGCCTCGCGGTCGGCAGGCGTGTCGCCGAGGACATGGAGGCCGGCGGGTTGTCGCTGCATTCGATCCGTGACGTGGTGCGCGAGCTGTCCCACTTCGACGCGCTTGGCGAGATCGCCGCCTACCCCGGTCCCGTCGAGTTCATCAACGGCGGCTGGGATCAGTTCCGGATGCACGAGACGCAGTTCGTCGAGGCCGCTCCGCATGCGGAACTGCGTGTCCTCCCCCGCGCCACCCATCTGTTCCCGCTGATCCAGCCCACCGCCACCGCCGAGCTGATCATCCGCTTCACCACCGCTCTCCCCCAACCGATTTCGTAGCGGTCCGAGGAGAGTGCGGGGTCAGTCGACGGCGACCTCGAGCCATTCGAGTTCGGCGGCCTCTTTCGCCTCGACGACCTCTTTGAGTTCGGCGTTCAGAGCCACCAGCCGATCGGGATCGGTTGCCGCATCGAGCAGTTCGGCGTGCAGTCGGGTCTCGCGGGCATCGAGCTGGGAGATCTGCCGTTCCAGCCGGTTCATCGCCTTGCGCGCCTCGCGATGCTCGGCCGCGCTCATCGCCGGAGCCGGTGCGGGTTCGTCGTCGCGCGGGGACGTTGCTCCGACGGCGGCGATCGGACGTCGGGACTCGTTCTCGGCCAGTTCTTTTCGTCTCTTCAGATACTGCTCGATGCCACCCGGAAGGTTGGTGAGCGTATCGTCGCCGAACAGCGCCCACGTGCTGTCGCAGATCCGCTCGATGAGATAGCGGTCGTGGCTGATCACCACGAGCGTGCCGGCCCAGCCGTCCAGCAGGTCCTCGACCTGCTGCAGGGTGTCGATGTCGAGATCGTTCGTCGGCTCGTCGAGCAACAGGACATTGGGTTCGGCCATCAGCACCCGGGTGAGCTGGAGGCGACGACGTTCACCGCCGGACAGGTCGCCGACCGGGGTGCGCTGGCGGGCCGGGCTGAAGCCGAGTCGTTCGGCGAGCTGGCTTGCGGAGTATTCCTTGTCGCCCAGCATGATTCGTCCGGCCACGGATTCGACGGCATCGAGCACGCGCTGATCGGGGTCGAGGTCGTCGAGTTCCTGACGCAGCCACCCGATGGACACGGTGGTGCCCTCGATGCGACGTCCCGGCGCCACGTCCACCTCACCGGCGAGCGCGCGCAACAGCGTCGTCTTGCCCGAACCGTTCACACCGACCAGGCCGATGCGTTCACCCGGCGCCAGACGCCACGTCAGGTCGTCGACGAGTGTCCGCGACGGACGATCCGGACTCGCGGGGGTCTCCAGACGAGCATTCTCCAACTCGATGACGACACGTCCGAGTCGCCGCCGGGCGAAGGCCGACAGCGTGACGGTGTCGCGTGGTGCCGGGACGTCGGCGATGAGTTTCTCGGCTGCCTCGATGCGATAGCGCGGCTTGGACGTCCGGGCGGGCGGGCCGCGCCGAAGCCACGCCAACTCCTTGCGGGCCAGGTTGCGCCTGCGCTCCTCCGCGGCGTCGTCGAGCCTGCTGCGTTCGGCCCGCGCATAGATCCAGTCGTTGTAGCCGCCCTCGTACTCGTCGACCCGCCCGGAGTGGACCTCCCAGGTGCGGGTGGCGACGGTGTCCAGGAACCAGCGATCGTGGGTGACGACGATGAGGGCGCTGCGGCGCGACACCAGATGGTCGGCCAGCCACTGCACCCCCTCGATGTCGAGATGGTTCGTCGGCTCGTCGAGGATCAACAGGTCGGCGTCGGAGACCAGTGCGGCGGCCAGCCCGACCCGGCGGCGCTGGCCGCCGGACAGTTCGTCGACGTTCGCGTCGAGCAGTTCGTCGATGCCGATGCCCCGCAGGATTCCGCGGATGCGGGCATCACCCGCCCACTCGTGGACGGCGACCTCCGGTCCGCCGACGACCACCTCGGCGACGGTGGCGCCCGCGGGCAACTCGCCGCGCTGGGTGACCGTCGCGACCCGGATGTCCCCGGCCCGCGACACACGCCCGCTGTCGGGTTCGGTGATGCCGCCGAGGATCTCCAGGAGCGTCGTCTTGCCGCCGCCGTTGAGGCCGACCACACCGATCCGCTGACCTTCGTGCACGCCGAGTGAGACCGATTCGAGCAGCGGTTTGATGCCGAAACTCTTGCTGATGCGGTCCGCGTTGATCAGTGCGGATGGGGTGGAAGCCACCGAAGAACCCTAGCAACCGGGCCGTCGAGGGCCCCAGCCGCCGAGCATGGGCCCGGTCGGTGCCGCACCGATACGCGTGGCGAACACCGCGCCCATCCCCTAGCGTCGGATGAATGATCCTTCGACGCACGGTGATGAGCGCCGCACTCGCACTGACCATGGGGGTCTCCGGAGCTGTCGGCGGCGCCGCCGTCGCCGCTCCGCAGGTGGGCCCCGATGTGTCGAGCCATCAGCATCCGGGCGGTGCGGGGATCAACTGGTTCGCGGTGCGTGGTGCGGGCCAGCAGATGGCGATGGTGAAAGCCACCGAATCGACGTGGTACGTCAATCCGTACTTCGTCACCGACAGCCTGGCGATGCGCGCGGCCGGCCTGATCCGCGGTACCTATCACTACGCCGATCCGACCCGGTCGGCGTCCGCCCAGGCACTCTTCTACGCGGGCATCGTGCTCGGCCAGAACGGCATCCTCGATCTGCCGCCCGTGCTCGACCTCGAGCACAGCGGCGGCAAGTCGCCCGCCGCCCTCGCGGCGTGGGTGCGCGAGTTCTGCAACACCCTCGAGGCGATCACCCGCCGCAAGACGATCATCTACACGTATCCGAATTTCTGGAACAGCGCGATGGGCGGAACGAGCGCCTTCCGCGACCATCCGCTGTGGATCGCGTCCTACCGGGGCGGCTCGTCACCGCAGATGCCACGCGGCTGGAATCACTGGACCTTCTGGCAGTTCACCGATTCCGGCCGCCTGCCCGGGGTGTCCACACGCGTCGATCTGAACCGCTACAACGGATCCATCGCCCAATTGCGCGCCTACGGCAACGCGATCAACGTCTTCGGCAGCTGAGCGGCGTCACTCGTCGTCGAGCACGCGGGCGCCCGGCACCGGCCCGGTGGCCGTCCGCACGGCGCGTGTGACGCCGGCCCCGGACAATTCGGCAGCGACGTTGACCGCCGACACCTCGTCGGCGCACAGGAACGCACACGTCGGACCCGAGCCCGACACGATCCCGTTCAGGGCACCCGCGTCGATTCCGGCCCGCAGTGTGCGCCGCAATTCGGGCTGGAGGCTCAGCGCCGCCGGCTGCAGATCATTGCTCAGCAGCGGCGCCAGCGCATGCGGATCACCGGCTGCCAGAGCGGTCAGCAGGGCATCCGGACGGGATGCCTCGACATTCTCGGATCGGTTCTCCCGCAACCGATCCAGCTCACCGAAAACCTGCGGCGTCGACAATCCGGCCTTGGCGAGGGCGAGCACCCAGTGGAATTCACCGCGCGCCAGGATCGGCATCAGCTGCTCCCCCCGGCCGGTGCCGAGGGCGGTGCCGCCGTGCAGCGCGAACGGGACGTCGCTGCCCAGCCCGGCGGCGATCTCGTACATCTCGTCGCGGTCGAGATCGAGACCCCACAGGTGAGTGACGGCCAGAAGCGCCCCCGCGGCGTCGGCGCTGCCGCCTGCCATGCCACCGGCGACGGGAATGCGTTTGGTGATGTCGATGGCGACCTTCGGTGCACGCCCGGCGCGTTCGGCCACCTCGGTCACCGCGCGCACCGCGAGATTGCTCGAGTCGGCGGGCACCTGGGCGGCACCCTCACCCGTGGTACCGACCCGTAAATCCGTCGAACGACTGACCCGGACGTCGTCGCACAGCGACAACGCCTGGAAGACCGTCACGAGATCGTGATAGCCGTCGGCACGGAGCGGTCCCACGCCGAGGTGCAGGTTGACCTTGGCGGGAACCCGGACGGTGACCGCATCGGACACCACCGACAGCGAGGCTCGAGACACAGCTAACCAGGATAGCGGTCGTAACGGTCACCGCGCGACGGTCACCGCGCACCCAGGACGTGCGCGGGCCACCGGCGCCGGGCGATCGGATCGTCGCGGCGAAGTACTGCCGTATGCACCTGTTCGGTGAGTTCCCGCCGCCGGTGACCACCGCCGAGCTGCTCGTGTGAGCTGCCCGTGTACCGGAACCCACACGCCGAGGCGAGCCGTGCCGACGCGGTATTGCCGAGCAACGCATTCCAGTTGATGCGCTCCAGACCGAGACGGGAGAATCCGTCGTCGACGACGAGCCCGACCGCCTCTGCAAGGTAGCCGTGACCGCGCTGATCCGGGGCGCACCAGTACCCGATCGACGCGCCGCCCGCACCATCACACCGCAGACCCGCGACTCCGACGAACTCGTCACCGTCGCCGAGCCGAATCACCCACGTCGACGACTCCGGTGCACCGGCCGTCACGTTCACGAAATACTCTGCGTCCGAACGGGTGTACGGTACCGGGACCAGCGTGTACCGCTGGATGTCCGCATCCTGGCAGGCTGCGCAGATGGCGTCGACATCCGATTCCGCCGGACGCCTCAGCACCAGTCGTGTGCTCAGCAGTTCCATGCCCGGGAGGCTAGTGGGGCGCACGATGCCCGTCACGCGGATTTCCGGAGGCGCCCCGGTCAGTCGGTGGTGGCGAGCCGGACGAAGTCGTCGACATCGAGTCGCTCGCCGCGGATACCGGGGTCGATCCCCGCGGCGCGCAGGCGGCGTTCGGCCTCCACCGGGCTGCCCGCCCAGCTCGCCAACGCGGACCGCATCGTCTTGCGACGCTGGGCGAATGCCGCGTCGATGGCAGCGAAGACCAGGGCGCGGCGTTCCGGGTCGTCGGGCTGATCGTCGGTGCGATCGACACGCACCAGCCCCGACTCGATCTTGGGTTCGGGCCAGAAGACATTGCGGCCCACGGCGCCGGCGCGACGCACCGTCCCGAAGTAGCGGGCCTTGACGCTCGGCACACCGTAGGTGCGGGACCCTGGTCCGGCGGCCAGACGGTCCGCCACCTCGGCCTGCACCATCACCAGAGAGGTTGCGATACTGGGGAATTCGGCCAGCAGATGCAGCAAGACGGGAACCGCGACGTTGTAGGGCAGGTTCGCGACGAGAGCGGTGGGCTGCACCGGGAGGTCGTCGCGGCGCACGGTCATGGCGTCGGCGGTGATCACCTGGAAGTCGGCGGCCCGGGCCGGGGCGAATTCCTCGATGGTGCGCGGAAGACGTTGCGCGAGAACGGGATCAATCTCCACGGCAACGACGCGTCCGGCGGTACCGAGCAGGGCGAGGGTCAGCGATCCGAGTCCGGGGCCGACCTCGAGAACCACATCGTCGGCGCCGACACCGGATTCGGCGACGATCCGCCGCACGGTGTTGGCGTCATGAACGAAGTTCTGTCCGAGGGTCTTGGTCGGCCGGACATCCAATTCGGCTGCGAGCCGCCGGATCTGGGCGGGTCCGAGGAGTCGCGGCGCGTCGCTCAGCGCAGCCCCAGACGCGAGCTGCACGACGGCCAGGCACCCCAGCCCTGGGCCGCCTGAGTCTTCTTGGCGACGGCGATCTGCTCCTCACGGGTGGCGAGGTCGGCACGCGGCGCGTATTCCAGGCCGCCCCAGCGCGCCCAGGTGTTCTGATCGAACTGCACACCGCCGAAGAATCCGTTGCCGCTGTTGATGGCCCAGTTCCCGGTGGCCTCGCACTGGGCGAGCGCATCCCACACCGAGCCCGTCGGCACGAACGGCGCACCCTCCTTGGTGCCGATCCGCACGGTCGCGGCGATCGGTTCGGTGACGATGGTCGATCCGACCTTCTCGCGCTTGATGACCTTGCCGTTGACGGTGGTGACCTTGTAGGTGACCTCCTGGCTGCCCGGCTTGCCCGGCTTCAGCACGACCTTGCGGTCGCGGATGAGCGTCGGGTCCTTCTTCTCGATCTCCGGCGGCGCGACGCGCTCGGTGACGGTGGTGGCGTCGGTGCGGATACGCGTGACGCTGATCTTCATGCCCTCGGTGACCGGGGTATCCGCGGCGGGGGTGACCTTGTCCTCGCCGCCGAGGGGCTTGCCGGTGCCGGCCAGGACGTCGGCGACGGTCTTGGCGGCGACGGTCGGACGGAAGGTGACCAGGCCGTCGGTGAGCTTCACACGCTTGGGCGTGACGACGTCGACGACGCCGCCGTCGACGGGGATGCCGCCGGTGCGCGCGAAGTTGGCGTCCTGCGCGACCGCGCCGTGCATGCCCTGCGCGCCGAGGAGTTCGGGCAGGCTGGTCGCGGTGGTCCGCACGGTCTTGCGCTGCCCGTCGACGTCGAGGACGACGGTCTTGGCGCGCCGCAGGGTGATGGTCTGTCCGTCACTGACGCCCGCATCCGCGGCCGGGGTGACCAGGTCGCCGTCGACCGGTGCGAGTCCCTGCGCACCGAGCACGGAATCGACCGAGAGCGCCATGGTGGAGACCTGTCGCTTCTGCCCGTCGACGTCGATGGTGACGTTCTTGTGCATGGCCACGCCCATGATTCCGCCGGCCGTGAGGGTGGTGAGCACCGCACCGACGGCCACCCGTGCACGAGTGGACTGGGAGGTGTTGATCTGCGCAAGAAGGGACAACGGTCTACATCCTGTTCGGGGACTTGAAACTCCGCGCGCACCGCGAAACCCAAACCTCGGAACCAGATGCTCCCCGACCTGAGTCGCCGCAGTTCACAGCGGATCACAATACGATAACGAACCGGGATGGTTACCGCAAAGGTAGCCGGTAGACGCGCCGGGCGTTGTCGCCGAGCGTCCGCGCCATCGTCTCTCCGTCGATCCCGCGTATCTCCGCCAGTGCCCGCGCGGTGTACGGGATGCAATACGACTGATTCGGCTGGCCACGGTAGGGATGAGGCGTCAGGAACGGCGCATCGGTCTCCACCAGGATCTGGTCGTCGGGAACCATCGCGGCCGCGACCCGCAGTTCGTCGGCGTTGGCGAAGGTCACAGTCCCGGCGAAGCTCAGGAAGTACCCGCGCTCGATGCATTCCCGGGCAACATTTCGGTCACCGGAGAAGCAGTGCATGATCACGGATTCGGGCGCGGTCTCGGCGGCCAGGATGTCGAGGAGATCCTGGTCCGCCTCCCGGTTGTGGATCATCAGCGGCTTGCCGACCTGCTTGGCGAGATCGATGTGCCACGCGAAGGCCTCCGCCTGGACAGCCGGGTCGGCACAAGTCTCGGACTTGCCCGGCCAGTAATAGTCGAGACCCGTCTCCCCCACGGCGACGACCCGGTCGTCGGCGACCATCCGGGTCAGTTCCGCCTTCGCGTCGTCGTCGAGTTCACCGGCGTGCGTGGGATGCAGGGCCACCGCGGCGAAGGCCCGGTCGTCCCAGTGCGCCGCGTCCATGGCCCAGCGCGCGTCGACCATGTCGTCGGCGACCGTGACGACCTGTCCGACGCCCACGCGCTCGGCGTGATCGAGGATCGCGCGCACCGACTCCGCATCGCGGCCACCGCACGCGGCCAGGTGCGTATGCGCATCGACGAGGCCCGGGAGCGGCTCCGGATCCGGCGGGGGCTCGCGGCGCCGCCGTTTGCGGGCCGCCTTGTTGCTCAGTGTTTCGTCGTTGCTCAGTGTTTCGTCGGCGACGGCTGAATCAGTCCCCGCGGAGACGGTCGAATCACCACCAGAGTCGGTCACAGCTCCACTGTGCCAGCGATGACGGTGCGCGCCGCGCCGCCCACCCAGATCCGCGTGCCGTCATCGACGACCCGGACGCGCCCGGCACGCCCCAGTGCGGCGCCCTGGGCGGCGACGTATTCCTCCGGCGCGCGGCCGGTGGCGCGCAGCCACACCGCGATCCCGGCGTTGAGACTGCCGGTGACCGGATCCTCGGGAACACCCTGATCGGGCGCGAAAGCCCGTACCTCGTAATCGATTCCGGGCTCGCCGGAAATCCCGTCGGCATAGGGGCCGACCAGCCCGACCTCATGCGCACCCAGCGCCGCGAAGTCGGGCCGCACCTCGAGCACGCGTTCGCCGGATTCGAGCATCAGCACCATCCAGTCGGGACCGTTGGCGACCCATTCGGCGGCGACGACCTCGGCCCGGGCCAGTCCGAGCGCCGCGGCCACCTCCGTGACGGTGTCCTCGTCCACCGGCCCGGATCTCCGCAGCGGCGGCGCCGCGAAAGCCAGACCGTCGTCGTCGACGCGGATGTCCACCAGGCCGACACCGCATTCCTGCACGATGCGCTCGCCCCGCGGTGCGCCACCGGACTCCAGCCACGCGTGAGCCGAACCGAGCGTCGGATGACCGGCGAACGGCAGTTCGCCGGAGGGCGTGAAGATCCGGAGGCGATAGTCGGCGGCGGCGTCCGTCGGTGGCAGCACGAAGGTCGTCTCCGACAGGTTGGTCCAGTTGGCGAAGGCCGCCATCGTCTCGTCCGTCAGCCCGTCCCCGTCGAGGACGACCGCCACCGGATTTCCGGCCGTGGGTACGTCGGCGAATACATCGACCTGGGCGAAACGTCGCGTCATGCGCCCATCCTCGCGCACATGTGCCGACTGCGGCCACCGCATTTCCGCCGTTCGGACAACGGCCGCCCGACACCTCGGAGCCAACCGTGGTCCGGGCTGCGAACGAAGTACGGTTGAGCGATATCGCCGGGGGATGCATGGGGCGGGACACACGGGCGGAGACAGCGATGACGACGACACCCTTCGCGGCCACCAATCTGCCGCGTAAGCAGCTGACCGACGAGGTCGCCGATCACCTGCGCACACAGATCATGACCGGGCGGCTGCGTCCCGGCGAGTTCGTCCGCCTCGACGACACGGCCACCGCGCTCGGGTGCAGCGTCACCCCGGTCCGGGAGGCCCTGGTGACGCTGCGCGGCGATGGTCTGGTCCGGTCCTCGCCGCATCGGGGTTTCATCGTCGAACCACTCGGCCGCGGCGACATCGTGGACATCTTCTGGATGCAGGCCGAACTGTCGGCGCGGCTCGCCACACATGCCACCGACAATCCCGATCTCGACGACCACCTGACCCGGATGACCGAGATCGTCGACGACCTGGAGTCCGCCGTCGGCCGCCGCGATCTTCCGCGTGTCCTGAACGCCGAGTTCGCTTTTCATCGCCAGGTGAATCTGGCGGCGAACAGCAAGAAATTGGCCTGGTTCGTGTATTCGGCCAGCAAGTACAACCCCCACGAGGTGTACGCGGGTGACCCGGAATGGGGACGGCAGGCCGTCTCCAGCCACCGGCGGCTGATCGGTTTGCTCCGCGACGGAGACGGCCCGGCGATCCGCTCGGAGATCCACGCCCGGTTCGACGACGCACGTGACCGGCTGATCGCCCAGCTCGAATCGATCGACTTCTGGGGAGACGGCTCCGAGACCGATACGCCGTCCTGACCGCCACCGGCACGGTGCCGTGCGGGTGATCACGCACACGCCGAACGGCCAGGACGAGCCACGCGCCCTCCGGACCGGTACCGTTTTGCTGGTGTTGGGTTTGCCAGAGGACATCACGGTCGCACTCTTCGACCTCGACGGCGTGCTGACGAGCACCGCTGTCCTGCATCGCCATGCCTGGAAGGCGACATTCGACGCCTTCCTCGCCGAGCGCGATCCGGACGGATTCTCCCCGTTCACCGAGCAGGACTACCTGGACTACGTGGACGGACGTCCACGCGAGGACGGGGTGCGCAGCTTCCTGCATGCTCGGGGCATCGACGATGTGCCCGACGAGACGGTGACCGCCCTGGGCGAGCAGAAGAACAAGGCGTTCGTCGCGTCGCTGGAATCCGAGGGAGTCGAGCCCTACCCGGGCTCGGTGCGCTATCTGACGGCGGCTCGCGACGCGGGCCTGCGCATCGCGGTCGTCACCTCCTCGAAGAACGGGGCGATGGTCCTCGACGCGGCGGGACTGAGTGAATTCGTGGAGGTTCGTGTGGACGGACTCGAGGTGGCACGACGTGGTCTGCGCGGCAAACCCGCGCCCGACTCCTACCTGCTCGGCGCCGAATTGATGGGCGTCACCCCGGCGTCGGCCGCGGTGTTCGAGGACGCCATCTCCGGCATCGAATCCGGCGTGGCCGGAAACTTCGGCTTCATCGTCGGTATCGACCGTGTCGGCGGCGGACAGTCCGCCGCGATGACCGCAGCCGGCGCCGGCCGCGTCGTGACCGATCTCGACGAATTGCTCACCGCATGAGCGCCACCCGGGAAGCCGAACACGGCTTCGAGGTCGCCCCGTGGGAACTACGGTGGCGCGGACTCGACACCGACATGCTCGACCGGACCGAGACGCTGTTCGCCCTGTCGAACGGTCACATCGGCATGCGCGGCACCTTCGAGGAGGGCGAACCGGTCGAACATCCGGGCACCTATCTGAGCGGCTTCTACGAGCTGCGCGACCTGCCGTACGCCGAAAGTGGTTACGGCTACCCGGAATCCGGGCAGACGGTGGTCAATGTCGCGGACGGCAAGACGATCCGGCTGCTCGTCGAGGACGAGCCGATGGACCTCCGGTACGGCCGCACCGAGGAGCACGAACGTGTCCTCGATTTCCGGACCGGCACCCTGCGCCGCACCACCCTGTGGACGTCGCCGACGGGACGCACCGTGCGGATCAAATCCGAACGCCTCGTGTCGTTCAACAAACGGACCATCGCCGCCATCCACTACGAGGTGGAGCCGATCGGCGAGGACATGAAGCTCGTGCTGCAGTCGGATCTTCTTGCCAATGAACCGATTCCGATCCCGGGCAACGATCCCCGCCTGGCCGCCGCGCTCGACAGTCCCCTCGTCAGCGACTTCGCCGCCTGCCGCAATTACTGGGGCATGCTGGTGCATCACACCAAGAAGTCCGGGCTCCACGTGGCCGCAGGCATGGACCACGAGATCAGCTTCCCGGACACCGCGGACAGCTTCATCCGCGCCGACGGCGACCTGGCCCGGCTCACCGTCGCCGCGAACGTGCCGCAGGGGACCACCCTGTCGCTGACGAAGTACGTCGGCTACGGATGGTCGGCCCGCCGCTCGGTCCCCGCCTTGCGCGCACAGGTCGACGCCGCCCTCGCGATGGCGATGGAAATCGGCTGGGACGCACTGAAAGCCGATCAGGCCCATTACATGGAGGAGTTCTGGAAGGACGCCGACATCGAGCTCGACGGCGACCCGGAACTCCAGCAGGCCATCCGCTTCGCCCTGTTCCACGTCCTGCAGGCGGGCGCCCGCGGCCAGTCCCGCGCCATTCCCGCTAAGGGACTGACCGGACCCGGCTACGACGGTCACACATTCTGGGACACCGAGACCTTCATCCTCCCGATGCTGACCTACACGGTGCCTCCCGCCGCAGGCGAGGAATTGCGGTGGCGCCACGCCACTCTGGACAAGGCCAAGGCCCGCGCCATCGAACTCGGTCAGCGCGGGGCGATGTTCCCGTGGCGGTCCATCAACGGCGACGAGTGTTCGGGTTACTGGCCCGCGGGCACCGCCGGCGTCCACGTCAGCGCCGACATCGCGAATGCCACCGCACGGTATATGCGCGCCACGCACGACGAGTTGTTCGAAACCGAATGCGGCGTCGAGATTCTCGTGGAGACCGCCCGGTTGTTCGCCGGGCTCGGACACCACGACAACAACGGCAAATTCCGCATCGACGGCGTGACCGGTCCCGACGAGTACACCGCCGTGGTGAACAACAACGTGTTCACCAATCTTGCTGCGCAACAGAATCTCCGAGATGCGGTGGCCGCCGTCAACCGGCGCCCGGACGTCGCACAGGCCCTCGGTGTCACCACGGCCGAGGCCACCCACTGGGAGTCCTGCGCCGACAACATGATGATCCCGTTCGACTCGGATCTCGGCGTGCATCAGCAGTGCGAGTCGTTCACCCAGTTGGGTGCATGGGATTTCGAGGCGTCGGTGGGCAAATACCCACTGCTGCTGAACTATCCGTACTACGACCTGTATCGCAAGCAGGTCGTCAAGCAGGCCGACATGGTGTTCGCGCTGTACATGTTCGGCAATCACTTCACCCCTGAACAGAAGCTGCGCGACTTCGACTACTACTACCCGCTGACGGTGCGCGACTCCTCACTGTCGGCGTGCTGCGAGGCCGTCGTCGCGGCCGAGGTCGGCTACCTCGACCTGTCCTATGACCTGATGTGCGAGTCGGTGTTCACCGACCTCCATGACCTGCACGGCAATGTGTCGAGCGGCCTGCACATCGCGGCCCTCGCGGGTGCCTGGACGGACTGCGTCGCCGGATTCGGCGGCATGCGGGACTTCGGCGGCAAGATCACCTTCGCCCCCCGACTGCCGAGCAGGTTGTCGTATCTGTCCTTCCGCATGATCGTCGGCGAATCGAAGATCGTCGTTGCCATCGATCCGAAGTCGGCAACCTACCGACTGCTCTCGGGGCCACCGATTCACCTGTCCCATCACGGCGAACAGTTCACCCTCGAGGAGGACGCGCCCGTCACGATGGACATTCCGGAGATCAAGCAACTCGAACCGCCGAAGGCACCACCGGGCTGCGAGCCGTACCGCCGGCTCGACTAACCTGATCCACCGAGTCGGCGACGACGGAGTCATCCACGGCGACAACGGCTTCGGCGCGCAGCACCGTCGAGGTGCGGACCTAATCCACGCCGTCGCCGTCGACGGCTGCCTGCGGGCGGACCTGCGCCCTTGTGACCGCGACGTGGCGAGCGAGCCCGATGGTCACTGCCAGACCGGCGACGGCTACGACGATGACAGCCGAGAACACCGCTGTCGTGGCACTGAAGTCTCTCCACCACGCGAGAGCGACCGCGGCGCCGGTGGTGAGCGCGGCGCCAATCGGCAGCAGGGCGGCCAGCCACTTCACGGTTGCCCCGGTGTGCGGATCGCCTACGGCGGCCAGTGCGCCGCGACCGAATACGAGCGCGCAGAGATATGCGAAGACCACGGACATCGCGTACAGCGGGGCCAGGAGCTCGCCCGGGTAGAAGGTGGATTTTCCGGCAAACGCCAGGAACGCTGCGCCGACGATGAATGCCAGGCCGACGGCGATCCCCGCCAGCGCTGCCGGGACAAGCAGGTGCAAACGTAGGGCACGACCGGATACTCCACGTTCGTGCGCCCACTGTCTGAACATCTCGGGCCGGTCATCACCCAGCACTGCGGTCGGGCTGTAACCGTCGGCGTACGCCGCGCAGAGCTCCTCGTCGAGTTCGGTCAGCATCTCGTGCCGGTCGGTTCTGCGTACCCCGATGTGGCGCCACTGCCGGTTCGCCTCGGTCAGTATCTCGCCGAAGTCAGTGTTGCCACCGTTCCGGGCGGTCTGGTCGTGGTCTGTCAGCGCGTTGTTCATGCCGTTTCCTTCTGGTCGACGTGGGTCGAGTTCGTGGATTGCAGAATCGCGGTGACGCCGGTGGATACGGTGAGCCATTCCGCTGTCCCGCTGTCGAGCGTGTCGATGCCGTCGGTGGTCAGTGAGTAGTACTTCCGTGGCGGCCCGCTCGGCGACGGCCTCTTCTCCGAGGTCACGAGGCCGGCTTTTTCCAACCGCGTCAGGAGCGGGTACACAGAGCCGCCCGACACCACCAGGTCGTGTTCTGCCAACCGCTCGGTGAGCTCATATCCGTACACCGGCCGCTGCCGCAATAGCGACAGGAGGCATAGGTCCAGTACTCCGCGAAGAACAAGGCTTCGCCTCTCGGTAGCTATCATGCTCAACATGCTAGCCCGCACTAGCGTGCTCTGCAAGATACCGATGCGGTGTTGCGGCCGCGGCCGCGGCACACACGATCGGCTTGACTATCGAACGTGTGTTCGATATAGTCGGTTATTCGCAGGTCATGGCATCGGGGGGTGAACCATATGACCGCATCGGTCGAACTGTCGTCATCGCTGACGGACATGTACGCGCAGCTGGAATCGTTGGTCGATGGCATCGTTGCCGCGTCGTCGCAGTCGTGTTCGGAAGCCGAGCTTGTCGAGTTGGCCGAAACGCATGAGCGGTTGTATCGGCGGATGGCGTTCGCGGGGCATCGGCGGGTGATGGATGTATCCGATCGTGACGCACACCGATCAGCGGGCTGTCGTTCGATCCAGGACTTCATGTTTACGCGCCTACGCATCACCGACTTCCGCCGTCGCATGGATGCGATGAGCGGACTGATGCCCACCTACACCCTGCAGGGCGAGGTGAAAGAGCCCGAATGTCCCGACACCGCAACCGCTTTGGCCGAAGGTGCGATCAACCCCGATCATGTCGGTGCTGTGCTCGATGTGATGAAGAAGCTGCCCGCGGCGGTGTCGGTCGAGGACCGGGAAGCCGCGGAATCGACGCTTGCTGAATATGCACGAGAGTTGACACCGAAAAGTATTCGTCAGGTCGGTGCACGCATCCTCGCTCATCTCGACCCGGACGGATCCTTGACCGACGACCGTGATCGGAAACGACGCCGCCGATTGTCGGTGCTCGATCCTGATGTGCAACAGATGTCGAAGATCGTCGGGTATCTCGACCCCGAAACCCGAGCCATGCTCGATGTGGTGATGGCAGCCTGGGCCGCACCCGGGATGAACAATCCCGACGACGATCAGTCGCCGATCGGGCATGTCGATGAGGCAGATCCGGAGCGGGTGAAGGAAGCGGCACAACGGGATTCGCGTGGTGCGTCGGAGCGTCAGCACGACGCCTTCAAGGCGCTGCTGCGCTGCGCGTTGGATGGTGGTGTCCTCGGCAAGAGCCATCGAGGGCTACCACCACACCTGATCATCAAGATCACCGAGAGCGAACTGCGTGAACGCGCAGGCCTCGGCCACACCACCACCGGCGCCGATCTGCCCATCTCCGACGTGATCAAGTTGGCAGCCGAATCCCAGATGTATCTCGCGGTGTTCGCCGATCACACCAACGAGCCGTTGTATCTGGGTCGAGCCAAACGATTGGCCAACCAGGCCCAGAGGTTCATGAGTTTCGTCCAGTACGGCGGGTGTTCGGTACCGGGGTGTCCGCGACCGTTCTCCCACACCGAAATGCATCACGCCGAACAGGATTGGACCGACGGCGGCACCACCGACGCCAACGCCATGGCCCCGGCCTGCCCACCACACAACCGACTCGTCGGACCCAAGACCGGACAACTGTCGACCATCAAGATCCGCACCGGCCCCGACCGCGGACGCTACGGCTGGAGACGCAACACCACTGGCGGAGTGCCACCCGACACACCGAAGACCAACCACATCCACCTCGTCGACGAACTCCTTCGTCGACCGCCGCCCTCCCGCAGCCGGACGGAACCGGGCCTGCGCCAGGTGCTCGCGGCGCCCTGTGTCAGGCGGCGCGACCGCGACGAGCGCGGCGTCGACCCGGCGGCGCCACGATGAACACGGCTCCCCGAGGTGCAGCGCAGGTCACCCAGTATTCTGGGCAGCACTATGGCCTCAGCTCAGAATTCGCACGGCGACGGGAAACCGTACTACCTGACCACCGCGATCGCGTATCCGAACGGAGCGCCGCACATCGGTCACGCCTACGAGTACATCTCGGCCGATGCGCTGGCACGCTTCCGGCGACTCGACGGATACGACGTCCGGTTCCTCACCGGCACCGACGTCCACGGCCAGAAAATGCAGCAAACCGCCGAGACCGAAGGCGTCCCGACGGCCGAACTCGCCAACCGGAACTCCGACCGATTCCAGGCATTGCAGGAACGCCTCGGGTCGAGCTTCGACCGCTTCATCCGTACATCGGACGACGACCACAAACGCGCCTCCGAAGCGATCTGGCAGCGCATGGCCGACGCCGGCGACATCTACCTCGACAAATACTCCGGCTGGTACGACGTTCGCGACGAGACCTTCTACAACGAAGCCGACACGACCGTGAACGACGCCGGGGAACGGGTGGCCACCGACTCCGGGCACGTACTGACCTGGACCGAGGAGGAAACCTACTTCTTCCGGCTGTCCAACTACCAGGACAAACTGCTCGAACTGTACGAGAACCATCCCGAGTTCATCGGCCCCGACGTCCGGCGCAACGAGGTGGTCAGCTTCGTCAAGGGCGGCCTGAACGATCTGTCCATCTCCCGCACCACCTTCGACTGGGGCGTGCCGGTTCCCGGACATCCCGAACACGTCATGTACGTGTGGGTCGACGCCCTCACGAACTATCTGACCGGCGTCGGATTCCCCGACGACGGCCAGACACTGCAGCGGTATTGGCCCGCCGACCTCCACATCATCGGCAAGGACATCATCCGCTTCCACTGCGTCTACTGGCCGGCTTTCCTGATGAGCGCGGGCATCGAACTGCCGAAACGGGTGTTCGCACACGGCTTCTTGTTCAACAAGGGCGAGAAGATGAGCAAATCCGTCGGCAACGTCGTCGACCCCGACGCACTCATCGAGGAATTCGGGCTCGACCCGGTGCGCTACTTCTTCCTGCGCGAGGTCTCCTACGGCCAGGACGGCTCCTACTCGACCGAGGCCATCATCTCCCGCATCAATGCGGACCTCGCCAACGAATTCGGCAACCTCGCACAACGCACACTGTCGATGATCGGCAAATACTTCGGCGGCACCGTACCCCACCCCGGCGACCTCACGCCCGACGACAGCGCGCTCCTCGCCCAGGCGGACGGCCTCCTCGACACCGTCCGCGACCACTTCGACTCGCAGGCAATACATCTGGGCCTCGAGGCGCTCTGGTCGACGCTGGCCGCGACCAACCGCTACATCTCCGCACAGGAGCCGTGGAAGCTCGCGAAAACCGACCTCGACCGCACCGGCACCGTTCTCTACGTGTGCGCCGAGGTGGTGCGCATCGTCGCCCTGCTCGCACAGCCCGTGATGCCGGAATCCACCGGACGCATCCTGGACCTGCTCGCCGTCCCCGCCGACGACCGGCAGTTCACCGCGACCGGCACGCGACTCGCCGCGGGCACGCCACTGCCCGCGCCCACACCGGTCTTTCCCCGCTACGAGGCGTGACCGCAACCGCGCTCGACGTGCTCCAGGCACTCCGGGCGCACACCACCGCGGCAGGCCTGCCGCCACCGGCCGCACTCATCGGCGACTGGTGGGACGCCGACGCGGTCATCGCACCGTCGATCGACCTGCGCCCCGGTCAACCGCCACCCGATGATCCGGACGCGTACTGGTTCGGCTACCTCGGATTCCCGGTGCGCGCAAGCGAATCCGCGCTACCCGAAATGGTCGGCGGCCTCACCGACGAGATCCTGTTGCTGCGCGACGGCCGATGGATCCATCAGCACGTCAACGGGCCTGACTGCGCCCCATGGATTCGCCGTGCCCTCGACGAACCCCCACCGCTCGCGCGACGATGGCGGGCCGACTGGCGGCAACCGCCACGCGAACCGCACATCGCGGCCATCGGCGCATGCCTCGAGGCGATCCGCGCCGGCGAGATCTACCAGGCCTGCGTCTGCACCCGATTCACCGGCACCGTAACCGGCGCGCCCGCCGACTTCTTCGCCGGCATCGCCGCCGCCACCGCCCCCGCGAAAGCGGCTTTCCTCCAGGGCGATTGGGGGGCCGTCGCGAGCTTCTCCCCCGAAACGTTTCTACGGCGCCATGGGACGACCGTGTCGTCGTCCCCCATCAAGGGCACCGTACCGTCCACCGCCGCACCCGAATCCCTACGGGCATCGACGAAAGATGTTGCGGAGAACGTGATGATCGTCGACCTGGTACGCAACGACCTCGGCCGCGTCGCCGAAACCGGCACCGTAACCGTCCCCGAACTGCTGAGCGTGGTGGCCGCACCCGGCGTCTGGCACCTGGTCTCGACGGTGCGGGCGGAGCTACCCGCGCACGTCACCACCGGAGACCTGTTGCGCGCCACCTTCCCACCCGCGTCGGTGACCGGCACCCCCAAGCTGCGGGCCGTCGAGCTGCTCGGTGACTGGGAGCCGGTACCGCGGGGCGTGTACTGCGGCGCGATCGGAATGGCGGGTCCCGGACGCGATCTGGACCTCAATGTCGCCATCCGGACCGTCGGGATAGCACCGGACGGCACCGCGACACTGGGCGTCGGCGGCGGCATCACCAGCGATTCCGATGCGGATCGCGAGTGGCAGGAGTGTCTGGACAAGGCCGCGAGCATCATCGGACACAACGGGTTCACCCCACCGCCCGGCAGATAGTTGCCGGGGATAGTATCGTCGGCTCATGGTCCATACGGTGCAGTATGGGAACAGGTCGACGCCGGAGGTGGGTCCGGAAATGCATATCGGCAAGGCGAGCATTACCGACATGACCGTCGAGTTGACGGTTTCGTCCACACGTCCGGAGGTGCGCGCCTCCTGGCAACGTGTCATCGAGGCGGGGCTCGACGCCGACCGGCATGCCCCGGCGCACGTCGACGATGCGGACCTCGCCCGCAGGCGCGGCACCAACGCGATCGATGTGGCGGCCCAGCACCTGCGCACGGTCTTCGCCGACTCCGCCGAGGACCCCGACATGCTTCTCGCGGTCTTCGATGCCGATGGGGTCCTCATGCGACGCGCCGGTTCGAATCGCTGGCTGGGTGCCGCGGATCGGCTGGACATGAGCGAGGGCAGTTGCTGGGACGAGGACTCGGCGGGTACCACCGCCATCGGCCTCGTGATCGCCGACAATCACACGACACATCTGATCGGCGACGAACATTACAGTCGCGCATTACATTCCGTGTACTGCACGGCCGCGCCCATCAGCGACCCCAGGACCGGCGACATGATCGGCATCGTCGGATTGGCCGGTCCGGTCGATCATTACGCGCCGTCAGGCCTCACCCTGGCGGCCGTGATGGCCGAGCTCGGACGCCACGAGATCGCCGACACCCAGGAACGTTCGCTTCGCCGCCTCCGCGCCTCCACCGGGGCGCGACTGGCCGGCGTCCGCGGTCCCGCACTGCTGGTGGACAAGGACGGCTGGGTGGCCGACAGCCACGGCTGCACGCCGCCGGTCGCGGTGGCCGCGCCCGTCGAGGGCCAGGAACAATTCGTCTACGGCATCGGGACCTGCATCGCCCACCAGGCGGGCGAGGGCTGGCTGTTGCGCCGCACCGGTCCCGCGAATCCCGTTGTCGCCGAACTCGATTTACGCGGCACGCCATCGCTGCGCGTGGAGGGCGAGAACGGCGACTGGGAGGCCACGCTGACCCGGCGCAACGCCCAGATCCTGCTGTTGCTCGCGGAGGCGCACGAATCCGGGGTGACCGCCGCCCAGCTCAGTCGTCTGTTGTTCGGCGACCCCGGGCACATGGTGTCGGTCCGCGCCGAGATGTCACGCCTGCGCCGCGCGGTCGGGGCGCTCGTGGCCAGCAGGCCCTACCGGCTCGCGCCGGGCGTCACCCTGACGATCACCGACGACTCGCCGACCTTCATCACCGCCGATCCAGCACTGCCTGATACAGCTCGCGACGGGACACACCACCGTCGCGGGCGACATACGCGCTAGCGTCCTTGAGTCGCTCGCCGGAGTCGACGAGGCGTTCCACCTCGTCGACGAGTTCGTCCATGTCGCGCGGTGCCGCACTGCCGCCCTCGATGACGACGGTGATCTCGCCGCGCACCCCCTGCGCCGCCCACTCGGCGAGCTCGGACAGGGTGCCGCGCCGCACCTCCTCATAGGTCTTGGTGAGTTCGCGGCAGACCGCGGCCCGACGATCCGGGCCGAGCACCGTCACGGCATCGGCCAGGGTGTCGGCCAGCCGGTGGGGCGACTCGAAGAACACCGTGGTCCTCGGCTGATCGACGAGCTCGGCCAGCCATTCGCGCCGTGGACCGCTCTTGCGGGGCGCGAAACCGTCGAAGCAGAACCGCTCGGACGGCAACGCGGACACGGCGAGCGCCGTGGTCACCGCCGACGGACCGGGCAGGCAGGTCACCGGCAATCCCGCGGCCGCGCACGCCGCGACCAGCTTGAAACCCGGATCACTGACCGACGGCATGCCGGCATCGGTGATGAGCAGGACCGTCGCGCCATTGGCGATCGAGTCCACCAGGGACGGCGTGCGAGCCGCCTCGACCTGGTCGTAATAGCTAATCATGCTGCCTGCGACGGTCACGTCCAGTGATGCCGCGAGCGCGCGGGCACGCCGGGTGTCCTCGGCGGCGACGATGTCGGCGGTGGCCAGCGCGGCGCGCAGGCGGGGCGAGGCGTCCTCGACCTGGCCCATGGGGGTGGCGGCGAGGACTAGGCGACCGGACGGTTCGGGTGAGTTCATCGCATGTCAGCTTACGAGCGTCCGACACCGGCCCACTACCATCGGACGCGTGACCAACGCCGTCGTCCTCGATCAGCCCGTTGTGGCCGGTGACGACTCCGCCGTCGCCGACCGTGGACGAGCCGAGGACCTCGGCAGCAGACCGGGACGTGTCGTCCCGGCCGCGGTGTTCGGCGCACCGGACCGGATGCGTGGACTGATCGTCGGCCTGCTGCTCACCGTCGCCGCGGCCGCGACACGTTTCTGGAACCTGGATCATCCCACCGACAAGGGCACCCCGGTCTTCGACGAGAAGCACTACGTCCCGCAGGGCTGGCAGGTCCTGACCGGCGGCAACTGGATCGAGGACAACCCGGCATACGGTCTGGTCGTCCACCCGCCGGTCGGGAAATGGCTGCTCGCGGTCGGCGAGTGGATGTTCGGCTACGGACCGGTCGGCTGGCGCGTGATGTCGGCGCTGTCCGGTGTCCTGATCGTGGTGCTGATCTACTGCGCGGTGCGCCGGATGACGCGGTCCACCCTGATCGGGGCGATCGCCGGGGTGTTCGCGATCTGCGACGGCGTGCTGTTCGTGCAGTCCCGGATGGGCATGCTCGACATTTTCCAGGCACTGTTCGTGGTCGCGGCCTTCACGGCCCTGATCGCGGACCGCGATCAGGTGCGGGAACGTCTGCACCGCGTGTACCTGGAAGGACGTATCGACGACAGTCCGTTCGGTCCGCGTCTCGGTTTTCGCTGGTACCGGTTCACCGCCGGCGTGATGCTCGGGCTGTGCTGCGGCACCAAGTGGTCCGGCGCCTACTACGTGCTCTTTTTCATCGTGCTGGCGCTCGGTTTCGATGTGGCCGCCCGCAAGGCCTATCACATCCGCCGACCGTGGATGGGCGTGCTGAGGCGGGATCTGGTGCCGACCGGCATGAGTATGGGCGTGCTGCCGATCGCCATCTATCTCGCGACATTCATCCCGTGGTTCAACAGCGAGACCGCGGTGTATCGCTATCAGGAGGGCAACGGGATCGGCTTCGGCGGACCGTTCTCCTGGCTGCCGGGCGCCTGGCGATCGTTGTGGTTCTACGAGGCCGGAATCCTCGAGTTCCATTCGGGATTGACGAATTCGGCGGGCAATCATCACCCCTGGGAATCCAAACCGTGGACGTGGCCGATGAGTCTGCGGCCGATGCTGTACGCCATCGACAACGGTCCGGACGTCTGCGGTGGCGGCGAATGCGTTCGCGCCCAGATGCTGATCGGCTCGCCCGCGATGTGGTGGCTCGCGCTGCCGATGCTGCTGTGGGGGCTGTGGCGCTTCGTGATTCGACGTGACTGGCGTTATGCCGCGGTGCTGACCGCCTACGGCGCCGGCATCCTCCCCTGGTTCGCCGATCTCGACCGGCAGATGTACTTCTTCTATGCGACCGTGCTCGCGCCGTTCCTGGTGATGGGATTGGCGCTGTGTTGCGGAGATCTGTTGCGCGCCACCGCGAACACCGCGAGGGCACGCCCGGAAAGGCGCACCCTCGCGATTCTTGTCGTGTCGATCTACGTCGGCCTGGTCGTCGCCAACTTCGTCTGGCTCTGGCCGATTCTCACTGCCAGCCCTATTTCTCCGACCCAGTGGCATCAGCAGATCTGGTTGCCGAGCTGGGGCTGACGGGTTCCGCGTCGGCCAACTCGACATCCGATTCCGAGTCGCCGTCGTGGGCGAGCTCGATGGCCTGCTGACGAATGTGTTCGTCGATCTCCGAGCGCAGATTCCGCTGTGCGACGATCAGTGGATCCCGCCGCAGATCCTTGTAGAGCGAGAAACACATCGCGATCATCACGAAGACGAACGGCAGTGCTGCGATGATCGCCATCGTCTGCAAACCGCTCAACGCGTCGCTGCCGCCGATCCAGAGCAGCAACGCCGCCACGCCACCGGTGAGTACACCCCAGAAGATCGTGATGGTCCGCGTCGGATGTTCCGCGCCGCGTTCGGACAACGAGCCCATGACGATCGACGCCGAATCCGCACCGGACACGAAGAAGATGGCGACGAGCAGCATCACGAGCGCCGACGCGATCGCCGTCAACGGCAGATTCGACAGCACGTCGAACAGCGTGTCCTCGCTGGGATCGAGCGTCAGGTCCTTGCCGTCGGTGCTCTCGCGTATGGCCGTCCCGCCGAACACCGCGAACCACACCAGCGAGACCGAGGTGGGCACCAGCATCACGCCGATGACGAATTCACGGATGGTGCGGCCCTTGGAGATCTTCGCAAGGAACAGACCCACGAACGGCGTCCAGGACATCCACCACGCCCAATAGAAGATGGTCCACGACGACAGCCAGCTCTGACCGTCGGCGTCGACCGTCGCACCCGAGCGGGCGGCCAGGAACGGCAACTCATTGAGGTAGGCGCCCAGCGTTGTCGGCAGCAGATTCATGATGAAAACCGTTGGGCCGACGACGAAGACGAAGACCGCCAGCACCAGCGCCAGCACCATGTTGATGTTGGACAGCCACTGGATGCCGCGGGCGATGCCACTGACCGCCGACGCCACGAAGGCCGCCGTGAGTACCGCGATGATGGCGACGAGCAGCATCGTCGACGGCGAGTCGACCCAGCCGATCTTGCGCAGGCCCGAACCGATCTGCAGGGCGCCCAGACCCAGCGACGCCACTGTGCCGAACAGCGTGGCGAAGATCGCGAGGATGTCGATGACCTTGCCGATGGGACCGTTGGCGCGGTCCCCGAGCAGCGGCGAGAAGACCGCACTCATCAACTGTCCACGGCCACACCGATATGTGCTGTAGGCGATCGCGAGACCGACCACCGCATACATGGCCCACGGATGGAATCCCCAGTGGAACATGGTGGTGGCCATCGCATCTCGCACATCACGCGCGGACATCTCCGGCGGCGCGTTGACGAAATGGAACAGTGGCTCGTTCGCGCCGAAGAACATCAGACCGATGCCCATTCCGGCGCTGAACATCATGGCGATCCAGCTGATCGTGCGGTATTCGGGGACATCCGAATCCTTGCCCAGCGGAATGCGCCCGTACTTACTGGCGGCGAGGTAGACGGCAAAGACGACGAATCCGGTGGCGGACAGAATGAACAGCCAACCGACGTTGTCGGTGATCCAGCCGAGCGTGTTCGCACCCGCGGAATCCAGGCTGTCCTGGTCCAGAAGTCCCCACACGACGAATCCGATGACGATGAGCGCGGTGATCCCGAACACCCACGGGTCAACGCGAATTCGCGACTTTCGTACCGTTTTTTGTTCTGTCACTACCCAACACAATCAAGCCGCACCCCAGAACTCAAGTCGGCGACGTGGCCTGTGTCACCATCGCAACAATCGCCTCGTCGTCGATGCCCAGTGCGCGCATAGCCCGCACATGCTCGACGGTGGCCTGTTGTGCCTGATCACGCGTGGTGTCGGAGCCTGCTTTGATGAACGATCCCCGTCGGCCACGCGTCTCGATGATGCCGGCGGCCTCGAGTTCCCGATAACTACGGGCGACAGTATTGGGAGCGAGGTCGAGTTCGGCCGCGAGCTTGCGGACCGTCGGCAGTCGCTGGCCGACGAGGATCTCGCCACGATTGACGAGGGCGACCACCGTCGTTTTGATCTGCTTGAACGGCGACGGGGCGCCCGGCTCGGTGTCGATCTGCAGCAGGGCACCCAGATCGGCAGTCATCTCGCTCCTCCACTCACGGGCAGTTCGTCGCGGATGAGCGGACACGACATGCATCGCGGGCCGCCGCGTCCGGAACCGAGTTCACGCCCTTCGATCTCGATCACCTCGATACCGGAATCCCGCAGACGCCGGTTGGTTTCGACCGTCCGGTTATACGACACGACCACTCCGGGCGCGATGGCCAGGGTGTTGTTGCCGTCATCCCACTGCTCACGTTCGGCGGTCACCGGATCGAGGCCGGTGTCGATGACCCGCAGCTTCTCGATGCCCATCGCATCGGCGGCCGCCTCCAGGAACGGGCGCTCACCACTGACCGACACGGTGCCGCCCTCGGTGCGCAAGGTGTAGGCGGACACCGAATCCGCGATGTTCGGGTACATCACCACGGCATCGGTGTCGACCATCGTGCACACGGTGTCGAGATGCATGAACGCACGGGCCTGTTCGATCGGCACTGCCAGCACGGTGTGGGCCAGTCCGTCGTCGAACAGGCTGCGCGCCAACGCCTCCGCGCCGGCCGGCGTGGTGCGCTCGCCGACGCCGACGGCCACCACACCGGGTGACAGCAGCAGCACGTCGCCGCCCTCGACCGGGGCCACCCGTGACTCGTAGGCGCGCCGGGCCCCGGTGAAACGCGGGTGATGGGCGTAGATGAGGTCGGTGAGTGAGGTCTCCCGGGCGCGGGCGGGCAGGGCGAGCGAGGTGATCGCGAACCTCGGCCCGATCCAGAACGAACTGTCGCGGGTGAACAGCAGATTCGGCAGCGGCTCGATGGCGAACTCCGGCCCCTGATGCATCCGGCGGACCAGCGACGACGACGTGGACGATCCCGAGAGCGGCAACTCGTCGAAGGTCAGCCCGGCAGTCAGCACGTGCGCGAGCTCGGCGGGCGGCAAGCCGCGCAGATAGGCGGCGAGATCGTCGGCGAGATGCGTGCCCAGACGCCGTGCGCTGACCGCGGCGGCGATGCCCTGGATGCGGGCCGCACCGCTGTGCGCGATCGTCTCGGTCAGCAGATCGCCGAGCAGAAGGACCTCGACACCGTTGGCCCGCAACAGGTCTGCGAACTCGTCGTGCTCCTCCTGTGCGCGCGCCACCCAGGGCAGTCCGTCGAAGAGCAGTTGATCGCTGTTTCGTGGTGTGAGACGGCGCAGTTCGTCGCCGGGGCGATGCAGCATGACCGACCGCAGACGTCCGACCTCCGAGGTGGACCCGAGTGGCAGTGGGGATCCGGATGACGGATCGTCGGCGACGGCAGTCATGGATTCACGGTAATGCGTTCGTGCCGAATTCACCCGTCGGTGGGCGGATCGGTGCGCCGCGCGGCGACCGGCGCGGTCTCCGCCGCCGTCATCCACAGCACGAGCGCCACGGTCGCGACCGCACCCGTGAACAGGAAGGCCGGACCGAAACCGGCTCGGTCGGCGACGAAACCGACGATCAGCGGCCCACTCACCGCGCCCAGGTCCGACGCCATTCCGAAGGCGGACAGTGCGGTCCCGCCGCGCTGCCGGTTGCCCAGGACGTCGGCCAGAGCGGCCTGCTGGGTGGGCGCGAACAGCCCGGAGCCGACACCCGCCACCAGCGACAGTGCCAGGGCGACCGGCACATTCGGCGCGTAGCCGAGGACCGCGGTGGAGACGACGGCCAGCAATAGACCGGGCAGCATGATGGGTCTGCGACCGATGCGGTCCGACAGGCGTCCGGCGACCACGATGGCGATCATGTTGCCGACCGCGTACACCGCGAGCACGACGCCCGCCATGCCCGCGCCCGCGTCGAGACCGTCGACGATGAACTGCGGCACGAGTGCGACCCGCACCCCGATGGACGCCCAGCCCTGGGTGAAGTTGGAAGCGAGGATCGCGCGATAGGTCTTGTCGCGCAACGCCGCGGTGAAGGTGATCGGGTCGACCGCGTCGCCGGTCAGCGGTTCCGGTCGGCCACCCACGTCGCGCAGTTGCGTCGCCACCACCACGGTCGCGATGAGCAGCGCGATGGCGTACACCACGAACGGCATCCGCAGCCCGAAACCGACGAGAGCGCTGCCGAGCAGTGGTCCGGTGATGTTGCCGATGAGGAATCCGGCGGAGAAGTAACCGGAGACGCGGCCGCGGATCTCGCCGGGCGCCAACCGGATCAGCAGGGCCATCGCCGACACGGTGAACATCGTGGACCCGATGCCGCCCGCGGCCCGGAAGGCGAGCAACTGCCAATAGCCCTGCGCGAAGGCACAGGCGAAGGTACTGACGGCGACGATGAGGAGACCGATCAGGTAGATGCGTCGCTCGCCGAAGATCGTCACCAGACGGCCGGTCGTCGGTGCGAAGAGCAACCGCATGACGGCGAAGGCCGACACCACCGCCGACGCGGCGAACACCCCGACGTCGAAGGATCGGGCGAAGGCCGGCAATGCCGGTGCGATCAGGCCGTATCCGAGCGCGATGACGACGTTCGCCGCCAGCAGCACCCAGATCCCGCGCGGAATCCGTGTCACCATGCGGCACTCACTGATTCAGCTCGGGCAGTCGGTCGAGGGCGTCGGCGGTCAGGCTGCGGCCGACGTCGATCATCTCCTCCGCCTTGTGAAAGTCGAGGGTGCGCACCGACTTCCGGGGCACGCGGATGAGGATGTCGGGCGGATAGCCCGCGACCTGATAGCGGGTGAGGGCGTCCTGCATGATGTCGAGCGAACGGGTGAGCACCTCGATGCGTTTCATCCGCGGCCGCTCGGCGACCGCTTCGCCCGCAGCCGATTCCGGCACGGCCCCGGGGTCGGTCTCCCCCGCTTCCGCGTCGTCGGGCACGAGCTCACCGCTCAGGGCCGACGCCCGCGATTCCTCGCCGGTTCCGGTGTCGGAGGTGAGCCGGTAGCGTTCCCGGACGGTCCGGACGAATTCGGTGTCGAGCAGCGGTGCGACGTTGCGGCGCAACAATCCTCTGGTCTTCGGTTCGCGGGTGGCCCCCACATCGGGGGCGCCGTCGGCACCGAGCACCACACCGATCGTCACATCGCTGGGCACCGCCGAGGTCGGCGCCACCGGCAGCGGATCGAGGATGCCGCCGTCACCGAGCAGCCGCCCCTGATACTCGTGCGGCGCGATGACACCGGGAATGGCGATGGACGCGCGGATCGCGTCGACGAGACTGTCGCGCTGGAACCATACGGCGCGCCCGGCGTCGAGGTCGGTGGCCACGGCTGTGAACGGCACCGGCAGATCCTCGATCCGGGTGTCGCCCAGGATTTCCCGGACCCGGGCCAGGATGCGTTCGGCACCCATCACCCCCGGCTTGGACAGCGATACGTCGACCAGCCGCATGACGTCGAGCTGTGAGAGTCCACCGGCCCACGCCACGAATTCGTCGAGCTTGCCGGCGCAGTACAGGCCGCCGACGACCGCGCCCATCGACGAACCGGCGACCGTCGCGATCTCGAAACCCCGGGCCTCGAGTTCGGCGATCACCCCGATGTGGGCGTAACCGCGGGCACCACCGCTGCCGAGCGCGAGTGCGACGCGGGTGGAATTCGGCATGTCTGGAGCCTATCGAGTCCGGGCGGTCGCGCGACAAGTCAGTCGTGCATCAGCCTGCGCGGCCCCGGACCCTGATTGTTGAGTTCGTCGCCGGGGTTGAGGAGATGGCAGTCACGCAGCGACAGACAGCCGCAGCCCACACAGGAGCCGATCATGTCGCGCATGTTCTGCAGCAGCGCGATTCGTTCGTCGAGATCGTCGATCCAGCGCCGGGAGGCCGCCTCCCACATGGCGGCCGACGGCGACTCGTGATCGCCGAGTTCGGCGAGCACCCCGGCGATCACGGACAGCGGGATACCGGCCACCTGCGACGCCCGGATGAACGCCACCCGCCGCAGCATGGCGCGGTGATAGCGGCGCTGGTTGCCGGACGTGCGGCGGCTGAAGATGAGGCCCTGTTCCTCGTAGAAACGCACCGCGGACGGCGCGATGCCGGCGCGTTGCGCCAGCTCCCCGACCGACAGCTCGAGCTTTTTCAGGCCCATGCCCCGATTCTAGGGTGGGGTGATCTCGATACGTCGACTCGCTGGCGCTCGCCGACTACTCGATCAGCGGAGGGGCCCAACTGCTGATCGAGTAGCTCGAGGCGCCGGCCGAGAGCGTATCGAGATCCGTCGAACCGCTCAGGCGCGGACGACCATCACCGGGCATTCGGCCTGGTGCAGGATCTTCTGGCTGGTCGAGCCGAGGAGTAGACCGCGGAAGCCGCCGCGACCACGGCTGCCGACGACGATCAGCTGGGCGCCCTCGCCCGCCGCCGCGAGGACGGCCTTGGCGGGCTCGTCGGGCAGAACCCGCTTGTCGACGACCACGTCGGGGTATTCCGAGGAGTATCCGGCGAGCCGCTCGGCGACGGCCTCGTCGGCCTCCTGGGACATACGTGCGACCTCGTCGGGCTCGATCCCGTAGCCGTGCAGCGCGTCGGAATCCAGCGGCGTCCAGGTGTGGACGGCGACGAGCGGCACCTTGCGCAGCGACGCCTGGCGGAAGGCCTCGGCGACCGCGGCATCGCTGACCGGCGAGTCGTCGACGCCGACGACGACCGGTCCGTCGCCGCCCTGGCCCGCCAGCACCACGACACGGCCATGGAAGTGGGAGGCCACCGTCACGCTCACCGATCCGAGGAACAGGCCCTTGACCGATCCGAGGCCACGGGTGCCGAGCACGATGGTGCCGGCGTCCTTGCCCAGTTCGAGGAGTACGCGCGCCGCGTCGCCCTCGACCAGCGACGAGTGCACGTCGACGCCGGGGGCCGTGGTGCGCGCGAGTTCGGCGGCCGCGGTGACGGCATCGGTGGCATCCTTCTTGATGGCGTCGACGACGTCCTGCGGAATGATCAGTCCCGGTGCGTAATTGCTCGTGCTGATGTCGTAGACACCGACGAGTTTGAGTTCGGCGCCTTCGAGAACGGCGGCCTTCGCGGCCCATTCCACTGCGGCGTTCGACGCATCCGATCCGTCGACTCCGACGAGAATCGCATTCATGTCCGGTCTCATCTCCTCACTCGGCAGGGCCCACCTGCCACCCACTGATTCGGCTCCATTGAACCCTCATGTTCCATCGTGCACCGGTGTTTCTGCAGCGGCAATGAGGAAAAGGTCCCGGCCAGAGTCGCTTTCACCACAGGTAAGGTGGAGTCGAGGTGAACCGTGATCGAAGAACACACACATCAGTCCCCGACGCCCGGAACGGAAGGCAGCGCGCGCATGTCGCCGACCCCGCACGATCGGCCGGGACCTGACGGTCGGCGCCCCGGCGGCGATGCGCTCCGGCCCGCGATCGTCCACGGCGTCGTCACCATCATCCTCACGATCCTGGCGATCGTCGGCATCGCGCTCACCGACGGCGCCACCGAGACGGGCTTCGCCATCGCCGCACAGGTCGTCGCGCTCGTCGGCGCCCTGAGCGCGCTGTGGCGCAGTTATCGTTCCTGGCGCGTCGGCGGCCGTTGGCAGGTATGGCAGGGCGCGGCCTGGTTCCTGCTCGCCTTCTTCCTCATCGTGATGACGAATACCGCGGGCTTCGCGCTGCCCGACTAGCGCAGCCGAAACCTCCTGTCCTCCACGGCATTACGGCGCCCCGCGCCTACTCGTCGGCGCGCAGGTCGAGGCTGATCTCGTCGGCATCGAGCTGGCGCAGCTCGCGCCGCAGCAGCGCCGACGGATAGATGCCCTCGTCCCGCAACCGCAGCAGCACTTCGCGCTGCGCCTCGATGACGTCGCGCCGGATGCGCTGCGCCACTTCGCGATACTCCGTCTGGGAGCCCAGCGCCGCGTCGTCGGAATCCTCCTCGGCCCCGCGACGCCGGATCTGTTCACGGATCCACGGGTACTTCGACGCCAGACCGGAGTTGGTGAGCACGTCCTGTGCGGCATCGGTCAATTCGGCCCGCAGGCGCCGCTGTTGCACCGCGCGGTCCTCGGTGATGTCGGCGAGTCGCAGACGCCGGATGAGGGGCGCCAGCGTGCCACCCTGGAGGATCAGCGACGCGGCCGCCACCACGAAGGCGATGAGAACCAGTAGTGATCGCGACGCCGTATCCGGCGGAAGTGTCTGGGCGGCCGCCAGGGTGACGACGCCGCGCATACCCGCCCACACGATGATGGTGCCCTCCTTGGCTCCCATCGGCGCGCCCGCGTAATAGTCGATGTCGGCGGTCCGGCGCACGATATGGCTCCGGGCACGTTCGGCCGCCCGCGGATTCGCCGACAGGCGCCGGTTCATGCGGGCCACCGCGTCGGCGTCGGGCCGTCGGCGGCGCCACGCCGGACGGAGATGACGCCGCCGCGGAACGGGACCGGCATCGTCGCCCGGGACAGTGGTGCCCTCGGGCAGATTCGATCCCATGTCCTCGAGGTAGGGCCGGATCTCGGCGCCACGCCGGGCCCGCCGATCCAGCAGCCCGATCAGCGGCGTCACGTAGATCGCCCGGATGACGAGGGTGAGTGCCAGGCCGACCAGGCCGATCCAGACCGCCGTCAGGACACCTCCGTGGTCGTTGCGCACGTCGACCGTCAGGCCCCACAGTTCGAGGCCCATCAGCAGGAAGACGCCGCCTTCTAAGAGGAATTCGACGGTGCGCCAGTTCTGCGAGTCGGAGAACCGGTGCTGCGGGTTGAGGTATTTCGCGGCGCCCGCCCCGGTGATGAGGCCCGCGGTCACCGCCGCCACCAGCCCCGACGCGCCCAGTTCTTCGGCGGGCAGGAAGGCGAGGTAGGGCACGGTGAAGGAGATGACCGTGTTGACGGTCGCGTCGGCCAGTTGTCGCCGCACCCAGAGGTTCAGCGCGCCCACCACGCCGCCGATCAGCACTGCCCCGACGACCGCCCAGGCGAAACTGAGTGCCACATGTCCGAAGGAGAAGCCCGCCCCGGCCGCCGCCACGGCCGCACGCAGCAGGACCAGCGCCGTCGCGTCGTTGAGCAGGCTCTCCCCCTCCAGCACCGCGGTTACCCGTTCCGGAACCCCGAGCCGTTTGGCGATCGCCGTGGCCACCGCATCGGTCGGCGACACGATGGCACCGAGCGCGATCCCGGTCGCGACCGGGAGACCGGGGATGACCCACGCGAAGAAGAAGCCCATGATCACCGCGCTGATCAGCACCAACACCACGGACAAGGCGCTGATCGCGGTGAAATCCCGCCGGAAGTCCATCGTCGGCATGGACACGGCGGCCGAGTACAGCAGTGGCGGCAGGACGCCGACCAGAATCCATTCGGGATCGACGCCCACGGCGGGCACGAACGGCATCATCGCGACGATCGCGCCGACGATCACCAGGAGCAGCGGCGGAGAGATATGGATGCGGGGCCCGATGACATGGGCCGCCGCGATCCCGAGTACCGCGACGATGATGAGGAGGATATGCTCCATCCACTCATCTTGGCGCACTCGCGCCGAGCCGCGCCGACCTTGTCATGACACCGCGTGCCATCGCCAAACGTGACATTGATTGTTGACAAATGATCGGCCCCGGCATACTTTCGAATCATCAGCCGAGCGGCGTCCCATCGCGATGCCACGGACCCGGATCGCAGGTTCCGGGCATCGCACGGGGAAGCACCGACGACACGTACGACGATGCTGCCGCGGCGGACGAGATGAAGGGGTCACACCATGACGAACACACTGCACGCGGTGGGTCACGACTACGTACCCGAGCACGAGAAGATCGGCAGCAAGGACGACTACGACCAGGTTCTCGACGATCTCTCGGCCGCCTCGGTCCACCGCAACTTCGATCCCTACGTCGACATCGATTGGGATGCCCCAGAGATGGCGATCGTCCCCAACGACCCGCGCTGGGTTCTCAACTCCGAGGTCGATCCCATCGGCCGGCACCCCTGGTATCAGGAGCAGCCGCTGGAGAAGCAGATCGAGATCGGCATGTGGCGTCAGGCCAACGTCGCCAAGGTCGGCCTGCAGTTCGAGTCCATCCTGATCCGCGGACTCCTGCAGTACAGCTTCAAGCTGCCCAACGGTGCCAAAGAATTCCGGTACACCACGCACGAATCGAAAGAGGAGTGCAACCACACCCTGATGTTCCAGGAGTTCGTCAACCGGACCGGCATGGATGTGCCCGGCGCGAAGCGCAGCTTCCGCCTCATCTCGCCGATCATCCCGCTGTTCTCGACGATCTTCCCCAGCATCTTCTACTTCGGCGTGCTCGGCGGCGAGGAGCCGATCGATCACATCCAGAAGGACTTCCTGCGAAACGATTCCAGCAGCCTGCACCCGACGATGGCCGCGATCATGCAGCTGCATGTGGCCGAGGAGGCACGGCACATCTCCTTCGCGCATCACCTGCTGCGGGAGACCATCCCCCAGATGGGCGCCGCGCGTCGCTTCGTGCTCTCGATCATGATGCCGATCGTCATGCGCGTCCTGTGTGGCGCCATCACGGTGCCGCCGCGTACCTTCGCCCGTCGTTTCGACGTGCCGAAGCACGTGATGAAGGACATCTTCTGGCGCTCCCCGGAGTCGAAGCGCTTCCTGCGCAACGTCTTCGGTGACGTGCGGATGCTGGCCGAGCAGTGCGGCATGATGAATCCGGTCGCCCGCCTCGTGTGGCGCGTGCTCGGCATCGGTGGCCGTGCGTCGCGATTCCGCAGCGAGCCCACCTACACCGCTGCCTGATCCCGGCCCCGGGCATCCCTGCCCGTTTCACACTCTGAGGACACATGCCCCACGTCATCACCCAGGCATGCTGCGGTGACGCCTCGTGCGTATACGCATGCCCGGTCAACTGCATCCATCCGACTCCTGAGGAACCGAATTTCGGAACCTCGGAGATGCTCTACATCGATCCGTCCACCTGTGTGGACTGCGGCGCCTGCGTGAGTGCGTGCCCGGTGAGCGCGATCGTGCCGGGCCACCGGATCACCGACGAGCAGCAGCGCTTCATCGACATCAACGCGTCCCAGTACGGGGTGAGTGTCGTCGATGAGGTCCGTTTCCCCGTCGACAACACGCGCAGGCTGCCGCTGGCGCCCATCGAGCAGCCGAAGCCGCTGGCCGTGGACAGCCCGCTCTCGGTGGCGATCGTCGGCTCCGGACCGTCGGCCATGTACGCGGCCGACGAACTGCTGCGGTACCCGCAGGTCAGCGTGACCATTTACGAGCGTCTGCGCCGGCCCTTCGGCCTCGCGCGCTACGGCGTGGCACCGGACCACACCGCCACCCGCAGTGTCATGCGACTCTTCGACGACATCGCGCGCAGCGAGCGCTGCACCATCAAGCTGGGCACCACCATCGGACGGGATGTCACCCTCGACGACCTGCGCACCCGGCATCAGGCGGTGATCTGGGCCGGTGGCGCACCCACCGACCGCAGGCTCGACCTGCCCAACGCGCAGGCCCCCGGCATTCTGAGCGCCACGTCGCTGGTCGGCTGGTACAACGATCATCCCGACTACGACAAGCTCGAGGTCGACCTGTCCACCAAGCGAGTGGTGGTCGTCGGCAACGGCAACGTCGCACTGGATGTCGCCCGTATCCTCACCGCCGATCCGGACTCCCTCGCGGACACCACGATCTCCCGTCACGCGCTCGCCACGCTGCGACGTTCGGAGATCGAGGAAGTGGTGGTGATGGGTCGTCGCGGACCGGAGTTCGCCGCCTTCACCCTGCCCGAGCTCGTCGGCCTCGTGGACCACGGCGCGAACGTCGTCGTCGACCCCGCGGACCTGACCGACGCTCTCGACAACGACACCGACGATCCGACGCTCGCGGCGAAGCTCGCGCTGCTGTCCGAGGTCGCCGAACGCACCCCGGGCGAGGGCCCCCGCATCCGGCTCGCGTTCCTGCGCGCGCCGTCGGAGTTCCTCCTCGACGAGGACGGTCACGTAAACGGTGTTGTGGTGCAACGCAATCGCATGGCACCCAACGGACTCACGGCCGAGCCGACCGGTGAGACCGAGACCCTCGACGCCGGACTGGTGCTCACCTCGGTGGGTTATCGCGGTGTCGCCGTGCCGGGACTGCCCTTCGACGAGGTCGGCGGCGTCATCCCGCACGAGGAGGGTCGTGTCCTCGACGGCGACGCACCGGTCCCCGGCATGTACGTCACCGGCTGGATCAAGCGTGGACCGACCGGATTCATCGGCACCAACAAGACCGACTCCGGCGAAACCGTCGCGTCGCTGCTGGCCGACTTCGAGGCCGGACGTCTGCCCGCCGCCCCGCGGCGACGCAGGCTGATCGGCCGCTCCTGATCCGGACCGCCGGCTGGGTCCGACCACCGATTGGCCCGACCGCTGATTGGTCCGACCGTCGGCCGGGTCCGACCGCCGATTGAGCTTGTCGAAATCCCCCAGGGAACGGTTGGGTTACGGCACTTACGCGTGTCCCCCGACCGGGCTATTCTGATGGCCAGTTGTCAGGGGGTGCTCTGGGTGCGGACCATGTTCTCGCGGTTCGACTATGTCGATGCCGCGCGTGCCACCGGTGCGCAGTTCGTCGACCTGGTGTCCGGTATCAAAGATCCCGAAGCACGGCTGCGCGGCCCCCATTCCTGGACCATCGCCGACTGTCTCGGCCACGTCTCCGACGCTCCCCGGCATCAACTCGACCTCATCGAAGGTGACGGCCGCTGGGTGCACCGGGCCTCCGACCTGCCCGACTTCAACGCGAAGCAGATCGCGAATCTCCCGACGCAGGACGTCGGCGCACTCACCGACCGCCTGATCAGCGACCTCGACGCGCTGCTCGACACGGTCTGTCATTTCGGGGCGCGCGTACCGGTGGTGCCCTTCCACGGCGACCGGCGAATCCGCTCGGATGCGGCCCTGGGCATCCTGATCGGCGAATTCGTGGTGCACGGTCACGACATCGCGCGGACCGTCGGTGCGCGCTGGGACATCGATCCGCTGATCACGCCGATGATCGCGCGCGGCCGGCACCAGATCATGCCGAGCTGGGTACACGCACCGACGACCGCCGATCATTCGGCGACCTACGACATCCGGCTCCGCGGTACCGAGGAACGCTACGTCTACGAGTTCACCGACGGTCGGCTCGAGATCGATCCGTCCGAACCCCGCAGCGCGGATGTCCACGTCAGCATCGACCCGGTGACGGCCCTGCTGATCGGCTACGGCCGCACCTCCCCGACCTGGGCCGCCCTCACCGGGAAGGTCCTCGCCTGGGGACGCCGACCGTGGCTCGCACTCGGCTTCTGCCAACGTTTCATCCCGGCCTGATCGGCCCGATCTCCCACAAAAAGTTCCCCACACAGCGCCGCCGACTGGATTATCCAGTTCGTGTGTCTGACAGGGGAATTCCGTGTGGGGATTCGCCTTGTCCACAGGTAGCGGTCCATCCACAGATCCGGCCGCCTGCCCCTCGAAGTCCGACATCGGTCGGAACCTGCCGTCCAGGATCGGCAGTATGACCACCGATCCGGGCGTGTACTCGTGGGCCCAACTGCGCCGGCAGGCGCGGCACGCCGAACTGCAGCACATGATTCGTGAGGGCGACCTGATCCGGGTCCGTCACGGTTGGTACGCGACCCGCGACGCATCGGCACCCGTGGTCGAGGCGGTCCGGCGCGGCGGAGTGCTCGGTTGCGTGTCGGCACTCCGGTGGCACGGCATCTGGGTACCCGAGACCTCTCATACGGTGCATACCCGAGGCAACACCGCGGGCAAGCGGCGACCCGGTCGCTTCTGCCGTCAGTACGGCAGGCCGGAATCGACACCGGAGGCCGTCGACCCGGTACCCATCGCCTACCGCCACGCCGTGCGCTGTCTGGACCGGGAAGGCATCGTTGTGGTGAGTGATTCGATCCTCGACGTCACCTCGATGACACTCACCGACCTCGTGGCCGAACTCGCCTCCGCACCACGGTCGGTTCGGGCTCTACTCGACCTGTGTGACGGCCGCGCGCAGGCGGGCACCGAGACGATGGCACGCCTACGATTCCGGTCGATGGGACTGCGGGTCCGTGTCCAGGTGCGCATCGACGGGGTGGGCCGCGTGGACCTCCTCATCGGCGATCGGCTGATCGTCGAGATCGACAGCCACGAGTTCCACCGGACCGCAGAACAATTCGAAGCGGATCGTCGGCGGGACCGCGCCGCGGCACGGCAGGGCTATCTCACCATCCGCCTCACCTACCGTGCGGTGACGAGCGATTGGCCCACCGTGGAGGCCGAGGTCCGCGAGATCGTGCGTCGAGGACTGCACCTGTGGCCGAGGCGTCGATGATCGGCGGATCTCCCACAAGAAATTCCCGACACAGCAGGGCCGACTGGATTATCCAGTCGGCCCTGCTGTGAGGTGAAGATTCTGTGGGTCAGGAATGACTGCCGGCGGCACGACGGCGTCCGGGCTGACCCGAACGGTTCCGCTGGCCCTGGCCGGCGTTCCCGGGATGGCCGGATCGTGCCGAACGGCTCGACTGACCCGAACGTCGCGGCTGATCGGAGCGGGTCTGACCGGCCGAACGGGGCTGCCCCGACCGTGACCGGCCCGAGCCGTCAACGGAGGCCGCCGGACGACGACCGCCGTCCGAGCGTCCCTGGCCGGAACGGCTCTGCTCGCCCGATCGTCCCTGGCCCGAACCCGTCCGCCGACGACCCGTACCGCGTCCGCCTCCGGAGCGTCCGGTGGCACGCCCCTGGGCGACAACCGGTTTCGGGCTGGGCGCCACGAAGTCGGCGTGTTCGCCGACGAGTTCGGTGACCTCCGGCGACGTCGGGGTGACCCGCTGCGGCGACACGGTGATACCGGCCTTGCGCAGCAGTCCGGCGAGGTCGCGTCGCTGATCGGGCAGGCAGATGGTGACGACGTCACCGGCGTTGCCCGCGCGTGCGGTCCGTCCGGACCGGTGCAGGTACGCCTTGTGTTCGGCGGGCGGGTCGACGTGGACGACGAGTTCGACGCCGTCGACGTGCACACCGCGGGCGGCCACGTCGGTGGCCACCAGCACGCGCACGTCCTCGGCGAACGCCTTGAGGTTGCGGTCGCGCTGCGCCTGGCTCAGGTTGCCGTGCAGGTCGACGGCCGGGATACCGGCGTCACTGAGCTTCTTCGCCAGCTTCTTCGCCTGGAACTTAGTCCGGGTGAACAGGATTCGACGACCAAGGCCGGAGGCGAGTTCCTGGATCAGCGCATTCTTCGCGTCCGGTGCGACCTCGAAGACGTGGTGGGTCATCGTGGCGACCGGCGCGGTCGAGTCGTCGGTCGAATGCTTGCTGGGCTTGTTCAGGAAGCGTCGTGCCACCTTGTCCACCCCGTTGTCGAGGGTGGCGGTGAACAGCATGCGCTGTCCGCCGGCGGGGGTGGCCGCGAGGATGCGGGTGACGCCCGGCAGGAAGCCGAGGTCGGCCATGTGGTCGGCCTCGTCGAGGATGGTGATGGCGACGTTGTCGAGGCGCACCACACCCTGCCCCATCAGGTCTTCGAGGCGCCCCGGGCAGGCGACGACGATGTCGACGCCACGACGGAACGCGTCTTCCTGACGCTTCTGGCTCACACCGCCGAAGACGGTGGTGACGGTCAGGTTCATGGCTTTGGCCAGCGGCACGACGACGGCGGCGATCTGGGTGGCCAGTTCACGCGTCGGGGCCAGGACGAGGCCCGTCGGCGCACCGGGGGTGCGGCGCACACGGCGCTCGGCGAGCCCGGCGACGAGCGGCAGGGCGAAGGCCAGCGTCTTACCGGAGCCGGTCTTGCCGGAGCCGATCACGTCGCGGCCGGCCAGGGTGTCGGTCAGGGTTTCGGCCTGAATACGGAAGGGTTCGGTCTTGCCGTCGGCGGCAAGGACGGATACGAGTTCGGCGGGCACGCCGAGGGACGCAAAAGTCATAGGTGTGGACAAGTCCGGTCTTTCTCTGTGGACACGCGTCGGCGCCGGATTGCGGCACCGGGTGTCGGATGGCGAAGACGCAGGTGTGCGTGTTCGTTCGCCGTACGAAGTCGAGGAGCAGGTCACTACCTGCCTAGAAGCGTTCTACGACGCGATGAGGTCGTCCGTGACGCCTCACATGCCCAAGGCTACCGATGAGTAACCGCCGACGCCACTCACCGTGATGAGTGCCACGCTCGCGGGAACGCCGTGATCACGCACCCCCGACGCCGGTACCGAGCTGCGCGGCGAGGTGAACTCGCAGGTCACCGACACCGTCGAGGTCGCCCTCCGACGTCAGCACCCGACTCAGACCTTCGGTGAGGATCGTCTCGGTCCGGTCCTCGTCGGACCCGCCCGCAGCCGATGCCACGGTGGTGGTCGCGTTGGCTCTCGCGGCCTGACAGATCTGACCGAGGATGAGTTCCACCGAGTCCAGTCGCCCCCAGAGGTAGTCGTTCTCGCGCCACGCCCGATCGAAGAACCCTCCGAAATGAAAGGTCCCCGCGCCCTTGAGCTTTCGCTCGCCCTCGAGCGGCTCGAGACGTTTCGCCATCGGCGGACTGAACTGCGCGACCGCGATCGGCGAATACTGCGGCAGACGTGACAGCGCGACGATCGGATAGATCATGCCGTCGTACAACGGCATACCGAGCCAACGGCTGAGCAGCCGCAGACGTGCACGCTCGTCCCAGTTCGCGGTCAGCCGGGTGAACTTCACCCACAGTCGCGCGCTGTAGTCGGGCAGGCGGTAGCCGAGTCCCTTGCGATACTCCTCGACGACGGCGACGATCTCGTCGGTGTGCACGGCGGCGAAAACCTCGGGGCCCGCGACCATTCCGGAGTCCAGCGACTCGGGACACAGGAATTCGATCATGGAATCGTCCATCTCCGAGACCGTCTCGCGGATCGCATGGGTGATCTCGTCCTGCGCGTCCCAGGTCGCCGCCTTGAGTCCGTCGAGTTCGTCCGCGGAGACCGTGATGCCCGCCTTCGCATACATCTCGTTGAGCCCGGCCAGCACGAACTGCAGGCGCCGCTCGCGGTACGGCATGTCGGTGTCCCGCAACCACTTCTGCAGGGCGGCGGTGTCCACGTCGCGCCACATGCGCTGATTGCGCAACCACGCCTGCAGCGCGGACGTCACCATGACCGCGCGGTCCGAGCGTGCCGGATAACCCAAGCGTGCCACGACTTCCCTGGCCATGCGCTCCATCGTCTCGGTCGCCTTCAGCCGGCAGTACGTCGGATACGACGGCCCGAGGCGTTCGGCGGCGATGTAGTGCATCTGATCGGCGACGGACCGTACGGCGTCGGGGATCTCGTGTCCCGGCCCCTCCGGCTCGTCCAGTCGGATCGGTTTCTCGTCGGTGTCACCCGGCGGCAGATACAGCACATGCCCGTCGACGATCTCGAGTCCCACGTCGGCGAGCGCCGCGAACACCACGTCCTCCTGCGAGCTCGCGATGGCACTGATCTCCGCGATCCGGGTGTTCATGTCGCGCAGCTTCACCAGCTCGGACAGGAACGAATGTGAACCCTTCGCGCCCAGAATGGATTTCGCCACACCGGCCATCCATCCGGGGGCTTCGGAACGTCGGCGTCCCGGCTTCAGTTCGAGCGCCGCACCGGGATCGGGTTCGATGTAGAGCAGCCGGCGTACCACCTGACTGTTGGCGCGCTTGGCCGCGATGGCGTCGATCGCCAGATCGAAGGGTGCGTTGTCGAGGAGGCCGCCGTCGACGAACCACGACGACTGCGGGTCGATTCCCTCCTCCTCGTAGTTCTCCCGGAAGCGGACCGTCGACGCATCGAGGGAAACCTTGGCCTCCTTCTCGAATCCACCGAGGCTCACCGGCGCGAACGCGCCCGGAAAGCAGGAGGTGGCCCTGGCCGCGAAGGCCAGCGCATTCGAATGGTCGGGACCGAATTGCGCGGTGTCCTCCTCGGTGGCGCGGAATTCGACGACCTGCGCGAAGTTCTTGGCGCGCTGGCCGATTCCGGTACCGCCCGTGGTGACCACGGACTGATATCCGTGCAGATCGGTGGTGGTGACGAAGAGGTCGAGCCCGCGTCCCTGCGCGATGAGGGTGTCGCCGTCGCCGTCGTCCATCGCGGTGATGGCGGTGATCAGGTTGCGGCTGAGGAACGAACCGGACAACGGGGACACCGCTTTTCCCGACCGCAGCATCAGGAACATCAGCGCCACCAGACCACGCATCCAGAGCGTGCCGAAGGCCTTGGGCCGCAACAATTTCTTCAAGTCGGCCTGGCCGAGCCACAGTTTCTTCAGACCGTCCTGTGACGCGCCCCGCGCGATCGACTTGCCGAGCACCACGCCGTTGATCCCGCCCGCCGACGTGCCGGCGATGATGTCGATGACGACCCGCAACCGCGTGCCGCGCCGGGCGAGTTCGGCGAAGACGTCGAAATACGTCCCGGCGGTGTCGTCGTCGGCGAACGGATTGTCGGCGTCCGGGTCGTAGCCGAGTTTGTCGAAGGCGGCCGAGGCCTCCGCCAATTTGCCGAGTTCCTTGGTCACGCCGTGCATATAGACGGCGAGTGCCACTCCTCCGTAGCAGACCAGGGCGAGCCGCAATTCCAGGTAGCGCGGCTCGGTCGAATCGATTCGTGCAGGGTCGTCTTCCATGCTCGGTCGCCTTCCACATCTCCCCCCGCGGATAGTGTCCCGATCAGCATGCGCCCCATACGCCGCCGAGTACATGCGTACCCGACTACTCGATCGGGACGCGTGGTTCACGCGCCCCGATCAGGTAGGTCCACCGAGGACCAGGTCAGGCCTGATCGTCGTGGTGCGTAATGGAATCCGGGTGATCGACGATCCACTTGCGCGCGTCCTTCGCCGCACGCGACAGGGCGAACCGCTCTCCCAGATAGATGGCGGGCGCGCCGACGATCGGGATGTAGGCGAGCCAGCGGAACACGCGCGGCGACTGCGGCCTGCGCGACATCTCCTCCTGCAGGCTCTTGAGGGTGCGCGCGGTCTCCCACACCGCACCGAAGATCGACTTCTTCCGTGCCGCGGGCTCGGCCGGCAGGGCCGTCGACGACGCCTTGGCCTCCACCTCGTCGACGACGTCCCGTCCACACAGCACCGATGCCAGAAGTTCCACCTGCCTGCTGCGCTCGGTGACCCCGTAGACCCGCGCGATCGCCACCAGCACCATCGCCTGGCTGGCGAAACCCAGCGTCGACGAGATGGGCAGCCGCTTCGCCCACGCACCGAAGATCCCCGGGTACGCGACCAGCACCGTGCTGAACGTGCCGATGCGGGACACCCACCAGTCGGCCTTGCTGTTGGTCGACCGCTCCGTCCACCCCTTGGTGCCCGGCCAGTCCGTCACGTTCACCGCGTCACCCAGCAGGTGCAACGCCTTCTGGACCTTCGAATCGTCCTCGTCGGAGTCGTGAAAGGTGTGCCCCTTCAACCCCAGCGGATCACGCTCCGCCAGCACGTCCAGAACCGGGTTGATGCCGGCGACAGCCGCATCGAGGACAGAGATGATCCGCTCATCGGAAACAGTGGCCATGAGCCGAGGGTAACCGGATCGTCGGTGCTCAGGCAGCACGAACCTGCGCGTGGCGGCGGTTTGCGCCCGGCCCGGGGACTGCTGATAAAGTGGCGTCCGGCTGGTCGGGCAACCGATCACCCGGGGCTATGGCGCAGTTGGTAGCGCGACTCGTTCGCATCGAGTAGGTCAGGGGTTCGATTCCCCTTAGCTCCACAGAGATCGCAGGTCAACTGCCTGCGGATTTCTTATTGCCTTGGGCCGTCCGTAGTGCGTCCGCAGTAGATTCGATCGCGGTGTCCAGAGCGACCGCCACGCCGTCGAGATCGTCGTCGAACAGATCGGCGGCCGTACCGGCTGTGCACCACCGCGGATCGACAGCTTGGGATGGTGGGGCCTGATCCGACCTGCGCATGGAAGGCGATGGCCTGCTCGCCAAGGTCACATGCGAGAAGCACAAAGACGCGTCCGGCTGCGTCCACAACTTCCGCCTCGTCCCGCAACCGTGTCAAAGGACCTGATGCCCGTGTGCCAGAGAAGGGGCGAACACTTCTGGTAGTTGTCTCGCTCGACCTGCTGCCCAAGCGCCAAGCGGAAACCGTTGCAGCCGAGACGATCCGCGAAGTGCCCTCGTGGACCGCTGCGTGTGTCGAAGCAGGTGCCGTAGTCATGGGCGACTTTCGCGAAGTAGGCCTCGACGTCAGCCATGGCCTCAGGTGGCGTATCGCGGTACTTGGTGCGCAGGTACGGCTGGATCGTCGGCAGCTCGCCGTCCGGGAGCCAGCCGACCGAGACAAACAGGTCGCTCGCGGGGATATCCAGTACGGCAGCGATGGAACGCGGGTTCTCGGCTCGTGGTTCGACGATCCCGCCGAGTCCGAGTCGGGTGACCGTGCCGGGCGAGATGCCCGCTCGGCGAGCCAGCTCGCTGGCCGAGAGGCCCAGTGCCGCCGTGCGACTATGAGCCCACCCATTGCGCTCTGCATCTTTCCAATTCCGTTGTCTCCGTTTGTCTTTCCTCCCATTACCGCTCGTTCGTTGAACGAATTCAACGCCTCGTTACGTTTCTACAACACTAAATCGATTGCACCGGCGAAGATTCGTAAATACCGAACGTGGACTTCCCGGATGCCGATGTGACCTCGCACGAGGTTCACTTCGACATCCGGGGGTGGCCAGAGCGTTCTGCTGCTGGTCTATTTGGAGGAGGCACCTCCAGTCTTGCCCTGCCTCCCTCCTGTGCTGCGGGGCGTGATGGCGAGCGGAGCGCTGTCGTCGGTTGCCGTGAAGAGGCTGGCGATGGCGCTGCGCCGGGTGGCAGCTTCCTGCTCGTCGGCCAACGCGGTGTCGGCTTTGGCCGCGAGCTCCGGTGCCTCCTTGGCGTCGGCGACTTGAGCGTCGGTAGCGGCGAGCACTTCGCCACCGACGCTGTGGCCGCGCAGCCCAGAGATGACCGACAGCTGAGCGTGCAGCGGTACCGGCAGTGTTGTGACGCCCTTGACGGCGTAGCGTGTGGACATAGCGACCTCCTCGGTGCTGTTGCGGTCGGCGAACACGAAGATGTGCTCCACTTAAACGACCCCAGCACACCGACGAGGGAAGAGGCCGTTTCTCAAGCAGGCCGCGAAATGTCGGTGATGCGACGTAGCCTGCACTCATGAGCCCGGCTGACGAAGCATCTCCCGCAATTTCGCTGGTGGCAGCGACGCGGAACACCTGGACAGCCTTTGTCGAATCAATCCACGGCCAGGGGCGTCCGTTCTTCTGGTGCGCAGCGATCAGCCCGTTCGCGGCAATCTGGCTAGTCGTCGCAAGCAACACGGTTGGCGAAGTGATATTCCAGGCCGCAGCCGGTGCTTTAGCGATGTTCATCCTTATGTGGATGGGGTTAGCAGCAGACAAAGACGAGCTTCGACGGTTCGCATCGTCAGCCGACAGCATGCGGCTGGCCGCTGGCCGCCGTTTCTCAGCTTGGTGGTATCGACATATTGCACGATTCTGTCGTCCTGCAGTAGTCGCACCTGCGATGCTCACGCTCAATATCTTGTTGGAGTGGTGGAGGCCAAGTCCATTTTTTGAGGAGCATTTCGGAACGATCAACGACGAGAACATCGCACTAGGCCTACTTTTAACAGTTCTCGGATACGTTCTGATGGTGGGATTTTGCCTGATGCTCACTATTACCTTAGTGGATGCATTGCGGCATTCCTGGCGCTCGACACTCCGCCGTATGCTGCTAGAGATCGTTGGACTGGATCCCGCGCGTGGTGCGAAGCCAGCCTGGTTTATCTCGGGCAAGCTCCTGTCCATAATGATCGCCATGGTCTCTGCCGGGCTACTCTTCGAACTCGCCGAACCGTGGCCCGCCGCCCAGTACTTAGTGGGTATCGCCTTGTTTCTGGCAATCCTGTGGTCGGTGGTGACCGGCCTGCACATTGAACGCAGCCACGGGGTATTCGCTCTGGTGCTCTCGGCTGCTGTTGCGTGGTTCGGTGAGTTCCTGATCTGGAGTGGCGGGCTCCCACCCCTCTCGGACTGGGTCGCCTGGGCATGCCTGGTCGTGAACCTCACGGTGGCAACAATGCTCGCCCTGCAAGTAATCGCTGAACGATATCACCACATCGACTATGCCCAATCGAATTGAAGCTGCTGGAGCTGGAGTGTGATCAAGAACCGGCGCTGGGCAACGAGATAGAGCATGCCCCAGTCGCGTTGACTGAGACCCGCTGCGATGTCAGCCAGCGCCGCTCTCGGTTACTCTTCGCCGCGCCGTGGAGTTCCCGAGACGGTACGCCACCGCGTTTAGCGGCACGTGCAATGTCCTTATTGAGGCGCGTGAACGCCTGTTCCCGCTCCGTCATCTAGTTCAGATTCTTTCTCGTGCACAAAGAGCACTTCGTTCAGCTCAGCTCGAACATCCACGGCGGATCATCAACCAAACTCGCTGGCAGATAGCCGGATTCAACCTCGATCCGCATGCCTTCATCAGCAGCCAACGCCGCAAGTCCGAGAATCGGTAGCGATGAGAATCCCCGTGGATCTGCCCGCCGCTCGTCGGTGGCCGACCAGTAGATGCCGTAGTTGCGCAGTGCGGTTACGAGTTGATCGGTGAATTGATCCTGATCACCAATGGCCGTCAACACCCCGAACAGATCCAGTTGCAGCAGCTGCGCCTCGTCGCGGCTGACGACCGTCGGTTCAGCCACCACCGGAAGCGCCTCGCTCACCTGCCGCGGCCACGACTCGTCGCCGGCATCTCTGGCCTGGAGGATCCTCACCAGCGCCAGCATCGCCCGGTCATACCCACCTGTGCGCGCCAGTGCGGCCGGATCAACAGCAGCCAAGACCTCGAGCGCAGTCCCGTTACGGGATGCTCGCGCCCACCAGTAGGCCGTCAACCACGCCCCCCCGTCGTCACACTCGTCGACGAACCAATGCCGTGGGTTTCCAATCCACCCGAATCCAGTTCGATCACAAAAGATTCACCAGCTGGGATCGCCGCCAACTGTAACATCGCCACATGAAGCTGCGCCGTGCGCCGGGCAGGCAGCCGAGTCGCGTCCGCCTCGCCGCGAGGGTCCACGCCAAACCGAAACTGAGCACCGGCAGCGGCGCCATACGCCACCTGCGGCAGAACGAGCTCCGGTTGTGAGGTCAACAGGTCATACAGCGACTGAGTGGCTTCCTCAGACTCGTTCGCCAAACGGTCGAGCTCACTTGCAGACATCCCTAGTTCGTGTCGAGCAACAATGCGCATGCCCATCCTCATCTCAGCCGATATCGAAATGCCGGGTGTAGTATCCCGCCCAGTCTCTAATCGGTCCCACTCGGGCTTGCGTCTGCTACACGATCAGGTGACAGTTTTGGTCACGCGGCCTGACTGGCTGGTGTGGTCATGATGGTCTCGTATTCCAGTGGGGTCAATTGTCCGAGGTGGGTCTGTCGGCGGCGCCGGTGCGCATCCAGAGGTAGTGGTCGCCGCCCGGCGACTCCCCCCAGGAAATCAACGTACCTGCGTCAATAACGGCGCCTTCAGGAAGAGCGTCAGGTACCTGTCCAAGACCTTCCATCGAGAAAAACTCTCGGAATCGGATCGTCTTATCGGCCAGATCTACGTAGGAAATTCGCTTGGATGGAACAAACTAATCGCATCACAGAACAGAGAATCGCCATATACGGCACTCTATTCTTTGAGTCATCAGGAATTCGCACCTCCAAGACGCTCCTCTGTCGGCGTCCAATCATAGTTTCGGAGGTGGCGGGAGTACTGCGACGAGTTCATCAAGCGCAGCCATTGAACCTCCTAGACATTCTGAACCTAGATCAGCGGCAGATTCCACGTGGTCGAGTGCATGAGCGAATGGTTCCGGGACGCCGTGCTCAACTGATCCAGGCACGGCCGAACCCGTCCACAACGGGGACCGCTCAGCGACTCCGGCTGCATAATGCGACCGAGGCAACTGAGCGGTGACGGTTGTGGACTCTTCGACGATCAGGCGCAGCTCTTGGTGTGCATCTGCACCGTGAGACGTCCGTAGTTGACCAGCCCGGACTTCGGTGCGCGCTTCTTCCGGGAGCTCGCGACCAGGCTTCGGTCGCTGCCGTAGGTGAATGTCTCGCCGTTGGAGATGCTGCCCTTCTGGCAGGACTCAACCTGCAGCTGCGCGACGATCCAGTACGTGTGACGCGGCTTGAGACCGTAGAACGTGGTGCACCCGTTCGGGCGCTGATGGGTGAAGACCTGCCGCCCCAGGTTGAAGAGTCCGCCGTCGGTCATCAGGGAGATCGGTCCGTTGTACGGGCTTCCGCCGGGATTCTGCACGCACACCTTGGCGTACGGGCGCGGTGCCGCGTCGGCCGGCGCGGCACCCAGCACGCCGCCCACGAGCCCGGTGGCCACCGCCGCGGTCGCCGACAATCCTGCGATCAATCTTTTGCTCATTCGGATCCCCCCGAAAGTCAGTGTCGCCGTGCGGTGATCACGTCCCTGATGAACGCAACGCAGGCAATCTCTCCCCGGAGTTATATCAGTGAACGCGTGGCCACCAGATCTGGTGACACCCGCTCGCTCGAACGTCCACAACGACCACCGCTCAGCGAGTCGGATTGCGTTCTGCAATCGGAGTCGCTGAGCGGGGCCGGGCGTGGATCGGAAGCGGGGATCAGACGGCGGTGCGGCGCAGGTCGTCGGTCTCCCGCATGATGCGGCGGCTCTGATAGGGCGGCAGGTGCTCGAAGACCGGATCCTCGTCGTCGATCTCCAGGACGACGGCACCGCCGGGGCGGCGCAGACGCGGAGGCGGGGGCGTCGCGGCGAACTCGGGCACCGACTCCTCGCGACGGAGCCGTTCGGCCTCCTGACGCTGGGCACGACGGGCACGCGCCGCCCGCTGCATGCGGATGCGCTGCTCGGTCACGGTCACCCGGCGCAGGTAGGCCAGGTAGGCGATCAGGCCGACCGCGACGACACCGGTGCCGATCCAGCCGGGCAGTCCGGCGACGACCCCGGCGACGATGGCCACCAGCAACAGCGCGACCAAGCCGATCAGCACTCGCTGACGCTCCCGGTACCGCATGGCGACGCGCTGGGCATCCGGCTCGTACGCGCCGCGCCGCGACCGGCGAACGTTCGGATCGGACGCCGCTACCGGCGCTTCCTCCTCGACGTCGTCGTCGTACTCGTCCGACTCCTCGAAGTCGTCGTCATACTCGGCATCGTCGTACTCGGCATCCTCGTACTCGGCGTCGTCGTCGTAGTCATCGTCGTCGTAGTCATCGTCGTCGTAGTCATCGTCGTCGTAGTCATCGTCAAGGTCGTACTCATCGTCGGCCTCGTAGTCGTCGTCCGCGTCGTACTCATCGGATTCGGCGTACTCGTCCGCGTCATAGTCGGATTGGTCGTACTCCGACTCCTCAGCATCCGACTCGTCCTCGACCCGCGGGATCTGCGTCGTGATCTCGGTGTCGGCGGTGTCGGTCTCGGTCTCGGCGATCTCGGCATCGACGACGTCCGGGTCGACCTCGGTCTCGGCCTCGTCATCGAAGTCCGCACCGACGAACTCGCCGTCGACGGTGATCACCTCGTCATCGGTCTCATCGGTCGCGTCCGCCTCGACCTCGTTCTCGTGATCGGCATCGACGAGATCGTCGGTGTCGTCACGATCGTCGGTGGTGCCGTCGGCAACCGGAGCGGACACGTGCTCGCCGGTCGCGCGACGGACGTTCACCGTCTCGCCGGAATCCGTTGCTGTGGAATCGGTTGCATCCGAATCCGTTGCGTCGGTGTCGTTCTCATCGGTGTCGGCATCGTCGTCGGCGACGGCCGTGGCCGCGGCGGTGCGGCGGGTCGTCGAGGGCTTCCACGACGGATCATGCGGATGGGCCGCCGACGACCGGCGGCTGGTGCGGCGCGCGCGGGTACCGCCGCGATGCACCACGCGGGTCTCCTTGGCCGCATCGGTCGTCTTCCGCATCTGCGGGCGACCCTTCAGAACCATCGGAACCAGCACGAATAGCCAGACGGCAACAAGGCAGACCCACAAGACTGAGTTCGGCATGCGACTCTCCCTTCTGTTCACTCTGGTTACACGAGGCCACTCCATAATCTAGGCGCGCAGGTGCGTCGGCCTGCGCAGACGCGCCGGGGCCGGACACATTTCGTGAATTCACAGAGTGCTCTCAGTCGGAGCGGGAGGGATCTCGATACGCGGCCTCGCTGCGCTCGGACGCTACTCGATCAGCGTCGGGACCGGGCAGCCTCGCTGCGCCCGGACGCTACTCGATCAGCGTCGGGACCGGGCGACGCGGCGCGGTTCGATCAGCGGGAGGCACTCACTGGGCGATCATCCTCGCCTCGACGTCGACGGAGACCGTGACGTCCTCGGGCCGTAGTTCCATCGACGGCCGACCACCACCCCGGGTGCGCTCCGGGGCGCCCATCAACTGCATGTCCGCGTACACCGGACCGTTGTTGACGCCCGGATCGGACAGCCGCACCACCTCGACCGGCCCTCGACCGACCGCGTCGGCATAGGCCTGCCCCTTGAGGACCGCCTCGTCGACCGCGTCGCGGCGCACCTCCCGTTCGTAGGCACGCCGATTGTCGTCGGTGACGTCCCATGCGATGCCGCCGATCTCGATACCGTCGGCGCCGGCCCAGTCGTCGAGGAATTCCGACAGTTTCTCGAAGTCGACGAATTCCGCGCGCACCCCGATTCGGGTCGAGTACACGGGTTTCGCCGGCCTGCCCTTGTCGTCGTAGGGCCGCCGTCCGAAGACCCGCACGCTGTCGCTGTACCACTCCTGCACGACACCCGACTCGGCGTACTCCTCGAGCGCGGCGACGATCGGCCCGTGCGCGGCAACGGCGTGGCGGTACACCGCGTCGCGGTCGCCGCCCTCGAAGTACACACTCGCGTGCAGCCGGGCGACCTCCGGCGGATACCGACGTGTCGCCTCACCGCGGACCAGGATCTCCAACTGCGCCATACCGCCGACGATACGTGCCGCCGCACATCGATGTGGGCGGTCGCGATCTACCGGAACGTGGCGCGGCCCGAGCGGACGAGGGTGTCCGCCGCACTGCCGACGATCTCCTCGATCGTGAGACCGAACAGCAGATGGTCGCGCCACCGTTTGTTCACGTCCATGTACCGCTCCAGCAGACCTTCACGCCGGAAACCGACCTTCGTCAACACCGCCTGCGAAGCGATGTTGTCCGGTTGCACGGTTGCCTCCAACCGATGCAGGCCGACCGCGCCGAAGGCATGGTCGACTCCCAAAGCGACTGCGGCCGTGGCGATTCCCTTGCCGAAGTGAGCGGAGTCGATCCAGTAGCCGATCCAGGCACTGCGCACCGCGCCGCGCTGGACGTTGCCGAGGGTGAGCTGTCCGACGTACCGGCCGTCGAGTTCGATGACGAAGGGCAGCACCGCACCGCGTTTGGCCTCGGACCTCAGCACCGAGAACAGCGGCGGCCACGCACTGGCCTGATGCCGTTCGGCCCAGGAGCCGACGCCGGTGGGTTCCCAGGGCAGCAGGGTGTTCTGGTTACGGATGCGGAGTTCGCTCCACGTCTTACCGTCGCGGAGTTTCACCGGGCGCAGCGTCACCGCCCCGGCCCCCGTGTGCAGCGGCCCCAATGTCGCAGGCCAACCGGGAGCGGCCTGTTCCCCCGTCAGCCACCTCAACATCTGCACGAGTCTATGTGGTCGTCACCCGTACGGAGGAGGACCGGCGCAGGTTCATCCACGCTGGGCGAGGAAGGCGACCTCGACCTCGTCGCCGGTGCCGAGCTCCTCGACGTCCGAATCCACCATGATCAGGCAGTTCGCCTCCGCGAGTTCGGCCAGCAGATGGGAGCTGCCGGTCGGCGACGCACCGATGACCTGCACCAGGTAGTCGCCGGAGCGCTCGTCGCGCATGAGTTGCCCGCGCAGGTAACCCTTGCGGCCCGCGACCGACGCGATGGGACCGATGGTGCGCGCCTTGACGACTCGGCGCATCGGCTGGCGTTTACCGAGGGCGATACGGATCAGCGGACGCACCATCACCTCGAAGGTCACCAGCGCACTCACCGGATTCGCCGGCAGCAGGAAGGTCGGCACCTCGTCGCGGCCGAGCCGTCCGAAGCCCTGCACCGATCCGGGATGCATCGCGACGCGCACGATCTCCAGATCCCCCAGGTCGCTGAGCGCGTCGGCGACGGCCCGTGACGCACTGCCGCCGATGGCGCCGCAGATCACCACGATTTCGGACCGGATGAGTTGCGCCTCAACCACTTCGCGCATCCGGGAGGTCTCCCGCTCGGCGATGCCGACCCGGTTCACGTCGGCTCCGGCATCCCGCGCGGCGGCGGCGAGCGCATAGCTGTTCACGTCGTAGATCTGTCCGGGGCCGGGTGACCGGTCGATGTCCACGAGCTCGCTGCCGATGGAGATCACCGACAGCCGCGGCCGCGGATGCACCAGCACGCGTGGCTGTCCCACCGCTGCGAGCAGACCCACCTGTGCGGGCCCGATGATCGATCCGGCGCGCACCGCGACGTCACCGGGCTGCACGTCGTCGCCGACGCGACGCACGTAATCGCCGCTCTCCACACCGTGCCCGACCTTCACACGCGAGTCGCCGCCGTCGGTCCACCGCACCGGCACCACCGCGTCGGCCAGGGTGGGCATCGGTGCACCGGTCTCCACCCGCACGGCCTGTCGCGGCTGCAAACGGGTCGGTGTCCGGGCGCCCGGCTCCACCGAACCGACCACCGGCAACTCCACGATGATGGGCTCACCCGCCGTCAGGTCGACCAGCTCGGCTCCACCGGAATCGAAGTCCTCGAGGTCGTCGGGAGCGGTCGTGCCCGCCAGGTCGACGTCCACCGCACGTACCGCGTAGCCGTCGATAGCGGCCTGATCGAATCCGGGCATCGGCCGTTCGGTGCGCACCTCCTCGGCGCACATCAGGCCCTGCGCCTCGGAGATCGCCACCCGCACCGGCCGCGGCGCCACCGCAGCCGCGGTCACCCGCGTCAGATGATCTTCGACCGACCGCATGTCACCTCTCGCCAGCTATCCGGTCCCACCACGTCCGGCCCACGCCTGTCCGCCCGATGGGATACACCTCGCGTGCGACCCTAATACCCGGGCACCGTGCGCCGTGTCAGGCGCGCGGGATGCACTGTGCCACAGATCGGCGCCGGTTCATTCCTGTTCGAGCCGCTTCTGCAGCCAACTCCGCAGTTCCGGACCGTAGTCGTCCCGGTCGAGAGCGAAGTCCACGGCCGCCTTCAGGTATCCGCCCGGGTTACCCAGGTCGTGTCGCGTGCCGCGATGCACCACGACGTGCACCGGCTCCCCCTCCTCGATGAGCAGCGCGATCGCATCCGTCAACTGGAGCTCTCCCCCGGCCCCCGGTGTGATGCGGCGCAGCGCGTCGAAGATCTTGCGGTCCAGGATGTACCGGCCCGCGGCCGCGAAATTCGATGGTGCGTCCTCGGGTGCGGGCTTCTCCACCATGCCGCGCAGGCGCATCACGTTGGGGTCGTGCGCGTCCGGGAGCTCTTCGACGTCGAAGACCCCGTAGGCGCTGATGTGCTCGTGCGGCACCTCGATGGCACACAGCACCGATCCGCCGCGGCGCGCCCGGGTGCGGGCCATCACCTCCAGCACACCACCGGGCAGCACCAGGTCGTCGGGCAGCAGGACGGCGATCGCGTCCTCGTCGTCGTCGAGATACGGCTCCACACAGCCCACCGCATGGCCGAGGCCCAGCGGCTTTTCCTGCACCACCGACGCCACCTCGAGCAGCGATGGTGCACGCCGCACCTTCGCGAGCATGGCGGCCTTGCCACGCTTGGCCAGGGTGTTCTCCAGCACCAGATCCTCGACGAAGTGCGCGACCACGCCGTCCTTGCCCGGTGAGGTGACGATCAGCAGACGTTCGGCGCCCGCGGACTTCGCCTCCTCGGCGACCAGCTCGATTCCCGGGGTGTCGACCACCGGGAGCAGCTCCTTGGGCACCGTCTTGGTGGCCGGGAGAAATCGGGTGCCGAGGCCCGCTGCGGGGACCACCGCGGTCCGCGGGATGGGCGGCGTGTCCGAGGCGGACGCGAAGGCCGCGTCCTCGGTAGGCTTGCTCACGTCGCTGGATGTCATGGAGGACACCCTAGTGCGGATCACTGGCCGGTTCCTCCCGAGGCGTGTACCGACCGTGTCGGCGCCGCTGTCCCACACCGCGGGACCCGAAGCTCGAGGAGCTCGATGAAAGACCGTCTGCGCGCGGAAATTCAGGAACGCCGCGCATCGTTGCCGCTCTACTCCCGCGAGGAGGCGGCAGGCAATCTGGCGCAATGGGTCTATTCGGCGCCGTTCCGGCTCGAATACGACGTGACGGTGGCCGCCTACATCCCCTTCGGCAGTGAACCCGGGTCGCTCGCGCTACTCGACGCGCTTCTCGATCGCGGGGTGTCGGTGATCGTGCCGGTCGTCCCGGACGGCCCGCCCGCGGCGCTGGATTGGGTTCGCTACGACGGCAATTCGTCGTCTCTGAAGGACGGACGCTGGGACATCCCGGAACCCACCGGAGATCGGCTCGGCCCCGACGCCGTGGAGGCCGCCTCGGTGATCTTCATTCCCGCGCTGGCGATCGATGCCGCCGGCAACCGGCTGGGCCGCGGGGCCGGCTACTACGATCGCACGCTCGGCGCGGCGACCGGCGAGCTCGTGGGTGTGGTCTATGACGACGAGGTCGTCGACGAGGTACCGGCCCATCCGCACGATGTGCGCGTGGGCTGGATTCTCACGCCGGGCGGCGGATTCCGGCGCGTCGAGTAGCCGCGCCGTCCGAACGGGTCAGGAGGCTCCGGGTCAGGATGTTGCGGCGCTCGACGTGCTCTTCGACTTGTCGGAAGACGACGAGGACGAGGACGACGAGGACGACGACTTTTTGTCCGAGCTCTTCGAGGACGAGTCGCCGGTGCTCTTCGACCCACTGTCGGAGCTGCTCTTCGAGCCACTGTCGGAACTGTTCGACGACGACCCGGACTCGGACGAACTCGACCCGGGGCGCGAGTCGGTGCGGTAGAAGCCGCTGCCCTTGAAGACGATGCCGACCGAGTTGAACAGCTTGCGCAGGCGTCCGGAGCACTCCGGGCACTCGGTCAGCGAGTCATCGGAGAACGACTGGACGATGTCGAACTTGTTGTCGCACTCGGTACACGCATATGAGTAGGTGGGCACCGCTTTACCTCCGCAGAAAGTCATGAAACGTTGTCCAGTCTAACCGACTTTGGCACTCAGACATTCCGAGTGCCAAGCAGGCTGGTCACGGTCGGCCGACGGCGAGTGATCCGGTGCGGTCGTAGGAGCCCCACACAGGACGTCGGTGCGCGCGAGGAGCGCCGCCGATGGTGCTTCCGATGACAATCGCCGGGGTGGCGATCACGACGATCCGGGCAGGTCGTCGATGTCCGCAACGGTGAGCGAAATAGACCGAAGAAAGTGATCGACATGAACCGCGAATAGAACAATTCGCCCATATCGGGCGCCGGCGTGACCCGCAACAGCACCGCGTTGTCCACAGCCCTACGGATTCGGCGGTGTATCCACAGGCCGGCCGAACGCCCGGCGATTCCGTCGCCGCGCGGCGCTACGTTGCGCGCATGACGTTCTTCTCCCGCAACCCGTTGTCGCCGCGTCTGATCGACCGCATGCGAGCGGCGTTGCGGCCCGGATGGATTCGCGCCGTTCTCATCCGGCGGACCGCCGCCGTCGGCATGGTGATCGTCGCGGCGGTGATCATGATCGCCGACCACCGCGACTCCGGCGCCCGGACAGTACTGGTCGCCGCCCACGACCTGCGTCCCGGATATCCCGTCGCCGCAACCGATCTCGAGGACCGCGAGATCCCGGGCGGGCTGATCCCCACGGGCACACCGCGAATGCTCGGCGACGTCGTCGGCCATACCACCGCCGGACGCATCCGTGCGGGAGAAATCATCACGGACGCACGGCTTCTCTCGCCTCGTCTGCCCGCGCAACTCACCGGACGTACCGACGCCCGGCTTGTCCCCATCCATCTCGCCGACCAGTCGGCCGCGGAACTGCTCCGCGAAGGCGACGTGGTCGATGTGCTGGCCGCGAGTGGTGAGCGATCCGATTCCGGCGAGCCGCTGCGCGGTGAGGTGCTGGCTCGCGATGCGGTGGTGGCGTTGACATCCGGTGTTTCGCCGACCGGTGGGCTCACCACCAGCAGATCCGCGGCGAGGCCACTGCTGCTCGCGATGGGCGAGAGTGCCGCGCACCGCGTTGCCACCGCGGGCCTGGACGCCTCATTGGCCGTGGTGATGCACTGAGGAAGCCCGTCGAACGCACAGACCGGTAAATGCGTACGCGCATATGGCAAATCGCGGCACGCGGGCGTGGTTCGACCCATCGTCGCGCGAAACAATGCACGGGTCGTTTACGATCCTGTATAGGGTTTGAGAGTTCGTTACGAATTTTCGACCATCGGACCGCACCCCGGTACCGGTGGACCCGGCGAATTACCTGAAACAAGAGCGGGAAACCACAGAGGAGAGGACCGCACACCGTGCTCAAGGGATTCAAGGATTTCATCCTCAAGGGCAATGTGATCGAGCTGGCCACCGCGGTCATCATCGGCGCTGCCTTTACTGCAATCGTCACGGCATTCACCGATGGCATCATCAAGCCCCTCATCGCCGCCATCCCCGGCGGTGACGCGGGCAAGGGCCTGGGCTTCCAGATCATCAGCGACAAGCCGGCCACGTTCGTCGACATCGGCACCCTGATCACCGCCGCGATCAACTTCATCATCGTCGCCGCGGTCGTGTACTTCATCATCATCGTGCCGTACAACAAGCTGGCCGACCTGGGCGGCTTCGGCAAGAAGAGCGAGGTCACCGAGGTCGCGCTGCTGACCGAGATCCGCGACCTGCTCGATCCGGAGGGTGGCTCCAAGGCCAAGGCCGAGGCGCAGTCGGATCTGCCGGATCACCTGCGCGATCCGGGCGCACCCACGGGCGGCCAGCCGCTCGATCCGGGCACGCAGCGACTGACCACTCCCCCCGCGGGAGCCACGTCGCCGGCCAACGCGCCCTACCCGACGCCGCAGCCGGCACCCGGTAGCTACCCCCAGCCGGGCAGCTACCCGCAGGGTGGTCAGCCGGGCGGCCAGCAGTACCCGCCGCAGCAGTACCCCCAGGGCGGGCCGCAGGGCGGCCAGTACCCGGGCGGATTCGACGACCCGCAGGGACGTCACTCCCGCTGATCGACCGACACCAGAAGGACCCACGTTCGCCGGGCGTGGGTCCTTTTGTATGTGCGGAGGTTTCGGTACGCGGCGGACTCGCTTCGCTCGTACGTCGCTACTCAACCAGCGAGACGGCGACTCGACCAGCGAGACGGCGACTCAACCTGCGAGACGGCGACTCGACCAGCGAGACGGCGACTCGAGCAGCGAGACGGCGCTCGAGCATCGAGGACCACGGGCCCTGTCAGGGAGTTGGCAGGCCGGTGCACAGGGAGCCGCAAGGTTGCACACCTAACTTCGTGAGGGCCGGCAGAGATCGTCACGCGCTCCGGCACCGCACATCCGTCGTGACACAACAGTGGAGGTCCACATGCCGCACGGTGATCGCCGTCGTCACAACCCGCGCACCGAGCGCCCGCGCCACGAGGAGCGTCGCCGCCCGGCGCCGCGTCCCCGCCCGCGTCCGCGGCCGTTCCCCTTCGTCGGCAGCAGCTAGACGGCCGTACACCGAAGGGCGCGCACCCACTTCCGGGTGCGCGCCATTCGCCGTTCCGCATCCGCGTCGACGATGTCACGACTGTGACCCTCGACACATTTGCTCGTGGCGTGCAGGGTCATCGACCCCTCTCATCCGCAACGTCCTTGTCGCCGGTAACTGCGGTGGCTAAAGTCCGAAACCGGGAATCGTTGCCCCACAACGTCCCACGCGTATTTCCCGACGGAAGGACTGCAATGCCTCACCCCGATCGCGGCGGACGCCGCCGTGGACCCGGCCATGACGGACCTCGCGGCCGCTGGCGCGGACGCCCCCACCCGCCGCGTGGACGCGGACATCGTCATCACGACGATCACCACCGTCACCGCCGCCTGCCGTTCCTCTTCTTCGGAAGCTGACCGAACGCGACAGGTGAGGACGGCCCCGCAACATCCGTTGTGGGGCCGTCCTTTTCGCGCTCCTAACGAATAGGCTACGTCCCGTCGCCACCGACGATGCGCCCGTCGACGATGGTGAGTGTGTAGTCGGCGACGGCGGCCACCGCCGGATCGTGCGTGATGAGGACGGTCGTGCGTGACCGCGCCAGCCGGACGAGCGGCTCCATCACCCGGCGCGTGGTCGCTGCGTCGAGGCCGGTGGTCGGCTCGTCGAGGATGAGCAGCGGCGAATCACGCAGAATCGCCCGGGCGAGACCGATCCGTTGTCGTTGTCCGCCAGAGAGATTCGAGGCATCGTCGCGCAGGACGGCGTCGAAGCCGTCGGGCAGTTCCTCGATGAATTCGAGTGCGTCGGCGGCCTCGGCGGCGGCGCGGATCTGTGCCTCGGTGGCGTCCGGCCGGGCGTAGGCGATGTTCTCGGCGACGGTGCCGTGGAACAGCGCGAGCCGCTGCGGCAGCACCGCGATGTGCTCCCGCAGTTCGTGGACCGGCATGTCACGCAGATCCGTTCCGTTGAAACGGATCTCGCCCGACCACGGATCGTAGAACCGCAGTAGCAGATACATGAGCGTCGACTTGCCCGCGCCGCTCTCCCCCAGCAGCGCCACGAAGTCGCCCGATTCGATCGTCACCGATGCGGCGTCGAGCACCGCGTGCGGACCGTCGAGGGCATCGGTGGTCTCGTCGGGATATCCGAAGGTCACGGCGTCGAACGCGATGGCAGCGGTGCGTGCCACGGCGCTGGACGCGGCGCCGGCGGCGGGGGTATCGAGCGGGTCGTCGACCGAATCGTGGGCCAGCGCAACCTGTTCGGGGTCCTCGGCGTCGGCCGGGTCGGCGACACCGACCGGTGCGTCGAGCACCTGTGCCACGCGTTCGGCACTCGCGGTGGCCGACGTGATGGAGACGGCGAGGGTGCCCAGGGACTGGATCTGCGGATACAGGTAGCCGAGATAGCCGGTGAGGGCGATGAGGGTGCCGATGGTCGCGGCACCCTCGGAGATCTGCCAGGCACCGACCACGATGACGGCCATGATGCAGAGCATCTCGATGATCGCGACGGTCTGCCCGAACGCGGCGTTGGCCCGCAACTCGGTGACGCGGGCGTCCCGCCACAGACGGCTCTCCCGCAGCACGCGCAGACGGTCGCGGCGCGACTGATTGTCGGCGGCGATGGCCACGGCGTGGGTCACGCCCTCCTGCACGCGGGACATGATGCGGCCATTGGCCTTTCGTTCGCGTCGCGCGGCATCCTTGACGACCCGGCCGAAGCGGCGGGACACCACGGCGAGTAGCGGCGCGAGCAGAAACGCGACCAGCGCCAGCTTCCAGTTGGTGACGAACGCAGCGATCGAGTAGACCAGGGCGCTGCCGATGGCGACGATCGCGGCCACCACACCCGACGACACCAGGTATTCGATCTCGTCGACGTCGCCGCTGTGGCGCGCGATGAGGTCGCCGGCCTCGAAGCGCCTGCGGGTGTGCGGGGCGAGTCGTTGGGTGTGCTGATACACGCGGTCGCGCAGCCGCAACAGGATCCGTTCGGTGACGACACCGCCCAGCACGTCGGCGACCCAGCCGACGAACGCCCCGATCAGCGTGACACCGACCCAGACGGCCAGCGGCACCCACAGTGCCGAGAGGTCACCGGTCACCAGCACGGAGTCGGTGATATGCGCGAAGACCGCGACGGTGATGACGCTGGTGCCCACCTCGACGAACATCAGCAGCACGGTGAGCGCGAGCTTCCAGCGCTGCCCGGCGAGGACCGGGGCGAAGCGCCGGATGGCGGAGAACACCGTCAGGGCGTGCGGCTGATCGTCGTACGGATCGCCGTCGTATGGATCATCGGAGCCGACCCGCGAATCCACGTCCCCCGCCGGACCGTCCCTGGTCGAGGATGCACCAGACACCCGACACTCCTTCCGGTGCGAGGGGCTTCACTCGCGCATCATGACCCGCATCCGAGGATATCGAGCGGCACCGCGGAAACAGGCATCCGGCAGGAGACGCACGCCGACATCACAGCCGCCGGACAGAAAAGACCACCGGGGTGGGACCGCTGCTGCGATCCCACCCCGGTGGCGGTGATGCGAATGTGCGTGCGGCACTGGGCCGCTCGCGGGCGATCAGCCCAGGCTGAACGGCTTGCCGTACAGGGTCACGACCGACTTCACCGAGTCGGTCTTGACCTTGACCTTCACGACGGCCTTGGCCGAGGCGTGACCGGCGCAGGTGTCGATGCCGAACTTCTCCTGGCTGTAGACGACGCCGCCCGACTTACCCTTGAAGGTGTAGTCGTTGACCTCGTAGTCCTTGTAGGACTTGTTGTCACCGGAGGTGGTGTTGATGATCGGGACGTAGGTTGCCTGGCCGGGAGCAAGCGTCACCTTCGCGTTGCCGCCAGGCTTTCCGCCGTCACTCCAGCCCCCGTCCGCGATACCATTCTGATCAATCGTGAAGTCACGCGCGGCGCCAGCGCCTGCCTCGCCACCAATATTCACCTGGCAGCCGACCATGTAGCCCGCGGTGATGGAGCCACCGTCCGCCTGGCCGCTGACGCTGACCTTGACCTTGCCGGACACCCAGACCTCGCGGCTAGTCGGAATGTTGGTGACAGCGCGCTGGATGTTGACGAACTCGCCGGACAGGCGAACGTTCACCTTGGTGCCGTCGACGAGCGTCTTGGACACGAAACCGCCGGGCAGCGGACCGGCTGCGGCGCCACCGGCACCCAGGCTGGTCAGGCCCATGATCGCGGCACCGGCGAGGCCGACACCGGCGGCGACGCGAGTGTTGATCTTCTTCATGATTCCCCTTCGGAAAAGTTCCATCTGCTCAGGGCAGATAAGTCAGAGTGAGCTGAGTTTCTGCGCCGGATCAGTTGAGACTGAAGGGCTTGCCGTACAGGGTCGACTGGATGAGGGTGCCCTCACCGTTGACGGTGCCGTCATCGGTGTTGTAGCCCTTGGCCGCGATCACCTTGGTGATCGTGCGGGCCGAGGCGTAGCCACCGCAGCCTTCGACGTTGATCTGAAAACGCTCGAGCTGGATCGCTCCCGGCTTGCCCGCCTTGAAGTCGACGTCGGTCACGTCGGCAACCTTGACCTGACCGGGGCTCAGCGGAAGCGAGATGCCTGCGCTCAATGAGCCGCCCGAGATGTTGAGCGATCCGCCCAAATCAGCCGACAGGCCGGAAATGTCGATCTGGCAACCGATGAGTACCTTGACGGCCAGATTGCCGTTAACGCCCTTGCTGGGCTTCACGGTGTAGGTACCGGAGACGACGGCTGCGCGACCGACACCATTGTTCGCAACCGAGTGCGCCGGCTGCGACGACTCGTGGGTACGCCAGGTCTGGATGACCTCGCCGTCGACGCCGACAGCCTTCTTGTAACCGTTGGGCAGCGGAGCAGCAGCCGCGCCGCCGGCCCCCAGGCTGCCCATTCCGATGGCTGCCACGGCAGCGATGGCGCTGGCACCGACTGCGCGACGCAGACCCAGCTTGCTGAACTTGCTCATTCGTTCCCTCTCACAGGATTCACGTTTTTCGCGATGCACACCGGCGTGCACCTCGAGTCGAACATCTGGGTTGCGGACCCCCGCCCCGCACCGAAAATCATTCGGCCCGATGGAAGTTGCCTTCCCGCACACCCCCGGTCACTGACGCGAGCCCCATCGCGACAGATCTCAGGACATTCCACCGGTGCCCCCTGAGCACCGATTTCACTGTCAGATCGGAACGTTATCGGAGCGATATCTAGACCAGCAACAGATGCGATCGCACGTGTCGTAATCCCGTCCCTACGATTGCGAACGAACGGTTTGCCATCAGCAGTTTCGGCTGGGTTAACAGCACGAAAACACGCTGCTATCCGCCTCGCGCGAGGCTGCCGGATCATTCGTAGTGGGGTGGCCGATTGGACTCAAACCACTCCCTGGACGTCCCTTTGTGACCTTCATCACATTCGTCCGAAGGGAGGTCCGGAATGTCGTCGCCGAAGACGTCATCGAGCCTCCGGCGTCTGCGCCACGCGCCGGAGGAACGTTCCGTCTCGTCAGAATTGCTGGTCAACCTGGGATTCCATCATGTGATCGTCATTACACGGTTGAGGTCACGTCATATACCCGACCACACCCGTTCGGGTCCATAGCCGTTATCGCATGGATGCGGTCTCAGAACTCGCTGATGTCCTCGATGACGTGCGTCGCCAGAGGGGTGATGGTGGCCATGCCGTCGCGGACCGCGGCCCGCGAACTGGCCAGGTTCACCACGAGCGTCTGCCCGGAGATGCCGGCCAGGCCCCGCGACAAACCGGCATCGGTGGCCCCGGCGGCCAGCCCCGAACTCCGGATGGCCTCCTCGATGCCCGCCAGCCGACGGTCCAGAAGCGGCTCGGTGGCTTCCGGTGCGACGTCTCGCGCCGCCACACCGACACCACCGACCGACACCACCAGATCGACACCGCCGATCACCGCCGTGTTGAGCGCGTTGCGGATCTCCACCTCGTCACCCGGCACCGCCACCGTCGCATCGACGTGGAAACCGCCCTCCGCGAGCAACTCCCCCACCAGCGGGCCGAGGGACTGGTGCTCCTCGCCGTGCGCGGCGCGGTCGTCGACGACCACCACCAGCGCGCGTCCCACCTCGGCATCGGCGGCGGCGCCATCACGGTCGTGACGGGCCACGAAGTCGCGGGCTGCGGCGTCGGCGGCCACCACATCGTCGGGGTCGATGGTGGTGCGTCCGGTGTCGTTCATGGTCTGCGCCTTTCTGATGTGCTGTGTCGGGAGGGGAGAAATGCCGGGCTGCCGATGACGGTGCGGGACCGCATGACCGGGGTCAGTTCGTCTGCAGTTCCTCCAGGGTCACCTGGACGGTGCGGTCGCGTCCGTCCTCGACGAAGGTGACGCTCACGGTGTCGCCGGGCGCGTGCGAACGCACCGCGGCCACCAGCGCATCACCGGTGGCGATGACGCGGTCGTCGACGCGGGTGACGATCGCGCCGTTCGGAATGCCCGCCTTGGCGGCCGGGCCGTTCGGCGTGACCGCGGAGACCTCGGCGCCCGGCTGCTGCGGATTCGGGCTCGACCGGACCGAGACGCCCAGCCCGGCCTGCGTCGCCTTGCCGTCCTTGAGCAATTCGTTGGCGACGCGCCTGGCCTGATCGATGGGGATGGCGAAGCCCAGGCCGATGCTGCCGGTGGGGCTGCCCGCGCCGGCGCCACCGCCGCCGAGCGTGGCGATCGCGGTGTTCACGCCGATGAGCGCGCCCTTCGCGTTGACGAGCGCACCGCCCGAGTTGCCCGGGTTGATGGCGGCATCGGTCTGGATCGCGTCGATCACCGAGGTGGTGCCCGATTCGCGGGAGGTCGAGACCGGCCGGTTCAGCGCGCTGATGATGCCGGTGGTTACGGTGCCCTGCAGTCCGAGGGGCGCACCGACCGCGATGACGTCCTGGCCGACCGCGAGATTCTTCGACGTCCCGATCTCGATGGCCTTCAGGTCATTGCGGTCCACCTTGATGACGGCGATGTCCGAGATCCGGTCGAAGCCGAGCACTTTCGCATCGGCGCGCGAGCCGTCGTTGAAGTTCACGACGACCTGTCCGGGCCGGGAACCGCCCGCGCTGATGACGTGATTGTTGGTCATGATGACGCCGTCCTTGGACAGGATGATGCCCGACCCCTCACCGGCCTGCTGGCCGTCGGTGACATCGAGTGACACCACCGAGGGCAGCACCTTGGCGGCGACATCCTGCACCGACCCCGCGGGAGCAGGCACCTGCGCCGCCTGACCCGCCTTCGGGTCGCCGCCGATCGGCCCCTGCGACGACGTCGAGGACGACTCGTCGTCACGGTCGGCCACCTGGGCGCCGACCACGCCACCGACACCGCCGGCCACCAGGGTCAGCATCAGCGCCCCGGCGAGCAGTGCCGCCTTGCCGCCACCGCCGGACCTCCGCGGCCGAGGGTCACCCGGGTGCGGGGCACCGCCGTGGGCCGGGTTCCGTCCGGCGAACTGCTGCGTGCCATAGGGGCCCGCGTCGTAGGGCGAGGTGCCCTGCGGCCGTGGCGAACCGTAGGCCGGCATGCCGTAGGGGTCCTGCGCACCGTACGACGACGGCACCGCACCGAAGCCTCCCGTCGACGGCCCCGAATCGGATTGGGCACCAAACTGATCGGGCGCACGACCATAGGTCTCCCCGTAGGACGGGGTGCCCGGTGCGGGCGAGCCGAACGTGCCGCCCGGCGACTCATGGGATCCCCCGGAATGCGGTGCACCGCCGGAGTATCCGGGATACGCGCCCGGGTACCCGGCACCGGAGGATCCGTCACCGGGGCCATATCGTCCGGGATCGTCGGTGCCCGATCCGCCTGCTCCACCACTCGTCATAGTCGTCCTCACCTCGTCGTCGTCCCGGCGAACGTCCCCCGCCGGCCTACTGTGGTCTCCCACAGACGGCCGCCGCCCGGCCGGGCTTACACGCTGGTATTTCCTCACCCTAGGGGATCGACCACCGGGCGCGTGCCCCGAAACCGCGCCGTCGTCATCCCGTCCTAATGACGAATGACGCGCGGCGAAGGTTCCTCAGGGGTTGCCCTGCCGGGCAATGTCATTCGGATGAGCGCACCGCCGAGCTCCGACTGTTCGGCCCGAACCGTGCCGCCGTGGCGCGTGACCACCTGCCGCACGATCGCCAGGCCGAGCCCCGAACCCGGCATCGATCGCGACTGCGTGGCCCGGTAGAAGCGCTCGAAGACCAGGTCACGGTCCTCCTCGGGGATGCCCGGCCCACCGTCGGCGACGGTCAGTTCCGCCGTGCCCGCGTCGACCTGCCGCAGATCCACCAGCACCGGTCGGCCCGGAGGACTCCACTTGGCGGCGTTGTCGAGCACGTTGAGCACCGCCCTCGCCAGACCGTGATCCTCACCGAAGACGTACCAGGGCGTCAGCGTGGCCACGAACTCGATGTCGCCGCGCCTGCGCCGCACCCGTTCCAGCGCACTGTTGACCAGATCGACGAGATCGACCTCCTCGTGCACCACCTCGGGGGCGTCCTCGCGCGCGAGATCCACCAGATCGCCGACCAGGGTGGACAGTTCCTCGATCTGCGCCATCACATCCGAGCGGAGTTCGATCATGTCGGCGGCGGGCACCTCCGGGGCGCCCGGTTCACCGGCGGCGATGAGCAGTTCCAGATTCGTGCGCAGCGAGGTGAGGGGTGTCCGCAACTCGTGTCCGGCGTCGGCGACCAGCCGGGACTGCTGATCCCGCGACTCCTCGAGCGCCCGCAGCATCGTGTTGAAACTCTCCGTCAGGCGGGCCAGCTCGTCGTTGCCGGTCACCGGGATGGGTCGCAGATCCTGTGTGCGCGCCACCCTTTCGGCCGCCCGGGTGAGCCGGGCGACGGGTCTCAACCCCGCCCGGGCGACGGTGGTCCCGGCCAGTGCGGCCAGCGCCACGCCGCCCCCGCCGACCACCAGCAGCACCCAGGCCAGGCGTTTGAGCACGCGGTCGGTGTGCAGCAGGCTCTGCGCCAGCACCAGCGTGTTGCCGTCGTCGAGTTTGCGGGCCAGCACCCGCTGGTTGTTGACCGTCCGCAGGGTCTGGACGCCGGTGCCCGCCGCGTGCGCGATGGACTGCTCCGGCTTCTCGAACGGCACCGCCCCGATCAGGTAGCTGCGGCCGTCGGGGCGCACCAGGGCCAGCGAGATGTTCGTCGAGAACACCGTTCCGGTCACCAGGGATTCCGGCCGCTCGTTGAGAACCCCGCTGCGCGCCAGCAGGTTCATGCCGTCGGCGCGGCTCTCCAGTTGGGAGTCGACCTCGTTGTACATCGCCCGGTAGACCACGAAGTAGGCGGCCGCGGCCATCAGGCTCACCGAGACCAGCACCACCGTCGCCGACAGCACGGTCACGCGGGTCTTCAGCGACACCGCGCGCGTCAGCGGCATCGGCGGCCGCATGTCGTCGAGATATTCGCGCCTGCGTCCCGGAAGCCTCGAGCGCCATCCGATTCCGTTGCGCCCCAGTGGGGTACGCCGGTCGCGGGTGTCGGTCCCCTCGCTCACCGCCCGCGGTCACCCTCGGTCACGGCGGAGTCTCCCGCAGGACGTACCCCACACCGCGCACGGTATGGATGAGCCGTTCCTCGCCGTCGGCCTCGGTCTTACGCCGCAGGTAGCCGACGTACACCTCCAGGGCGTTGCCGGAGGTCGGGAAGTCGTAGCCCCACACCTCCTCCAGAATCCGGCTGCGGGACAGCACCCGCCGCGGATTGGCCATCAGCATCTCCAGGAGCGCGAACTCGGTCCGCGTCAGGCTGATCGCGCGCTCGCCGCGGGACACGTCGCGCGTCACCGGATCGAGGGTGAGATCGGCGAAGGACAGCGTCTCCGAATCGGCACCGTCGTCGGGTGCAGCGCGGCGCAGCAATGCGCGCAGCCGCGCGAGCAATTCCTCGAGCGCGAAAGGCTTCGGCAGGTAATCGTCGGCCCCGGCATCGAGGCCGGACACCCGCTCGGACACCGAATCGCGCGCGGTGAGCACGAGGATCGGCAGGTCGTCGCCGGCCGAGCGCAGACGCCTACACACCTCCAGTCCGTCCAGGCGCGGCATCATCACATCGAGAATCACCAGGTCAGGACGCTCGGCGACGATCTTCTCCAGGGCTTCGAGCCCGTCGGCGGCGATGTCGACGGTGTAGCCGTTGAACGTGAGCGACCGCCGCAGCGACTCCCGTACCGCCCGATCGTCGTCGACCACAAGGATGCGCATGTCTACAGTCTTATCCCCATCTGCTGAGACGTGTCTGAGACCCGCCCGAAAACGCTCGATGACCGAGGCCGGGGTGCACGTACTTACTGGTGAGTAATATGCTGGCGGTTACGTTGTCGGGTTCGGCCGTGTCGCGGCCATTCGTGGGTAGGAGCAGCCGATGTCATCGATCTTCATCTCGGGCGGAGCAGCAGGCATCGGACTGGCGACCGCCGAACGGTTCGCACGTGAGGGCTGGACCATCGGCTGCTACGACGTGAACCCGGCCGCCCTCGACGCCGTGCGCGCGGCACACCCGGACTGGATCGTCGGCGAACTCGACGTCCGCGACCCGAAGCAGTGGGCCGACGCCCTCGCCGACTTCACCTCGCACACCGGCGGCACCCTCGACGTCCTCGACAACAACGCGGGCATTCTGGTGGCCGGACCACTCGACGAGATCACCCCCGACGACGTGAAGCGGCAGATCGACATCGACGTCCTCGGTGTCACCCTCGGCGCCCAGGCCGCCTTCCCCTACCTGCGCGCCACCCCCGGTGCACACCTGGTGAACATCGCATCGGCCTCGGCCATCTACGGCCAGCCCGACATCGCGACCTACAGCGCGTCGAAGTTCTACGTCGCCGGCCTGACCGAGGCACTCGAACTCGAATGGGAACCCCACGGCATCCGGGTCGTCGGGATCTGGCCGCTGTGGGCCAAGACCGCCCTGGCCGACAACGACGCCAAGACCACCCGCACCCTCGGCGTCCGCATCACCCCGGACGAGGTGGCCGAAAAGATCTGGGAGAGCGTCCATCCCACCACCAACGACCTTCGCCTGCACCGCACCTCGTACTCGGTCGGCACCCAGACCACGGTGCTGGCCAACCTCGCCAAGATCGCGCCGAACTTCGTCGTCCGGCAACTCAACAAGTTCCTGGCGCAGAGCTAGAATCGGGCCGGCTGCGGGCGGTCCCGCTGGGCGTGGCGACCTCACTTGACGATCGAACACCTGTTCGATATAGTGGCGGTATTCGCAGGTCATGGCATCGGGGGGTGAACCATATGACCGCATCGGTCGAGCCGTCAGCATCGTTGGTTGAGGCGTATGCGCAGTTGGAGTCATTGCTCGATGTGATTGCCGCGGGGTCCTCGCAGGTGTGTTCGGAAGCCGAACTCGTAGGGCTGGCGGAGCAGCATGAGCGCCTGTATCGGCGGATGGCGTTCTTCGGGCATCAACGCGTGATGGACGTGTCCGATCGTGATGCTCATCGGTCGGCAGGCTGTCGTTCGGTGCAGGACTTTATGTTTACGCGCCTACGCATCACCGACTTCCGCCGTCGCATGGATGCGATGAGCGCACTGATGCCCACCTACACCTTGCAGGGCGAGGTGAAAGAACCCGAATGCCCCGACACCGCAACCGCATTGGCCGAAGGCGCCATCAACCTCGATCACGTCGGGGCAGTGCTGGACGTGCTGAAGAAGCTACCGGCGGCGGTGTCGGTCGAGGACCGGCAAGCTGCGGAGTCGACGCTTGCTGAGTACGCACGAGAGTTGACGCCCAAGAGCATCCGGCAAGTGGGTGCGCGGATACTCGCCCATCTCGATCCCGACGGATCCATGAGCGATGAGCGGGATCGGAAACGTCGGCGCCGGTTGTCGGTGCTCGACCCCGATGTGCAACAGATGTCGAAAATCTATGGGTACCTCGACCCCGAAACCCGGGCGATGCTCGATGTGGTGATGGCCGCGTGGGCGGCACCGGGCATGAACAATCCCGACGACGACCAATCCCCGGTCGGACATGTCGGCGAAGCCGACCCGGAACGACTCAAGGAAGCCGCGCAACGGGATTCACGCGGTGCAGCCGAACGCCAGCACGATGCGTTCAAGGCGCTACTGCGGTGTGCTCTCGATGGTGGTGTTCTCGGCAAGAGCCATCGTGGGTTGCCGCCGCACTTGATCATCAAGATCACCGAATCCGAACTCCGCGAACGCGCCGGACTCGGCCACACCACCACCGGTGCCGATCTACCCATCGGTGATGTGATCAAGTTGGCGGCCGAATCCCAGATGTATTTGGCGGTGTTCGCCGATCACACCAACGAGCCGTTGTATCTGGGTCGAGCCAAACGATTGGCGAATCAGGCCCAGAGGTTCATGAGTTTCGTCCAGTACGGCGGATGTTCGGTGCCGGGCTGTCCGCGACCGTTCTCGCACACCGAAATGCATCACGCCGAACAGGATTGGACCGACGGCGGGACCACCGACGCCAAGACCATGGCACCCGCGTGCCCGCCGCACAATCGATTGGTCGGCCCGAAGACTGGGCAGTTATCGACCATCAAAATCCGCACCGGGCCCGACCGAGGACGCTACGGCTGGCTACGCAACACCACGGGAGTTCCGCCCGACACACCGCGAACCAACCACATCCACCTCGTCGACGAACTCCTGACACGACGCCGACAGCCACCAGAGACGGCGCAACCACCGACCATCGTCGACCTGGACGAGCTACGGCGACAACGCATTCTCGCCGCCGGCTGGGACATTCGGCGCATCGAGATCCGCGAGCCCGGATCATGAGAGCATCGGATTCCCTAGCGGACGGCGGCTCCTCACCCGCAACCGGGGAGAGCCCGCGCCGACCGGCTGCGGCTGGAAGGCTGACTCCGAGCACGTTCCGCTCAGCCGCCGTTGAACGCGGGCTGATACCGCCGGCACGGTTGTCCGCGCAGTCCGTCGCACGCACCGAGCGGCGCCGGGGCACGCATGCCCGGGACGATCGGCAGCACCAGCGACGATCCGCCGCGTCCGAGAGCGATGGTGTCGACGACGCGGCCGCCGGTGCGCGGGGTGTCGAAACGCCACAGCGGCCGGTCGCCGCCGGGCGCGGTGATGATCACCCGGATGCGTGATCCTCTCCGGAACGGATGGGCGATGGGATCGAGCGCGATCCGCACCGTCTGCAATCCCGGTTCGAGGGGACGCCGCGCGGTCCAGTCACGCGCCGGAAACAGCGGTGTCGCCGACGAATTCACGTCGCGCATCGACGCGCGGAGGTATCCCGACGTCACATACGTCTCGCGGCCGTCGGGACGGACCTCGGTGATCGTCGCCTGCAGATCCGTGTCGCTCGCCGACGATCCGAGCCGGAGGTCGAGGCTCGCCGGACCGACCGCGACCGCGTCGGATTGTCGTGGTGCGCCGAGGAATCCGACGCCGCTGCGACCGGGCACCGGCGCCCACCGATACGGTGGCATCGGCCGCCACGGCAGCTGGGATGCGCCCACGATGTCGAGGGTGCCGCCCGGACGCACCGCCGGGTCGGGACGGAAGGAGACCGTCGACGGCACACCCGGCGCGCCACCGAGCCGTCCACCGGCGTCGAGTGCGAGCCGTGTCCCGGAACCCACCGACGCGGGCGGCCACGATCCGAAGCCGGCCGACCAGCGGGCCGATATGGTGCCCGGCAACGGCACCCGCGGGTCGGTCCCCGACCCGAACAGGACCTCGACGCGCGGATCGCGGGCGAAGACAGCGCGGGCCGCCGCGAGTGTCGGCGCAGCCGGATGCCGGGCGGTGACCACCGGCAGCCCCGGTGATCGGGTGCTGTTCAGGTAGATCGCCGAGAATGCCGCGGTCAGGGCCGGACTGACGGGCGGAACACGCTGCGCCACAAAGATGTTGAGGAACTCATGCCAGGGGCCGGCGATCTGCGGGCCGAGTCCGTCGAAGTGGCCGCCGTTGACGGCCTTCACCCAGACATCCCGATTGCCGCGCAGGCGGTCGATGACGCGGGTCCACTGCGGTCCGGTCTGTTCGTCCTGCAACGCACCGCCGAGAAACACCGGAACCGTGATCTTCGGCGCCCAGTGGGACGGCGACCGGTGCTCCAGCAACTGCGGGTCACGGGTACGCAGCGCCGCCATCATCGCAACGGCGTCCTGCGTCTGCAGCCGCAACCGCTGATTGCGGGCGCAGACGCGGTCGCCGCGCCGGATCAGCTCACGGGCGACGGGCTGACCACCGCCCGGGGCGGGAGCGGCGTCGTCCTGCCGCTCCCGCAACCACGAATGCGCGAACCCGGCGTTGAAGATGCCGCCCGGAAAGCCGGTGGAATACAGGTCGTCGGTGAGGCTCAGCGGGGCGATGGCGGCCAGGTGCGGCGGGCGCGTACCGGCGACGAAGATCTGCGAGATCGCCGAGAACGACGCCCCCACCATGCCGACCCGGTGATGGGCCACCCACGACTGTCTGCCCACCGTCTCCACGATGTCGTAGCCGTCGTAGGTCGTCGGATAGTCGAACAGATCGAAAGCCCCACCCGAACAACCACTTCCACGCATCTGCACGCTGACGCTGGCGAAACCGGCGAGGGGCGCCACAAAGGAACCGAGAATGACACCGCTCGACGGTGCGAGCAGGTCGGGACGCCGGGCCACAGCGGACACCGCACCGGGTACGAACTCGCCGGGCGCCGCCGTCTGGTAGCCGGAGTACTCGACGACCGTCGGGAACGGACCGTCGGCCATGGTCTTCCCCGGCGGGAGTCGCACCATCGCGGCGAGGCTCACACCGTCGCGCATGCGGATGTAGTTCATACCGGGCCGCAACGGCTGACGGTAGGCGGACGGTGGTGGTGGCTTCTCGCCGTCCAGAACGGCAAACCCGTTGCCCCGCAAGCCATTCACCTCGAAGTGATATCCGGGACCGGGCGGGAGTTCACGCACCAGGAAGGACCCCAGCCGGTCGACCCGGCCACGTCCGGCGATCCGGCCCGTACCGTCGCGCAGCACCACACCGGCGCCCGGCGGACCGTCGACGAGATAGGCCTGCGTGACACTCCCCCGCCCGTGACCGGCGCCGGACACGGCCTCGGCGGGGCTGGCGACCAGTACCCAGGTCGCCGTGATCACCGCGACGATCGTCAGTGCGGCAATCGATCTCGGTGATCCGTGAGCACCGGGCCCACCCCAGGCATACCCCACCGCCCGACCTTACGACGAACTATGCGGACGGCGCAGCGCACCGCAGCGAAATCGGGTGCAGGTTGGTCCGAACGGCTGTCACCCGTTGGGGTGCCTCCGCTGCGGCGCGGTGGGCAGCCGCCACCCGAACGCCAGACCGGCCAGGCGAAGTCCGGTGGCCACCACCGCACCGACGACGAGCCAGATCCACGACGGGATCGTGCCATACGTGCCGCCGACGGCGACGACCGTAGCACCCAGCAACGCGGGCACCGCGTAGAGGTCGGAGGGCTGCAGCAACAGCGGGATCTCGTTGGCGAGGACATCGCGCAGGATGCCGCCGCCGATCGCGGTGAGCAAACCGACCAGCGTGGCGGCGAACGGACTGGCATCGACGTCGATCGCGATACCCGCGCCGCTGGCCGCGAACAGCCCCATGCCGATGGCGTCGAGGATCAGCACACTGCGCCGCAGTTGGTCGAAGGCCGGATGGAAGAGAAAGACGACGAAACTGGCCGCGGCGGCCACCGCGATCGGTTTCCAGTCCTGCACGGAGGACGGCGGCGTGATGCCGAGAAGGACGTCACGCAGGATGCCGCCGCCGACACCGGTCAGCACGCCGACGACGATGATGCCCCACAGATCGAAATTCTTGCGTACGCCGAGCAGCGCACCGGACGCGGCGAAGACCGCGATACCCACGTCGTTGAGGATGTCGAGCAGCACCCGACCATGGTGTCATCCCGCGGTGATCTCGATACGGCGCCTCGCTCCGCTCGGGGCCTACTCGATCAGCGGACAGGGCAGGCAGGGCGCCGCCACGACCGATCAGCGGCGGACAGGGCGGCGGCACGACCGATCAGCGGGCGGGCACGCGGACGGATGGGTCGCCGGTCGAGTAGTGGCGCGCGAGCGCAGCGAGCCCGCCACGTATCGAGACCCCACCCAACGCCAAGGACCGCCCCGGGAAATCCCGGGACGGTCCTCGACACGTCATGGACGCCCCGACCGCGGTCAGGGGCGACGAGGGTCGCTCAGCGGCGATCCAGGTCGATGATGCCGGCCTGAGCGGCCTTCACCAGGCGACGGGGGATGCGCTGTGCGACACCGTTCACCTTCACCTCTTGCAGTGCGGGGTTGTCCGCCTTCCACTGCGAACGGCGGCTGCGGGTATTGGCCCGCGACATCCGGCGCTTCGGTACAGCCATGGTTGAGCCCTTCTCCTACCAGTACAAAGTCGTGTTCGTGGGTCCGGCGCACGACGCCGGGCGTCCCACTGATCTGCGTGCCGGCCGACTACACAACCGCGCTGGACACGGCCGCCGGGCGTGGCACACAACCACACCAGACTACCGGTGGAACCGCCCAGCACCAAAACGGTGTGCGACCGGCCGGACCCACACGGGTGGCCGGTTACGAATCCGCCCAGATGGCGACACCGAAGAGGGCCACGAACAGTACGCACACCACGAGGCCGAGGACACCGAGGATGATGCCGGCGAGCGCCATCCCGTCGCCGCGCTTCATGCCTCCCGAGTTCGCGATCTCGCGCCGCGCGAAAAAGCCCAGGACGATGGCGACCACCGAGAACACGGGGGCCGCGAAGAAGCAGAAGGCGAACGCGGGTGCTGCACAGATCCCCAGGACCAACGAGGCGATCGCGCCGCCGGAGTTGGTCGGTGCCGCATATCCGTATCCGTATCCGGGCTGACCGTACGGTGACTGACCGTACGGCGACTGGGCGTACGGCGACTGACCGTAGGCCGGCTGCCCGTACGCGGCCTGGGCCGACTGTCCCGACGGATCCTGACCGAACTGATACTGACCGTAGGAACTCTGTCCGTAAGAACTCTGACCGTAGGGAGCCTGACCGTACGACGCCTGGCCGTAGGGAGCCTGTCCGTACGAGGCCTGCGGGTTGCCGTAGGCGTCGGGCGCCTGGCCCTGACCGTAGGACGGGTACTGGGTCGTCGGCGTGCCGTGCGGAGCCTCCGGATACGGGGTCGTCGAGGGTTGATCCGTTTCCGGAATCGACGACCATCCGTCGTACCCGGTGCCGGGTCCCGCATCCTGCGGCGAGGCCGCCCCGCCCGAGCCCGGCAGATCGATGTGGGTCGTCGGGTCGGTGGAGCCGGGCATCGGCTCATTCCCGGCGGTGCCGGCGTCCCCGGCGGCATCCGCGCCGTCGGACGGCTGCGCGGGCGTCGCGTCCGCACCGCCGTCGTCACGTGAGTTCGGTGCGTCCCCCGGATCGGACGGATACGTCACGACATCGCCTCCCAGCTCGTGTCTCGCGCCCGCCGCATGCGGCGGAAGTGCCATTCACACTAGTGAATACACTCGACCGGTGTCAGGAGTGGTGTCGGGCTTCACGGTCATCTTCATCGTGGTGGGCATCGGCTACCTCCTCGGCCGCACCCACCTGCTCGGCGACCGGGCGCACGAGGTGCTCTCGCGGCTCGTGTTCTTCGTGTGCACGCCGGCCCTCCTGTTCCATTCGCTGGTCACCTCCGATCTATCGGTGATCTTCTCGCGCACCCTGGTGATCGCCGGGGGCAGCGCACTGATCATCGGCGCCCTGTATGTGGTGATCGCCCGCCTCTGGTTGCGGCTCGCGGTACCCGAACTCGTCCTGGGCGCGCTGGCGTCGTCGTACGTCAACAGCGTCAACCTGGGTCTGCCGATCGCGATCTTCGTCCTGCACGACGCATCCTTCGTCGCGCCGCTGCTGTTGTTCCAGATCCTCATCTATTCGCCGATGGCGCTGATCGCACTCGACCTGACGACCCGCACCGACGACCCGGACGCACCCCGACCATCCACCGTGCGCGATGTCGTCGTCACACCGCTCACCAATCCGATCCTGCTCGGCGGACTCGCCGGGCTCCTGATCTCGCTGATCGGATGGCATCCGCCGGATGCGGTGCTGGAACCGATGAAGATGCTCGGCGACGCCTCGGTCCCGAGTGCGCTGCTGGCCTTCGGCATCTCGCTGACCGGCGCCGCCGTCTTCCGGAAGGGCGAGAGTCCGCGACGACAGATCGTGCTCGCCACCGTCCTCAAGATGGCCGCGATGCCGCTGCTGGTCTTCGTGATCGCGCGCTGGGGATTCGGCGAAACCGGCCAGGGGCTGTTCGCGCAGGTCGTCATCGCGAGCCTGCCCACCGCTCAGAACGTCCTCGTCTACGCCACGCGTTACGGCCGCGGGCAGATCATGGCCCGCGACACCGCGCTGCTCACCACGATCCTGTCCATCCCCGCCATCACCCTCACCGCCGCACTCCTGACCTGACCCGATGATCCCGTGGCGGTGACACACGCGTCCGTCGGCGTGGAATCGCTACGACTCCGGGAGTCTGCGGGGTCGTCGGTGGATGTCGACGCCGCCCATGAGAGCGAGGCCGACGACCCGGACCGTGGGGGCGCCGGGACTACCGCGGCCGACGCCCGAACCACCGAAACCGCCCATGATGGCGAGGCCGTTCGACTCGACCCCGACATCGGGCGGGACCGTGATGTCGATGCCACCCATGATCGCCGTGCAACGGATGGTGAGTACGGGCGCGGTGAACTCGACCTCGCGGAGATCGATCTCGACCCCGCCCATGATGGCCGTCGCCGTGATGGTGTCGCTCACCGCGACGCGGCCACCGATCTCGTAGCCGGACATCAAGGCGAAGCCGTGGCGAACCGGGCGCAGTCCCGACGTGGGCATGACGCGCGTGGCGCCGGGGTCGGCGGTGGGCGGAACCCCGATCCCCAACTGTGCGACCGGAAGGTCGTCAGTGAGATCGTCGAGTTCCCCGAAGGTCTTCGCCACCACGGCTTTTCCCGCGCGATCCTGATATTCGACGGGAGTCAGCGCACCGTTGGACATCGCGGCGGCGAGGATCTGGTGCACGAGTTCACGGTCGGCGTCCGCCGCCCGCAGGTGTGCTCGACGATCGTCAGGGGCCGGGAGGTCGTCGGGAGTGGTCACCCCCAAAGCCTAGCGACCGCCCCTGCCGGCGACCACCCCGCAAACGACGACGATCCGTACACCTGATGTGGGACGATGCAGCCATGGTGCGATTGAGCAAATGGCTGATCGTGGTCGGCGCAGTCGTCCTGGTGCTCTCGCTCGTGGGCGGGGGCATCATGGCATTCGTGGGCTTCAGCCGCGTCGCGGACGTCACGTCCGAGGCCTTCGACGTCGGGACCGGAGTCTCCCGTCAGTTCGACGACGGCGAATCACTGCAGCTGTATGTCGCCGGCACCCAGGATCATCCGGCCGACACCCTGCCGGCCTGCACCGTGTCCGGGCCTGCGCCCACCCGTTCCGGCCCGTCGACCACCAGCACCTTCACTCGCAACCACAGCACCATCACGTCCTTCGCCTCGTACACGTTCGCCGAGTCGGGCATCTACCGGATCACGTGCGACGCACCGGGAGTGGTGGGTGCGCCACCCTTGTCGGTGTCCGGCATCCTCAGCGGTGTGGGCGGCATCCTGCTCGCCGTCTTCGGCGGGATCCTCGGTGTGCTGCTCGTCGTCGTCGGCATCATCCTGCGGATCGTCGGCAGGCGCCGCGCCGCCACACCCGCACCACCCGCTTACGGGGCGTATCCGCCACCGCCGTATCCGCCAACGCCGTATCCGGGGCCGCCCGCACCACCGGCCGACGATCCGCGGCCGGACCGCTGATTCGACGGAAACGCTTGTCCGGCAGTCACTGCCGGATCAGCGGCGGCGTCCGCGGCGGGACCGCAGATAGTCGCCGACGACGGCCGCGCCGAGCCCGTCGATATCCGGCGCCACCACACGTCCACCGATCCGGCGGGCGATCTGATCCATGAAATTCGCCAGCCCCGGATCGTCCCCGAGCCGGAAGAACGTGACCTGCGCACCGAGCCGGGACACATGGTCGAGTTCACGGACCGTGAGCGCGATCGTCTGCGGGTGCGGCGGATAGAAGAAGAACGGCTCCCCCGACGGGTCGAGGTGTGCGGTCGGCTCGCCGTCGGTCACGATCAGCACCACCGGCTGCGCATTCGGGAAGCGGCGCAGATGACGCTGGGCCAGCAGCAGTGCGTGATGCAGGTTGGTGCCCTGCTCCATACGCGGCTGCAGGCCGGTGAGTTCGGCGATGTCGATCGAGCGCGCGTAGCGGCCGAAGGCGATGAGATGCAGTTCGTCGCTGCGGAATCGGGTCGAGATGAGGTGATTGAGTGCGATGGCGGTCCGCTTCATCGGGGTCCACCGGCCCTCCATCTCCATGGAGAACGACGTGTCGACGAGCAGCACCACCGCGGCCTGTGTCCGGGCCTCGGTCTCGGTGATCTCCACGTCGCGCACGTCTATCCGGACCCCGTCGCGGGCCAGCTCGCCTGCGCCGGTCGGCCCCGGCTGCTCGGATGCGGTGCGCAGCACGGCATTCGACACCGTACGCGTCACATCCCAGGGGTCGGTGTCGCCGAAGGCCCACTCCCGTGACGCGCCGGTCGGCTCGCCGAGCACACCGGGCCGCCGGGTCTGGCGATCACCGCGACCGGACAGCTGTTCGGCGATGTCGGAGAAGATCGATTGCCCCAGCTGCCGCATGGCCTTGGGGCTCAACCGGAATTGACCGTCGGCGGTGCGGTCGAAGAATCCCTGCTCGGATAACGCCTTCTCCAGTTCGGCGAGCCTGCGGGCGTCCACCGCCGCCTCGTCCCCGAGCTGCCGTGCGAGTGCGTCGAGATCGATGTCCTCCATCTGGGCACCCGCATACTGCTGGGACAGTTGCTCACTCAGCGCCTCCAGCTCGGAGATGTCGCGCAGTGCGGCAGCACCCGCGCCCAGTCCCATCGGCTGATCGCCCGAGAACGACTGCGCGTCATCCCAGTTCAGCCCCGGCCGGGCATCCCGCAACTGTGCATCCATCTGCGCCAGCTGACTCATCAGCTCCGGTGATCCGAAGGCCTGCTGCGCCAGCTGATCGAGTTCGGCGCGCTGCTCGGGGGTCAGCGAGTTGTAGAACTGCTGTGCGGCGGCCGCCCGCTGGGCCAGCGAATCGATGAGTTCTTCGGTGGTACGCGGATTCTCCGGGAAGTACTCACCGTGCTTGTCCATGAACTGCTCGAAGCGGTCGGTGGTGTCCTCGCCCCGATTATGGGCCGCGAGAAGCTCATTGAGATCGGTGAGCATCTCCGAGATACGCTGCCGGTCCTCGTCGCTCGCGCCCTCGAGGGCCTCCTTCATGCCGGCGAACCGCTGATCGAGCAGTTCCCGGCCCAGCAGATCCTTGATCTGCTCGTAGTCGGCGCGGGCCTGCGGGCTCCGCCAGTCGTACTCCGACAGTTCCTCGACGGCCTGCGCCGTGGAGGCCGGCAGGTTGCCGATCTGCATCTCCGCGAATCGTGCGTCGTCGTCCAGATCACGCGCCAGCTGCTTGCGTTCCTCGAGCACCGCACGGTCGAGCAATTCGCGGATCTCACCGAATGTGCCGTCCAGATTGCGCTGCCGCAACAACTCCTGACGGCGCCGGTTGATCTGCTCACGCAGTTTGTCGAGACCCCGCATGTCATTCGTGCCGCGCCGCAGGAACTCCCGCAGCGCACGCTCGGGCGAGGCACCGGCCATCACGTCGTCGCCGATGTCGCGCAAGGCATCCCGCAGATCCACCGGCGGCGCCAACGGATCCGGGCCGCCGTCGTACCGCTGATAGCGGGAACGGTGAAAACTCTTGTGCACCATGGGTCTCAGGTCTTTCGTCGGTCAGCCACCGTAGACGGTTTGCCCCTCGTCGTCGGCCTCCTTCCCGATCCGCCGCGCCAGGAACAGTCCTTCCAGGGCGAGTTCGAGGGCGCTCGCGCGTTCACCGTCGGAGTCCGCGTCGAGCCGTTGCGCGATCTCGTCGACGACATCGTCGGTACCGGGATGCTCGTGCACCGCGGCGAGCAGATCGGTGGCCGTGACCCGATCACCGGTCACCACCGGCTCCCCCGACTCCAGCGCCGACACCAGAGGCGCCATGTCGATACCGCCCAGATGCGCACGCACCGTGTCGGCCACCGACTTCCGGAGCAGATGTTCGAGGATCTCAAGTTCCCGGCCCTCCTCACCGGACTCGAACTCGATCTTGCCGCGCAGCACCTCGATCACCGACTCCAGGTCGACGACCCGGGCCACCGCGATCTCCTCGCCCGTGACGGTCGCGCGATGCAGGGCCGCGGCCGCGACGGTCTCGGCGCCCGCGATCGAGAACCGCGCGGACACACCGGATCTCTGGTCGATCGACGGGTGATCGCGGGCGTAGCGGGTGAACCGCGCCAGTATCTCGGTGATGACGGTCGGCACCGTCGCGGTGAGGTCGGCCTCCTGCTCGATGACCGACACCTCGTCGTCGAGTTCGAGCGGGTAGTGCGTGCGGATCTCCGCACCGAACCGATCCTTGAGCGGGGTGATGATGCGGCCGCGGTTGGTGTAGTCCTCGGGGTTGGCCGACGCCATCACGAGCACGTCGAGCGGCAGGCGCAGCGAATACCCTCGCACCTGGATGTCGCGCTCCTCCATCACGTTCAGCATCGCGACCTGGATGCGTTCGGCGAGGTCGGGCAGCTCGTTGATGGCGATGATGCCGCGGTGCGCCCGCGGGATGAGGCCGAAGTGGATGGTCTCCGGGTCACCCAGGCTGCGGCCCTCGGCGACCTTCATCGGATCGATGTCGCCGACGAGGTCGCCCACCGAGGTGTCCGGGGTGGCCAGCTTCTCGCTGTACCGCTCCGAACGATGCCGCCATTCGATCGGCAGATCGTCGAGAAGGTTGGCGGCCTTACGGATCGAGCCCGGGGTGATCGGCTCGTACGGGTGTTCGCCGAGCTCGGAACCCGCGATGACGGGGGTCCACTCGTCGAGCAGCCCGGCCAGGGTGCGCAGGATGCGGGTCTTGCCCTGACCACGCTCGCCGAGCATCACCACGTCGTGGCCGGCGATGAGTGCACGTTCGAGCTGTGGGACGACCGTGGCCTCGAAGCCCACGATGCCCGTCCAGGGATCGCGGCCCTCGCGCAACGCGGTCAGCAGGTTGTTGCGGATCTCGTCGCGGATGCTGCGCTGGACATGCCCACTGGCCCGCAGTTCACCCAGCGTACGAGCGCTCGGCGGGCGTGATTCGGTGGTCTGGGAACCGGATGCGGTGACGTTCTCGTCTGACACCCCATCCACGCTACTCCGCGCCCCCACGACCCTGCCGCCACTCGATCCACCCCGGGGTCAGGGGGCTCGCCAGGCCGGGTCGCGGCCGATGAAGCCGATGAGCCGGTCGACCGGCGAGGCGTCGTCGGGTACCGGCACCGCAGGCCCGTACTGGCCCGAGCCGCGCAGCAGATCCTCGATGCCCGCCATGCCGTCGAGCATCGTGGCGGCGAAGCCGTCGTCGAGGCGGGGATCGGCTCCGATCGCCGTCGCCAGATCCCAGGTGTGCATGTAGACATCGGCGGTATAGAACCGGTCGATCGCGTCGGCGAGCCGATGTTCGCCGGCCATGGGATGCCGGAACATCTCCTCCGCCGGCGAACCGTCGAGCAGCGCCTGTACCGCCCCGGTCTGCGCGCGCCAGGCAGCAGACGGATCGTCGGCGACGTCGGGCCCGGCCGGCAGGATCACACCACCGGCGGCGAGGAAGTCCGGGAACCAGCCGACGAGATGCGCCACCACGTCGCGCGCCACCCAGTCGTCGACCGGCGTCGGCGCATCCCAATCCGTCACGGAATCAACGACTTCGGCGAACCGCGCCGCGACGAGCCGATGACGCTCGCCGGGCGCGGCCCCGGACAGTGACATGCTCACCGGGCGACCTCATCCGACGCGAGCAGACCGTCGAGCTTGGCGTATCCCTCGTTGACGCCCACCTCCATGCCGGAGGCGAGCCAGCCGTCGCGGGCCTCGAAGCTGTCGCACAACGACTCCGCGTGCAGCCGCGTGGTCCCGTCGCCGAGGTCTTCGAAGCGCAGGGTCTCCAGCGACACCGCGTCGGGCATCTCCTCGAAGGTGAAGGTCTGCACGATGCGGTCCTCGGACACGGTGTGGAAGCACCCACGGAATCCGTAGTCCTGGCCTTCATGCGCGGACACGTAACGCCAGCTGCCGCCGTCGCGCGCATCCCACTCGACGATCCGGGTGGACGTCGCGTCCGGTCCCACCCAGCGGACGTACAGGTCGGGATCGATGTGCGCCTTCAGCAATTGCGCAGGCGTGCCGCGGAAGTCGCGGGTGATCCGGATGATCGGCACCTCCTTGTCGGCTTCGATGACGGCCTCCGCATACCGGTTCTGCACTGTGCTCATGATGCCTTTCCTTTCGGTCGCTTCTTCGGTGTATCGCCGTCCCCGCGCTCGGCGGCGGGGCCGTCGTTCATCTCCTCCAGCAGCGCGTCGAGGCGCTGATAGCGGTCCTCCGCCTGACGGCGGTATCGCTCGATCCACTTCGTCATGAGGTCGAACACCTCTGCTTCCAGATGAACCGGGCGGGTCTGGGCCTCCCGGCCGCGGGTGACGAGACCGGCGTCCTCCAGCACCTTCAGATGTTTGGACACCGCCTGGATGCTCACGTCGTAGGGCTTCGCCAGCTCACCGACCGTCGAATCGGCCACCGCGAGCCGCGCGACCATATCCCGTCGCGTCGGGTCCGCCAGCGCCGCGAACACCTTGGACAATTCGTCTGCCACCGTCACTCCTCAACCGTTTGGTTGAATACGAGCGTGCACCCTGATGGTCGCCGTTGTCAACCCATTGGTTGAATAAAGATTCGCGGACCGGGCTCCCACAAATTCTTCACGTGACAGCACCGCCGACCGGATAATCCGGTCGGCGGTGCTGTGAGGTGAACTTTTTGTGACGGTCTGCGCCTGCCGGACTACCCCGTGACGCCGACGGGAATGTCGCCACGCAGCGTGATGCGGTGCATGACGCGGCGGGCGGCGTGTTCGCCACGGTCGTAGTCGCGGTTGGCGTAGTGCAGAGTATTCCGGTTGTCCCACATGACCACATCACCGAGACGCCACCGATGCCGGACGATGTGTTCGGGCTTGGTGAGATGCGCGTAGAACAGGTCCAGCAGGCTGCGGCTCTCGGCCTCCGAGACACCCTCGATATGCGAGGTGAAGCCCGGATTCACGAACAGTGCCCGACGCCCCGTCTCCGGGTGCACACGGACCACCGGATGCCGCACCGGCACGAGCTGGGTGACTTCCTTTCCGTCCCACTGGTTTCCACGACCACCGCGACGCTGCGCGAGGTAGTAGCCGAACTCCCGGTTGCCGTCGTGCACCGCGACGAGTTCGTCGGCGAGGCGACGAACCGGCTCGGACAAGGACTGGTAGGCCAGCTCGGCGTCGGCCCAGTTGGTGTCTCCGCCGTTGCGCGGCAACGCGATCGGCCGCAGGATCGAGCCGAGGGGCGGGCGCTCCATGAAGGTCACGTCGGTGTGCCACACGTCGGCGAACCCGTTGTCCGCACTGTCGAGTGCGTACATCTCCGCCGGCACGTCCCCCGAATCCCACACCGGGTGTCCCGCGGTCAGATCGCCCAGGCGACGCCCGAACTCGACGTGCCCGGGATCGTCGAGTTCCTGATCGCGGAACACGATCACCTTGTACGTCACCAATGCCTGCCGGATGGCGACGATCTGATCGTCGGTGGCGGAGGCGATGTCCACACCGCGGATCTCCGCTCCGAAGTTCGGGCCGAACTCGTCGACGTCGAATTCCACACCTGCGCTGGGAGCGAGGCGAGCAGGATGTATGTCCCTCTCGGCGACGGTGCCGGTGGCGACGGGTGAGTGCGTGGTGACGGTCATTCCGTCTGTCTACCGGCGCCGACGGAGCCGAACCACGGTTTATCGCACGGCGATCGAAAGTCGGCGCATCAGCTCGCGGCCTGTTTGACCGCGGCACCGATCTCGGCGCGCAGCGCGGCGAACTCCGGTGACTCCCGCAGCTCCGTCGGATCTATGCCGGTGCGCGGCAGCGACGACGGGATGTCGAGGACGATCCGGCCCGGACCGCGACTCAGCACAATGATGCGGGTTCCCAGGAACGCGGCCTCCTCCGCCGAGTGGGTGACGAACACGTTGGTGCGCCCCAGGTCGGCGCTCACCGACCGCAGATCCTCCTGCAGCCGTTCCCGAGTCAGGGCGTCGAGAGCGGCGAACGGTTCGTCGAGCAGGAGCAGCGAGGTGTCCGCCGCGAGGGCCCGGGCGATCGCGACCCGCTGCTGCTGTCCGCCGGAGATCTCCCAGATGCGCCTGTCCGCGATGCCGTCGAGTCCGACCCGGTCGAGCAGCGCGTCCCGGCGTGCTGCCCGCTCCCCGCGTGGCACATCCGCGTACTTCAGTGCGAGGTCCACGTTCCCGCCGACCGTGCGCCACGGGAAGAGCCTCGGCTGCTGGAACACCACCCCGGCGCTGACGCCCGGCACCGGTAGGGCTCCCGCGACCTCGAGGTCGCCCGCCGACGGCTGCTCGAATCCGGCGATGAGGCGGAGCAGCGTCGATTTGCCGCAGCCCGACGCACCGACGAGGACGACGAACTCACCGGGCGCGATGTCGAGATCCACCGGGCCGACTGCGGTGACCGCCCGCGCACCGGTTCCGTAGGACCGGGTCACGCCCCGCAGGTTCACCGCGGCGGCCGGCCGCGGTGTGGCACCGACGGCACGTTCCTCGGTGTCACTGAGCGGCGATGGCACCGGGCAGTCCTCGCGTGTAGATGGCGTTCTGGAACACGGCCAGGTCCGGCGCAGCCGGAATCTGGTTCTGCTGCACCAGGAATTCGGCGGCGCTGTGGAGATTCCGTGCGACATTCCCCGGCTTGCCCTCCGTGCCGAGCCATTCCGGTGAGGTCAGCTGGTCGACGGTCAGGAAGGTGCCCTGCCGCAACTGGTCGGCCGCTTCCTGCGGGCTGCTGCCGATCTGCGCGGCCACCGCTTCCGATGCCGCCTTCGGGTCGTCGGCGATCAGGCGAAGGGCACGCGCCTGCACTGTGCGCCAGGCATCCACCGCATCCGGGTGCTGCTTCGCGAAGTCGGTGGCCACGACGCCGAGGTCGAGGGTCGGCTTGCCCGCGGTGGCCAGCTGGCGACTCGCGATGAGTGTCTTGCCGGTTGCGCGCAGTTCGTCGAGCGTCGGCAGCCAGGTGTAGACGGCGTCGACATCGCCTCGCTGCCAGGCGGCCAGGGAGGCCTGCGGCTGGAGATCGATCAGATCGACGTCGGAGGCACGCAGACCCGCCTGCGACAGGGCCGCGAGCAGGCTGTAGTGCGCGGTGGACGCGAAGGCCGTCGCCACCCGCTTGCCGCGCAGATCGGCGACCGTGTTGATCCCGGTTCCGTTGCGCGCCACCAGGGCTTCGTTGTCACCGGCCACGTCGAGGACGAACGCCACCTGATACGCGATGTTCAGTGGCGCCGACAATCCGCGCGCGACGGGACTGGATCCGAGGGCGCCGAAGTCCACCTGCTTCGCGACGAAGGCGGTGTTGACGTCGGCTCCGGAATCGAATTTCGTCCACTTGATCTGGTATTCGGGCAGCGCGTCCTCCAGCCAGCGATTGTTCTTGACGATCAGGTCCCCGCTCGGAAAGTTCTGGTAGGCAAGGCGGATCGTCGGCTTGTCGCCGTCGCCGGAGTTCTCGACCGAGCAACCGGCGAGCACCACGGCCAGTGTGCTCACCATCGCCACGAAGGCGGCCACGCCGGACCGGATTCGGAATCGTGTGGAATTCATGTGTTGCTCATACCTTTCCGCGCCACGGGATGACGCGCCTTTCGATCGCACGGAGGATTCCGTCGATGATGAGTCCGGAGATTCCGATGGCGGCGATGCCGACGAGGACGACCGGTGTGTTGTTGTAGTTGCTGGCGTCCTTGACCACGCCACCGATGCCGGGGAGGCCGTTGAACAGTTCTGCCGCGACGACCGAGGAGTACGCGATGCCGACCGAAAGCCTTATTCCCGTGAAGATCTCGGGCAGAGCCGACGGCACGACGACATCACGGATCACCTCGCCCCGGCTCGCACCGAGTGCACGGGCGGCCTCGATCAGCCCGACCGGCGCTCCCCGGACCGCGGCGGTGGTCGCCACCGCGGCGGGCGGCAGCGCGGCGAGTGCCAGCAGCGTGATCTTCGGTGCCTCGTCGATGCCGAGCCAGATCACCAGCAGGAAGAAGTAGGCCAGCGGTGGCAGTGCACGCAGGAAGGTGAGCCACGGTTCGAGGAGTCGCTGCAGCCATCCGATGGTGCCCATCGCCAAGCCGAGGAGCACACCGGCCGCCACGCCGATCACCACACCGGCGAGGACCCGCCGGAGCGTCATGTAGAGGTGTTCCCACAGAAGATAATCCGCGTAGCCACGCACACCGTCGTGCGTGGTCGACAGATCGACGAACGCCCGCCACACGGTCGGCAGGCGGGGCACGAAGGTCTCCGACCAGATCCCGCTCACGGCCACCAGTTGCCAGACGATCAGGAACACCGCCAGCGACAGCAACGGCAGGCCGACAAGCGTCAGGGCCGAACGCCACCTCGGTACGGTCTCGTCGCCGAGTCGCTCGGCGACGGTGTCCTCGGGTCCGGGTCTCTCCACGCCGGAATACACACTCACCGTGCATGTCTAATCCGGGCGCGAACGGATCACCATCTTTTCCGTCGCCGTGAGGGAAAGTCGCGTCAGTGCACGGCGAGCCAGATCGCCAGTCCCAGACCACAGATGCCGACGGCGATCCGAAGGGGGGTCGCGGGGATGCGTTTCACCACGGGCGGACCGCACCAGCCGCCCCCGAGGCAGCCGATCGCCATGGCGAGGGCGGCCCACCAGTCGACGGAACCGACGATCATGAAGACCACGGCCGCAACGGCATTGGCCACACCCAGGTACACCGATTTCGAGAGAGTGGCCCGCCAGACCTGCTCACTGGTGACCACCAAAGTCAGTGCCAGGTACATGATTCCGGCGCCGGCCCCGAAATATCCGCCGTAGACGGAGATGACCAGCACCCCGGCCAGCCACGCGACGGGGCGATCGGTGTGCTCGGCGGCGGCCAGCTTCCGCAGATACGGTTGCGCCAGCAGGGCCAGCGCGGCGATCGCGACCAGTCCGGGGACGATCACCTCGAAGGATTCGGGTGAGCCCAGGCGCAATGCGACGGCGCCGATCCCGCCACCGATCAGAGCCGCGATCACCCCGGCGATCAGGTGCCTGCGATTGCCGTCGAGCAGGACGCGGCCCGACCGGGTGGTGCTGCCCACGCCGACCGCCACCATCGCGACGGTGTTGGTCATGTTGGCGGTGACCGGCGGCAGACCGACGGCCAGCAGCGCCGGATAACTCACCACCGACGCCATACCGGTGATGTACCCGATCAGCCCGGCCCCGAATCCGGCCAGAATCAGGAGGCCGAAGTCGGCGATGTCCACGACGAATTCAGCGGTCGATCAGTGCGCGAAGTGCCGCGCACCCGTGAGATACAGCGTCACACCCGCATCCGTGGCCGCTTCGATGACCTCGTTGTCGCGGATGGAGCCGCCCGGCTGCACGATGGCGCGCACACCACCGGCGATCAGGACCTGCGGTCCGTCCGGGAACGGGAAGAACGCGTCGGAGGCCGCGACACTCCCCTTCGCCCGGTCGCCCGCGCGATTGACCGCGAGGTGACAGGAGTCGACACGGTTGACCTGCCCCATGCCGACACCGACCGAGGCACCGTCCTTCGCCAGCAGGATCGCGTTCGACTTCACCGAACGGCAGGCGCGCCAAGCGAATTCCAGATCCTTGAGCGTCTGGGCATCGGCGGGCTCACCGGCGGCCAGGGTCCAGTTCGCGGGATCGTCGCCGTCGGCGTCGAGGATGTCGCGCTGCTGCAGCAGTACGCCGCCGGAGATCGGCCGCATCTCGGCGCCGCCACGCTGCGGGGCGGGCGCGGTGAGGATGCGGATGTTCTTCTTGCGGGTGAGGACCGACAGTGCGCCGTCGGCGAATCCGGGGGCGATGATGACCTCGGTGAAGATCTCGGCGACCTGTTCGGCCATCTCGACGGTGACCTCCCGGTTCGCGGCGATGACGCCGCCGTAGGCGCTGACCGGATCGCAGGCGTGCGCCTTGCGGTGTGCCTCGGCGATGTCGGCGCCCACCGCGATGCCACAGGGGTTGGCGTGCTTGATGATCGCGACGGCCGGCTCGTCGAAGTCGTGGGCGCTGCGCCAGGCGGCGTCGGCGTCGGTGTAGTTGTTGTAGCTCATCTCCTTGCCGTGCAACTGCTCGGCGGAGGCGAGACCACCCCCGGACTGATCCACGTACAGCGCCGCCGCCTGATGCGGGTTCTCGCCGTAGCGCAGGATCGACGAACGATTCCAGGTGGCGCCCAGCCAATCCGGGAAGATCTCCGACTCGGCGGACGGCGCAACCACCGACGACATCCACGACGCGACGGCGACGTCGTAGTCCGCGGTGTGCCGGAATGCCTTGGCGGCCAGGGCCTGGCGCTGGGCGAGGGTGAAACCGCCCTCGCCGAGTGCATCGGTGATCGCGGAGTAGTCGGAGGGATCGACGACGACCGCGACCGTCGGATGGTTCTTCGCGGCACCGCGCACCATGGAGGGACCACCGATGTCGATCTGCTCCACACACTCGTCGGGTGCGGCACCGGACGCCACGGTCTCGGTGAACGGATACAGATTCACGACGACGAGATCGAATGCGGCGACGCCCAATTCGTCGAGCTGCTCGAGATGGTCGGGCTTGCGGGAGTCGGCGAGGATGCCCGCGTGCACCTTCGGGTGCAGGGTCTTCACCCGCCCGTCGAGGCACTCGGGGAAGCCGGTCACCTCCGACACCTCGGTCACCGGAACACCCGCCGCGGCAATGTTCTTCGCGGTCGACCCGGTGGACACCAGTTCGACCCCGGCACCGTGCAGTGCGGTGGCCAGGTCGGCAAGACCCGCCTTGTCGTACACGCTGACCAGCGCGCGTCGGATCTGCCTGCGGTCGCCGGCGGAGGGGCTCTGTGCGTTCACGGGATGTCGGCCTTTCGTCCGTCGATCTGTACACCTTTGGTGACCAGTGCGGTCACCACGTCGGCGAGCAACGTGCGCTCGACCTGCTTGATTCGTTCGTGCAACGACGCCTCGGTGTCGTCGGCAAGCACCTGCACCGGTTCCTGAGCGAGGATCGGCCCGGTGTCCACCCCGTCGTCGACGAGATGGACGGTGGTACCGGTGACCTTGACGCCGTGCGCCAGGGCGTCGGCGACACCGTGGGCGCCCGGGAAAGCGGGCAGCAGTGCCGGATGCGAGTTCACGATGCGGCCGGAGAACCGGGAAAGAAAAACCGGACCAAGGATTTTCATGAATCCGGCGGTGACGATCCAGTCCGGTGCGACCGAGGCCACCTGTTCGGTGAGCGCGGCATCCCATGCGGCGCGGTCGGGATGGTCGCCGAGACGGCAGTCGATGAGCGGGATGTCGCGTGCTCGCGCGGTCTCGGCGGCCCGGCAGTCCCGGTCGACGACGATGGCGACGACCCGGAAGGGCGGCTGCGGCACGGTCGTCCGTTCGAGGAGTGCGTCGAGCAACGATCCGGTCCCCGACGCCATCACGACCACCGGGACGGGAGTCTCCGGGGGTGCGCCGACCGTCGATGCATGGTGCTCGGACGGGGCGGCGTTCACACCCGAAAGCCTAGTGGGCAGCGGTTACGTGCCGGTGGGCGGGTCGTCGGGTGTCCGGCGCCGTCAGTTCCGGCGTCCGGCCAGGCTGTCGGTGTCCGACTCCTCGTCCTCCCACGCGTCGTCGCGGTTGGTGTCGTCGGCGTGGGTGTCGTCGGCGTCGGCATCGGTCTCCGACTCGTCGTCGACCTCGTCCCACTCGTACTCGTCGTCGTACTCGGCGTCGGCGTACTCGGTGTCGTCGTCGTACTCGGTGTCGTCGTCGTACTCGTCGTACTCGGCGTCGTAGTACCCGTCGTCGTACTCGTCGGTGACGTAGTCGTCCTCGTAGCCGTCGTCGTCGTAGAGGTCGTAGTCGTCGTATCCGTCGGTGTAGGCGGCGTCCCGTGCCGCACGTGTGGACGGCAGACTGCCGTAGATCAGTGCGACGACGAGGCCGACGACCACGATCCAGCCGAGCGTGAACACCCCGACGGTCGGCACGGTGACGCCCACGGCACCGAACTCACCGAGAGCGCCGCCGGAGAGCAGCGACAGGATCACCATGATCGACGCGGCGACCGCACCCGCGACTCCCACGGAACGGATGTTCACCAGCGGATCGACGTTGCGGCACCGCAGCGCCACGACGAGTGCGATGGCCAGCGGCACCAGAAGCCCGGCGTATCCCCACACCCCGGCCCCGGATTCGGGCAGCACACCGAGGATCGGCAACGGAGGGAACGGTCCCGCCTGCACCTCGGTGAGATTCACCGAGGTGGCACCCACATGGGCGTCCGCGCCCAGCACCACACTGGTCGCGCCGACGATCACATTCGGCAGGTACAGCACCGAGAGCGCGGTGAGTCCGAGATAGCCGTCGAAGTCGTTACCGGTGCCGAGGACGTCACCGACGACCTGCCAGCGCAGCAGCAACCGGAGAAGCACCAGGACGGCACCGACGGTCAGCAGCGCCACCGCCGCGGCGAGCCCCAGCCGCATCCCCCGCCGGTCGGCCGGCGTGACGGTGAGCCTGCCGCCCAGTTCGTCGCGGCGCCGCCAGAGGATGCCGCCCGCGGCGGCGGCCGCGTGAATGCCCAGCGTGTAGCCGAACGCGGCGAGCGCCATCGGGCTCTGAATCTGCGACACCGACGAACCGTCCATCACGACCGCCAGCGAGAGCGCAGTGACCAGCATCGGGCCGCCGATGGCGGAGAAGAAGACGGCGAGCAGCTCCGACCGCGGACGTTCGGGTCCGCTGGCCCCGGCGGCCATCCGCGCGGTGGCGCAGGCGATCAGGAGTGTGGGAAGCAGCGGCAGCACGCCGATGGTGACACCGCTGATGGTCACCGGCACCTGGTGGACGCCCAGCCAGGCGGCGCCAAGGGTGGCGCCGAAACCGCCGAATCCCCCGCCGGCCAGCAGCAGGACCGCGACCACGACGGCAAGGATGACCAGCAGTGCGAGCAGCGGCACACCGAATGCCACCACGATGAGTTCGCGTGCCGACGCGTCGACCGTCGCGCGCTGGGCACGACTCGATTGCCGCACCTGGCGCAGACGCGACGCGAGATTCTCGGCAGTTGGCGATGGCATCCTCCTGAGCCAATCACGCCAGCTTCTCCTCATCCGGCAGACGCGCCGCACGAACCCCAGAAAGCGACTTGCGTCGCATGTGTCGCAGCCCGCCGCACGCGCGGAACGGGCGGCATCCACGGATCCCCACACGGATGACACGTGAGCGGGGCGTCGACCGGATTATCCGGTCGACGCCCCGCTCAGGTGAATTCTGTGTGGGATCAGGCGGTCACTGACCGCCGGACTGCTCCGGCTTCTGGAACACCGTGGTGGCGTTGTTCGCCTCGGATTCCGACGCCGCGGCCGCACCCTCGGACGAGTACGTACCTGCCGACGCCTCCGAGGCGTAGGACACGGACGGACTCGCGTCCGAGGCCGACGCCCCACCGAACGACGCACCGTAGGTCGGTGCCGACGGAGCGGAAGCCGACGACTGCGAGGTGGACGACTGCGAGGTGGACGACTGCGAGGAATCGGCCTGATAGGTGGGTGCCGACTGCTGATAGGTCGGCACCGACTGCTGCGCCTGGCCGTAGGCCGACGGGTCGTAGGCGGACTGCGTGGTACCGCTCGCACCGAAGCTCTGCGTCGCACCCGCGCTGGAGTAACCGGCGGCGTGACCCTGTCCCTGCGCCTGCTGCTGCGTGGTGTCGTATCCCGCCACCTGCTGCTGGACCTGCGGCGTGACCGCGGCCGTCTCGTCCTCGGTGGCCACGGTGGCCGGGGTGTCGGCCGACGGGGCGACCTTCACCTGTCCGAGCACGGTGAGCAGCCAGAAGATGGCGACACCGCTCGCGATGAGGAGCAGCGCCAGCTGAATCCAGCCGGATGCGCCCACCGACGGCCCCTCCGTAACCACGACGCCCGGCGGGACGTCGAGTCCGGCGAGCGGATCGGCTGTGCTGATCTTGATCACCGAATAGAGGTGTTCGACGGTCGCCGCGAGGGTCGCCGCCGCCACCACCGGGACGATGACCTTGTGGGTGAGCTTCGGCAGAGTCCACAGCAGCGCAAGGATGCCGATGAACACCCCGAGCCAGACGTACGCGCCGGAGCGCCAGAAGCCGACGATCGCGGTGATGAAGAGCAACGCGGCGAGCGCGTACGCGAGGATCTGGCCGATGTTCGCCGGCAGTCCCTGGCTCGGCGGTTTCGGCGGGGTGTAGGCGCCGTACTGTCCCTGCTGCGCATAACCCTGCTGCTGGCCGTAGCCCTGTTGTCCGTAGCCCTGCTGACCGGCCTGGCCGTAGCCCTGTTGTCCGTAGCCCTGCTGGCCGGCCTGGCCGTAGCCCTGCTGTCCGGCCTGTCCGTAGCCCTGCTGGCCGTAGCCCTGCTGACCGGCCTGGCCATACCCCTGCTGGCCATAGCCCTGCTGACCGTAGCCCTGCTGACCGGCCTGACCGTAGCCCTGGCCATAGCCTTGCTGGCCATAGCCCTGCCCCGCCTCGGGCTGCTGGCCGTATCCGGATGATCCCGGCTGGTAAGTCATTGGAATCTCCTGCTCAGTTCGTTACGTCCCCGCGGTGAGCACATATAACGGCCACCACGCTAGTACATGTTCTTGCCGAAACCACAGGGTGCCGATCACCGTCGGCGCTCCGGCAGCGCCATGACCTCGACAGACTTCGCGTCCCGAGAGATTTACTCGGTCATTCGGATGACGCCTACGACCAATGATGCTCTCGTCCGCGCTCCGCGTACCAGTCCACCAGGGCGAAATCGTCGACGGCGCGCGGATCCACATTGACCTCGGAGCGGCCCGCGAGGACGGCGGTCACCGGCACCTCGAGCTTCTTGCCGGTGCGGGTGTGCGGAATCCCCGGGGCCTCGATGATCTCGTCGGGCACGTGCCTGGGCGACAACCGTGTCCGCACGGCCGCCGCGACGCGGGCGCGCAGATCGTCGTCGAGGGTGGCGCCGGGCACCAGGGTGACGAACAGCGGCATCCAGTAGGCACCACCGGGGCCGTCGACGCCCAGCACGAAGGCCTCCGCGATCTCGTCGATGCCCTCGACCACCTCGTAGATGTCGGCCGAACCCATGCGGATGCCGTGCCGGTTCAGGGTCGCGTCGCTGCGTCCGTGGATCACCAGCGACCCTCGCGACGTGACGGTCACCCAGTCGCCGTGCCGCCACACCGGCGCCGGCGGCGGCGTCTGCCACTCATGGTCGAAGTACGCCGCCCGGTAGCGCGCGCCGTCCGGGTCGTCCCAGAAGGACACCGGCATCGACGGCATGGGCGCGGTGATGACCATCTCCCCGACCTCGTCGACGAGCGGCGTCCGATCCGGGTCCCAACTCTCCAGCGCGACACCGAGATAACGCACCGACAGTTCACCGGCGACCACCGGGACCCCGGTGGAGCCGCCCGCGAACGCGGTGACGACGTCGGTGCCACCGCTGATGGAGGAGATCGGCAGACCGGCGGCGACGTTGTCGTCGACCCAGCCGAACAGGTCGGCGGCGAGGGTGGATCCGGTGCTGCCGAGCGTACGCAGCGACGAGAGGTCATGCTGTGCACCGGGTTTCAGTCCGGCCTTGCGGGACGCCTGTAGTTGCCCCGGACTCGTGCCGAAGTAGGTGACGTGCTCGTCGTCGACGATCTGCCACAGTCGGTCGGCATCGGGGTACAGCGGCGAACCGCTGTAACAGACGATGCGGGCACCGCAGAGCAGTCCGGCGACCTGATAGTTCCACATCATCCAGCTCAGTGCGGTCTGCCAGAAGAAGACGTCCGACGGCCCCAGATCGCCGTGCAGCCCAGCGGCTTTCAGGTGTTCGAGCACCACACCGCCGTGGCCGTGCACGATACCCTTGGGCCGGCCCGTGGTGCCCGAACTGAACAGCACCCAGAGCGGATGACCGAAGGGCACCGGCACCGGATCGACGTCCGGACCGTCCGAGCGGACCGCGGCGCCGTAGTCGATGACTCGCGGTTCACCGTCCGCGACGGCCTCATCGGTGCCACCGACGACGATGTGAGCCGACAACCCGGGCAGCAGTCCGGCCAGGGCACGACTGTCGGCCGTCTTGTCGATGTCCTTGCCGCCGTAGCGATATCCGGTCGCACTCACAAGGACCGTGGGGTTCAATTGCGCGAGGCGGCCCGCGGCCCCCTCGGGTGCGTAGTCCTGGCCGCACCCCGACCAGATGGCGCCGACCGCGGCGGTGCCCAGGAACGCGATCACCGCCTCGGGGATGTCGGGCAGATATGCCGCCACCACATCGCCGGGTCCGACGCCGCAGTCGGTCAGGGTGCGGGCGAAGCCGGACACGAGACGCGGCAGGTCGGCCCACGCGATCTCGGTGCGCGTGCCGGACTCGTCGATGCCGACGATCGCCGCCCCGGGCAGATCGGCGTGGCGTAGCACGGCATCGACGTAGTTCAGGCGCATGGCCGGAAACCATTGCGCCCCCGGCATATCCGACGATGCGAGAACGTCGTCATCGGCGCCGCCGAGAGTGCCGTCGGCGATGGCGTCGAGATCGAAGTGTGCCCACACCGTCCGCCAGAACGCGGCCGGGTCGTCGACCGACCACTGCCACAGATCGGCGTAGCGGCCGAAGGATCGCCCCGTCCGAGCCTCGGCGAGTGCGGTGAACTGCTGCATTCCGGAATTCGTCCGGCCGTCGTCGGACATCCGTTCAGAGTCCGAGCATCTCGGTCGCCTCGGCACGCATCTGCACCTTGCGGACCTTTCCGGTCACCGTCATCGGGAACTCCTCCACCACATGCACATAGCGCGGGATCTTGTGCCGCGCGATCTTGCCGTCGGCGAACCGGCGCAGATCCTCGTCGGTGAAGTCCTCGACGCCGTCGCGCAACCGGATCCACGCCATCAGTTCCTCGCCGTATTTCGCGTCCGGCACACCGATCACCTGTGCGTCGAGGATGTCGGGGTGGGTGTAGAGGAATTCCTCTATCTCCCGGGGGTAGATGTTCTCACCGCCCCGGATCACCATGTCCTTGATGCGGCCGGTGATCTGCACGTATCCGTTGTCGGCCATCACCGCCAGATCGCCGGTGCGCATCCAGCCGTCGCCGTCGACGGCCTCGGCGGTCTTCTCCGGCTCGTTCCAGTAACCCCGCATCACCGAGTAACCGCGCGTGCAGAATTCGCCGGTCTCGCCGCGGGACAAGGTGTCTCCGGTCACCGGGTCGATCACCTTGATCTCCAGATGGGGACCGACCCGGCCGACCGTCCCGACCCGCAGTTCGAGCGGATCGTCGACGCGGGTCTGCGTGGACACCGGCGACGTCTCGGTCATGCCGTAGCAGATCGACACCTCACCCATGTGCATGCGATCGACCACCTGGCGCATCACGTGTTCGGGGCAGGGCGATCCGGCCATCACCCCGGTCCGCAGGGTGGACAGGTCGAAGTCATGGGTGTCGCCGCGCTGATCGAGCAGGGCGAGTTCGGCGATGAACATCGTCGGCACCCCGTACAGGCTGGTGCAGCGATGGTCGGAGACCGCCCGCAAGGTCGCCTCCGGATCGAAGGCCGGAGCCGGAATCACCATGGTCGCACCGTGACTGGTGGCGGCGAGATTCCCCATGACCATGCCGAAGCAGTGATAGAAGGGCACCGGTAGACAGATGCGGTCGGCATCGGTGTATGCCAGCAACTCGCCGACCAGGTAGCCGTTGTTGCCGATGTTCCGATGGGTCAGCGTCGCACCCTTCGGGAATCCCGTTGTCCCGGAAGTGTATTGGATGTTGATCGGATCGTCGGGGCTCAGCGACCGCGCGATCTCGTCGACGCGCGCCAGCTCGTCGGCGGCCGGATCCGCCAGCAGCGCCTCCCATTCCGGCGACTCGAAGAGCACCACCTGCCGGAGGTCCGGGCACGACGGACGGGCCTGCTCCAGCATCGATGCATAGGCCGAATCCTTGAAACTCTCCGCCGCGACGACCACCTCGATGCCGGACTGCGCCAGGGCGTACTCGATCTCGTTCTGCCGGTACGCCGGGTTCAGGTTGACCAGGATCGCGCCGATCTCGGCGGTCGCGTACTGGATCAGCACCCACTCGAACCGGTTCGGCGACCACACACCGACCCGATCACCGGTGGACACCCCCATCCGCAACAGGCCCGCCGCGATCGCGCGCACGTCACGGTGGAATTCGGTGTAGGTCCACTGTCGGCCGGCGGTGGCGTCGATGAGGGCGACGTTGTCGCCGTGGGCCGCCACCGTGCGGGCGAGCGTCGCACCGATCGTCTCGGTCAGCAGCACGGGCGTGTCCTCGCCCTTCGCGTACGCCGGTTCACTCATCGTCTTCTCCGGTTCTTCCGTCGGAAATCCGTCAGTCGGGAACGTCGTCCGAGGTGGGCACGCCCTCGAGCGCCTCCACCCGTGCCAGTACGACCTCGGCCTGCCGCAGCACCGGGCCGTCGATCATCTGTCCGTCGATGCTGAACACTCCCCCGCGATGTTCGGCCGATCCCTCGACGACCTGTCGCGCCCAGGCGATCTCGTCGTCGGAGGGGCGGTAGCCGTCGCGGATGTACTCAACCTGCGACGGGTGGATGCACGCCGTCGCGGTGTAGCCGAGGGCCACCGCGTCACGGACCTCCGCGATGAGGCCCGTGGTGTCGCGGAAATCGAGATGGACCGAGTCGACCGCGAACTTGCCGTGCGCGGCGGCGGCGATGCGGACCTGCGAACGCACGAACTGCGCGACATCCCGATAGGTGCCGGGGCGGTCCTCGTCGGGGCCGAAGCGACTGGATTTGCCGCCGAGTCCGGCCACCAGATCTTCGGCGCCCCACATCAATCCGATGCAGTTGACCGCCGCCGCGATCTCGTTGACGCGGGTCGCCCCCAGAGGGGTCTCGATCAGCGCGATGGTCTGGATCGCGGTGTCGACGATGGTCTGGGCGTCCTCGGCCTTGGCCTGCATGACGACCCGGTAATTGGTCTCGCTGATGGCGGCCAGGTCCCGGCGGTAGTCACCGGTGCCCGCGGGATTGATCCGCACGATGGTCCGATCGGGGTCGAGCGGATTGGCGATCATCGCCTCGCGTGCGGCGGGCCGGTCGTCGGGGGCCACCGCGTCCTCGAGATCCAGGATCACCACATCGGCGCGTTCCATGGCCTTCCGGTAGCGCTCCGGGCGGTCGGCCGGGCAGAACAGCATCGCGGGGCCGGGCGGTGTCCAGGCGTTGGACGTCTGGGTGCCCGGGACGTCGGGCAGCTGTGGATTCGGCCTTGTCATCATCACTCCACGGGTTGTTTGCGCACGAGGGTGGCACGGACGGCCCGTGCCACGATGTCGCCGTGCTGGTTTCGTCCGATGTGGGTCAGGTTCACCACGCCCTCGCCGGGGCGCGACTTCGATTCTCGCTTGCCGATGCACTCCGTTTCGGCGTACAGCGTGTCGCCGGCGAACAGCGGTGCGGGAAAGGCGATCTCACTGAAGCCCAGATTGGCCACCAAGGTGCCCTGGGTCAGCTGCGACACCGACAGACCGACGATCGTGGACAGCGTGAACATCGAATTGATGAGGCGCTGGCCCCCGAATCCGGGCTGCTGCGCCGACCACGCGGCATCGAGGTGCAGCGCCTGGGTGTTCATTGTGAGCGTGGTGAACAGGACGTTGTCGGCCTCGGTCACGGTACGTCCGGGCCGGTGTTCGTAGATCGTGCCCTCGTCGAATTCCTCGAACCACAGGCCGCGCTGCACGATCCGCTTGTTCTCGCTCATGCGAAGCCCAGTTCCCGTGCGATCAGCATCAGCTGGACCTCGGTGGTGCCCTCGCCGATCTCCAGGATCTTCGAGTCGCGGTAGTGCCGGGCGACCGGATACTCGTTCATGAATCCGTAGCCGCCGTGGATCTGCGTGGCCGTGCGTGCGTTGTCCATCGCGGCCTCGCTCGCGATCATCTTCGCGATCGACGCCTCCTTCTTGAAGGGCTTGCCCGCCAGCATCTTCGCCGCCGCGTCGTAATAGGCGACGCGGGCCACATGGGCGCGGGCCTCCATGCGCGCGATCGCGAAGGACACCGACTGGTATTCCCCGATCGGCTTGCCGAAGGACTGCCGTTCCTTCGCGTACTTCACACTCTCGTCAACGCACCCCTGTGCGACCCCGGTGGACAGCGCGGCGATGGCGATGCGCCCCTCGTCGAGGATGGACAGGAAGTTGGCATAGCCGCGGCCCCGTTCGCCGAGCAGATTCTCGGCGGGCACCCGCGCGTCGGAGAAGGACAGCGGGTGGGTGTCCGAGGCGTTCCAGCCGACCTTGTTGTAGGCCGGTTCGGCGGTGAATCCCGGAGTGTCCGAGGGCACGATGATGGTGGAGATCTCCTTGCGACCGCCATCGCGGGCACCGGTCACCGCGGTCACCGTGACCAGCGAGGTGATGTCGGTACCGGAGTTGGTGATGAACTGCTTGGCGCCGTTGATGATCCACGAGTCACCGTCCTCACGGGCGGTCGTCGCGGTGGCCCCGGCGTCGGAGCCCGCGCCGGGCTCGGTGAGACCGAAGCCCGCCAGCGCGCGGCCCGCGGTGAGATCGGGAAGCCAGCGCTGCTTCTGCTCTTCGGTGCCGAACCGGTAGATCGGCATGGCGCCGAGGCTCACCCCGGCCTCCAGGGTGATGGCGACCGACTGGTCGATCTTGCCCAATTCCTCGAGGGCGAGGGACAACGCGAAGTAGTCGCCGCCCATGCCGCCGTATTCCTCGGAGAACGGCAGGCCGAACAGACCCATCTGCCCCATCTGCGCGATCACCTCGTACGGAAAGCTGTGCTCCGCATCGTGTTTCGCGGACACCGGCGCCACAACCGATTGCGCGAAGTCGCGCACCGAGTGCATCAGGTCGGTGTATTCCTGGGTCAGTTCCATCAGTTCTCCTTCGGTGCCGCATCCGCGGCCTCGGTCCGGATGCGGGCCAGTGTCTGTCCGGCGTCGACCTTGTCGCCGACACCGACCGACAGGTCCACCGTGCCATCGGCGGGCGCGGTGAGGGTGTGTTCCATCTTCATGGCCTCGACGATCACGATCGGCATGCCCTCGACCACCGCGTCGCCATCGGTTGCCGGGACCGCCACGACGGTGCCGGGCATCGGACTCAGGATGTCGCCGGCCGCCTCGCCGGCCGCCTCGTCGAGCAGCGACCGGGCCACCTCGAGTTGCCAGGTGCCACCCGGTCCGGACACCCACCAGGTGTCCCCGACCAGCGCGCGGGCCCACGACTGGCTGACACCGTCGACGATCAGCCGGCGAATCTCGGTGCCGTCCCGGTGGATTCGCCGGTACTCGATCCCGGCCGTCCACGGTTCTCGCGACGCCCCGCTGATCGAGTAGCCCGAGGCGCCAGCCGAGGGCGTATCGAGATCCTCGGCACTCACGGTCGCCGTACCCCGCAGCAAGCCCTCGCCGGCCTCATCGACGGTCACCGCGACGGTGAAGTGCTGTCCGCCTGCGACGAGTCGTGTGATCACGGGTGCGGGCTCACCGATCCGCCAGCCGACGGCACTCGACCAGACGTCGCGCGGGTCGCGGGGACCGATCCGCGCGACCGCGGCCAGCACCAGCGCCTCCGGAACCGGTTCGGGCACGGCGTAATCCGCGACCAGGCGATCCAGCAGTTCGGTGTCCAGCCGGGCCTCGACGACCTCGGGCCGCGCGAGCACGAAGCGGCAGAAGTCGATGTTCGTGACGACGCCGAGCACACGGGTGTGGGCGAGGGCCTGATCGAGGCGTTCGATGGCCTCGGCGCGGTCCCTGCCGTGGGCGATGACCTTGGCCAGCATCGGGTCGTAGTCGCTGCCGACCGTCAGCCCTTCGGCCATGGCCGAATCCACGCGGACCCCGGTTCCCGGCGAGGTATCCGGCTCGGCCAGACCGGCGATCGTGCCGCCGGTGGGCAGGAATCCGTTGGCCGGGTCCTCGGCATAGACACGTGCCTCGATGGCGTGTCCGGTCATCGTCACGTCGTCCTGCGCGATCTCCAGCGGCTCCCCGCGCGCGACCCGGATCTGCTGTTCCACCAGGTCGATTCCGGTCACCAGCTCGGTCACCGGATGCTCCACCTGCAGGCGGGTGTTCATCTCCATGAAGAAGAAGGTGTCCGGCCGGTGCGCGGACACGATGAACTCGACGGTGCCCGCGCCGGTGTAGCCGACGCTGCGGGCCGCGTCGCAGGCCGCCTCCCCGATGCGGGCGCGTGTCTGCTCGTCGAGCAGCGCCGACGGCGCCTCCTCGATGACCTTCTGGTGCCGCCGCTGCAGCGAGCATTCACGCTCGCCGAGGTGGATCACGCTGCCGTGGCCGTCGGCCAGGATCTGCACCTCGATGTGTCGCGGGGTGTCCACGAAGTGTTCGAGGAACAGCGAGTCGTCGCCGAAGGCCGCACCGGCCTCCCGCCGGGCCCGCTGCAGTGCATCGGGCAGGTCGGCGGCGGTCTCGACGCGATGCATGCCCTTGCCGCCACCGCCCGCGCTGGGCTTGATGAGGACCGGGAAACCGATGTCGGGGGCCGCGGCGATGAGGTCGTCGTCGGTGAGTCCGGGTCGCGACAGTCCGGGCACGACCGGCACGTCACGCTCGGACACCGCCGCACGGGCGGTGATCTTGTCGCCCATGGTCGCGATCGCGGATGCGGGCGGGCCGATGAAGATGCTGCCGGCGTCGGCCAGTGCGGCCGCGAATGCCTGGTTCTCCGAGAGGAATCCGTAGCCGGGGTGCACGGCGTCGGCCCCGGTCTCCCGTGCGGCACGCACCACGGCGTCGATGTCGAGGTAGCTCTGCGTCGCGGCGGCCGGCCCGATCCGGACGGCGACGTCGGCGGCCCGGACGTGCCGCGCGTCGGCGTCGGCGTCGGAGTACACGGCGATGCTGCGGATCCCCATGCGCCGCAGAGTCTCGATGACCCGGCAGGCGATCTCGCCGCGGTTGGCGACGAGGACACTGTGGATGGTCCGCACGCCCGGTGCGCTCGTCCGCGTGGTCCCGGTTGTTCCGGTCATGTCGGTCTTCTCAGTCATGTCTGTCTCGGTCATGTCTGTCTCGGTCATGTCGGCTCACATCCGGAAGACGCCGTAGCGCTGATCGGCAAGGGGTGCGTAGCGGCAGGTCTCCAGTGCCAGCCCGAGGACGGTGCGGGTCTGCGCCGGATCGATGATGCCGTCGTCCCACAGTCGGGCCGTCGAATAGTAGGCGTCGGACTGACGGTCGAATTGCTCGCGGATCGGCGCCTTGAAGTCCTCTTCCGCGTCGGCGGCCCACTCGTCCCCGGATCGCTCGATCTGGTTGCGGCGCACCGTCGCGAGGGTGTCGGCAGCCTGCGCACCACCCATCACAGAGATGCGCGCGTTGGGCCATGACCACAGGAAGCGCGGCGAATAGGCACGACCGCACATCGAGTAGTTGCCCGCACCGAACGAGCCGCCGATCATCACGGTCAGCTTCGGGACGCGGGCGCAGGCCACCGCGTTCACCATCTTGGCGCCGTTCTTCGCGATGCCGCCCTCCTCGTAGGCGCGGCCGACCATGAAGCCGGTGATGTTCTGCAGGAACACCAGCGGTATCCGCCGTTGGTCGCAGAGTTCGATGAAATGTGCACCCTTGAGGGCGGACTCGCTGAACAACACACCATTGTTGGCCACGATACCGACCGGGTGGCCGTGGATGTGCGCGAACGCAGTGACCAGCGTGGTGCCGTAGTTGGCCTTGAACTCGGTGAATTCCCCTGCATCACTGAGGATCTCGATAACGGCACGGACGTCGTAGGGGATCTTCGGATCGGTGGGCACGACGTCGTAGATGTCGGTCTGCGGCCTGCGGGGATCACGGGCGGGCACGGTCTCCCACTGCCGGGGATCGCGCGGCCCCAGGGTGGCGACGATCTCGCGCACCTTCGCCAGAGCCTGTTCGTCGTTGTCCACCAGGTGGTCGGTGACACCGGAGACCGACGAGTGCATCGCGCCACCGCCGAGTTCCTCCGCGGTGACGTCCTCACCGGTCGCCGCCTTCACCAGGGGCGGACCGGCCAGGAAGATCGTGCCCTGATCGCGGACGATGACGGTCTCGTCGCTCATCGCGGGCACATAGGCGCCACCGGCCGTCGATGATCCGAGGACCGCGGAGATCTGCGGGATGCCCGCGGCGCTCATGTTCGCCTGATTGAAGAAGATCCGGCCGAAGTGATCGCGATCGGGATAGACTTCGTCCTGCTGCAGCAGCATGGCGCCACCGGAGTCGACGAGATAGATGCAGGGCAACCGGTTGGCGGCGGCGATCTCCTGCGCGCGCAGGTGCTTCTTGACGGTCACCGGGTAGTACGTGCCGCCGGACACCGTCGCGTCGTTGGCGATGATCATGCATTCGCGGCCGGCCACCCGGCCGACACCGGCGACCACACCGGCCGCGGGCGCCTTGTCGTCGTACATGCCGAACGCGGCGAGCGGGGCGACCTCCAGGAAGGGGGAGCCGACGTCGAGCAGGCCGTCGACGCGATCCCGCGGCAGCAACTTGCCGCGCCCGACGTGCCGCTCCCGCGCCTTCGCGCCGCCACCCTGCCGCGCCGTGTGCAGCCGGTCGGCCAGTGTGCGCAGCCCGGCGAGGTGCGCGTCCCGGTTGGTCTCCGCACCGGATGCGGCGTGCGTACTGAACGTGCTGGTCACCATCGACCTTTCAGTTAGTCGCTATTAACTGAATGCATGTTACGACAGAGCCGAGTACTTGTCACCCATCTCGGGCGACTCCGACCATTGTGGCAGGCCGACGTGACGCGGCTCACAATCTTTCGTACTGTGGGGGTGAGCCCACCACCAACGGGCCACCACAACCCGTCTCCGCGGCGCCACCATCCCCGGCATCCGCGGAGTGCCACATGAAGAAGGCCAGGAGACCCCATGACCCTCGCAGACGACCGCGCCTCCCGCTCTGCCGACGTACGCGGCACCGGCCCGCGACCCGCGGACGCGACGTTCTCGCTCGACGATCGCTACACCCGCGAATCCGGCAGCATCTACCTCACCGGCATCCAGGCCCTGGTCCGCACGGTGCGCGACCGTGCCCGCGTCGACCGCGACCTGGGACTGCGCACGGCCTCCTTCATCTCCGGCTACGAGGGGTCACCCCTGGCCGGCTACGACCTCGAAATCGCCCGCAGGCACGCCTACCTGGAGCCCTACGACATCGTCCACCGGCCCGGTCTCAACGAAGAACTCGCCGCCACCTCGGTGATGGGTTCGCAAGTAGCGGGCCAGGTGACCGCGCTGGCCGCGGACGCGCAGGGAGTCGCACGCGACGGCGTCGTCGGCTATTGGTACGGCAAGGCCCCCGGCCTCGATCGCGCGACCGACGCGCTGCGGCACGCCAACATCATCGGCACGCACCCCGACGGCGGCGCGGTCGCGCTCGTCGGCGACGACCCCGGCGCCAAGAGTTCCACCGTCCCGTGCGCGTCCGAGATGGCACTCGCCGACCTGTACATGCCGATCCTCTACCCCGCCGACTCCCAGGACATCCTCGACCTCGGTGTGCACGCCGCGATGATGAGCCGCGTCAGCGGCCTGTGGACATCGATGAAGATCTCCGCCCACGTCGCCGACGGCGCCTCCACGGCCTCCGTCGCGCCGGTACGCATCACGCCCGAATTCGGGGCCCTCGGACGCAGCCCCCACATCCCGAGCGGGCGGCTGCTGGGCGCGAATCTGATGGAGCTGGAACAGAATCAGCTCACCACGCGGCTCCCCCGCGCCACCGAATACGCCCGCCTCAACGGACTCAACCGCATCGTGGTGTCCAGTCCCGACGACCGCATCGGCATCGTCGCCGCCGGCAAGACCTACCTCGATCTGCGGGAGGCGTTGCGGCTCATCGGCATCTCCACCGACGATCTGCACCGCCTCGGCATCCGCATCCTCAAACTCGGCATGGTGTACCCGATCGAGCGGGAGATCCTGGATCGCTTCATGTTCGGCACCGCGTCCGGCGAACTCGACGAGGTCATCGTGATCGAGGAGAAGCGGGACTTCATCGAGACGATGATGCGCGACATCCTGTTCCGGCATCCGCGTGCGCCCCATATCGTCGGCAAGACCAACGAGGACGGTTCCACCCTGTTCTCGAGATTCGGTGAACTCGACGTCGACTCGGTGACCCGCGGTCTCGCGAACCGGCTCGCCCACCACCGGGTGGAAGCCGCGCGGGCGTGGCTGGACCGGCGCTCGGCCCGTCCGACCCGTATCGAACTGCCACTCGCGGTGCGCACGCCGTATTTCTGCTCGGGCTGCCCGCACAACAGTTCCACCCAGGTGGCCGACGGCACGCTCGTCGGCGCCGGAATCGGTTGTCATGCCATGATTCTGCTGATGGATCCGGGACAGGTCGGCGACATCGCGGGCGTCACCCAGATGGGCGGCGAGGGCGCGCAGTGGATCGGTATGGCGCCGTTCGTCGAGGCCGACCACTTCGTGCAGAACGTCGGTGACGGCACGTTCATGCACTCGGGGTCGCTGGCGCTGCGGGCGGCGGTGGCGTCCGGCACCAACATCACCTACAAACTGCTGTACAACGGCACCGTCGCGATGACGGGCGGCCAGGATCCGGTGGGCGCCATGGATCTTCCGCGTCTCACCGCCCTGCTGCTCGACGAAGGGGTGCAGCGGGTCGCCGTCACCAGTGACGATCCCGACCGCACCCGGACACTGCTTCTCCCGCACGGGGTTTCGGTCCATCATCGGGACGATCTCCTCGGCCTCCAGCGCGAACTCGCCGCGGTGCCGGGTGTGACGGTCCTGATCCACGATCAGCACTGCGCCGCCGAGAAGCGCCGCAAGCGCAAGCGCGGCAGCCTGCCCACGCCGGCCACCCGCGTGATGATCAACGAACGGATCTGCGAGGGCTGCGGCGATTGTGGCGAGAAGTCGAATTGTCTGTCGGTGCACCCGGTTCCGACCGAATTCGGCCGCAAGACCCACATCGATCAGAGTTCCTGCAACGTCGATCTGTCCTGCCTCAAGGGCGACTGTCCGTCCTTCGTCACGGTCACCCCCGGACAACGAAGGTCCGTCCGCCGTGCCGATCCCCTCGACGACCACGGCATGCCCGCACCCGCGCCGGCATCGCTGCGCGGTTCGTTCTCGGTGCGCGTCACCGGCATCGGTGGCACCGGGGTGGTCACGGTGTCCCAGGTGCTGGCGACGGCGGCCGTCCTCGACGGACACACCGCCCGCACCGTCGACATGACCGGCCTCGCCCAGAAGGGCGGCGCCGTGGTGAGCGACATCAAGATCAGCCCGGACACGCTGGAGCAGGCCGCGAAGGTCGCGACGGCCGACTGTGACCTGTACCTGGCCTGCGATTCGCTGGTCGCCACCGACCCGGCCAACCTGAAGGTGGCGGCACCGGAGAAGACGGTCGCGGTCGTGTCCACCACGAAGATCCCCACCGGGTCGATGGTGATCGACACCTCCGTCGGGTTCCCCGCCGACGCGCGCATCCACGAGCGCATCGACGACACCGTCGCCCGCGCGATCTACCTCGATCCCGGAGCACTGTCCACGCAGCTCTTCGGCGACGAACAGTACGCCAACATGCTGATGGTCGGTGCGGCGTATCAGGCCGGGGCACTGCCTGTTTCGGCCTCGTCCGTCGAGCGGGCGATCGAACTGAACGCTGTCGCGGTGGACGCGAACGTACAGGCCTTCCGTCGCGGACGGCAGGTCGTCGCCGATCCGGAAGCGGTGACCACGACGGTGACCGGGCTGCACGGCGACACCGATGCGCGGGTCACCCCGTCCGCGTATGCACGGTCCGCGGTGACACCGCTCGGATTCGCCGACGACGACCTCGCCGACACCGTCGCCATCCGGTACGGCGAACTGATCGAGTACGCCGACGAGAAATACGCCCGCTCCTACCTCGAATTCGTGGATCGGACCCACCGGGCCGGCGGCTCGGACGCACTCACGGATGCGGTGGCGCGCAACCTGTTCAAGCTCATGGCCTACAAGGACGAGTACGAGGTCGCACGTCTCACCCGGGACCCGGCCTTCGCGGCCCGGATCGCCGACGAGTTCGGCGACGACGCGAAGGTCGCGATCCGGCTGCATCCGCCGACACTCCGGCACCTGGGCATGCGGGAGAAGATCTCGCTGGGTGCCTGGGCCAACCGGCCGATGGCCGCGCTGGCAACGATGAAGCGACTGCGCGGCACCCGCTTCGACCCGTTCGGCCACAACGAGATCCGCCGCACCGAACGCGCACTCATCGTCGAGTACCGGCAGATCATCGGAGAGTTGCTGGACGGCATCGCGGCAGGCACCATCCCGCCGGAACGGATGCCCGAGGTGATCACCGTCGCCGGACTACCCGACATGATCCGCGGCTACGAACAGATCAAGCTCGCCAACGTCGACCGCTACCACGCCGAACTCGCCCGACTCCTCCCGATCTCGTAGACACTCCTTAGTTCCGCGAAGGAATTGCGGAGGGCGGCGCATCCACCGGACGGATGACTCACTCGCTAAGTCGGGAAATTTGTCGGTACCTCCGGGCACAATCGTGTCGAACCGATCCCCCCGACGGAGGCACGATGTCATCCGACACATCGAGAACGGCGTTCCTTGCTGACCGACTGAACCCCGCAATCGCGTGGCTACTCATGTCCTCGATCGACTTCGCTATCGGCGTCACACCAGATAGAGAATCCGCACGGGTGGTCTGCCACGGTCTCGACGTGACCGAGGGGGCGGATGAGTTCACCATGAGATACGAGAATGACCAGTGGGTCGACTGTGGTCCCCCGGTCGACGACTCCGCTGTGCCTGCCGCATGGCCCGCGCTGATTCCTGCCGACGGCGAAGCGATCCCCCCAGAAGGCGACAAGGGAAAAGCCGAGCAACTGTCCGCACTCTGCGCCACACACGCTGAGCTGATCAATATTTTCTGGAATCTACTCGGAGGCGGCTGGCAGATCGTCGTGCGCCATCTGACCGCCCCCGAAGCCGGCGAGACCCCGCACATCGTGCTCGAAGCCAGGACGTCGGACCTGGATACCCGGCGTGCCGCTGCAGCACTCCGTCGGCTCAGGCTACCGTCGCCCTGCACGTACATCGAAGCAGTATACGCTCCGCAAAAACCATCCGACGAATCGCCCGACTGGCACTTCACGGCGATCCAGGTTGCTGAAACCTACACCAGCACAAAGTATCTGACGACAATCGACACCTTGCTTACCTATCTGGTGAGCAGCGCGCCGGCGTGGACGACCGAGCCGAACCTCGACGTGCCGACGCTGCGCCACACCACTGGCAACCCCATGAGAGACTCCATTCTTGAACCGGCGACACCGACGGAAGCGACTGACGCCGGGATCGAAGAGCGTCGTCGAGCGATCGACGCGTGGGCTGACGCAAATGGCTTCGGACAACGCATCTCGCCGGCCAGACCAACCAATGTTCAACGCGCTCTGGATAAACTCGGCAGCGGCAACCGGGGTTACTACCTCCTGGAGTTCTCGGATGGCGCCTGCTATGTAGGACAGTCAATCTCGATAGCAGACCGGCTGAAGGGGCACCGGACGACCCACAAGGACATCTCGAGCATCCGTCTGTCACCCGACCTCACCGCGAGCACGCTAGCGAATCCGTTGAGACACCTACTGGATGGGGAATCGTCGCTCATCCATGGCCTACAAACTGCTGCGCTCCCCAGCCGCAACAAGGCGCAGATGACTTATCAGACCGCAGAACACGTGTCGCTCGACGACGTCTTCGAACGGAACCGGACAACCGCCTCCGGATGGCTTTCCGACCCCATCGGTGTGAACGCTCGCGACACCGTGGCGGGTCGCGCCCTCCGAGCCACCCCGGACCAGATGGCATCCGGCGAGGATTCGTACAAAACGTGGCTCACTCGAGTTGGAGACAACGCCGCAACTGTGCGGTCACTGTTCCGCACCTACATGCACCGATGTTTACCGCTTCCGCTGCAGACTGAGTACACACACTGGCACCTCAGCTCGCCCAAGACAATTCCGCCATGGCGCTCGCTATCGAACCTAACCACCGGCAAGACCGAGGCATTCAGGATGATGATCGACAAGGATGGGCGCCTGCACGGGATGTTGCACGTCAATGGTGTCGAACTCCTCGGGGAGGACATGAGCGATTACGCGCTCGTCCGATTCATGCGACAACATCCGGGCATCTTCGTCACACATTCCGACTACCAGGATGCAGGTCCTTTCAATCTGATGGTTTGGGCGCCTGATCTCGATTCGATAGCAGACCTTCTCGACGACACCGCGGTCACCCGCGCAGCTGCGACCGCCGCGCTGCATCTCATGAGAAAGTCCAGGACCGGCAACGGAAAGAACTCACACAACCCGGTCCTGGTGAATGCCATCCTCGACATCACTCATCAAGGATGACTAGTGCTCGTCCGGTTACGGATTCGCGGCGGTGAGGGCGGCGTAGGCCATCCGGGCCAGGAGAGCGCGGAGTGCGGGCTGCGGGTACGGGGGCTGCCGGTGCGAGGAGTTGAGCAATCCGAAGGTGGCGTGAACGCGGACGCGGGCCTCGTCGCGGGACAGTTCGTCGCCGTGCACGGCGACGAGCACATCGACCCACTGTTCGACGTAGCGGCGCTGCAGGGAACGCACCTGATGGTTGGCCTCGGCGGTCATGGTGGACAGATCGCGGTCCTGTACCGCGATCAGGTCCGGCTTGGTCACGAGGACGTCGATGTGGAAATCGATGAGCTCACGCAGTGTCAGCTCCGGATCCGCGCCCCGCGCCACCACCTCCGCGCCACCGTCGTGCAGTCGCTGGGAGATCTCGACGAGCATCCGGTCCAGCAGCTCCGTCTTCGACGAGAAATGCCGGTACATCGCGGGACCGCTCACGCCGACCTCGCGACCGATGTCCTCCAGGGTGACCCCGGCGAAACCGCGATCGGCCATCAACCGTGCGGCCGCCTCCAGCAGCTCCGCGCGGCGCGCGGCCTTCGCCTGGCCGCGACGTGTCCGGGCAGCCGGCTCGGGCACACCCGGCTCGGACGCGGAGGCGGATTCGGTGGTCATGGTGACCACGAACTCTACCGCCGACGCGCACGCACCGATGTCCGGTCGGTCACCAGCCGTTGACGTGCAGGACGTTGTCGAGACTCTTGCGCGGTGCTGGTTTGAAGTCGGTGCCCTTGGTGAAGGCGACGGGCAGGAGCACGCCCTGGTGCACGGTCGGCGGGATACCGAGCAGTTCGGCGACCTCCTTCTCGTACACCAGATGCAGCGTGGTCCAGGCGGTTCCGAGTCCACGAGCCCGCATGGCGAGACAGAAACTCCAGGCCGCCGGGAGCAGCGATCCCCAGATACTGGACTGATTGCCGGGCGGCAGATCGCCCCCGGTGTCGATGGCCCCGATCACCATCGCCGGGACCTGCCCCATCACGTCGGCCAGATACTGCGAACTCGAGGCGACACGCTTCATCGTCGCATCGTCGGTGCGCGGCCGCGATGCGGCGTAATCGGCGAAGGACCGCCGGTAGTACTCGCCCACCTGGGCCTTGAGGTCCGGGTCGGTCAGCACGATCCACTGCCAGCTCTGCGTATTGCTACCCGACGGCGCCTGCAACGCGATCTCCAGCCCCTCCCGGATGACCTCCATCGGCACCGGCTTGTCGAGGTCCAGACGCTTGCGGACCGAGCGCGTCGTGGTGAGGAGTTGATCCGGATTCAGTGGCAGCAGTTCGGGAGTCATCCCTCCACCCTCCGCCGCCCGGAAGCGGTCCGCAACCCGACGGGCGCCGATCAGCGCATCAGCCCGAACCGCTCGAGATGCTCGATCAGACCATCGGACAGCGGCAGCCCCGCCAGATCGGCCACCGGAACCCAGCGGGCATCCGCGGCGTCATCACCCGCACACAGGTCGCCACCACGCACCGATCCGACGAAATCGTGCACCCGATAGATCTCACCGTGGTCGCCCGGGATGTCGACGACCCACGCCGGCGCGCCGACCTCGATCCGAAGCCCGGTCTCCTCCAGCACTTCTCGTGCGGTGGCGGCTTCGAGCGTCTCCCCCGGCTCCACCTTTCCGCCCGGAAACGACCATCGGCCCGCCTGCGGCTGGTGGCCGCGCAACACCAGGAGCAGCCGATCGTCGGCGTCCCAGACGATGGCCCCCACTCCCTGGATGACCCGTGTCATGAGCCGGCCCCCGGCACCCGTGCGCGTCGCCCGGGGGACGGTTCACCGGCGAGCGCAGCGGCCACCGCCGTCCGCAGCCGGGACAGACCGTCGTCGGCTCCGATGTCGACGAGTTCGTCGACGATGTTCTCCCGCAGCAGATCCGGCGCCGTGATCCCCTGGTCGGCGGCGAGCTCCGGAGCGTGTCCGGTGTCCCCGTGGACGATGATGCTCGCGCCCTCCGGCGGCAACGGCGACAACCACGCGTCCGTCGCCGCGATGCGGTGATCGGCGGGGAACAACGCCAGCGCCGCACCTCCGGCGCCCTGCCCCAGGATCACCGACACCGTGCGCACCGGCAGGTCGATCAGATCGGCGAGGCCTGTCGCGATCTCGGCGGCCAAACCGTCCTCCTCCGCCGCCACCGACAATTCCGCACCCGGCGTGTCGATCACGGTGACCACGGGAATTCCCCATTCGGCGGCGACCCGCATGCCACGTTGCGCCACCCGTAGATCCGCGGGCCCCAGCAGTTCACCGGCGGCCTGACGCGCCCGGTCCTGACCGATGACCATCGCCGTCCGATCACCGAAATCGTTGAGAGCCAACCACAGTGGGGCGTCGCCGCGCAGCACCACGGCGGAGTCGTCGAGCATGCCGGCGAGCCCGGGACGATCGTTTCGCCGGGTGGCGAGCACCGACGTCCACGCCAGGTCATCGGGGGCGGACGGTCTCGATACGGCGGCTCGCTGCGACCGCGACCTACTCGACCGGCGAGACTCGGCATCCCGCGGAGCGAGCTCACCCGATGATCGAGTAGCGCGAGGCGCCCGCCGAGCGCGTAGCGAGATCGCGCGTGCATCCGGCAGGCAATCGAGAATCGACGAAACCCGGTGCGCCAGTTCGTTCGTCGGCACCACCGCGTCGATGAGCCCGAGCCGGTGCAGATTCTCGGCCTGCTGGACCCCGTCAGGAAACTGCTCGCCGTACAGCCCGGCGTATACCTTCGGCCCCAGGAATCCCACCAGCGCACCGGGTTCCGCCGTGGTGATCTGCCCCAGCGAACCCCACGACGCGAAGACCCCGCCGGTCGTCGGATGCCGGAGGTGCACCAGATACGGCAGGCCTGCGGCTCGATGCGCGGTGACCGCCGCGGTGATGGTGGCCATCTGCAGGAACGCAGGCGTGCCCTCCTGCATGCGGGTACCACCGGATGCGGGCAGTGCGAGCACGGGCAGCCCTTCGGCGGTGGCACGTCGGATCGCCGCGGTCACCCGCGCACCCGCGACTCGGCCGATGGAGCCGCCGAGGAAGCCGAACTCGCTGACGACGAGGACGACCGGATGTCCACCGATGGTTGCCCGTCCGGTCCGCACGGACTCGTCGGCGCCGGATCGTTCGCGAGCCCGGCGCAGCGCGTCCCGGTAGTCGCCGGAGATGTCCGGCGCATCCGAGGCGGGCGTATCCCACGCCTGCCACGATCCGTCGTCGACCAGCAGGTCGAGGACGCCGGAGGAGCTCAGCCGATCGGACACCTGCCCACCGTATCCCGCGCGGGGGCGCCACATCCGTCCACAGCGGACACGCCTGCGGCGACCGGATTGCATAATGGGCGCGCACCGGGTCCACCTGGACATCGGTGACGCCGAGTAGACATTCCGGCCGACAGGAGCCCCGTCATGGGTTACACCGTGCACCGCACCACCACGATCGCCGCCGCCCCGGCGCGCATCCAGCCACTGATCGCCGACCTGCACGCATGGCAGCGATGGTCACCGTGGGAGGACCTCGATCCCGATCTGCAACGCCACTATTCGGGCGCCGAGCAGGGCGTCGGCGCACGCTACGCCTGGTCGGGCAACAAGAAGGCGGGCAAGGGCACGATGGAGATCGTCGAGGCCGAACCGCAGCGCGTGGTCGTCGCGGTGAACTTCGAGAAGCCGATGAAGTCCTCGAGCACCAGCACCTTCACCCTCGAACCCACCGGCGACACCACCCGTGTCACCTGGACGATGACCGGTGAGCATTCGCTGTTCACCCGGATCGCCGGACCGCTCGGGCTGTTCGACCGGATGATCGGCAAGGATTTCGAGAAGGGACTGGCCGCGCTGACCGCCGCCGCCGAAGGCGACTGACCGCGCGCATCCCTACCGAGTCCCGGCGTCCCACTCCTGCAGGAGGTGTGCGGAGACGGCGGATTCGAAGACCAGCGCCGCTCGCAGACCGGTCAGCAGGTCGACCGACAACCGTGGCTCATCCCGCAGGAGCGGCACGGCCATGTCGTGGAGAGCGATCTGCTCGTGCACCGCATCGGCTTCGACGTGTTCGTCGAAGAACCTCGTCGCGTCCACGCCGTACCCGAGGCGCCGCAGGCCGGACGCATAGCGCTTGTTGGGCAGCGACGACGTGCTCTCGATCGCCAGCAGGTGACCGACCACCGCACCCCGGTGGTGCCGTCGGGATGCGAACAGCGTCAACACATTCGACCAGGCGAGGGTCACCGCGGGCAGCGTGTCGGCGTACGCTCCGTGCTCGGTCCGCAGACCCAGAGCACGCATGACGTCCCGGTACAGGGTGGCGTGCATGCGTTCGACGCGCCCACTGCCGTATTCGTCGTTCTGGATCTCCACCAGGGCGGCCTTGGGTTGTCCGCTCACGCGGGGAATCGCCGTGCTGTGCGGATCGGCCTCCCGCAGGTGATAGATCGACCGGTGCCGAACCAGGTCCCGATAGTTGTCCTCGGTCCCGTGGGTCATCAGGTACTGCGACAGCGACGGTCCGGTCACCGCGGCCAGCTCGTCGCGAAGACGGTGCGGCAACTCCGCCGCGGTGGCGGGCGCCACGTCGCCGAGTCGCTCGTGCAGTGCCGTGTCGAGCATGTTCCCCAGGTCGTGACGAAGGGTGGCCACCGCGGGGTGCTCGTTCCATCGATCGTCGACGTCGCGAACGCCGTAACCGTCGAGTTCGGCCAGGACGAACCAGGTGCGCTGCGCGTCGAGGTCATCCCAGAGTCCGGCTCCGGCCGGGAGACGGGCCAGCACCTCGGTCAGGTCGTCACCCCGAACACCGGAATCGGCGGGATCCCGGCCGAGCATCGATACCAGCCGGGCGCCCAGTTCCCCGGCCGGGGGCATCAGCGGGGAACCGTTCTGATGATGGTCGACGAGATTCATGGGGTGCCTCGCACGGAACGACGACGACCGGCCCCCGGGGGCACAATGGCCACATGGATGCAGAAGCCGCCGATCGGAGCCGGGGCCCGGCGCGGATCACCGTCACCCCCGGCGGACCGCTCATCGTCCGCGGTGACACCGAGATCGTCGACACCGACGGCAACCCGGTACCGAGACGCCGCGATACCGTCGCGTTGTGCCGCTGCGGACGGTCGGGCATCCAGCCGTACTGTGACGGCACCCATGCGGTGGGGCGATCGGCGATCCGCGACGAATGACCTCATCGATCTTCCTCCGATCCGAGCCGATCGATCAGATCGGCGAGCAAGGTGTCGGCCATGTCGGCGCCGAGGCCGTCCGGTGTGGTGATCACCCGCACCCGTAGTGCTCCGGACGCGAGCGGCGTCGCCTCGATCTGAAGCAGCCACCGGCTGAACTCCGGGCCGAATGCGTAGCTGGTGCCCGGCCCCAGGGCATCGGCGATCTCCGGTGACCAGCCGACCAGAACGGGGACCGGGAACATCCGGCCCTCGACGACCGGGCGGCCTGCCAGGTCGAGGACCGCCTCCATCGGTGCGGTCGCCGCCCGGAGATGGCGACGCGAGCGCTCCGCGGCGTCGCCCGCGGAACCGTTCGCCGTCAGCGGGACGATGCCCGCGACGACGAAATTCCCCACCACGTCGCGGTCCTGCGCACGCCGCAACGACGCCGGGGTCGCGGAGAGAACCCGCGTCGTACCGGTGTGCCGTGCCAGGGTGTCGGCCACCGCCACCTGAAAACCCTGGAACGGGGTGAGGCCGACATGGGAGGTCCGGGCCCGGAATCGGTCCATGGCGCGGTGATCGACGCTCCCCTTCCGCACGATCGCCGGTCCCGGCGCGTGTGACGCCGGGACGATGCCCCCGAGCGTCCAGGCCGACTCCGGCTCCTCCGCGAGGGCGGTACGCCAGAATCGCCGATCATCCGCTCCGAGCTCCGGCTCCGGCTCCCCGGCGTTCCGTGCCGCGGGTGAGCCGAGTCCGTCGCCCCGGAGGAGCGCGGCCACCTCCGTGCTCAACAGTGCCAAGGAATGACCGTCGACCGCGATGTGGTGCATGACCGCGACCGTGGCGACGACCCGCTCGTCCGGGCCGGTCAGAATCGTGATGGCGATCGGCGGATGCCGCCGCACATCGAGCCGACCGGCCATGTCCCGCGACATCTCCCGCAGCGCACCACGACTCACGTCCCCGGGCGCCTCCCGGATCTCGACGACCTGACACTCGGTGGCATCGAGTACCACGGGCGCCGCCGCGCCGGTCGCATCGTCGGGGAAGACGGTGCGCAGGGCGGGATGCCGGTCGACGAGAGTGCCGACGAGCCGCCGGATGCCGGCCACGTCCGGCGCGAGTCCGGGCGGCGGGAGCCATGCCGCCCGAAGCACCTGCGCACACGGATCCCCGGGATCCCGGGAGACGGTCCGCTGCGCGGGATGTAGCCGTTCGGAGGCCGGGAACGACTCGCGGGCCGGGACATTCGGGCACACCGGACACGTCGTCATCCGCTGCGCGACCGACGCGAGGTCGTCGGACAGCAGCAGTTCGTCGACCGAGATCGCGTGACCGTCGGCGGCCAGCCGATGAGCGACATCAACCGCCGACAGCGAATCCCCGCCGTGGTCGATGAAACCGGCTTCGAGGTCGACCCGGGTGATACCGAGGACCGACGCCGTGACGCGGGCAAGGGCCTCCTCGTCACCCGTGGCCGGTGGGCGTCCCGCCGCCCGCTCCGGCAGCGGAATCGCGCGGAGCGCAGCGGTATCCAGTTTGTCGTTGGCGGTGTGCGGCAGATCGTCGACCACGATGACGTGCGCGGGCACCATGTAGCTCGCCAATGACTCCGCGATCGCCGATCGCACGTCGCGCGCGACGTCCTCCTGGGATTCCGGGTGACCCGCGGGGACGACGTAGGACACCAGCAGCCTGCGCCCGTTCGGCGCGTCCCGCAACAGGGTCGCACACCGTCTCACCGGAGTCGAGCGGATGATCGTCGCGTCGATCTCGCCGAGTTCGATCCGCAGGCCCCGCAACTTCACCTGTCCGTCCCGGCGGCCGAGGAGCATCACGTCCCCGTGCTCGGTCCACATCGCGACGTCGCCGGTGCGATACATCACGGGATCATCCGAAAAGCTGCTCGGCAGAAAGGATTCCGACGTCATATCCGGATCGTCGAGGTAGCCGTCGGCCACCTGCGGACCCGAACAGTGCAGTATCCCCGCCGCGCCCGGGGGCTGCGGTCGGCCGTGACGGTCAAGGACAGCCTCGGCGACGCCGGTCATCGGCGGGCCGACCGTCACCGGGCACCCGGCGGTCAGTGGCCGCGAGAAATTGATGCTGCAGCGGGTTTCGGTGGGACCGTACGCGTTACGGATCGGTACATGCGGGGCCCAGCGTTCCACGAGACCGGCACCGACCGGTTCACCGCCGAGCACCACCTGGGTCAGGCCGTTCGCGGTGCCGACCGGCAGGGTCTCGAGGACCGACGGTGTCACGATGATGTGGGAGACCCGGTGGCGTGCGATGAGCCTGGCCATCGCGTCCCCTCCACGCACCGCGGTCGGGGCCACGACGAGGGTGGCGCCGGTGGCCACGGCCGAGAGGACCTCGACGATCCCGGTGTCGAAGGTCGGCGCGGAGGCGTGCAGCATCCGCGAGTCCGGGTTCAGCGCATACTGCTGCCGGATCTCGGCGACCAGCGCGGGGATGCCCCGATGTGGCATCACAACACCTTTGGGGCTGCCCGTCGACCCGGAGGTGAAGAGCACGTACGCGGTATCCCCGGGCCCGCGATCCAGTCCCGGTGAACGCTTCCACGCCGGCGGGATGCCGGTGTCATCGCCGGGATCCAGCCAGCGGATCGACGTCGACGACGGCTGCGGTGCCGACGCGAAGCCGACGCGGACACCGGCACGCGCCAGCACCTCCCGCGTCCTCGAGTCCGGAGAAAAGCTGTCCTGCACCGGAACCCACACACAGCCAGCACGCATCACCGCCCAGAACGCGACGACCGACGCCGCCGAGCGTTCGAGGCACACCGCGACCCGGTCGCCGGGCCGCGCGCCGGCATCGGCGAGCATCCGGGCGCCCCGGTCGGCGCGGGCGACGAGTTCCCGTCGGGACAGCGTGATCTCTCCGTCGATCAGCGCGAGCGCATCCGGGTCGTCACGGAGCAGGTCGTCAAGAAGTGCGGCGGTCGGGGTGAACACGGGAGCCGGGGGTCCGTGCCGGCTACGGAATTCCGGCCACTCGCCGGCCAGGAAGACCGCGTCGTCGGGAACGGCGTCCCCGGAGTCGGCCGCGTGGACGAAGGCGGTCAGGTAACGCGTGAAACGCTCTGCGAGCGTGTCTAATTCAGATGTGGTGACACCGGCCGCGGGAGCCTCCCAGGTGACGCCCCGTCGTCCGTCGGTGTCGGGGGGCTGCACCGTCAGGCACACGTCCCGGACGGGTCCGGTGCGCAGGACCTCGATCGCCCAGTCCAATCCGGTGTCCTCCGGTGGCGTGAACGCCGGCAGCAGGTTCACGACGGGGCCGAATCCGGCGGCGCCGTCCTGTCCGCCGACCATGTCCGGCCCCGGGTACAGCTGATGTCGCAGCGCCCGGGTGACGACCCGGCCGACGTGCGCGGGCGATGCCGCCGGGTCGACGTCCCCGATACCGTTCAGCGTCAAGGGAATCACGTTGGACAGCGGCACCATCGCACGGCGCCGGAGCGCCGAGGTCCGTGCCGCCACCGGCAGGGCGAGCCCCACGTCGGCGGTATCGCGTAGCCGCGCACACAGACCGGCGAATCCGGCGATCACCTCGCCGGTCGTCGGCGGGCGGGGCACGTCGGGCAGCGGGACCGTGGTGCGGATGACGTCGGAGGTCGGACCACCGGAATGTCGTGACAACACGGTGGGTTCGTGCCGGGACAGCGCTGCGGTCCAGAACTCCCGATCGGCCCGATATCGCGGGGAGGCACGGTATTTCGCCTCGTCCTCCTCGATCTCGGCATCGGCGGCGATGTCGAGGCCACCGGCCGTGGCGTGACCGGCATACACCGATCCGATATGCGACATCACCCGGAACGCTCCCGCTCCGTCGGTGAGCACATGGTGCACGCGGATGATCCAGCGGTGCCGCTGGTCGTCCAGGCGATGGAGTTGGCTGCACCAGAGCGGTCCGGCGAGATCGGCACCGGCCGGATCGTCGACGAAATCGGTTGCCCGGGCGTGCGATTCGAGGTCCGACTCGGTCATACCGGACAAGTCGGAGAACTCGATCATCCCACGGTGCGCCGAGGCGGCGACGCATCTCTCACCGCCCGGCGTGATCCCGATGTCCCGCCAGCGAAGATGGTCGAGCACCGAACCCACCGTCCGGGCGAGCCGGTCGACATCGAGCGGACCGGTCAACTCGACACCGAAGGCGATGACGTAGCTCGTCGGGGGCCTCAGCCGTTGCGCCAGCAGAAGTGCGCGTCCGGTGGTACTCATCATCGGCCCCCACCCATGATGCTGCGCGGACTCGCCGATGTGATGAAACAGCACCCCCGACCAGAGCTTGGGTACATTCCCCGAGTCTAGACTCCGAACCACGCCCGGTGCCCGACATCGCCCTCCCCACAACGGATTCGTGAGGAACGAGGGCCACTCACGCACCCAGGGCGCGGGCGAACATCGGCCAGGACGCGTGCATCTCGTCCTGCCAGTATCCCCAGGAATGAGTGCCCGCCGCCCGGAATCGGATGTTTGCCGGGATTCGCAGTTCGGCGAGTCGACGGGCGAGCACAGTCGTGCACTGACGCGCCGCGGCCTCGTCGACGCCACCGATGGTGATCTGCTTGGCCAACTCCACCCCGTCGCCGCCGACACTCCGGTCGTTCAGCGAATCATGCGTTCCGGGAAGGCCGCTCGCCGCGCTGATCCACAGCGCGGGCGTGGACCGCCTCAGCTTCGCCGCGTTGAGCACCGGATCCTCGGCAGCCCATTGCCGATCCCCCGGCGGACCGTACATGTTGCTGGCATCGGCACCGGCGGGGAGCAGTGCGACGATCCGGGCGATCGAATTGCCCACTGGCGACACGGTATCCGCGCATCCGGAGTACGACCCGACCGCACGGTAGCGCCCGGGATGTTTCTCGGCGATCCTGATGACGGATGTTCCCGACATCGAGATCCCGGCGATCCCACGTGCCCGGGGGCCGCCATGCCTGCCCTCGAAGATCCCGGGCAATTCGGATGTCACGAAGGTCTCCCACCGCAACGGACGCGACGTCTTCACGCCGAAGCGGAAGTTCGCGACCGGATCCACTCTGCGCCAATCGGCGTAATAGCTGGTGGCTCCGCCGATCGGGGTCACCGTCCACACGTTCTTCCGGGCGTAGAAGGCATTGGCGTCGGTCGCATGGGTCCAGTCGTCGTCCTCCTCGCCGCCCATCGATCCGTTGAGGAGATACATCACCGGCGCCTGCGGCCTGCCGTTCGCGGGCGACTGCACCAGGAGCGGCACCTGGGTGGCCATCGACGACGACCACACGGACACAAGCGAATTGCGGCCACTCAGGGGTGTCGCCCGGTACGGCTGCGCGGCGGTCGCACGCAGATAGTGGATGCCGGCGAGCGTATCGGCACGCGCATCGCCGACGTGGGTGACGGCGGCGGCCCCCACGCTCAGTACACATGCGAGAACCGCGACGATCCGTACGAGAATGCTCCGCATCACGTCTCCAGGTGTGGTCGAACTCCATCGCGCCGACGCGGTGAAGGGCTCCGTCATGGTAAGCACATTCCGATGATGCGATACGGGAAAGTGTCCTCCCGGGCCGGACACCGCTGATGCCGCGCGGCGTATCCGGCCTGATGGCGGCAGTGACGATCGTCGCCGCCATCCAGTTCGTGATCGTCGTCGACGAGACGACGGTCGCGGTGCTGGCACCCCCGGTGGCCGAGTCGTTCTCGGTGGGCGATGCGGGACGCGCCCTGCTCGCGACCCCGTTCGCCGCGGGCTTCCTGTTCGGTCTCCCGGCCACCGGCGCCCTGCTCCGCCGCACCGATCCGAGGTGGCTTCTCGGTCCCGCGACGGTCGTCTTCGCGATCACCGCGGCGGCCGGCGCCCTCGCACCCTCGGCCTCGATGCTCGTCGTCGCCCGGATTCTGCAGGGCGTGTCCGCCGCGGTCGTGTCGACGTGCGCGCTGGCCTCACTGCACGTGATGACCCGTTCGGATCCGCGGCGCATCCGGGCGTTCGGCCGGTTCTCGCTGATCTCCGGTGCCGGCGCCGTGTCGGCGCTCGTCCTGCTGGCTCCCCTCGCCGAGGTCTCATGGCGCTGGTGCTTCGTGGCGATCGCCGGTGCGGCACTGATCCTGTCGACGGTGTGGATGATGAGGGAGCGCGTGGCGAGAGATCGCCGTGAGCCGTCGGCGACCCGCGCGATCGTCGACGCCCGGCCCGGGCGGGCATCACGGCCGGTCGGCGCCGGCTGGGCACTGGCCGCCGCGATCGGAGCCAATGCCGGTCTGTCCGCGACGATCATCACGGTCAGCTTCGATCTCCAGCAGCATCTCGGCTGGTCCCCGATGGCGACCGGACTCGGATTCCTGCCACTCAACGCGGCGGCCGGGATCGCTATCCTGATCGTCGCCCCGCTGGCGGCGCGATGGGGACCGGGTGCGGTCGTGGCTCTCGGAATGCTCGTGATCGCAGGCGGGTGCGGCCTCGTGGCCGCAGGCGCCGGTCATCCGCCGACGATGATCGCGGCGACGGTCGTCCTGGGGGCCGGCATCGGCCTGGTCTTCCCGCTCGTCAATGCCGGCAGCCTCGACGGCACATCTCACCCGCTGCGCCGTGCCGCATGGCTCGGCGGCGCCCAGCAGACCGGTGTGGCCGCAGGCGCCGTCATCGCAGCGGCCCATTCGGCCACGGCCATGGCCCTGACGGCCGGTCTGCTCACGGCCGGTGCCGCCATCGCGTCCGCGGTCCGGGGGTCGGCACGAATCTGATCGTCGCCGCGACGATCTGTCCCGACGGGAACTGCCCGAGAACGACGGGAACCCGGCCGGTACGGCACCGCATGTGTGCCGCCCGTCCGGGTTCCGTCGTGTGTGAGACCGTGTGTGGGACTCTGTCGCTCAGAGACCCTGGTAGATCTCGCGAGCCAGGTTGGCGGTCTCGCTCGGCGTCTTGCCGACCTTGACGCCCGCGGCCTCGAGGGCCTCCTTCTTGGCTTCCGCGGTACCGGAGCTACCGGACACGATGGCGCCGGCGTGGCCCATCGTCTTGCCCTCCGGTGCGGTGAAGCCCGCGACGTAGCCGACGACCGGCTTGGTCACGTTGGCCTTGATGTAGTCGGCGGCACGCTCCTCGGCGTCGCCGCCGATCTCACCGATCATCACGATCAGCTTGGTGTCCGGATCCTTTTCGAACGCCTCGATGGCGTCGATGTGGGTGGTGCCGATGACCGGGTCGCCGCCGATGCCGATGGCGGTGGAGAAACCGAGGTCACGCAGCTCGTACATCATCTGGTAGGTCAGGGTGCCGGACTTGGAGACCAGACCGATCGGGCCGGTGCCCGCGATATTCGCCGGGGTGATGCCCACCAGCGACTCGCCGGGGGTGATGATGCCCGGGCAGTTGGGTCCGATGATCCGGGTCTTGTTGCCCTTCTCCTCGTTGTAGGCCCACGCGTACGCGGTGTCCTGCACGGGGATGCCCTCGGTGATGACGACCAGCAGCGGGATCTCCGCGTCGATCGCCTCGATGATGGCGTCCTTGGCGAACTTCGGCGGAACGAACACGATCGAGGTGTCGGCGCCGGTTTCCTTGATCGCCTCGGCGACCGAGCCGAAGACCGGCAGTTCGACGCCACCGTCGTGGCTGACCGTGGTGCCGGCCTTGCGTGCGTTCACGCCGCCGACGATGTTGGTGCCCGCCTTGAGCATCAGGGCGGTGTGCTTGGTGCCCTCGCCGCCGGTGATGCCCTGGACGATGACCTTGTTGTCCTTGTTCAGAAAGATCGACATGTCAGGTGTCCTCTCACTTACCGTTGGCCAGTTCGGCGGCCTTGTCGGCGCCGGAGTCCATGGTCTCGGCCAACGTCACCAACGGATGGTTGGCGTCGTTGAGGATCTTGCGGCCCTCGTCGACCTTGTTGCCGTCCAGACGGACGACGAGCGGCTTGTTGGCGGAGTCGCCGAGCTTGTCGAGTGCGCCGACGATGCCGTTGGCCACCGCATCACAGGCGGTGATGCCGCCGAAGACGTTCACGAAGACGCTCTTGACCTGCTCGTCGCCCAGGATGACGTCGAGACCGGCGGCCATGACCTCGGCCGATGCGCCGCCGCCGATGTCCAGGAAGTTGGCCGGCTTCACGTCGCCGTGCTTCTCGCCCGCGTAGGCGACGACGTCCAGGGTCGACATGACCAGACCGGCGCCGTTGCCGATGATGCCGACCTCGCCGTCGAGCTTGACGTAGTTGAGGTCGTTCTCCTTGGCCTTGAGTTCGAGCGGATCGGTGGCGTCCTTGTCCTCGAACTCCTCGTGGCCGGGCTGCCGGAAGTCGGCGTTCGCATCCAGGCTGACCTTGCCGTCGAGGGCGAGGATCTGGTCGTCAGGAGTGCGGACGAGCGGATTCACCTCCACCAGGAGGGCATCCTCGGCCACGAACACCTCCCAGAGCTTCTGGATGGTGACGGCTGCGGCGTCGAGTACCTCGGCGGGCAGATGTCCCTGCTCGGCGATCGACCGCGCGGTGGCCAGGTCGACACCCTTCACCGCGTCGACGGCGACGCGCGCGAGACGATCGGGCTTGGTCGCGGCGACCTCCTCGATCTCCATGCCGCCCTCGACCGAGCACATGGCCAGGTAGGTGCGGTTGGCGCGATCGAGCAGGAAGGAGATGTAGTACTCCTCCGCGATGTCACTGGCCTCGGCGACCAGCAGCTTCTTGACGATGTGGCCCTTGATGTCAAGGCCCAGGATGTTTTCAGCGTGTGTCTGTGCGTCATCAGGGGTCGCGGCATACTTCACGCCGCCCGCTTTGCCACGTCCACCGACCTTGACCTGTGCCTTGATCATGACGGGCTTGCCGATTTCTTCGGCGATCGCCCGCGCATCGGCGGCGTTGTCGGTCACCCGCCCGGGTGTGGTGGGTACCCCATGCTTGGCGAACAGTTCCTTCGCCTGGTATTCGAAGAGATCCATTCAGCTCACCATCTTCTAGGTTTACCCGCGGAAGGGTGTTACGCGGGCCTCATCGGACTCTAAACCTGCCGCGTATGACGCCGGTCAGGGGACCCGGCGCTTGTGCGACAGATCACTCGGTCGGTCGCGCGATCATGCCGGCGCGACGACGTCACATGCACCCCCGCCGCGACAGTGACGACGTGCGCATGGTGTCATGGATTGTCCCGCGAACGGGTGACGTCAGGATGAATTTGCCGTACTGAATTTTCGAATTCACGCTGGTCATGGCCACGCTGCAACCTCAGTGATGCAGGTCACAGATCCGTGTACTTTCGGGTTCGTTCGGTGGACTTGTCGCAATCATTTCGTTACCGTCGCAAGGGTTGGTCACAGAAGGATTACGGACACAACGAAGTCGTCCGCGCTAGCAAAGAAAGAAGGTGGACGAGTTGACGGGTCGCGGTATCACGAGCGCTCCGGTCGCCACCACCGGACGCCCGGACAGCATCCGCGGCACCCGCTACGACGATCATTCCGCCACCGAGATGACGACGATCATCCCGATCGACGAGTTCGATGACGCCCCCGCCGAGCCGTGGGACGACACCGACACCGCGTGGGATTCGCGCACATGGGAGGGCTACTTCCGCCCGACCCGCTCGGAAATCACCCAGGATCTGCTGATCCCGGAGGGCGAATTCGCGGACTACGAGGACGCCGAGCCCATCTCGTCCTCCAGCATCCGCCCCGACGAACTCGACGACCTGCCGACCGCTCGCGTCGGCGACAAGCCCTTCCGCACCAACCCCGCAGGCCGCGGCTCGGCCGCCAAGCGCGGCGGACGCCACCGCATCAGCGCTCCGCCCACCGCACTGAAGGGTGGCCGCGCCGCTCTCATCGCCATGGCCGCCGGCGCAGCCGTCGCCACCGTCGCGCAGATCAGCACCACCGACACGGTCACTCCGCAGAACACCGCCAACACCGGCACCCCGGGCGCCGTCCCGGACCTGGGGCCCGGCATCGCCGCCGCACCGGTCGCCGCGGACATGAGCACCTTCACCGAGCAGCTGACGATCGGCAAGGAGCGCGCCGCCGCCGAGGCGCAGCGCGAGGCTCTGGCCCGCCGCCCGATGTTCGAGTCACCCATCCCGATGGGCGCCTATCAGTTCACCTCCGCCTTCGCGAACCGCTGGGGTTCCTTCCACGGCGGCATCGATCTGGCCGCACCGCTGGGCACACCCATCCACTCCGTCACCGACGGTGTCGTCGTGGAGGCCGGACCGGCATCCGGCTACGGCAACTGGGTCCAGGTTCGCGCCGCCGACGGCACCATCACCATGTACGGCCACATGTCCTCCTCCGGTGTCCTGGTCCAGAAGGGCCAGCACGTCACCGCGGGCGACGTGATCGCACTCGTCGGCAACGAGGGCTTCTCCACCGGCCCGCACTGCCACTTCGAGGTCTGGAAGAACGGCTCGATGAAGATCGATCCGGCACCGTGGCTCGCGCAGAAGGGCGTACGCCTCACCGGATACACCGGCTGATCGCTCACACATACCGACGACGAAGACCCGCATTCACTGAGTGCGGGTCTTCGTGGTTGGTGGTCTCGATCCGCCAACTCGCGCGCTCGCCGGATACTCGACCAACGGCACGACCAGCCACTCGACCAGCAGCACGACCGGCCACTCGCCGGCTACTCGACCAGCGGCACGACCAGCCATTCGATGGTCGAGTAGCGGTGAGTGAGCGCAGCGAACCCGCCGCGTATCGAGACCAGGCGTCGAACCTCGCTGTGGCTCAGATCTTTTCGCCGGGAAGTCCACCCGCGCACAACAGGGTCACGCGGCCCACGTTGCCACCGAAGTCGAAGGTGACGCGTTCGGTGGCGCCACTCCCCTCCTTCGCGACCGCCTTGCCGAGACCGTACTTCGGATGATTGATGCGATCGCCGACGGCGTAGTCGACGCGCTTGTTGCGACCACGCGTGGGATCGGAGGAGTACGACGAGCGGCCCCGCGCGTCCCCAAAACCGGAACCACCGAAACCTGAACCACCGAAACCGGATTCGCGACCGAAGACACCGCCCGACGATCCGTGGTGGCGACTCATGGACCGCTTCGGCTCGGTCCGCCGCCAATCGACGAGATGCTGCGGGATCTCCTGCAGGAAGCGGGATTCCGGATTCGACACCGGCTGCCCCCACGACGCCCGCATCATCGACCTGGTCACGTACAGACGCTTCTTCGCGCGGGTGATGCCGACGTAGGCGAGCCTGCGTTCCTCGCTCAGTTCGGCGGGGTCGCCGAGCGCGCGCATATGCGGGAAATGGCCGTCCTCCCAACCGGTCACGAAGACCACCGGGAACTCCAGCCCCTTCGCGGTGTGCAGGGTCATCAGGGTGACCACCCCGTCCCCTTCGTCGGGGACCTGATCGGCGTCGGCCACCAGCGACACCTTTTCCAGGAACGCCGCCAGTGAACCCGGTTCGGGTTCACCCTCGCTCGCGGCCTCGGCCTCCGGATCGATCTCCTCGTCGAGGTCGTCGTCGGCGGCCAGCCCGGCCGCATCGGCACTGAATTCCCTTGCCACCGCGACCAACTCGTTGATGTTGTCGAGGCGGGCGCCGTCCTGCGGATCGCGGGAGGCCTCGAGTTCGTCGCGATAGCCGGTCCGCTCGACGATGGCATCGACGAGTTCACCGATGTCGGCTCCCTCCTCGCCCGCGTCGATGACCGCGACGTCCTCGGACGCATCACCCGCGGCGCCGAAGGTGGCCAGGAAGTCGGTGCGCAGCCCCTCGATGAGCTCGACGAAACCGCCGATCTGCTTCACCGCGCGGGTGTTCAGCATCGGCACCTTGCCCTCGGCACCCTCGATGAGCGCCTGATAGAAGCTGATGCCGCGGTTCTCCGCATGTACGGCCACACAGGCCTCGGCACGGTCGCCGATGCCGCGTCGCGGGGTGTTGAGAATACGCCGGAGACTCACCGAGTCGTCCGGGTTGGCGATCACCCGCAGATAGGCGACGACATCCCGGACCTCTTTGCGCTCATAGAATTTCGTGCCGCCGACAACCTTGTACGGGATGCCGTGCCGGACGAACACCTCCTCGAGTGCGCGTGAGCCCGTGTTGGTGCGGTAGAACACCGCGATGTCGGAGTACGAGTAGGACGACGAGCCGCCGATCGAATAATCGGTGAGTTCCTCGATCTCCTTGGCGATGAACATCGATTCGTCGCGATCGGAGTCCGCGACGTACCCGACGATCAGATCGCCGTCTCCGGAATCGGTCCACAGCCGCTTCTCCCGGCGATTGGAGTTGCGCGCGATGACCGCGTTGGCGGCGGACAGGATCGTCTGCGTCGACCGGTAATTCTGTTCCAGCAGAATCGTTTCCGCATTCGGGAAATCCCGCTCGAATTCCTCGATGTTGCGGATCGTCGCCCCGCGGAAGGCATAGATCGACTGGTCGGCGTCGCCGACCACGCAGAGCTCGGACGGCGGGACCTCGAGGTCGTCGGCGGCCGAGTCGACACCGACGAGCTCACGGATGAAGACGTACTGCGCGTGGTTGGTGTCCTGGTACTCGTCGACCATGACGTGCCGGAACCGGCGGCGGTAGTACTGGGCGACATCGGGATGACGCTGGAGCAGCGCCACCGTCTCACCGATCAGATCGTCGAAGTCGAAGGCGTTGGCGGCGCGCAGCCTTCGCTGGTATTCGCCGTAGATCTCGGCGATGGTGCGCGCCGCGGGATCGCCCTCGTCGACACCGGCCAGCGCGGCCTCGGGACCCACGAGTTCGTTCTTGAAGTTCGAGATGGCGACACCGACCCCGCGGGGGCTGAACTTCTTGGGGTCGAGCTCCATGTCCCGGATGATCATGCCCAGCAGGCGTTTCGAATCATCGGCGTCGTAGATGGAGAAGTTCGAGTTCATCGACTCCAGCAGGCCCGACTGGGCGCGGAGAATGCGCACGCACGTGGAGTGGAAGGTCGACACCCACATGTATGCGGCTCGCGGCCCGACCAGGTCGATGACGCGCTCGCGCATCTCGGCGGCGGCCTTGTTGGTAAAGGTGATCGCGAGGATCTGCCCCGGCGTGACATCGCGTGCCGCCAGCAGATAGGCGATGCGGCGGGTGAGTACCGCGGTCTTTCCGGAGCCCGCACCGGCGACGATCAGCAGCGGCGCCCCGGAGTGCAGGACCGCGGCACGCTGCTGCGGGTTGAGTCCGTCGAGGAGCGCGGTAATCCGTTCGTCCGTGGATGCCGGAGCACCGGCAGGGGTCGCGAGAGCGCCACCTGTGGCGGGGGCCTCGCTGCCACCTGTGGCAGGGACCTCGCTGGCACCTGTGGCAGGGATCTCGCTGGTGGGGGCCGGTTTGTGGGCAGAACTGGTCATCGCACACCAGGCTACCCGGCAGCGCCGACAGTCCCGGTACCCGTGCCCGTCGGTCGCCGATCGCCCGATTCTTCGGCCGCTCCCGGTACGATATGTCCGCAATTCACGATGAGCCGGACCTGCGAAATCCGTGACGGGTCATTCAACCGGCCCATAGCGGGAAACACGCCGAAATGGTGTGCTGTCATCGTGAGCGTGAGCCACGGGGGACGCCCTCCGTCGGGTGAAGGGGTCTGGATGAATCAGCAGAAGCGCACGTCCGTGCCGGCACTACTGTTCGGCATCGCGTTGCTCGCGCTCGTCGTCGCACTCATCGTGTCCTTCATCCCGTTCTCGACGAACGGCACCGCCGCCACCACCACGGCCTTCGCCGCCCAGAAGCGACTCGACGAGGTGGCGCTGAAATTCGGTTCCAGTCCCGGAGCGAAGTACACCGGAAAGATCACCTCGGAGTCCGCCGACGGCGACGACACCAAGACCATCGAGTTCAGCAATCTGACCGTGGCATCGACCAACAACGCCGAGGGTGAGATCACCCTGAACGGCACCACCGCGCAGTTCCGCCAGATCGGCAACTACCGCTACGTGAACGGGCCGTCGAAGCTGTGGAGCGATCTGTTCGGCAACGGCGAACTTGTGCAGGTGCTCGACCTGAAGGCCACCGAGAACACCTGGACCGACCTCACCTACTCGGGCATTCCGAGCGTCGGCGAGATCCTCTCGCCCATCCTCCTCGCCGGCCGTATCGGCAACACCGAGCGCGTCCGTAAACCGGAGCTGGGGCTGGGCCTCGCCGCCCCCAGCAAGGGACTGCCGGATGCGCGGTACTGGCCCACCAGCGATCCCGAGATCACCGTCGTCGGCGACGACAAGATCCGCGTCGGCGACATGGAGACCACCTTCGATCGGGAGTCGAAGACCGTCAGCCACATCACGGGCACGTTCACCCGCGCCAACAAGTCGAAGGTCACCATCGACACCGATGTGACCCCGATCGGTGGTGAAGAGATGACCAAGCTGTTCGCCAACGAACGTTCGCTGGCGCAGGAACTCGTGAGCACGCCGGCGCCCGGTCTGCCGTTCGCCAAGGGGCTCTACAGCGTCGAACGCACCGGCGCCGACTGCACCACCGCAGCCTGCGACTTCAAGGTCGTCGTCAACGCCGCGCTCCATCCCCAGGCCGCCGCGGATCTCAAGTACATCACCGGCCACGTCAACGTCGGCGTGACCGTCAGGTTCGAGGTCGACGGCCGTCCGGCCGGGGAGGCCGGCGGCACGTGCCAGAAGGTGATCACGGTGCCGGTCGGCGGTCGTGGCGAGGCGATCTGCACGGCCACCAACATGCCGCCGGGCGCGCGCCGCATCCAGTCGAAGTCGGACTGGGAGTTCATGCCCTTCATCGACATCAAGCCGGAAACCCTGAACGAGTACATCGACAATCAGGAGAAGTCGAGCAAGCTGCCCGTCACGATGATCCGGACCGGTCACAAGAAGGGCGAGGCCGCGACCTACAACGACCGGGTGACCGGTCTGCCGTCGAGCTACGCGGTGAAGGAGAAGGACTACGTCTTCGACGGGGTGGGCCCGGGCGGCAACCTCTTCGTCACCTTCGGTCCCGGCTATGCCGAACACGTGACGGGCGCCAACTTCGACGAGTCGTGGGACGGCACCAAGCTGATCACCGACCAGTTGAAGGAACAGATCGACGCCGCGGGCGAGCGCGAGATCACCTACTTCGTGTCCGAGCCGGAGACCCTGATCGCACTGCGTCTCCTGTTGCTCAAGGAGGGCGTGGACGCGCAGAAGGTCCGCGTGCTCGCGGTTCCGCTGGACTGACGCGGGAGGCGGTCAGCCGACGAGTCGCGCGTCGGCCACCTCGCCGACCCGGCCCTCACCGGTGTGCAGCGTGAGCCCGGGCGTGAGGGGACGCAGCGACACCGTGCGGCCCTGTCCCTCGACCTGGACGTAGACGACGTGTAGCCCGGCCTGCACTGGTATGCGGACCGGGCGGCCGCCGTCGAGGCCGACCTCGACCTCGCCCGGTTGATCCGCGCAGTAGGCGAGCGCGACGGTCCACCGCCAGCGGATCAGCGGACCGTCGAGCATCAGGCGGGTCGGGCCGGTCACCTCCGGCCGGTCGCAGGCGCCCCGCCCGGCCTTGATGGTGCGGGCGCGGGTCACCCCGCCGGGCGCCAGATTGCCCTGATTGTCGAGCACGTTGAGCCGGTCGGTGGTGTTCCCGAAGTCCGGCCGGTCCCGCACCCGGCCGAAGACATGGCTGAGCTGATTGTTCGGATAGGCAACCGGCAGAAGCACTTCCAGCGGCAAGGCCTGATCGAGCATGGTGTGCTCGCGGTTGTCGGCGAGCGCCCGCTTCGCATTCGCGAGATACTCCCCGGTCGGGTCGTCGCGCCAGGAGTCCGCGAAGGACGTCAGTGAGAACACGGCCGACACGATGCCCACCGCACCCACCACGGCCCCGGCGGCGGGCATCCAGGTTGCCGTCCGGCCGGGCGCCGACCGTCGCGCGGCGCTCACGCGTTCCGGCGCCGCGACGATCAGCGCGATGCCGATCGTGATGACCAGCGCGGTGTCCGGCAGGTACCGCATGGTCTGGGCGAGCTCGAGCGCCGTATTCGCGCTCGACCGATTCCACATCACCGGGATCTGCGCGACGACCGCGTACAGCGCCACGGCGACGACCACCGCCGTCGCGCCGCGCCGGCGCAGCACCGCCCACGCCACGAGTGCGGCCAGCACCACCCAGCCCGCGATCATCATCCAGGCCGACGGAAATCCCATGGGCGGGCTCGGAATCCACCGATCCCACGTCCACGGACCGCCGACGAGTGAGGGCACCACCGCATGATCGATGGAGCGCCACACCAACTTCGCGGTCTGGGCGAGCGAATGCTGTCCGGCGGTCGCATCGGAGAGGGAGAAGAAGATGAGGGTCCACACCACGAAGATCACGCCGAGGACGGCCCACAGGCCGCGCGCCGCGGTGAACGCGCGGATCAGAGGTGAATCGAGGGCCCGGGCGTCATCGTCCGCGGTCGGCCCCCGGTCCGGCTCGTCGGCGGTTGCGGTGCCCGGAGGCGACCACCGGGCGGCCAGCACCGCCGCGACGAACGCCACCGGCAGGATGAACAGCGACTTCTCGAAGAACAGCAGCGCCAGGACGAAGACCACCGACGACCGGATGACCACCGCCCGCGTGGACGGGCCGACCGGGTCGTCCACCCCGCGGCGCCGTACGAGCAGCACCGCGTCGGCGACGATCCAGACCATCGCGGCCTGTAGTGGCAGCGTGTTGAGAGCCGCGGCCCACCAGGTGAAGGCGGGCACGGTCATCGGGGTGAAGAGGTAGAACGCGAGTGCGGCGAGCGCACCGGCACGTGCCTGTGGTGCGAGCACCCGGATCATGCGCCAGACGGAGAACGAGGCGAGTGCCTGTCCGAGGATGAGCGTGACGGCCGGCAGCACCCACTGCACCGGGGCGATGAGCGTCGTCAGTCCGGCGACCAGGAAGGCCGCGGGCATGACGTGGCCGTCGTGGCTGTGCCCGAGGTAGTCCCAACTGAGGATCGGATGCGAGGATGCCCGCCCGATGAGGATCAGGTCGTCCCAGTAGAAGTTGCCGGTCAGGGCCAACCAGCCCCGGATGATCAATTGCACCACGATCAGCACGAGGGCGATCGTCCACATCGTCCGGCGATGATCGGCTCCGGGCCGCTCGTCGCGCCCCCGACGATCCTGTCCGACCTGCCCGCTTTGCCCCCGGCGCCCACTCAGCATGGGGTCCAGTGTCGCGGCCCCGATCCGCTGGACAAAATCCCCAGCGTGGCAGAATCGTCGGCGTGACCGACGACTCCACCGACCCCGGCGACAGGACCGCGACGCCGTTCGACGCCGACGATTACGATCTCGGCGACGACGTCTCGGCACTCGACGACGACATCGATGTATTGCGTCTCGAGATCGACCGGCTCGACGCGATGATCCTCGCCGCCATCAAACGGCGATCCGCGGTGTCGAAGAAGATCGGTGCCGCACGTATGGCCTCGGGTGGGCCCCGCCTGGTGCACAGTCGCGAGGTCAAGGTTCTCGATCGGTTCTCCGACCTGGGCCCGGAGGGTCACACCCTGGCGATGCTGCTGCTGCGCCTGGGCCGCGGTCCGCTGGGCCGGTAGCGGTAGGCCCGCCGCTCACGTCGGATGTCCGGATGACGGCCGGGACGACGCATCGCGGCTGTGATCCAGACCGCATAGGGTGAGGATCATGACCGACTCCGGCAGTGGCTATCAGACCAGCGAGCGAACCGACTCCGACACCGGCGATCACGAGGACATCACCGCCACGCAGACGTGGCAGGCGCTCACCGCGCATCAGCCGCATGTCTATTCGATGCATCTGCGGGAGATCTTCGCGGCTGACCCGAATCGCGGGCGTGAACTGACCGTCGACGCCGGTGATCTGCACATCGACTACTCCAAGAACCTGGTCCTGCGGGACACGATGGAACTGTTGTTCAGTCTGGCGAGGGAAACGGGACTCGAGGACAAACGCGACGCGATGTTCTCCGGGAAGCACATCAACACCTCGGAGGATCGCGCGGTCCTGCACACGGCCCTGCGTCTGCCGTCCGACGCGACGCTGACCGTGGACGGACGCGACGTCGTACACGATGTCCACGAAGTCCTCACCGCCATGGGCGAATTCACCGATCGCCTGCGCAGCGGCGAATGGACCGGCCACACCGGCAAGAAGATCACCGATGTCGTCAACATCGGCATCGGCGGTTCCGATCTGGGCCCCGCCATGGTCTACGGCGCACTGCGTCATTACGCCGACGCCGGCATCCGCTGCCATTTCGTCTCCAATGTCGACCCGGCCGACATGGTGGGCACGCTGGCCGACCTCGATCCCGAGACGACATTGTTCATCATCGCGTCGAAGACCTTCACCACTCTGGAGACGCTGACCAACGCGGCCGCCGCCAAACGCTGGTTGCTCCAGGGACTCGACGCCTCCGAGGAGGCGATCGCCAAACATTTCGTCGCGGTCTCCACCAACGCCGACGCGGTGTCCGAGTTCGGTATCGACACCGCGAACATGTTCGGATTCTGGGATTGGGTGGGCGGCCGGTATTCGGTCGACTCCTCCATCGGCCTCGCCGTCATGGCCGCCATCGGGAAGGAGAATTTCGCCGACTTCCTGTCCGGATTCCGTGTCATCGACGAGCATTTCCGTACGGCACCACTCGAGCAGAACGCTCCGGTGATCCTCGGCCTCCTCGGAGTCTGGTACACGAATTTCTGGGATGCGCAGACCCGGGCGGTCCTCCCCTATGCCAACGACATGGCGCGTTTCGCCGCCTATCTACAGCAGTTGACGATGGAGTCGAACGGGAAATCGGTTACCGCACACGGACATCACGTCACGACCGACACCGGGGAGGTGTTCTGGGGCGAACCCGGCACCAACGGACAGCACGCGTTCTACCAGCTCTTGCATCAGGGCACACGGCTGATCCCGGCCGATTTCATCGGCTTCGCCCGGCCCACCGACGATCTGCCGACCGCCGACGGCACCGGCTCCATGCACGACCTGCTGATGAGCAACTATCTGGCGCAGACCAAGGTGCTGGCCTTCGGCAAGACCGCCGATGAGATCGCCGCGGAGGGCGTCGACTCTCATGTGGTGGCCCACAAGGTGATGCCGGGCAACCGGCCGTCGACCTCGATCATGGCGCCGGAACTGACACCGTCGGCGATCGGGCAGTTGATCGCGCTCTACGAGCACCAGGTCTTCGTCGAGGGGAGCATCTGGGGTATCAACTCCTTCGACCAGTGGGGTGTGGAACTCGGGAAGAAGCAGGCGATCGAGATGCTCGAGACGATCACCGAGAAGCAATCCCCTGCCCCACAAGGGGATTCGTCCACCGACGAACTCGTGCGCTGGTACCGCGAACAGCGGGGGCGCACCCCCTGACGCCTCAGGCCCAGCGGTCGTCGTCGAAGACCTCGTCGGGAATGGGGGCGCCGGGCTCGACGCCCAGCTCGTCCAGACGTGCCATCAACGTGGCCGCCACCGCGATGAAGGTCACGAGATCCTGTGGCTCCGTTGACCTCTCGGCCGGGTCGCCACCCATGAACTCGAGGACGACGGGCGGCACGCAGTCGCCCATGTCCAGCGATCGGGTGCCGGTCGCGGTGCGCCACGCATCAAAGCTTGCGTCGTCGACGGCCTGCGCGATGTCGCCGGAGCGTACTGCCGCGAGCACCTCGTCGACGGAGGTCAGCGGGCCGGAGCTGCCGCTCGACGGATCGAAACCCACCACCGTGTCGGGAGCGATCTCCGGATCGTCGTCGAGGGTGAAGTAGACGATGCCGCGCCAGTCGGCGGCCAGCACGTGGACCGTGCGGCCGAAGACGTCGCCGAGTACCTCACCGACCTCGGATCGTCGCTGCTCACCGAACAATTGAAATGCGCCATGCGCAACCGTCTGTCCTTGTTTTGCCGACACACCGGTCACCTTACGCACACGACGCCCGGGTGGCCCGGCACGCACGGCCGCGCGGCCTGTCGCCTGCGACCGTCGGTCCGAGCCGGCCCCGGCCTGATCTCAGCGAGTCGCAGGCCCCGGGCGGGGCGGCCCACCGAACGGTCCCGCCGGCGGCGGACCGGCCTGCGGGAAACCTCCCGTCGCAGGTGGCCCCTGCGGCGGGAAACCTCCCGCGCCCGGTTGCCCCTGCGGACGGAACGGACCCGTGGGCGGAGCAGGTTGCGGGGGCACCGGTTGTGGCGGCATCGGTTGTGGCGGCACCTGCCGAGGGGGCATCGCCCGGCCGGGCCCCGGCGCGGTCGGTGACGGACCACCCATCGGCGGACCACCCGGTCGACCGAATTGTTGAGACGGCGGAGGCGGCCCCTGCGTGATCGGCGGGCCGGGCGGCCCGAATCCGTTGCCGCCCATCCCCGGAGGCATACCCATCGGTCCCATCGGCGGCGACGGCTGCCGCTTGCGGCGCCGTAGCAGAAGGATGATTCCGCCGACGATCAGCAGGGCCCCCACCCCGATCAGCGGCCCCAGCCAGACCCACATACTCATGCCCGACGATTCGTCGCCCTGCTCGGCGCGCAAGGTGACGCCGTGACTCTCCAGATAGGTCCGCAGCGCCGCGTTGTCGGTCGTGAAATAGAACGAGGAGATCGCGTCGGTCTTGGATCCGAAGGAGTTCGTGCCGATGACCGCACCCTGGGTATTCACCGTCGGCCCACCGGACATTCCGGTGCCCATCTCTGCTGACACCTCGGTGCGGACCAGGCCGCCCTGCACGGTTTGCCGCGAGGACACCGTGCCGCCCTTGTAGGACGGCTGCGGCACGGTCGACTCATCGACCACGGCGCCCACGGCGCCCGGGAAACCGATACTCGTGATCTGGTCACCGGGTGACGGCGTCCGGGACGAGATCACCAGGGCGGTCAGCTTTTTCGATGTATCGACCTTGAGAATCGCGTTGTCGCCGTCATCGAATTCCTGGAAGTCGACGACCTCGACGGGTGTCTCCTCACCGAAGACCCGGTAGTCGCTGGCTGGCTGGCGGACGGTGACCTCACGATCGGTCTCGCCGACGGTGCCCGCCGCGTTGCGCACCGGCCATTTGTTGCGCTTGGCGGTCTCCAGGGTGGTGAGCGCCCATTCCTTGTCGCGATTGCCCGCCTTCACCAGTTCGATGATCGCCTGCTCGCGCAGACCGTTCAGGATCTCGTCGTCCTCGCCGTTGACGCAGTGACCGGCCGTCGCGATAAATCCCTTCGGATCGACGATGTACCCGGTGCATCCGGTCTTCATGGTGAGTTTCGGGGTCCACAGCGGGCCGTCGACGAACGGCACCTCCACCTGGCCGCTGAACTCCGTCGTGATGTGTACCAGCGACGGCCCGACCTGTTCGGCGATCGAGTGGGTAGGGGGCGCCGCGCCCGCGACCGGTTGCACCCCCAGGAGCGCACACAGCACCGCCGCTCCCACGGCCACACATTGGAGAACTCGCCGCGCCATGAGCCTGACCCCTGTTTCTCATTCGTTTCGTTTCCCACGAACGTGGTGCGCATTGGTCGAGTGCCTTCGACCGTCGATCATCGTCGCGGCTCGTGGGTGAGATTATCGCAGAGCACCGAGACATTCCCGTTCACGTCGTACGACCGAATGAACCTCAGACCAGCCGGCGGGTGATACCCCGGGGCAGGTGACGCAGCGCCGCGGCGATGGGGACCCAGGGCCAGGACGGCACGGGCGCGAACGCGGGCTCCTTGTCGATGGCCCCCACGAGGGCGTCGACGCCTTTGTCGGTGTCGGTCATCATCGCCGTGCGCACACCCCGGTTGATGTCGGTCTCGATGTAGCCCGGCGCGATCACCGACACGGTGATCGGCGATCCGGCGAATTCCGCCTGCAATCCCTCGCCGAGCGCCGTCAGTCCGGCCTTCGATGCCGAATACGCCGCCTGCGCCTTGGGCAGACCCCGCACCGCGCTCATCGAGCTGATCAGCACCAGGTGGCCGCGGTTCTGTGCCCGGAAGATCTCCAGCGCCGCCTCGGCCTGAGCCAGCGCGCCGACGAGGTTGGTCTGCACCGTCTCGATGTTCGCGCCGGCGTGTCCGGTGCCGAGGGGCGCTCCCTTGCCCAGGCCCGCGTTGACGATGACGCGGTCGAGGCCGCCCAGTTCGTCGGCCAGGGCACCGAAGACGGCCGGTACCGCGGCGGTGTCGGTGACGTCGAGCGCGGCGGTCGCGATCTGCCCGGACGACGCGTCGCGCAGTTCTCCGGCGAGCGCGTCGAGCCGATCGAGGCGCCGCGCGCACAACGCCAGGTCGCGGCCCCGAGCGGCGTACCGCCGGGCCATCCCCTCGCCCAGACCGGAGCTGGCGCCGCTGATCAGAATCTTCTGTCGGGTGGGTGCACTCACGGCCGCCAAGCTACCCGGTGCCGCACCGTGTCACTTGAGCAGGCGCGACATGCGACGGTCGGCGAGCACCTTGCCGCCGGTCTGACATGTCGGGCAGTACTGGAAGGAGCGGTCGGCGAAGGACACCTCGCGGACCGTGTCCCCACACACCGGACATGGCAGTCCGGTCCTCGCGTGCACGCGCAACCCGGTGCGTTTCTCGGATTTCAGGCGCGCGACCTCCTGACCTTCGAGCCTGCCGATCGCATCGGTCAGCACCGAGCGTGTCGCGTCGTAGAGTCCGTCGACCTGCGCCTCGCTCAGCGACTTGGCGGTCGCGAACGGCGAAAGTCTTGCCGTGTGCAGGATCTCGTCGGAGTAGGCGTTGCCCACCCCGGCGATCGTCCGCTGATCGGTCAGCACGTTCTTGATGCGGCCGCCGGCACCGGCGAGGATCTCGCCGAACTCCTCGCGGGACAGCGCCAGTACGTCGGGCCCGAGTGTGGTGATCCGGTCGATCTCCGCGACATCCCGCACGATCCACACGGCCAGTCGCTTCTGGGTGCCGGCCTCCGTGACGTCGAAACCCTCCCCCGGCATCCCGCAGTGCACCCGCAGCGCGATGGGTCCCTTGCCGCCCGGTTTCGGCGGGGTCTGCGACAACTGGTCGCTCCAGCGAACCCATCCGGCCCGGGACAGATGGATGACCAGGGCGATCGCCGGTTCGTCGACCTGCTCGGCGTTTCCGGGAATGGTGGTGATCACCAGATACTTGCCGATGCGTCCGACCGATTCGACGATCCGCCCGGTCAGCGCCGTATACGGCGGGTCGGCGGTCTTGAGCACGGCCAGTGAGGCCACGTCGACGCGGCGGATGGGAAAACCGGTGGCACGATCATCCAGGTACGCCGCGATCGCCGCCACCTCGGGAAGCTCAGGCATGAGTCCATTGTGCGGCATACGGGGTGCGAACACCGCCCGCTCACGCCGACGCGGTCACCGGACGTGATGTAGTAGGTGGATGACCTCCCGTGTCTCCGACGCCGATCTGGCCGCACACCTCGCCGAAGGCGCCGGCGAGGTGTTGCGTGGTGTGCTGCACGGAGATCTGCTCATGGGCCGGCGGCTCGGCGATCTCGGCGACGCGATGGCCCAGACCTGGATATCGCAGGTCCTGCAGACGCATCGGCCCGACGACGCCGTTCTGTCCGAGGAGGCCCGCGACGTCGGCGACCGGATGCGGAACCGGCGCGTGTGGATCATCGACCCTCTCGACGGCACAAAGGAATTCGCGAACGGTTCGAACGACTGGGCGGTCCACGTCGCACTCACCGTCGACGGCGAGGTCACCGAGGCCGCCGTCGCGCTGCCCGCGACCGGGGAACTCTTCCGGTCCGACACCGTGCCCGCGCCGCCGGGACCGCTCACCGGCCGGATGGCCGCGTCCCGCTACGGCGGCTCCTACGAGTCCGCCTGGGTGTCACGCCGCTTGTCGCTCAACATGATCGGCATCGGCTCGGCGGGTGCCAAGGCGATGGCCGTGGTGCGCGGCGACGTCGACGCCTACGTCCACGCCGGCGGGCAATACGAATGGGACAACTGCGCACCGGTCGGGGTCGCGCTCGCCGCCGGACTGCATTGCAGCCGGCTCGACGGTTCCCCCATCGTCTACAACCAGCGTCACCCCTACATGCCGGACTTCGTCATCTGCCGCACCGAGATCCGCGATGCGACGATGGCCGCGCTCGACGAGGTCTGGTGACCCGCGGGAACGTCGGACGGGACCACCGGGCTCAGTCGGAGCGCCCGGACCGGATGAGGTAGATGTCCATGATCCAGCCGATCCGCTCGCGCGCCTGCGCGCGCACGCGGACGATCTCGTCGGCGACATCGCCGACGCGGCCACTGATCAGCACCTGATCGTCGGTGCCGACGTAGGCGCCCCACCAGATGTGATCGTCGGGGTGAGCGGTGTGGCGGAATGCGAGATCACCGTCGAGCATGACGATCTGATTGCCGTCGGCCCCGGCCGGGGTGTCCGGCAGCCTGCGGCCGGTGGTGATGTGGATCGGCTCGCCGATCCGGTTGGCGGTGATGCGGTGCGCGGCGGTGAGCGCACTCGCACTGGTGACGCCGGGGATCACCGTGACATCGAGATCCAGGTCGGTGTGCGCGATCAGATCGTCGACGATCCGTAAGGTGCTGTCGTACAGGGCCGGATCGCCCCAGACGAGGAAAGCCGCCACGCCGCCGTCGGGTACCTCGGCGCGCAGGACGTCGGCGAACAACTCGGCGCGGACGGCATGCCATCGGCGCACCTCGGCGTCGTAGTCGGCGGGGTTCCGGTCGCGTGGCGGATCCACCACCTCGACGACCCGGTGTCCGGGCGCCGCGTGCTCGGCGAGGATCTGTGTGCGCACCTCACCGAGCGACCTGCGCGCATCGCCCTTGTCGAGCATGAGGAAGACGTCGACGCCGGCGATGGCATCGATCGCCTCGAGGGTGATCTGCCGAGGGCCACCGGGTCCGATCCCGATGACCCGCAACGCGATTCGCATCGACTGCTCAGATCTTGACCGAGGGCAGCCCGTGCTTGCGGGCCGTCATGTCCAGCACCCACTGCCGCGGCACCAGGCGCCGGAGCAGAAAAACGATCCCGGCCCGGTTCCCCTTGGCGTAGAACGGCTTCGGATGTTCGGCGAGCGCGGCGTCGACGATGACCTCCGCCATCTGCGCACCCGAGATCCCGGCGTCCTCGTTCTTGCGGGTGGCCGCCGCGAGGGTCTCGTACTCGGCGCGGTAGGGCGAATCGGCACCGATGTGGATGCTGCGGCGATCGCCGATGCCGGTGGCGATGGTGCCGGGTTCGACCGAGATCATCCGGATGCCGTACGGCGCCACCTCGCGGCGCGTGGCCAATGCGAAGGCCTTGAGTGCGGACTTCGTGGCCGCGTAGGTGGATCGGAAGGCGACCGGGAAGCTCGACAGCATGGACCCGACCATCACCACCGTGCCCCGGCGCCGCTCCCGCATGCCGGGCAGCACCGCCTTGGTGATCGCGACGGGCCCGAAGACGTTGGTGGCGAAGAGTTTTTCGATGGCCTCCATGGAGGTGTCCTCGAGCGCACCCGCCTGGCTCTCGCCCGCGTTGTTGATCAGGATGTCGATGTCGCCGACCTCGTCGACGCATTCCTGCGCGGTCGCGTAGTCGGCGTTGTCGAGCCGCACATAGCGGACGCCCGGGATGGGGTTCGCGACCGAGCCGGGATGCCGGCTCGTCCCGTACACGGTGTGACCGCGTTCGGCGAAGAGTCGCGCCACCTCGGCGCCGATGCCGCTCGACGCGCCGGTGACCAGGACGACCTGCGGTGTATCTGTCTGTGCAACCACACTGTCACCGTATACAACAGCGGGCCCGGCACCACATGGTGCCGGGCCCGGAAGACGTTCCGTCGTCGGTCTACTCGGTGGTATCCGCCTTGTGATAGCCGGCCGCCTCCGCGGCGGATTCGGTGGCGAACCAGATCTCCGCGACGACCTCCCGGTACGTCGGCAGACCCGGCGTGTGGTAGCGGCCCGAGTCGGCGTCCCCCTTGATGGGATAACCGTCCGGCGCCTCGGCCCGATCGTCGAGAGGCAGGTGAGCACCCACCGGTACCGGCGTCTCGACGCCGCCCTTCACGTAGGTGCCGATGCCGTCGCCGGAGCCGTGCTTGGCCGCGCTCGCAGCCGCGGCACCGGCGGCAGCGGCACCGCCCACTCCTGCCGCACCGGCCAGACCGGACGTGCCCGGCCCGGTGCCATCACCGGAGTCCGCGGCGCCCGTCCCGTCGGCGGTACCCGTCGCCGCATCTGCGCCGGTGTCGTCGCGACGGCCCTTGATGGCCGCACCCGCCGCCGCGGCACCCGCGGCAGCGGCCGCCGCGGTGCCCGTGGTGCTGGTCTTCAGATCCGTGGTCCGCGCACCGGCGTCCGGCCGATCAGCGGTCGTGGTCGCCGAGGCGCCCGAGGCCGGGCCGACGAGCTGGGGATCCGGTGTGGTCGCGGTGGGCCGGCGAAGATTGCGCCACAGCCACGCCAGCAGCAGACCGAGCAGGACGATCAGGAACGGGATGATCAACCACCACCAGTTGAACTCGCTCTCCTCCGAGCCGGTCACCTCCGTGGCGGTGTCACCGCTCGGGGCGGTGGATTCCGTCGCCGGGGTGGTCGCGTCGGGTGTGCCGGCGTCCGGCATACCCGGTATCGCCACGCCCGACAGGGCGGTGGCCCAGTTGACGTTCGGGGTGCCGGCCCACGCCCCGGTGGCCTTGTTGAACGTCAGCGAGCCGTTGGCGAACTTCTGCGTGATCTGATCACCGGAGGTGGTGGCAGCAGCGACCGGGGCGCCCAGGTCGGCGCCCAGTTTGTCGGTGGCCGCCGACATCGGGCCGCGCACGACCCACGCCCCCGTCGACGGGGTCCAGTAGATCTTCGGTGCGTCGGCGGCCGCGAACTTCGCGACACGGCTCACGGGACGGTACTCGGCGGGCCCCTCGTTGGAGGCCGGGAACCCGAGGGTGCCCGCGGGTCCCTGCTCGGCGCGGAACTTGTCGAGGATGGCGCCGTAGAGCACGGCGGCACCGGTCTTCTCGGACCAGAACACGGAGCCACCGGCGAACTTCTGCTCGAAGCCGTCACCGGCGGGCACGATGCCGCCACGCTTGGCGCCGAGGCCGTTGCCGGCCTGCCCCTGGTCGGCGTCGCCCTTCTGCACCTGCTCGGCGAGCGTCGTGATGGCCTTCTCGGCGTCGGCACGGGGATCAGCGGCGGCCTGGGGCGCCATCAGCAGCGCCGCACTCGCCGTCGCGATGAACCCGAGGAGCACTCCCCGGGCCCGGACACCTCGTCGTGTCTGTGAAGTAGTCATTCCACCTCAACTCGTCTGTATGGGTGAGCGGCTGTATCCGCCCAACGTCATAATCTGCCCTATATAACCGGTAGGTGCCGAGCGAACCGGAAAAGACGTGATGATCGTCATGCCGATATCTCGCGCATAAACGGTGATTCCGCAACGGTGATTCCACGGAGCGGAACGATCATCCACACCATTCTGCTTATCGGCACGACACCACGAAAACCGTTCGGCGCACAGCGGATTCATTCATCGATCGGGCACCGCGGACGGCAATTCCGGAACTGCCGGGCCCAGCGTTTGTTCTCGGTTGCATTTCACTGCCCGAAATCACGATTGTTCCCGGCACAACGGGAGGAGAAGACCTCTCAGGAGTGCTCCCGGCAGGATTCGAACCTGCGACACCGGCTTTAGGAGAGCCGTGCTCTATCCCCTGAGCTACGGGAGCGGACGGCACCCGGTGATGGTGGCCGACGTCGAGAGTCTACGTCAGCGGCAGCCGGGTTCCGGCGTCGGCATGATCTCAGAGCACCTGGCGGGCCACGAGTTCGCAGGTGACGACCATCGCGATCGAGCCGACGGCCAGTAGCGCGACGAGGACGAACAACTGCATGACCGCCGCCGCGGTGGTCGACGCGCCGCCGAGCACCATGCCGACGAAGGCACCGGGGATGGTGACGAGGCCGACCGACCGGGTCTGATCGATCCCGGGCACCAGCGCGGTGGCCGCGGCGGTCCGGGAGATCTCCATCCGGGCATCGCGGGGCAGGAATCCGAGCGACAGTGCGGCGTCGACTTCGCCGCTGCGCGTGCGCAATTCGTCGTGCGCACGGCGCCCGGCCAGAGACGCCGTGTTCATCGCGCCCCCGAACATGATGCCCGCGGTGGGGATGATGGCGAGCCCGGTCGCCGGCAGCACACCGATCAGTACCAGGATCACCACGATGATGATCGTCGGCGCGGCAACGGGAATCAGACATCGCAGCCCACCGGTCACGCTGCCCGCACCGGAAGTGATCCGCCCGGCGGAGAACCACGCCGCGGCCAGTGCCATCACCGCCACGAAAGCCCAGGTGGCCCAGATGTTCTGGATGACCACTCCGAGAACGGCGGCCAGGGCGGCGAGTTGGACGGCCGCACGGATCGTCGCCACCGCGGCCTGCCGCGTGAAGCCGGTGTCCCCGAGCGCGTTGACCGCGACCGCCAGCACCGCAAGGACCACCACGACGACGGCCAGCATGGGGCCGATCCGGATGACCGCATCCCCCACCGACGTCATCGGATCACTCCGTCCTCCGGCGGATTCGCCGCCACCGCACGGGCTCTCAGCGGCCCCATACCGATTGTGCGCCGTAATCGCCGACGAGGAGGGTCATGACGATGGCCCCGATACCGACCGCGACGACCGCCAGACCGAGAATCCATGCGGCGACCGTCCGCACCGTCGGCGACAGCACACCACCGGCACGGTCGACGATCTGCGGGGTGTGCAACGCCCAGAACAGCACGATCGCCACGAAAAGTGCTGCGACCCAGCCGATCATCTGCCCGCCCAGTTCGGTGTGCTCGGCCAGCTTCGGATTGCTGCCCGTCGTCTTCTCCAGCGCCTCGCCCGCCGACGTGGTCAGTGGCGTGATGACCATCGCGACCAGCGCGACGATCGGCGTGATGACGCCCAGTCGCCGTCGCGCGGCGGGCCAGACGACGGAAAGAATCCCGAGCACACCCGCCAGCGGTATGCTCACGACCGCGAGGTGTACGAACAGCGGATGGGCCGGCAGCCCATTGATGGTTTCCACAATTCGAAATCCTAACGCGCAGTGACGGTTTGCGCCGAGTTTTGATGACCGGAGAAGCGTCCGATCCCGGTTGTCGGATTCGCGACCCGCCGTAGGGCCACGGTCACGAGGTCGGGTATCACCAGCGCCGACGCGGCACCGACCGCGAATCCGGCGAGTACATCACTGAGCCAGTGCACACCCAGGTAGAGACGAGTGCCCGCGGCCAGCGCGACGATCACGATGCCGACCGTCACCATCCACCGGTGGACCACCGGACGTGCGGACACCGACCCGAGGATCGCGACCCCGAGCACCAGTGCGCTCGTCCCGGTCACATGACCCGACGGGTAGGAGTACGTCATCTCGGCGACACCCGCGTGGTAGTGCAGCGGCGGCCGGGGACGCGCGACGATCAGCTTGATGACCTCGGTGATCACCGCGGCCGAGAGAACCACCGCCACCAGCGACAACGCACGCTCCGCCGACCGGTCACGGACCAGAAGGATCAGGGCCGCGACGACGGTCCAGACGGACACCAGAACCGGTCCGAAGATCTCCGACAATCCGGCCACCACCGAGGTGTCGCCACGATGTCCGACGATCCAGTCGGTGAATCCCTGATCCGCCAGGATCGGCCCCTGATGCCCGATCAGCACCACCCCGGTCACCAGCACCACCATCAGCAGGCCCGCGGCCGACCATCCCCGTCTCATCGCATCGTTCATGGGTCCATGCTGGTCAACCGACGCTTAGTGAACGCTGAGTGACGGCCTCGGCACGAACCGGACACGCGCTATCGTCACAGAGGTGGAGGCGGACGGATCGACCTGGAGACGCCGACTGGCGCGGTGGACCCGCCCGGTCCGCACCCGGCTGACGCTGCTGGCCACCGCGATGGTCACGGTGGCCCTCGCCGTGGCGGCCGCCATCCTGTTGCTGACGATCCACCAGGTGCTCGTCCACATCGCCGACTCGTCGACATCGGCACGCGCACACCAGATCGCCGATGCCATCCGCACCGAGGGCATCGACGGGATCGACGGCCCGATGCTCACCACGAGCCGCGACATCGACCTCATCCAGATCGTCGACGGCGACGGACGGGTGGCGCTGTCCAGCCATCCGCGCGTGACACAGCCGCTCACCGCCCCGGTCGCCGCCGGGGTGCAGCGGACCATCCGCGAGGCGCGGGCGATGCCCGACGGCACCGAATACCGCGCCACGATTCTCGGCGCCGACTCCACGAGCGGCCCATTCACCATCGAGGTCGGTACGTCCGAACACCGACTCGACGGCACGGTCGCACTCGTCGCGGTGCTGTGCTGTGTGTTGTTCCCGCTCATCGTGATCGGGATGGCCGTGCTGACCCACTATTTCGTGGGCCGCGCACTCCGGCCCGTCGATGACATCAGACGACAGGTCGACGACATCTCCGGCGGCGACACCCATCGTCGCGTCCCGGTACCGCCGACCGGCGACGAGATCGCCGGACTGGCGGGCACGATGAACTCGTTGCTGGACCGTATCGACACCGCGCGGACCCAGCAGACGCGCTTCGTCAACGACGCCTCGCACGAACTGAACAGTCCGCTCACGACGCTCGTGGGGCTGCTGGACCTCGCAGGTGAGACAGGTCAGGGACTCGATGCGGCCACCGTTCGGACCGTGATGATGCCGGAGGCGATCCGGCTGCAGAGCATGGTCTCCGACCTGCTGTTCCTGGCGCGCGCCGACGAGAACGGAATCCCGTTGCGGCTCACCGATGTCGATCTCGACGACATCGTCGGCGCCGAGATCGATCGCCTGGAGGCGTTGGGGCGGTGGCAGATCGGCGCGCATGTCGTGCCCGCACGTGTCCGTGGGGACGTCGCGACCCTGACCCGGGCACTGCGCAATATCGCGGACAACGCTACACGGCACACCACCGGACGACTCACCTTCGACATCTCCCTCGACGCCGGCGGCGCGAACGTCACCGTGACCGTCTCCGACGACGGACCCGGCATACCCGACGCCGACAAGAGCCGGATTCTGGAGCGCTTCGTCCGCCTGGTCGACTCACGCGAACGAGACGGTGGCGGTTCGGGTCTCGGCCTCGCGATCGTGGCCGAGATCGTCCGTGCGCACGGCGGCACGATGATCGTCGCCGACACTCCCGCAGGCGGCGCCACCGTCGGATTCACGCTGCCCGTCGACGCGTCCGACGATCAGCCGCCATCGGCGGCGAGCCGATAGCCGACGCCGCGCACCGTCTCGATCGCGTGGGTGCCGAACGGCACGTCGATCCGCTTGCGCAGATAGCTCACGTACACCTCGACGACATTCTCGTCGCCGCGATAGTTGATGTCCCACACCGAATCCAGGATCTCCGCCTTGGTGAGCGCCTCACCCTTGCGGCGCATCAGGAATTCCAGCATCCCGAATTCCCTTGGCGTCAACGTCAATTCGGTCTCTCCGCGGAATGCGGTGTGCGCGGCCGGATCGAGCCTCAATGAGCCCGCGACGAGCACGGCCGGGCGCACAGGCGCGCCGCGACGGACGAGAGCGCGCAGTCGCGCGATGAGCACCACGAACGAAAACGGTTTGGTGAGATAGTCATCGGCGCCTCCGTCGAGCGCCTCCGCCTGGTCGTACTCACCGTCCTTGGCGGTGAGCATCAGCACCGGCGTCCAGACGCCGCCCGCGCGCATCCGGTGCAGCACCTCATATCCGTTGAGACCGGGCATCAGGATGTCGAGAACGACGGCGTCGAACGGCTCGGTGGTCGCCTTCTCCAGTCCGGCCACGCCGTCGTACTCGACGTCGACGACCCAGCCCTGCGCGATCATCATGCGCCGCACCGTCTCCGCGATGTTGCGGTCGTCGTCCACCACCAGCACCCGCATGCGGTCATCATCCCATGCGTGTGCCGGGCGCCACGCTCACGAACCCGGTACGAGTTTGCGCAGGAGTTCGGTGAGCTGGTCGATCTCCGGATCGGACAGGTGTTCGCCGATGAGTTCCCGGATCTGCGCGGCATGGATGGTGCGCATGTCGGCGATCGCGGACCGGCCACGATCGGTGAGAGCGATGTCCTTGCGCCGGGCATCGGCGCTGGAGGCCGTGCGGGTGACATACCCCGCACGCTCCAGACGCCCGACGAGCCGCGTCGCGCCGCTCTGGGTGAGCAGCAGACGATCGGTGAGGTCGATCGCGGAGATCGGCTCGTCACCGGACCGGTCGATCCAGAGCAGCGCCTCGAACTCCGGCAGGCTCACCCGGTACGCGTCGTCGAGCACCGTGCACATCTTCGCCGACAGGGTGCCGTACGCCGTGATCAGCGCATGCCAGGCATCGACCGCATCCATCCGGCGTCAGCTTTCCGGGTATTCGGTGCGGCCGTCGCCGTGCTTGGCGAAGCGCGGCGTCGAACGCTCGTACACCGGGCCGTCCGACGGCCAGGGCCAGCCGCCGAATTGGGTACGGCGGTAATCGTCGAAGGCCTCCTGGATCTCCTCCGGGGTGTTCATCACGAACGGTCCGTACGAGGCCACCGGTTCGTTGATCGGCACGCCCTGCAGGACGAGGATGGTCGCCGGATCGTCACCGGTCTCGAGCCGGAGCGCGCGCTGCTCGGTCTGCGGGTAGCCTTCACCCTCAACGACCCGTGCGCCGTCGACGGTCACCGATGCGTGGTCCCCGTGCACGTACAGCAGCCGTTCGGTGGCCGCGTTTCCGGTGGCGGGCAACGTCATCGAGGAGTTCGGTGCCATGTCGATCAGCCAGACCGCCACGTCGGCGTCCGGATTCGACGCCCATGAGGCACGCGGCGGCGATACCGGTGCGGCGCCGTCGAATTCGCCCGCGATGACCATCACCCGGACGTCGCCGGTGGCGTCGGCCGGCACGACGGACGGGATGTCCTCACGCCACTGCATGGTGAACTCCGGCGGTTCCTTCTTGCCGCTCGCCGGCAGGTTCAGCCAGATCTGATACAGCTCGAAAGGGTTGTCCGCGTCGGTGTTCAGCAGGGGGAACATCTCGGAATGGCTCACGCCCCGTCCGGCGGTCACCCACTGGACGTCACCCGCGCCGTAGCGGGCGCCCGCACCGGTCGAGTCGGCGTGATCGACGAATCCGCCGCGCACGATGGTGATGGTCTCGAACCCCCGGTGCGGATGCCCGGGGAAGCCCGGCACCTCCGTGCCGTGATACATGCTCCACCCGGACGGATGGCGAAAGTCGTTGCCCAGCGGGCGATTACTGATGTCCTCGGCGGGTCCGAGATTCTCGTTGCCCCGCGGGTATGCGTCGACGTGCCGGCTGGCGAAGATGAACGGTCCCACTCCGCGCCAGGGCCGGCCCAGGTCGACGACCTGGTTCTGCACTGTGGCCATTGCCCACACCTCTCTGTTCGTCATTGATGTCGCTGTGGTCGCCACCGATACGGCGCGACACCCCAATCAATGCATGCGCAGGCTTATATATTCCCCGGCGTGTGCACCGGCCGCTGATGGAGTAGTCGGCGAGCGCCAGCCCCCCCGGCCGCTGATCGAGTAGTCGGCGAGCGCCAGCGAGTCGACGTATCGAGATCTCGATACGTCCTCGGCTGGCGCCTCGGCCTACTCGATCAGCAGACACGGCCGGCGAGTCGACGTATCGACTTCCCCGTCAATGAGGCACGCGCAGCGCTCAGTCCAGCGCTTCGACCTGGGCGGTGAGCTTGGACTCGGTGTGCCGGATGGCCTGCCCCACCACGGGCTCGATGATCGCCGCGAGTGCCCGGCCCGCGAAGCCGCCGGGCAGGTTGTAGGCGAACTCGACGTCGGCCTCGGTGCCGCCGTCGACATCGCTGAACCGCCAGGTGGTGCTCACGTCGAGACCGTCGACGGAATCGAGACGGACCACTTCGCTCTCGACGTATTCGGTGACCCGCAGAGTGCTGTTGAGCGACTTCGGACCGATTTTCATCGTCGCGGCAAAGGTGGCACCGAGGCCGACGGTCTGTTCGGTGACCGGATCGAAGCGTGTGACGCCGAACATCCAGTCCGGCACGGTCTCGTGGGCATTCACGTAGTCGAATGCCAGCGCGCGCTCCCGCCCGACCTTGGCCGTATGCCGAATGACCGCCATGAGTGTGTTCCTCCCCTAGCCTGGGTTCCCCGACTTCGAATCGACGAACATGGTATCCATCACACCTGAATCAGGCGTGACACCACTCCGAGATACGCGAAACCGCCGATATCAGGCCTCGCCGAGAGTCAGCGATATCCGGCGGAGCAACTCGGCGAGCGTCGCCCGCTCGTCGGCGGACAACGCCGCCAGGGCACTCTCGTCGTCCACCAGCCGACGGGGAATCTCGGCGTCGACGAGGCGGCGTCCCTGCTCCGTCGGCGCGAGCAGCACCACCCGCCCGTCACGGTCGGACTTCCGTCGTTCGATGAGTCCACGGCGCGCGAGACTGTCGGTGAGCTTGGTGATCGAGGCTCCGCTGAGCATCGTCGTGGACACCACGTCGCCGGCCCGCAGCGGGTGATCGGCCCGGACCAGCGCACCGAGCACGTCGAATTCCGATCGCGTGATGTCGTGCGCCTCCAGATTGCGGTCCAGCCGGTGGCTGGTCAGCGCCGCGATCCGCTGGATGCGGCCGAGTACGCCGATCGGCGCGGTGTCGAGGTGCGGGTACGCCGACGACCACTCCTGCTGGATGCGGTCGACCAGGTCGGACATTCCGGCGTCCTCTCCGTCGACATGTTCACCACTCATTGATGCATCGTAGGCCGTGCCATTTATTTTACTACTAAAACAGTGGTAGATTATCCGGCGTGCCGACCTCAACCACCCCGCTGCTGCGCAACCGCTACGACGCGCTGACCCACGTCGTCCGGCCGTCGACGTGGCGATCGGCGCTGACCGTCGACATGAGCAGGACCAGCGTCGCCGTGCCAATCCGGGTCGGCATCGCCGTCGGATTGATGCTGATCGTCGGTGGACTGACCGGACAGCGTGATGTGGCGGGTTTCGCCGCACTCGGCGCGACCGTCGCGGCCTTCTGCCGCCCCGACGCCTATCCCGTTCGCGTCCAACGCCTCACGGCACTCGGCGTCGGGGTCGTCGGCGCCGTCGGGATCGGTTCGATCGTCGGCATCGCCGACGCACCCGTCGCGGTCGAGATCGCCGTCATCTCCCTACTCGGCGGCATCGCCGCACTCCTGGTCGCCATGCTGCACATCGTCGGCCCCGGCGCGGTGATCTTCGTCTTCGCCGCCACCGGCGCCGCCGGATTCGCCCACAGCACAGACGATCTCACGCGCGCCGTGATCGCCGCCGCCGTCGGCGCCCTCAGCGGGATCGCGGCCTCGCTCGCTCCCTGGCTCCTCGACGTGCTGCGGCCCTCGACCCGAAACGACGCGGACCACCCACCCGTCCGGCACGCGACGGTGTGGGACGACCTGCGCACTCCGCCCCGAAAAGATCTGGTGGTCAACAGCATCCGGATCGTCGTCGCGGCGGCCTTGAGCGCCACCGTGGCCACCGCCATCGGCCTGTCGCACCCGATGTGGGCGGCCATGGGCGCGATCGCCGCCATGCAGGGCGCCATCTACCACGTCACGGTGACCCGTGGCGCGCAGCGACTGCTCGGCAACATCGCAGGCGGACTCATCGCCGCCGGACTGCTCGCATTGGGACTGGGCTACTGGGGTTCGGTGGTGGCCATCGTCGTCTGCCTGATCACGGCCGAGATCATGGCCCCCGCGAACTACGCGGTCACCTCGACCGCCGTGACCCCGATGGCACTGCTGCTCACCGCACTCAGCGCGGGCCTGAGCCCGTCGGCGGCGATGGACCGCGTCGGCGACACCCTGATCGGCGTGGTCATCGGCATCGTCGTCGCAGCCATCACCATCGGCCGGCACGAGCTGCACCGGAACTGACCACGGCGGTCACCGCCGGGCGACGCGGATTGCGCGGTGCAGCCCGCCCAGCGGTGCCGGCCGACGACCGATTGTCAGTTGCCAGGGTCGGGAGCGCCACCGTCATCGGCCGTGTAACTGCCTGCGGGACAAGCCGGATCCTGATTGTTGGCGCAGTAGTCCTGGCTCACGTTGTTGCCGGTCGACCCGTCCGCACCGGTCGGACCGCCATTGGCGGGCTGACCGTCCGAATCCCACATCCCCGGAGTACCCCCTGCGCCCTTGTTCGGATTGGTGCAGACCGTGCCCTCGCACGCGACGTAACCCGATCCACCCTTCGGATCCCGGATCGCATCGGGGCCGACGTAACTACCGGACGGACACGCCGGGTCTTGGTTCCGCGCACAGTATTCGCGCGTCAGATTGTTGCCCGTCGAACCGTCCGCACCAACCGGCCCTCCACCGACCGGTCTGCCGCCGGCACCCCAACTGCCTCGCTGACCACCCGGTCCGGCACCGTGATCGGGATTGGTGCAGATGGTGCCCTCACACCTGACATACCCGGGACCACCCCTCGGGTCCCGGATCGCATTGGGCCCCACATAGCTGCCCTTCGGACAGCCCGGGTCTTCATTTTTCGCACAGAACTCTTGTGTCAGACCGTTGTTCGTCGAACCGTCCGCTCCCACCGGACCACCGTTGACCGGCATGCCGTTGCCGTCCCATCCCCCGTGCTTCGGGTGATAGGCGACATGCGGTCCGACGAAGGAGCCGACCGGGCACGCCGGATCCTGATTCGCGGAACAGTAGTCACGAGTCAGGTTGTTGCCGGTCGACCCGTCCGCACCGACGGGACCGCCGTTGATCGGCAGCCCCCGGGTGTCCCAGCCCTGGACGCGGGGATCCGGTTTACTCGGGTCGCCATGCACGACCATGCGAGCCTTCTTCGACGTCGACGACGCCGTCGACGACGTGTTGTCCGACGATCCGCAGCCGGACAGGAACAGTGCGCCGCAACAGAATACGGCGACTAGGGCGAACAATCGTCTCATGGTCAGTGTCCCTACGGTTCGACGATCACATACGTGCGTCGGCAACTATAATCGGGCACAAGGGACAAAAGCCCCCATTTACTGACATTTGCGATCCGTGATGTGCAGCGGTGTTCACTTCGGCTCGAACACGGCGCTCCACCACAGGAATTCTGTCCACATGCGGACCGCCCGATCAGCGCCCCGCGGCCGCGACGCGCGCCTGGATGGCGTCGACGAACACGGTCTTGATGTCCTGCGCATTCTTGGCGACGTACGTGGTGCCTCCGGTCGCGTCGGCAATCGCCTTGAGGGCATCGGTGTCGGCGTCGTCGGAGATGCCGATGGTCAGCACCAGCACCGGCCGCGCCGGATCCTCGAGCTTCTTCAACTGTGCGAGCAGTTCGTCGAGGCCGATGCTGTTCGGATCCTCGTTCTGTCCGTCGGTCATGATGATGACCGAGTTCGAGTAATTCGGATCGTAGGAGTTCTGCACCTCCTTGAACGCGGCCAGGGTCGTGTCGTACAGACCGGTGCCGCCGCCCAATTGTGCGGGCGCCAGTCCCTGACGAACGGTGCGCGCCAACTCGTCCCGATGTGTGCCGCCGTTGGCCGAGGGAGCGTCGAGGCGACGGATCGGGGCCATCCAGCGATAATCCTGATCCGGTCCGCCCTTGTCGATGCCGAACGCCCAGCCGCCGATCATGGCGTTGTTCGGGAACAGTTGCAGACCGGTGATCGACGCGTCGATGAGCAGTTCGGCGCGCGTCTTGCCGCCGGTCGCCGCCGACATGGAGCCCGAGGTGTCCTGGACGACCAGCGTGCGGATCGGTACACCGAGCACCTGCCACTGCCGGATGGCCTTGTCCACCTGCGACGGATCCTTCAGGGTCAGCGTGTTGACCTGGCCGATGCCGACGCCGTCGGGCAGCGGGGTGCCCTTCGCGTCGCGATAGCCGGATTCGTTGAGCTTCTTCAGCCCGGCCTCCGAGCCGAGCGCGTCGGCGAGCACCTTGCCCGCGGCCGCCGCGGTGTCACGGTTGGCCGCCGACGCCGTGTTGACGAGCGGATAGTCGAGCATCACGGTGCCGTCCTTGGGCGCCGATGCCTTGAGTTCCGACCCCGGGTGGGTACGCGTGAAGAGCAGGTACTGCTGTTCGGTCGTCACCACCGGAACGTCGGAGGTGTTCGCCAGGTTGAGACGGGTGCCCTCGTTGTCGTTGGCCAGGCGGGCATTGTTCTGCTGCACCGCCAGGACCGTCATCGCCTGTGTCAGTTCGGATTCGGAGAGATTGCCGTTGTTCACCTCGGCCAGCGCACCGACGATCGGCGCGTCACCGGTACTGGTGTCGATGGGGCTGCCGGTACGGAGATCCGGCAGCTTCATCACGTTCACCCAGCTCGACAGTTCGGGCACCGACTTGCCTGCGACGACCGTCGGCGAGGTGGCGATGGACGGCGAGATCATGTCGAGGTCGGTGCGCACCTGGGTGGTGACGCGACGCGCCTGGACCTGCGAATCGGCCACCCACAGGTCCGGTGTCTCGTCGCCGCGGGTCAGCTGACCGGGCACCTGCGCGCCGGCCACACCGGTCACGGCGAAGTCGTAGCAGGAGTCCTCGGACGCCTGTTGCGCCACACCCTGCAGCACGCCGGTCATCGCCGGGTCGGAGGCGACGGCCACCTTCGTCCGGTCGGAGCAGCCGCCGGTGGTGGCCCGCCACACGATGAATCCGGTGACCAGTGCGGCCACCAGGATCAGCGCCGCGATCACCCACACCCAGCCGGGCCTGCGCCCCGTCGTCGCCTTGCGATGGGAGAAACCGAACTTGTCGTCGTCTCCGGCGGCACGGCGCTCCGACGAAGTCCCGGCTCGTGCCTGCCTGCCGTCGAACGGCCCCGTCGAGGGCATGTCGATGGGACCGCTGCGCGGCTCGGTGGACGGCGGAGGCGTGACCGGCGTCCGGCCGGACGCCCCCTCGCCCGCCGGACGGAACGCTGACCTGGAATCGGGTCGACCGGACTGCTGCCCGCCGGGCTGCTCGGCGCCGCCCGCATTGTCGTCCCCGTCCGACCTGTGTCGACCCATGTTGTGTTGTGCTCCCTGCTGACTATTCTGTCTCGCCGAAGATTTCCCGGAAGGTCACCAAGGACTTTCGGAGGTCGCCGGACACGGACTTCGCGGCGAGCTTGCCCGCCGGGCCGATCAACGGCAGGCCGCCGAGATCAAGTGTGAAAGTTACCTTCGAACCTGTGGAGATGGGCACAATTCCCAGGTCCAGCTTGGCTTTGACGCCGCCTTTGCCGTCGCCCTTGAGGGTGACGCGCTCACCTTCGACGAATTTCTCGATGGTCCAGTCGAAGCGGACGCGGGTGCCCTTGGCCTTCACCACGGAGGTGATCTTCAGTCCTTCGGCCAGTTCGTCGCGGGTCGGCACGGGTGAACGCCAGCCGTCGTGGAGGAGCAGCCACTCGTCGAACCGCGACAAATCCGACGCTGCCGCCCAGGTATCGTCGACCGATAGATCAACGTCTATTGAGTCACTCGTCTTTGCCATGGTCACAGAGCCTATCGTCCCGGTGCTCGCCGCCACATTGCTGGGCCGCGAGCTGATCGGTCATGGTGTGCGTCTGCGGATCACCGAGGTGGAGGCGTACGCCGGTCGCGACGATCCGGCATCACACGCGTTCACGCGAACTCCGCGGTCGGAGATCATGTACGGGCCGTCGGGGCGGTTGTACGTCTACCGCATCCACGGTCACCATTGCGCGAATGTCGTCACCGGTCCCACCGACCAGGGTGCGGCCGTGTTGCTGCGGGCGGGTGAGATCGTCGACGGGATCGGTATCGCCCGTCGGCGACGCCCCGGTGTCCCCGACGAGAGGCTCGCGCGTGGTCCCGGAAACCTCACGCGCGCACTGGGAATCACGATGGACGACCTGAACACCGATCTCACCGACGATGTGCCCGTCTGCCTCGACGACGCCACTGTTCTCACCGGTGAGGTACCGACGACCACCACACCGCGCATCGAGGCCGGTCCCCGCGTCGGGGTGCGTCTGGCCGCGGATGTGCCGTGGCGATTCTGGATCGCCGGCGATCCGACGGTGTCGGCCTACCGGCGACACGCACGTGCCGGTAGGCCGGGTGAGTCGGCCGTCGCGGATAGCCGCGGCTGATCTACTGCTGCGGCGGGTTCGGGTTACCCGGCTGATTCGGGTTACCCGGCTGATTCGGGTTGCCCGGCTGACCCTGATTGCCCGGTTGGTTCGGGTTGCCCGGTTGGTTCGGGTTACCGGGCTGATTCTCGGCGCCGACGGCCTTCCGAACCGCGTCCTGCGCCTTGTCCACGTGACCCGCGTATTTGCCGCCGGTCGCCTTGTCGATCGCGTCGCCGCCCTTGTCGATCAGGTTCGGGTTGCCCTTGAGCGCGGCCTTTGCCTTGTCCACCAGTCCCTTGAGATCCATGCGGGCCAGTCTAGTGCCGAGTGGACGCATCCGGTGCGGTGAGTTCGGGATCGTCCTCGCCGGCCCCGTCGTCGTGCCGTGCCCGGGCAGCCATGAGGCGGGGCATGATGCGCGAGAGCACCTCGATGACGAGAATGCCCACGGCCGCCGACGTGAACGCGATCGACATCATCCGGGCGTTCGACGGATCCAGGATGAACAGGTCCTGCGTCCACGGCCAGGCGAAGATCACCACGTACCCCAGGACCGACAGTGCGATCAGGAGTGTCTTCCACCAGTTGTACGGGCGCGCCACCACGGCCAGCACGTAGAGCGCCACCGCGATGAGCGTGACCAGCGTGGCGGTCGCCGCCTGGGTTTGTTCGGCGGTCAGCGCGGCCGCGTCCTTGGAGCCGAGGGAGACTCCGGCCCCTCCCGGATTCACCAGCAGATAGGTGGTGAAGGCGGCGAGACCGACGACGATGCCGTTGGGCACCGCCTTCGACAGCACGCGGCGCACGAAGCCCGTCTGGGCACGCTCGTTGTTCGGTGCCAGCGAGAGCACGAATGCCGGGACGCCGATGGTGAACCACGCCGAGATGGTCACGTGGATCGGCTGGAAGGGATAGCTCAGCGGTGTGAAGCCGAAGATCTTCGCGGCCAGGCCCCCGATACCGACGAACAGGGCCAACAGCACCGCGTACACGGTCTTGGTGAGGAACAGGTTGGCGACGCGTTCGATGTTGCCGATGACGCGCCTGCCCTCCCCCACGACGTAGGGCAGTGTGGCGAACTTGTTGTCCAGCAACACGATCTGCGCCACCGAGCGCGCCGCCGACGATCCCGAGCCCATCGCGACGCCGATGTCGGCGTCCTTCAGGGCGAGGACGTCGTTGACGCCGTCGCCGGTCATCGCCACGGTGTTGCCGGTCGACTGCAGCGCCTTGACCATGGCGCGCTTCTGGTCGGGCCGCACCCGGCCGAAGGTGACGCCCTCCTCGACGACCACGGCGAGTTCGGCGGGATCGGTGGGCAGCGAACGGGCATCGACGGAGGTGTCCGGCGAACCGAGGCCCAGCGATGCGGCGACCGCGCCGACGGACCGGGCGTTGTCGCCGGAGATGACCTTCACCGCGACGTGCTGTTCGGCGAAGTACTCCAGGGTGTCGCGGGCGTCCGGCCGGACGCGCTGTTCCAGCACGATCAGGGCGACGGCCACGGTGTCACCGGGGGTGACCGCCCCGTCGGCGGGCGGGGTGTCGACCGCTACGTCGGTGTGCGCGAGGAGCATGATGCGCAGTCCCGTCGACCCCAGTTCGGTTGCCCGCGCGGCCGTTTCGCTCTCGGGGTCGAGCAGGACGTCCGGCGCACCGACGATCCAGTTCCCGCGATCGGAGCCGTCGGCGTCGCGGAACGACATGCCGCTCCACTTCTTGGCGGAGGTGAAGGGTTCGACGGCGGACACGGTCCAGTCCGGCGGCGTCGGATACGCCTCGGCGACGGCCTGCATGCTCGCGTTGGGGCGCGGATCGTTGGAGGCCAGCGCGGCGAGGACCGCGCCGAGGTCGGATCGTGTTGTCTCATCGACCGATTGGAGGTCGGAGAGCCGCATCCCGTTCTCGGTGAGAGTGCCGGTCTTGTCCGCGCAGACGATGTTCACGCGGGCCAGTCCCTCGATTGCGGGCAGCTCGTTGACCAGGCATTGCCGTCGCCCCAGCCGGACGACACCCACCGCGAACGCGATGGAGGTCATCAGCACGAGACCCTCGGGCACCATCGGGACCAGCGCGGCCACCATGCCCAGGATGGACGAGTTGAAGTCGCTCCGGCTGATGAACAGCTGGTTGATGATGGTCAGGATGCCCGCGGGGATGAGGAGCCAGGTGATCACCTTGAGGATCTGGTTGATCCCGGACCGCAGCTCGGAGGCGACGAGCGTGAACTTCGATGCCTCCGCGGCCAATTGGGCGGCGTAGGCGTCGGCCCCCACCTTGGTGGCGCGGTAGGCGCCGGAGCCTGCGACGACGAAGCTGCCGGAGAGGATCTTGTCGCCGGGGTCCTTGTCGACCGGATCGGCCTCACCGGTCAGCAGGGATTCGTCGACGTCGAGGGCGGTGGCCTCCGCGATCTCACCGTCGACGACCACCTGGTCACCCGGCCCGATCTCGATGATGTCGTCGAGCACGACCTGATTCGGCGGCAGTGCGCGCACCTCGCCGTCGCGACGCACCATCGGCTTGGCCTGGCCGACGATGGCGAGTTTGTCGAGGGTCCGCTTCGCCCGGATCTCCTGGATGATGCCGATGCCGCTGTTGGCGACGATGATCAGCCCGAACAGCCCGTTCCGGAAGTCACCGGTGATCGCCACGAGCGCGAAGAGCACGCCGAGGATCGCGTTGATGCGGGTGAAGACGTTGGAGCGGATGATCTCGCCGACCGTGCGGCCGGACCGATCGGGCACCGAGTTGACCTGCCCCGCGGCAACCCGTTCGGCGACCTCGGCCTCGGTGAGCCCCGGCGAGACGGATGTGGCGGTGCCTCCACCCGTTTCGGACTCGGCCGCCGATGGATGGCCGGCCTGCGGTTCTGCGCTCATGCGGATCTCTCCCACCACGTCGGATCGGCGAGTCCGGTCCCGGTACGTGTCGTGATGTCGATGGTGCCACCCGGCGGGGGCACCAGGACGGTCGCTCCCGCCGCGTCCGCGGCGGGCAGGGCCCGCGCGATCGGCTCACCCCACGGGTGACGCGCCAGATTGAATGTGCCCCAATGGATCGGCACCATCACCGCATCGGCGCCGGTGTCCCGGGTGAGCATGTGGTGGATGCGCACGGCCTCCTCGGGATCCACGTGGACGTCCGGCCACAGCCGGTCGTAGGCGCCGACCGCGATGAGTGTCAGGTCCACACTGCCGATCCGTGCCGCGACCTCGTCGAATTCGTCGGTGAAACCGGTGTCGCCGGAGAAGAAGGCCCGATGCACCGGACCGGCGATCACCCAACTCGCCCACTGGGTGAGGTTGCGGGTCAGGACGCGGCCGGAGAAGTGCCGGGCCGGTGTACAGGTGAACGTCAGCGCCACGCCACGCGTCGTCAGGGTCACGGCGCCCCACCAGTCGGCCTGCCGAATCCGTTCGGGCGCAATGCCCCAGCGGATGAGGTGGGCCGCCACCCCGATGGGGGCCACGAACACGGCCGACGGCATGTGCCGCGCCAGTGCGTCGACGGTCTCCGCGTCGAGATGGTCGTAGTGGTCGTGACTGATGAGCACGACGTCGATCTCCGGCAGGTCGGCGACGGTGACCGGACTCTCGTGCATGCGCACCGGGCCGACGCGCCGCGACGGTGAACATCTCCGGCTGAACACCGGATCGGTCAGCACACGCACGCCGTCGATCTCCAGCAGCGCGGACGCGTGACCCAGCCAGGTCACCGCGAGACCCGGTGCGATGTCGCCGAATTCGGGCCTCAGCACCCGCACCGGCCGGACCGGGCGCCCGCGTCGCCGGGCCATGTCGGCCACCGCGCGCATGTCCGAATCGACGGATTCGACTGGGGCGTCCCGATTCCGGAAGGCACCGTCCACCAGATTCGGCGATCCGGCGGTGTGCGGGCGGATCTCGTGTTCGCGGGCACCGAGGGCCCGCGCGGCCGGGACACCCAGTGCGGCGAGACGATAGGAGGCGGATTCGACCGCGGAGAGGCCCGCGGCCGCGACGGCGGACGCCGCTCGCGAGGCGGGACCCGCGGAACCATCGAGCGTTGAGGTCACGGAACCAGCCTAATGTGCGACCACCCGGCAACCCGGCACGGTGGAGGTATGTCGGCCGACTGAACCATCATCCTTCATGCGGCCCCATCGATGACAAATCACCTGATACGGTTGCCTGACTTGTTGTTGACTCATGTGCCGGGCACATGCGGCGTGTGGAGGTTTCACCTCAGTGGCACGAATGTCCGTCGAGCAACGGCGCTCCGCGCTCATCGCTGCCGCGTATCGCGTGATCGCCGATCACGGTGTCGAAGGCGCGACCACCCGTCGCATCTGCGCGCACGCCGACATGCCGCTGGCAAGCTTCCACTACGCCTTCGAATCCCGTACGGCGCTGCTGTGCGCGGTGATGGATACCGCTGTGCCCGCCGACATCTCGGAGATACTCGAGGCGATCATGCCGCTCGCCCCCATCACGGGTCAGGGCAAGGAGGCGATGGTGCGCAGTATGTATGCGCACTTCCGCGCGTTCTACACACTCCTGCAGGCGGATCCGGGGCGCATGCAGGCCGCCATCGCTCTCGGCCTGTACGCCCACAATCACCCCGAACTGCAGCAGGTCGGCAAGGCGATGTACGAACGGCTCTACGAGATCTCCGCCGCCGGACTCGAGATCGCGGGGCGTCGCATGGGAGTTCGCTGGACGGTGCCGGTGAGCGAGTTGAGTCCGGTGGTGATCGCGACGACCAACACCATCACGCTCACCTACCTGTCCACCGCCGACGACGTCACCGTGGAACGGATCATCGGCGTCACCGTGAACGCGTTGTCCGCCTACGTGGAGGACGCGCCGGCCGACGACGATGCCGCCCCGGCAGCGGTCGCCCCGGCAGCGGTCGCACCGGATGCGTCGCCGGTGGGCAGCGTCGACTGACGGGCCTACCGGCCCCGGAACACCGGTATGCGGCGTTCGGCGCGGGCAGCCCGCCCCTCCGCGAGATCTTCGCTGTCCCAGGCACGCAGCATGGCGGTCAGACGATCCGGTGCGGGTTCATCCCGGGCGCCGTCGCCGTTGAGCACCAGTTTGTAGTGCTGCAGGGTCAGCGGCGCCAGGCCGGCGATGAGTTCGGCCCACTCCTGCGCATCGGCGAGGTCACCGATGCGGTTGGCGAAGCCCAGGTCGAACGAACGGTCGGCGGGGAGCAGTTCGCAGCCGATCAGGATGCCGCGCGCCGGACCGGCGCCGACCAGCGACACCAGTCGCCGGATGGTCCATTCGTCGACGGCCACGCCGATCTTCGCCGCCGGGATACCGATGAAGGCCTCGGGTGACATCACCCGCAGGTCGGCGACCATCGCCAACTGCAGGCCCGCGCCGAGCGCGGATCCGTTGAGCGCCGCGATGACCGGCACGGGTGCCGATTCGATCCGGTGCAGCGTGGCGACCAGCGTATCCAGGAAATCCGGGTCGTAGACCGGACCGGACAGATCGGCGCCGGCGCAGAACACCGAGCCCTGCCCGGTGAGCACGATGGCGCGGGCGCCCCCGTCCACCGCGGTCGTCACCGCGTCCCCGATCGCCGACACCATCTGGGCGTCGAGTGCGTTCCGTTTCTCCGGGCGGGCCAGCTCGATCGTCGTGACCGGACCGTTTGTCGAGAACTGGATCATGGGCGGAAGCCTACCGAGCGCGCCGCGCGCGAGTACACCGGATCATCACTGACACACTGGTCACGTGCCGGATTCAGTCGCCTCAACGCCCATTCCGCCCGAAACGGACGTCCTCGTCATCGGAGGCGGGCAGGCCGGCCTGTCGGCGGCGTATTTCCTGCAGCGATTCGGACTCTCGGAGCGCTACCTCCTGCTCGATCATGCGCCCCGCCCCGGCGGCGCCTGGCAATTCCGCTGGCCCACATTGACTTTGGCCGGCGCCAACGGGGTCCACGACCTTCCCGGGCTCGGGCTGGCGGAGGCACTCGGCCGGGACTGCTCCGAGATCCCGGCTTCCACGGTCGTCCCGGACTACTTCGACACCTACGAACAGAAGTTCGGACTGCGGATACGCCGCCCGGTGGACGTGACGCGGGTCGAGGAGGTGGACGGCGGTTTCCGGGCCACGCTCGGCTCGGGTGAGCGGATCGTCGCACGCACCCTGATCAACGCGACCGGCACCTGGGACCGGCCGTTCGTCCCGCACATCCCCGGCATCGGCGATTTCCGGGGCAGGCAACTCCACACCCACGACTACACCGGACCGGAGGAGTTCGCAGGTCAGCGCGTCCTGGTGGTCGGTGCGGGCATCTCGGCCGTGCAGTTGCTCATCGAGATCGCACGGCGCGCGCCGGATGTCACGACCTTCTGGACGTCGCGGACGGAACCGGTCTTCGACCCGGAGCCGTTCAACCCGGACCGGGGTCGCGAGGCGGTGGCACGGGTCGAGGAACGGGTGCGCGCCGGACTCCCACCCACCTCGGTCGTCTCGGTCACCGGCCTCGCGCTCACACCCGCCGTCGCGGCCGCGCAACGCGACGGCATCCTGGCCTGGCATCCGATGTTCACCCGCATCACCGAGACGGGCGTGTGCTGGGACTGCGGCGCGGACGGTCCCGATCACACCGATTCCCTGGATGTCGACGTCATCTTCTGGAACACCGGATTCCGCAGCGCCCTCGATCACCTGGCGCCGTTGCGGTTGCGGGGTCCCGGCGGCGGCATCGTGATGACCGGCCGCCTCACGACGACCGTCGCCGCCGATCCGCGCATCCAGCTCGTCGGCTACGGACCGTCGGCCTCGACGATCGGCGCCAATCGGGCCGGACGGGAAGCGGCGCGCAATGTCGCGGATTACCTGGAGCAGCATCCGTAGGGTTGACAAAATGTTGTGAAAACACAACACTCTGTTCCATGAGCCCGGTACGTCGAGGAGAAAAGCTCCCGATCTACAACCGCATCGGCGTTCTCCGCGCCGAACGCCGGATGTCGCGCGCACAGCTCGCCGACCTCGTCGGCATCAACGTGCAGTCGGTGGGAGCACTCGAACGTGGGGACAACTATCCGAGCCTGGACCTCGCATTCCGGATCTGCGATGTCTTCGGGCTGCCGGTCGAAGCAGTCTTCGGCCGCACCGAATTCGGGGCGATGTCGGCGGAGCTCTACGGGGCGACCCGCCCCGCCGCAGGCACCGACGAGCAAGGGGAGGTACGACCGTCATGATCCCGACACCGGAACGAGGCACGCCACCGCAACCGGTCGCGGCCTGGCGTCGCTACGACCAGTGGCGCGGCCGGCGACATGAGAAGTTCGTCGCGCAGCACGCACACCGGTTGCCGAGCTGGCGCAACCGGGCCACCTACCGCCGGCTGGTGATCGCCGAGGCGGTCGTGCTCGCCGCCATGCTGGCCTGCGCCATCGGCACCTTCGGCTCCCGATGGTTCATGGTGCCGTACGCGGTCGGCATCATCCTGCTCATCGTGCTGCAGACCGCCATTCGCATCGTGACCGGCTCCGACGCCGACGCCCCGGTATCGGCACTCGACGAAATCCAGCTGACACAACGTAATTCGGCGCGCTCGATCGGATTCACCGCACTCTACGTGCTGATGTTCATCCCCTACATCGCGCTGATCGTCCTCAGCACCCGCGATCAGGTGGACGGACAGACGATCTACGGCGTCGCGATCGTCCACATCACCCTGGTACTCGCGGCCCTGCTGCTGCCGACGATGCTGACCGCCTGGTGGCGCAGCGACCCCGACCCGGAGGACCTCCGATGACCGGCGCACTGATCGTCGACGGACTGCACAAGAGCTACGGCGACCTGATCGCCCTGCAGGACATGACCTTCCGGGTGGAACCCGGCGAGCTGTTCGGCTTCGTGGGCAGCAACGGCGCGGGCAAATCGACCACCATGCGCATCATCCTCGGAGTACTGGCGGCCGATGCGGGACAGGTGCTCCTCGACGATCATCCGATCGATCTGGACACCCGCAGGCAGATCGGGTACATGCCGGAGGAACGCGGCCTCTACCCGAAGATGAAGGTCGGCGAACAACTCGTGTATCTCGCACGGCTGCACGGCATGTCACCGGCCGAGGCCGAGTCGGGAGCCCGCCGGTGGACCGAGCGGCTCGGCGTGGACTCCCGCTACGACGACAACGTCGCGGACCTGAGCCTCGGCAACCAGCAACGCGTCCAGCTGGCCGCCGCCCTGGTCCACGACCCGAAGGTGCTGGTGCTCGACGAACCGTTCTCCGGCCTCGACCCGGTGGCCGTCGACGTGATGAGCGATGTGTTGCGGGAGAAGGCCGCCGAGGGCATCCCCGTTATCTTCTCCTCGCATCAACTCGATCTGGTGCAGCGGCTCTGCGATCGCGTCGGCATCGTCGCCGCCGGACGCATGCGGGCACTCGGGCCCGTCGCCGACCTGCGTGCGCGCGACGGCGTGTTGCTGGAGGTCGACGGACCGAACGGCGAAAGCCGGTGGGCCGACGGCCTACCCGGGGTACTCGCCGTCGACTATCCGGTCTCCGGCGAGACCACCACCACGCTGCGGATCGATCCCGCCCACACCGACGATCAGCTCATTCTGTCGGCGGCCCTGCGCGCCGGACCGGTACACCGATACGCACCGACGACCCCGTCCCTGACCGAGCTCTTCCGAGAGGTGGTGTCCGCATGAGCGCCCCTGCCCTGCACGCGATCCGGTTGGTCGCCCGGCGCGAGATCGTCTCCCGCGCGAAGACCCGTTCCTTCGTCATCACCACCGCGGTGCTGATGCTCGTCATCGTCGTCGGCACCATCGTTCTGGCCGCACTCAGCGGCGGCGACGATCGGGACCGTGTCGGCGTCACGAGCGGTGACGCCGCCCTGATCCCCACCATCAGCGCCATCGGCGACGCATCCGGGACCCCGCTCGACGTCGTCACCGTTTCCGATGCCGCACAAGCCCGTTCACAGGTGTCCGACGGCGACCTGGCCGCCGCCGTCATCGCCGACGGCCCGCGGTACAACCTGCTCTCCGACAATGCCCTGCCGCCCGCCCTCGACGGCGTGCTCCGTGCCGCGATCGACAAGGTCGCACTCGACCGGGGACTGCGACAGGCGGGCGTCGATCCCGCCGGACTCCCCCGCGCGGACATCACCGTCACCCAACTGACGCCGGACAATCCGGAGAAATCCGAGCGCCTCGTCATCGCCATCGTGGGCACCGTGCTGCTCATCACCGCCATCATGATGGGCGGCACCATGGTCGCCGTGGGGGTCGTCGAGGAGAAGACCTCACGCGTCGTCGAACTGCTGCTGTCGACGATCCGGCCGCTGCACCTGTTGTGGGGCAAGATCATCGGCATCGGCGCGATCGCACTCGCGCAGGTGGTCCTCCTCGGGGTGACCGCCGTCATCGCAGGCGCGGCGACCGGGTTGCTCACCATCCCGGCCGCGGCCGGCGGCATGTTCGTCGCGGTGATCGCGTGGTTCCTGCTCGGCTTCCTGTTCTTCGCCACGCTGTACGCGGCCACCGGCGCCATCGTGTCCCGGCAGGAAGAACTCAACGCGAGTTCGGCACCCCTGACCATCCTCGCGATGGCGGTCATGTACGCGGGGATCTTCGGTGTGCAGGCGCTGGACTCCCGGATCGTCGAGATCCTCAGCTGGATACCGCCGTTCAGCGCCACGCTGATGCCCATCCGGATCGCCACGGGCGACACCACACCGGTGCAGGTCGTCGTGACACTGCTGCTGATGATCGCGGCCTGTGTGCTGGCCACCTGGCTGGCGTCCCGGATCTATCAGCGGTCGATCCTGCGCACCGGCTCACGCCTGCGGTGGTCCGAGGTGATCGCGCTGACCCGCTGATCGGGGTCTCGATACGCGGCGGGCTCGCTGCGCTCGCACACCGCTACTCGACCAGCGAGTCTCCCGCAGATCGAGTCTTCCGCTGATCGAGTAGGCGCCGAGCGCAGCGAGGCTCCGTATCGAGATCTCCCACAGCGGGACCCCTCGCTGATCGAGTAGACGCCGACCGGAGGGCCCCTCGCTGATCGAGTAGGCGCCGAGCGCAGCGAGGCTCCGTATCGAGATCACCGCGAAATCAACGAGAACGGTAGCGGCGCAACGCCTCTTCCCGCTCGGCGGCGTGGTCGACGATGGGTTCCGGATAGTCGGCGGTGCCGTGCTCCGGGACCCATCGGTCGACGTAGCGGCCGTCGGGGTCGAACTTCTTCTCCTGCGTCGTCGGATTGAACACCCGGAAGTACGGCGCGGCGTCGGTTCCGGTACCGGCGGCCCACTGCCAGCCGTGCTGATTGCTGGCCATGTCGCCGTCGACGAGTTGGTCGAGGAACCAGCGCGCTCCCCACCACCACGGCAGGTGCAGGTCCTTCACGAGGAAGGATGCGGCGAGCATCCGGATCCGGTTGTGCATGAAGCCGCTATCGCGCAGCTGCCGCATCCCGGCGTCGACCAGGGGGAATCCCGTCCGTCCGGCGCACCAGGCGTCGAAGCGTTCCCGTGCGTCGTCGCCGGTGTCCAGCGCGATGTCGTCGAAGTCCTGATTCCAGTTGCGCCACAACGATTCCGGCCAATGGAAGAGAACGTCGGCGTAGAAGTCACGGAAGGCCAGTTCACGCAGATACGCCTGCGCCCCGGGAGATCCGCCCAGATCGGCCGCCAGGGTGCGCGGATGGATGTTGCCGAACTTCAGATACGCGGACATGCCGCTCGTCGCGTCGAGGTCGGGACGATCACGGGTGTCGTCGTAATCGGCCAGCCCTTCGTCGACGAAGTCGGCCCACCGCGCCAGGGCGGCATCCTCGCCCGCCGGCAGGCTGAGCTCCGTCGGCGCGTCCGGGATGGTGATCCGGTCGATGCCGGTCAACGAGTCGGGATCGAGAAACGGGTCGCCGGACGGCTTGTCGATCGGCTTCCGCCAGCCGTGTTCGCGCCAGCGCCGGTAGAACGGGGTGAACACCCGGTAGGGGGTGCCGTCGTCCTTGAGTACCCGGCCGGGCGACACCAGATACGGCGATCCGGTGGCCTCCAGCGTGCGATCGCCGAGTTCTTCCTCGACCGTACGGTCACGGCGGCGCCCGAACGGCGTGAAATCGTCACTGATGTGGACGGTTTCGGCGTCGACGGCGTCCGCGATGCGTGGGATCTCGGTCTCGGGCCGCCCGCGGACGACGAGCAGCCGTCCGTCGAGCTTGCGGTCGATCTCACGGAGCGAATCGAACAGAAAGCTCAGACGTCGTGCGCCGGAGGATTTCTCGAGCCGCGGATCGAGGACGAAACAGGCGAGGACGTCCGCGCCGTCGTGCCGGGCGGCATGCAGTGCGGGCAGGTCGTGCAGACGAAGATCACGACGCAGCCACAGGATGTTGGTCATCGACGGGTTGGTCTCGATACGCCGGCTCGCTCCGCTCACCGGCTACTCGACCAGCGAGGCCGGTCTAACCGACGCCGAGCAGATCGATGACGAAGACCAGGGTCTTGCCGGACAGCCGGTGTCCGGCACCCTCGGGGCCGTAGGCGAGTGCCGGCGGCACGGTCAGCTGACGGCGGCCACCGACCTTCATGCCGGGGATACCCTCCTGCCAGCCCGGGATGAGGCGCTCGAGCGGGAAGTTGGCCGACTGGCCGCGGTCCCACGACGAGTCGAACTCCTCGCCGGTGTCGTATTCGACGCCGACATAGTGGACGTCGACGATGCCGCCGGGCTGTGCCTCGGGGCCGTCACCGACGACGATGTCCTTGATCTGCAGCTCGGTGGGCGCGGGGCCTTCGGGGAATTCGACTTCGGGCTTCTCGGGGCTGCTCACTGCGGACTCTCCTTCGAGTCGTCGGTCGGGTGCGCTGATCGTGCGATCCTGGTGATTCACACAGACTTTCAGCGATCACCCATGGTGATGTAGTCGCGCTCGGTGTAGCCGGTGTACAGCTGACGCGGGCGACCGATCTTGGTGGTCGGGTCGTTGTGCATTTCCCGCCAGTGGGCGATCCAGCCGGGCAGGCGGCCCAGCGCGAACAGCACGGTGAACATGCGTGTCGGGAAGCCCATGGCGCGATAGATGACGCCGGTGTAGAAATCGACGTTCGGGTACAGCTTGCGCTCGATGAAGTAGTCGTCGCTCAGCGCGACCTCTTCGAGACCCTTGGCGATATCGAGCAGATCGTCCTGCACGCCAAGCGATTCCAGGATCTGGTCGGCGGTCTTCTTGACGATCGCCGCACGCGGATCGTAGTTCTTGTAGACGCGGTGCCCGAAGCCCATGAGCTTCACACCGTCTTCCTTGTTCTTCACCTTGTCCATGAAGGCCTTGGTGTCGCCGCCGGACTCGCGGATCTCGTCGAGCATCTCGAGCACCGCCTGGTTGGCACCGCCGTGCAGCGGCCCCCACAGTGCGTTGATGCCACCGGAGATCGAGGTGAAGAGGTTGGCCTGGCTGGAGCCGACGAGGCGCACGGTCGACGTCGAACAGTTCTGCTCGTGATCGGCGTGCAGGATGAACAGCATGTCGAGGGCCTTGGCGACCTCGGGGTTCACCTCGTACGGCTCGGCCGGGAAACCGAAGGTCATCCGCAGGAAATTCTCCACCAGGCTCAGCGAGTTGTCCGGGTAGAGGAACGGCTGGCCGACCGACTTCTTGTACGCGTAGGCCGCGATGGTGGGCAGCTTGGCGAGGAGCCGGATGGTCGAGAGCTCGACCTGCTCGGGATCCTTCGGGTCGAGCGAATCCTGGTAGTACGCGCTCAAGGCGTTCACCGCGCTGGACAGCACCGGCATCGGATGCGCGTTACGGGGGAAGCCGTCGAAGAAGCGCTTCAGATCCTCGTGCAGCAGGGTGTGCCGCTGGATCTTGTTGGTGAAGTCCTCGAGCTGGCTCGGGGTCGGCAGCTCACCGTAGATGAGCAGGTAGCTGACCTCGATGAAGGTCGACTTCTCCGCCAGTTGGTCGATCGGGATCCCGCGGTAGCGGAGGATGCCCGCGTCGCCGTCGATGTAGGTGATCGCCGATTTGGTGGCCGCGGTGTTGACGAACCCGCTGTCGAAGGTCGTCAGGTCGGTTTCGGACAGAAACTTGCCCAGGGCGACGGAATCCGACCCCTCGGTGGCCTTCAGAATCGGCAGATCCAGCTGGCCACCGGGGTAGGTGAACGTCGCCGAAGCCTGATCGGACGCCTGGTCGGCTGGGTCTGTTACAGCAGACACACGAACCCCTTCACTCAGCTTCACTCGGGATGAGAGTCGTCTTTTCGTGTGATCCGGGTAAGGATCACGCCTGCTAACAAACTAGTCGCTCCGCACCTCACTCGCCCACGGAGGGTCGGCCCCGGGCCGCGTGACGGTGACGGCGGCAACCTGACCAGCGAATTCGGCGATCCCCCGCCAGGCATCCGTATCGAGGTCGGCGACCGCCGGGCCGGAGAGCGCCCCGAGCCGGTCGAGGCGTGAGAGCAGCGCGCCGAGCACGCTGTCGCCCGCCCCGATCGTGTCGGCGACGTCGACCTCCGGGGGCCGGACCGGCACCGACAGCGCGGGCGTCCGCACGGTGAGGTCGTCGCCGCCCGCGGTCATCAGCACGGCTCGGACGCCCGCGGCGAACCAGTCGTCCGGGGTGGTGCCATGAGGGCCGTCGGCCAGCCACACGGCGTCCTCATCCGACAGCTTCACGATGTCCACCGCGTCCATCCAGGACGCGAATCGCTTCCGGTACGCGTCGTGATCCTCGATGACGGCGGCCCGGATATTCGGGTCGACGACCACCAGCCGGCCTTCGTCGTGACTGCGTCGCATCACCGTTTCCCACACGGACGCACCGGGTTCCAGCACCAGCGACAGCGTTCCGAAGCACACCGCGGACACCGTGGACGCGAACGGACCGGGATCGGTCACCGCACGGTCGGCGGTTCCGGCGACGTAAAAGGAGTAGCGGGCCGCGCCGTCGTCGCCGATCAGTGCCAGCGCCAGTGACGTCGGCTCGGATCGTCGCTGGATGAGCGTGGTCCCGACACCACTCGCACGGAGGGCATCGACGATCACCTCGCCGTAGTGGTCGGTGGAGACGGCCGAGCAGAAGGACACCGCACTGCCCAGCCTGCCCAGCGTGATCGCGGCGTTGAACGGGCCACCACCCAGTGCGGGTTGCAGGGCAGGCAACCGTGCCCCGGTGGCCGATGACGACTGCACCGCGTCGACCAGCGCCTCTCCGCAGATCACGATCTCGCGCACATCGCCTCCTCGTTTCCGTCCGACCCGTTTCGGCTCATCCTCTCACCGCGGACGACCCGGTAGGTTGGATCCATGCGAGAGTTGCCCGCGGGCCACGACGCGGTGCTGCTCGATTTCACCGCCGAACCCGATCCGGCCGCTGCCGTCGGACGGGCCGCCGGGGCGCTCATGCGGGCCGCAGGCAGTGCCGCACTCCCCACCGTGGCCGACGTGATCCCGGCCGCGACAACCATTCTCGTGCAGGCCCGCCCGGGTGCCGGGATCGACATCCTCGGCATCCATCGCTGCCTGCGCTCGGCTTCCGCGGACGAGGGCGCCGGGACGGCGCAGGACGCACCGGATCTGGTGATCCCGGTGATCTACGACGGACCGGACATCGCCGAGGTCGGGGAACTGACCGGCCGCAGCGGGGACGAGGTCGTCGCGATCCACCGGTCGACGCGGTGGCGCGTTCAGTTCACCGGCTTCGCACCGGGCTTCGGTTACCTTGTCCCCCACGATGATCGGGATCACCCGTTCCGGGATCTCGGTCGGCGCGGCGAATCCCGGCCGCGGGTGCCCGCCGGATCGGTGGCGGTGGCCGCCGGCTACAGCGCGGTCTACCCGCGCGAGAGTCCCGGCGGCTGGCATCTCATCGGGCACACCGACACCGTCATGTGGGACATCGATGCCGACCCGCCCGCCGTGCTGACTCCCGGACGCATCGTCCGATTCTCCGACACCACAACGGATTCCGGCCGATGACGCACACCGGACGCACACCCCGCCTGGCCGTCGTCGACCCCGGGCCGCTCGCGACGATCCAGGACCTCGGACGGCCCGGACACGCACACCTCGGTGTCCCGGAATCCGGTGCGGCCGACCGCGGCTCGCTGATGCTGGCGAACCGGCTCGTCGGCAACCCGGAGAGCGCCGCGGCCATCGAGACCACGCTGGGGCGTTGCACACTGCGCGCGCTCGATCACCTGCTGATCGCGGTGACCGGTGCGGCGACCACCGTCCGGGTCGATGGCGTGCCCGCCGGGTCGGCCGCCGCGACATCCGTTCGGGCGGACGCGACGATCGTCATCGACACTCCGACCCGAGGATGCCGGAACTACCTGGCGGTCCGCGGCGGCATCGACGCACCGCAGACGCTCGGCTCGCGCAGCACCGACACCCTGTGCGGGCTGGGGCCGCCACCGCTGCGCGCCGGCGACGAACTGATCGTCGGCGCACCGAGCGGACCGCTCCCTCCGGTGTCGTCGGCACCCATCGGCACCGACACCGACGACGTCGTATCCCTGGACGTCCTGCCCGGCCCCCGGGAGTCACTCCTCAGCCGACCGGGCGACCTGCGTTCCGGCACCTGGGTGGTGGGCGCCGACAGCAATCGCGTCGGTGTCCGCCTGGATCGCGCCCCGGGATCGGCCGACCCCCTGCTGAGCCACGCCGCGGAGCTGGCATCGGAGGGGATCTCCCACGGGTCGGTGCAGGTGCCGCCGAGCGGTCGTCCGGTGATCTTCCTCGCCGATCACCCGGTGACCGGCGGGTATCCGGTCGTCGGCGTCCTCACCCGCGCCGCGCTCGATCGGGCCGCGCAGGTGGTCGCCGGACAGCGCATCCGATTCGGATGACACCGCGGTCCGACCCGTTGACACCCTATTGAGACGATCGTAGACTTTCGTCTCATGAGCGATCTGCTGACTCCCACCGACGACACCGACGCGGCCCCGGACCCTGCCACGGGCCCGGCGGTGACCGCATCGGAGGACACCGCACGACCGGAGTACGCCCCCCTGGGACCGGATTCGCTGACCTGGCAGATCTGGGGCACCTGGACCGGCATGTTCCAGGGCCTGTGGGCCGGTTCAATCCAGAACATGCACCCGAAGCTCGGTGCCGCCGTCTGGGAGCACTCCGACTTCTTCGGTGAGCGCTGGCAGCGCCTGATGCGCTCGCTGTACCCGATCAGCGGCGTGGTGTTCGACGGATCGTCGGCCACCGGCCACGAGGTGCGCGATTACCACCGGAACATCAAGGGCCGCATGGACGACGGCTCCCGCTACCACGCGCTCGACCCCGACGTCTTCTACTGGGCGCACGCCACGTTCTGGTACGGCAATGTCCGCCTGTGCGAACGCTTCGGCCCGTGGCTGTCCGAGGACGACAAGCGACAGCTCTTCGAGGAGTCGAAGGCCTGGTACGCGATGTACGGCGTCTCCATGCGTCCCGTCCCGGACACCTACGAGGACTTCCTCGAGTACTGGGATTACATGTGCCGCAACGTTCTTCAGGATCATCCGGCGGTACGCACCGTACTGGACATCACCAAGATGCCCCCGCCCTCGCTGCTGTCCTTCGTCCCGCAGTCGATCTGGAGCCGCTACATCGCCCCTCCCGGGCAGCGCTTCTTCCTCTGGCTGACCACCGGCTTCTACGACAAGCCCATCCGGGAGATGATGGGGTTGCCGTGGTCGGAGCGCGACGAGAAGCGGTTCCGGCTCTTCGGCAAGGGCGTCAACCTGGTGATGCATCGACTGTTGCCGAAGCGCTACCTCCGGCATCCCCGACCGCGGGACGCCTGGGACCGGGTCACCGGCCGGGTACCGGCGGACGCTCCGCTCGTCGAGACACCGAAGCGCAATCTGCCACCGGAATCCGAGCGCGACAACCCGATGCACTACTGCCCGGTGCACGCCGCGCGCCGCGCCAACTACCCCGGCGTCATCACCGAGTACCACTGAGCCACACAATAATCCCCGGAGCGGGGAGCGAACTGGATTATCCGGTCGGCCTCCCTCTCCGGGGATTTTTTTGTGGGCGTTTCGCACCCCGATGACCGAGTAGGATGTCGACGTGCGCGCGAACGTGCTCCACGGGATCATCGTCGAGGTACTCGAGCGAGCGGTCAGTGCCTGAGAATGCGGGCAGCTATGTCGAGCGGCTGCCCGCCCCCGGCCTGTCACGGGTCGTGCGGACCGTGTGGTCCCAGCACACCGGCGGCTCCGACTATCTCCAGCGCAATCTGCCCACCGGCGGCACCGAGATCCACTGGCCGATCGGTGGTCTCCCGTATCTACTCGGTCCGCTGACCGGGCCGGACATCGACGTCCTCGCGGCCGGGACCCGCACGGTGGGCGTCCGCTTCAAGCCGGGCCCCAATCCCCTGCTGGGAGTCCCCCTCGGAGAACTCGTCGATCGCCGGATCCCGTTGACGGAACTGGGATTCGGATGGGTGACCGACACCGGGGCGGAGATGGTCCGGGCCGGCAGTCACGAGCGGGCGCTCGTCGTACTGGAGCGCCGGATTCTGGCCGAGCTGAGGGCCTCGCCGCCACCGGATCCGCTGCTCGGCGAGGCGACCCGACTGCTCATGCCCTGGCATCCTGTCGACATCACCACACTGGCCGACGGACTCGGCCTCTCGTCGAGCCAGCTGCGCCGCCGATACGTGCGGGAGCTCGGGATCGGCCCGAAGGCGATGCAGAGAATCCTGCGCTTCCAGGGATTCCTCGCTCTCGCGCAGGCACAGGCCTCCTCGCCGGTCCCCGCCCGCGACGAACCCATGGCCCACCTCGCCGTCGAGGCCGGGTATGCCGACCAGTCCCACCTCACCCGCGAGTGCGCTCGCCTGACCGGCTTGACGCCCGGCGTACTCCTGGGCGGTGATCTCGGACGTTGCCTGTGCGGACACGACCACGCCGCGTCCTACGGACCGTTCCTCGCCGCCCGCTCAGGCCCTCCCCACGCCTGAGCATGCGCGTTTCGTCCAAGACACGCCGTACCACCGCTTACTAACGTCGGGGCATGGGCAAGGTCATCACCGCACTCTCGGTCTCCGTGGACGGCTTCATCACCGGCAGGCAGCCCGGTGCCGGGCACGGCCTCGGCGACGGCGGGGTGCTGTTCGACTGGTACTTCTCCGGGGACACCCCGAGTTCGGTGCTGGACGGCTTCCGCATGAGCCCCGACAGCGCCGGTGTCTTCGACGCCCTGGCGGCCCGGGTCGGAGCCAGTCTGGCCGGCCGCACCACCTACGACGACTCCGGATGGGCGGACGGGGGGACGCCGCATCCCACCGCCCCGCTCGTCGTCCTGAGCCACCGGCCCGCGCCGCGGGTCAATGACCGGCAGACGTTCGTGCACACCGGCATCGGCGATGCGGTGTCGGTCGCCCAGCAGTTGGCCGGTGACGGTGACGTGGCACTGATGGGCGGTGGAGTCGTCACGGCGGCCCTCGCAGCGGGGCTCCTCGACGAGGTGGTGCTCCATCAGGTGCCCGTCATTCTCGGCGGCGGTCGCCCGTTCTTCCGGGCACTGGCGGGACACGTCGACCTACGGTTGCTCGAGGCCGTCGCCGCGCCCGGGGTCACCCATCTCCACTACGAGGTCCGCCGATGATTCTCGTCACCGGCGGCCTCGGCATGATCGGCGCGCAGACCGCACGCGCACTTGCGGATTCGGGCAGGGAGGTCGTCGTCACCGCGCACCGCACCACGACGCTGCCGTCCTTTCTCACCGATCGCGTCGTCGTCGAACAGGTGGACCTGACCGACCGCGACGCGGTTCTCGACCTCGGCCGCCGTCACGACATCACCGACGTCGTCCACCTTGCCGGGAGCGTTCCGTCCGGCGACGTCGTGGCGTATTTCCGAGCCGATACGACCGCGCTGCTCACCGTCATCGAGGCGGTGATCGCCTGGGGCGTACGCCGATTCGCGGTCGCCGGGAGTCTCGGCGCCTACCTCGGCCGTCCGGAGATCCCCTGGCACGAAGACCTGGACCTGCCCGCGGTCGCCGCACCGCATCCGATCATCGCGTTCAAGAAGGCGGTCGAACCGTTGACCACCAACGCCCTCGCGGGGACCGGAGTCCAGCCGATCGTCCTCCGGATCGGCAGCACATGGGGTCCGCTCATGGATCCGGAGTCCCCGTTCAACGCCGTGCCGCCCCTCGTGAGCGCGGTTCTGAGAGGCGAACACGCCGGTCCGCTCGACGCCGCGGCGGGAGGCGATTTCTGTTACGCGCCCGACGCGGGCCGGGCGATCGCTCTTCTGATGACCGCCGACCTACTCGACCACGACACGTACAACGTGTCCAGCGGTACGGCGATCACCAACGCCGACCTCGCCGCGGCCATCGAGTCGGCGGTCCCCGGGGCGTCGGTGACCGTCCGCGGGACGCCCGACACCGCGCCTGACCTTCCGTATCTCGACATCTCCCGACTCCAGCGCGCCACCGGCTTCATCCCGGCCTATGACCTCCCGGCCGCGATCGGTGACTACGTGGCCTGGCGGCACGACAACCCGCGCTGATCGTCGCCCCGCACCCCCCATCGACCGATCGGAGACACCCATGCTCGACGACCGTGCCCGCGCCGTGCTCGACGGGGCGAACCTGGCACACCTCGCGACCGTCCTCCCGGACGGCTCTCCTCATTCCACCCCGGTGTACGTCGGCACCCGCGACGACCACGTCGTGTTCTTCACCGGGCCCGGCACCCGCAAGGCACGCAACATCCGGCGCGAACCCCGCGTCGCCCTCTCGATAGCCCCGCGCGACGATCCGTTCCGGCCGGTCGTCATTCGTGGGCGTTGCATCGACCGGATCGTCGGCGAGGAGGCGTGGACGATCATCGATCGGCTCGTCGCCACGTACGTCGACGTGCCCTACCCGCGCGACGAGGAACGTGTGGTGTTCGTCATCGAGCCCCGGGCGGACTGACGCGTCCGACCCGGTAGCGGACGAACGCCGGAACCGCGAGTGCCGCAAGGACTGTCAGCACGATGACACCGATACCGCCGCCCGCGGTGGCCACGGCCGTACCGACCGTCGCGGCGGCGGCACCGTGCGCGACGTCGGCGATCCGCGGCCCACCCGCGACGACCACGATGAACACGCCCTGGAGCCGGCCACGCATCTCGTCGGTGGCCACCGACTGCAGCATGGTCTGCCGGAAGGCCGCCGGCGCCATGTCGGCCGCGCCGCCCACCATCAGCGCGATCACGACGATGGGCAGGACCGGTAGCGCGGTGCCGTGTGCGAAGAACAGCGCGAATCCGGCGACCGCGATGGCGCCACCCCAGATGAGGATGCACACGATCACCGCGAGCCCTTGTCGCCGGACGCGGGTCACCCATCCCGAGAACACGCCGCCGATGACGGCGCCGAGCGGGATCGCGGCGAACAGGAGCGCGAAGACCGTCCCGCCCTCCTGCGGTCCGCCGAAGCTCTCGGCGGCCATCTGCGGGAACAGTGCGCGCGGCATGCCGAACACCATCGCGATCAGGTCGACGACGAAACTCATCAGCAGCACCGGGTGCAGGCGCAGATAGGCGAACCCGTCGAGCACGGAACGGATCCCGGCAACCCGCCGTTCGTCGCCGGCCGCGCGTTCGGGTGTGAGCGACGGCAGCTTGATGACCGCCCACAGCGTCGCGAACAGGCAGATGGTGTCAATGAGGTAGAGCCACGAATAGCCCAGGACCGGAATGAGGACCCCACCGACGAGCGGGCCGGCGATCGCACCCGCCTGCATCACCGTCATGTTCAACGAATTCGCCGCGGGCAGATCCGTCGTCGGCACCAGCCGGGGCAGGATCGCGGTCCGCGTCGGCTGATTCACCGCGAAGAATGCTTGCTGTAATGCGAAGACACACAACAGAAGCCAGACATTCCGGACATTCATCGCGGCCTGGAGCCAGAAGATGCCGCTGCACACGATCAGGCCGGTCGTCGTGACGACGAGGATCGTCCGCCGGTCGAAGATGTCCGCGAGCGCGCCACCCCAGAGCCCGAAGACGATCAGCGGCCCCAGCCCGAACACACCCGTCAGACCCACGTACGCCGAACTACCCGTGTCGGCATAGATCTGCGCGGGCACCGCGACCACGGTGAGCTGGGCACCGATCACGGTGATGATGTTGGCGACCCACAGCCGCCGGAAATCCGGATAGCGCAGCGGAGTCGTATCGGCCAGGAGACGTGGCACTCGGACGAGTCTAGGCGACGTGCGTGGCCCGGCCTCCACGGAGATCAGATGGTCGCGCGCTGTTTGTGGACGAACTCTTGTCGGTCTTCTGAATGAATCCTTCTCGAGAGGGCTACCGGCGTGTTCGCCCCTCGGCGCGCCACGAACCTCCTCACCAGCCGCTATGTGGAGTCTGGAATCCTGTCTGCATCGCGGGCGATCGCGTCGGCGCTCGTCCGGCTTCCGGCCCGCGCACGGATTGCTACCGTGATGAGCGCATTGTGCGTTTTCGGCCGAAATTTTCGTCTTGGCCTGAGGAGGGAGAACGCTCCGATGGAGCTACCACGTAATCAGGATGATGTCGACGCCCTGCTGCGCAACGTCGATGCCCTCCGGGAGAGTATCGCGGACGCGCAAGCGAAGGCCACGCACCTCACATCCACCGCGAGCGAGTTCGATGGACGACTTTCCGTCACGGTGAACATGAGAGGCATCGTGACCCGGACCGACATTGCGGAAGACCTCCTCGACAGGGTAACCGCCCGGCAACTTGCGTCGGCCATCACGGCCGCCACTCAGCGCGCCGCACGGGATGTCGCGGAGAAGACCGCCGAGGTCTGGCGTCCGATCAATCGGGGACTGGGAGACCTTCCTTCCGCTTCCGATGTGATAGACGGTTTACCCGAGGTCGGCAGTCTTTTGGACGGGATGGTCACATCGCCTCCACCCCAGGAGGCCACAGCCGACGACCAGCACTACGAGAATCTCGAGATACCAACACCGACAAGCGCTTCCACGGACTACTACGAGAATCTCCAGGAGCGGGAGGAACCGCGTTCATCCTTCCGCGACCAGGCGTGGTAGGCAACCGACGTACAAACACAACGACCAGGAAGGGAAAGCGATGACGAGCGGGGTAACCGGTGGCGACATCGAACAGCTGGGCAGCTACGCGAGCCGCTTCCATGTCCTGGCCGGACGCCTTGAGCAGGCGAACACCACACTGGCGCAGTCGATCGAGGGCGAAGGCACCCCCTGGGGCGGCGACGACGAAGGAAATGCGTTCTCGGAGAAGTATCTTCCGCAGTCGGAGGCCGTGCAGGACAATGGTGAAACTCACCGTCATCGCCTTCTGACCGTTGGCAATATCGTCGAACAGGCCGCCCGGGGATTCGCGACAATCGAAGGGATCAACAGGATCCAACTCACGTCCGAGGCATCGGCGACGATCACCCCGTCGAAGTAGGGCCGGTACACAATGGGAATCGAATGTCCTGGTTATATCGCCGAACCGCTCTCGTGGGTGGGCATGAATTGGCCGGAAGGCGACGAAACAGCCCTCGACCGCTTGGCTGAGCACTGGAAGACGTACGGACAAGCCGTGCAAGGCATCGGCGACGAACTCGAAGGGCTGTCGCACGGCGTGCTCGGTACGTTCGAAGGCGACACGCAGGAAGCCCTTCGCGAACATCTACGTACCTTCTTCGAGGGTGAGAAGTCGCTCGAGAAGATGATCGAGGAGGCCGACGCACTGGCCTCAGCCTCGTCCACGATGTCCAATCAAGTTCTCACGCTGAAGATTCTCTTCATCATCGAGTGTGCCGAGTTGGCCGTCACGGTGGCCGCGATCATCGTCTCGATGTTCTTCGGGAACGCCGGGGGCCCCATGCAAATCACGGCACGGATAGCCATCTCGCGAGTCCGCATGATGCTGATGCGACGTATGGCCATTCGCGCCATCAAAGAGGCGGTCGCGCGTCAGGTGATGAAACGCATCATGACTCGCGGATTGAAGAACTTTGCAAAGGGCGCCGCGGCCACGGCCGGTATTGATACGGCAATCGGTGCGGGTCGCGAGCTTCAGAATCAGTACGTCGCCGCGGTGATCGGTGGCGAAGACTTCGATCTCGGCAAGATAGCTTCGGCAGGACTGACGAGTGGAATGGCCAGTCTCGTTCTCTCACCGATCGGTGGACCTCTGACGAACGGCCTATCTACCGCGACCGGCAGCAAATTCGCCGGAGACATGCTCTCCCGTTGGGGGACATGGGATGCCGCGAGTTCTACTAGTAGCTGGATCGGCGACAAGTTCTCACGCGAGGTCGATGGCAGGCCCACTGCCGTCGACGAGGGCATCAGCCGCTGGGACTCCTGGGACAACCGGCGCCCGTCAGAGTCACCTCCCCTCTTCCCCAACCCCAATGTCCATGCCGAGCCGTACTTTCCGGATCGTTCCGAGGCGACAATCGAAAAAGGACCGTACGTCCCCGAGCAGTCAGAGCCGACTGTCCAGGCGAAACCGTACATCCCGCCGGTCGACACCACGCAGTCCGGTGAGGCTCCGACGTGGGTACCGGGCAGTGACAGCGGCGTAGTGTCACCGAGCCGCCCTCGCTAGGAATGAGGTGAGCATGACGACTACGACCGCGACGCGCGGTGCACCAAGCTGGGTCGACCACACTTCGGCCTCCTCGGAGGCCATGCGCAAGTTCTACGGCGAGCTCCTTGGTTGGACTTTCGTCGAAGAGGGCACTATCGGCCTCGTCGACGGGCTACCGGTGTGTGGCGTGGCAGAGGTGCGCGATTCGGGGGACGGTACCGGCGCCTACTGGCACCCGTACTTCGGGATCGACAGTTTCGAGCGACTCAGCTCCGAGGCACCGGAGGGCGGTGGACTGCTTCTGGCGCCGACTGCGTACGGGGATGGAATCGCCACGGTGGCAACGATCTGCGATCCCGCGGGTGCGACGTTCAGTTTGTGGGAAGGCGGTTCGATTCCCCACTTTCGTACCGGAATCGATACCACGCCGGCCTGGTTCGAACTCGTGACGCCGCGAACGGCAGCGGTTGCACGTTTTTACTGTGAGCTCTTCGATTGCGAACCGACCTCGGTCGGCGGCGACGACGCACCCTATCGCGTGTTCGCCCGCGCCGATGTGGGTCCCATCGCCGGCGCAATCGCAGCCGACGTCCAACCGTATTGGCGGGTCTACTTTCGAGTGTCCGGCCTCGATTCGACGATCGCGCGGGCCGAAGATCTGGGTGGCACCTGCCTCACCGACATCCTCACACTGCCTATCGGGCACACCGTGCTGCTTCGTGATCCCGTGGGGGCATTGTTCGGCCTGATCTCAACGGAATCCCGCACCGAACGAGCGGCAGAGCCGGCCGAACGGTGTGCGTCGCCTTCCGAGCGGCCGGACAACGCCGGATACCCGACAAACCTGTCGTTGTGAGAAAACAGCCGTTGTGAGAAAACAGCCGACGGAAAGAAACCATTACCTGGCGTCGATCCGGTCGTCGTCGTTCGGCCTCCTGCTGACACTCGTCGGTATCGGCGTGACAGCGCTGGTGGTCGGCTACGTCCTGATGTTCGTGACTTCCTACGTGGTTCCCGGCCTGGTGCTCGTGGTGACGGTGATCGCGACGGCAATTGCCCTGTCCGCCTGGTCGCTGGTGACCAGCGGGCGGAAACCGCAGCCCGGGCAGGTGCGTCTCTTCGGCGGTGTGCTCGCGGTGACTAGTGACGGTGTGATCGTAGAGGGGCCGCGAACAACTTCCTTCGCCTCATGGGGTGATCTCGGTGCGGCGGCGGCCGGTGGCGAAACGTCGCAACCAGCGGAGGCCGCCTATCCCGGCGAAAGCGCGGCGGCGATCCGCTCTGCGGGACGGATCATCAAGCGCCGGAGTATGATACGGCGATCGGCAATCTGGGCCGATAGTGTCGCGGGTCAACCGGGGACCGTCACGATTCCACTACATGAGTTCGCCCTCGAGAAAGACATCGCCACGGTCATCGCCGCCATCGGTACGCAACTCCCCCATCTGGCTGCCGGCATTGGCGCGGAACTGGGTACCGCCTCCGATTCTCCGAGCTTGTCCGGAGTCCGGCAGGACACGATCGTGGCGGCGACCAACGCTCAAGGCCGCCCGACAACCGCGTCGACCAACGTAGACCTGAGGAAGAACGCCTACATCACGTCTCGTCTACGACATCCGTTCGGCCTCATCGCGATTGCATTGTCCACGGTCACCGTCTTCTTCGTGCTGGGCTACGTGAATGATGAGGTGGATGCCCGCGAGCTGCTCCCTCTGGCCGCGGTCTGGACTCTCGTCGGTGGCTGGTGGCTCGGCCGGGATGAGCTCGTCTGGTTGACGGCCCGCGTCACGCGACTACCGCTGGACCGGATGCGCGCGCTCGGTCGTCACCTGGCCATCACCAGTTACGGCCTCATCCTGGACGAACCGGAGCGGACGACATTCCTGCCATGGTCGGGGGTCCGGACGGTACCGGCATCGCTGCGCCTGCCCAACGACGAACTCGCGGCCTCCGATCCGCGTACATGGGCGAGCGAGTTCACCGGACAGGGTTGCGTTCGGCCTCACCGATTCCGCAACCGGCCGATCGGAGAGTGGTCGCAGATGAGTGGGCTGCCATCCCAGCGGGTGACCGTCGATATTGCACTGTTCACGGAGACCAGCAACTACCGCCAGATACTTCGGACCCTGCGTCGGAGCGTCGCATCGCTGCCGGACGCGGCGGATACGCCGCCCCCGCCCCGCATTCCACCGACGCCACCGAACGGCGTGGCCGAGGTCGAATGGTTTGCCGAATCCTCTCTGACGTCAGTCGGCGGATACCTTCGGAAACTCGCGACCGGTCTACTGATCATCGCGGTGACGTTTGCCGTGATGAACTTCTATCTCTCGATGGATACCGGCGCACTATTCCTCGCACTGGGGATAGTGGTCGTCGTCCTCCTTGCTCTGCGGCCGGTAATGACTGCGTTCTTCACAGCGGTGGGTCTTCCGCCCCGGCAGACACGGTGGATGGGACCACACCTCGCCGTCACATCGGCAGGTCTCATCGTCACCGACAGCACACGGACGGACTTCCTTCCGTGGACCGAAATGCGGGACATCACCCTTGAGCCGATGCCCGCATCCCAGGCCGCCCGCCTGAACCTTCCGTCTCTTCCCCGGCCCTCCATCACCGGCCGGGGGATCAGCAAGGTGCTCGGCGCCTCGTACCTCAGAGTTGTTGGCCGGGTGCCACATTCCGAGGGGCCACCCACCCGCGTGAGCATCGATCCCGGGGCTTTCGTACACACGGGCATACAGTCCGAGGTCACTCGGGTCATGTGGCGCTACCGGCCCGACATCGCCGCACTACTCGGCTATCCACCACCGCTGCGCCAGGTACCCAACAAATGGACGGGCGCACTCACGACATACTCCGCGTCGATAATCGGCCAATCCTCCGGCGGCCGTACGTCTTCCGTCGTGCTCCCGCGGCTCGGCGAGATCTTCATCGACCAGCCGGCGAACCAGCCGATGATCGTGGTGCGCGGTCAGCACATCCCCACCGTGCAGGTCACGGGGACGATGATCACCGTCGGCGACAGCCCCGCACATCTCGTCGCCGTCAGCCGATCGGCCGGTAGCACCGCACAACATCAACTCGTCGTCGTCGATGCAACCGGCAATGCTCTGCTCTTGCGCGCTCCGAACGACGCAACCGTCGCATCCTCGATGCGCGCATACCGCGGCGTTCGGGCGGAGGAACTTCCCCTCCGCGTCTCCCGCCGCACCGACGGATGCGTGGACATCGATATCCCACCCTCATGGAACGGTGAGCTTCTGCCACAAGAAGTGGCTCTCGCGATCGCGCTCGCCGGGATGTTCGGGACTCGCTCGGTACAGCTTCGAAACGCGCCTCAGTCCCTGATTCGGCGATGACCCGCGTCAGGGTTGCAGGCGTTCGGCCTGCCACCCGTTGTCGGTGTGGGTGAGGCGGACGCGGTTGTGGAGGCGGTTGGCGCGGCCCTGCCAGAACTCGACGACCTCGGGAACGAGGCGATAGCCGCCCCAGTCGTCCGGCACCGGAACGTCCTCACCGTCGTCGAAGCCGCCGAAGCGCTCGGCGACCTCCGCGGCACGTGCCTCGAGGTCGGCGCGGCTGCCGATCGGCTGCGACTGCTCCGACGCGTACCCGGACAGCTGGGAGCCGCGCGGACGGTTGTGCCAGTACGAACTCGTCTCCTCCGGACTGACGTGCTCGATGTGACCGCGGAAATGCACCTGACGTTCCAGCGCGATCCACGGAAACGTCACGGATGCACGGGGATTCGCGGCGATCTGCTTGCCCTTGTCGGAGTGGTAGCCGGTGAAGAAGATGATCCCGGCGGCATCGATGCCCTTGCACAGCACGGTGCGGGTGGCGGGTGCGCCATCGGCGTCAACGGTACCGAGCACCATGGCGTTGGGTTCCGGGATGTGCGCGTCGATGCCCTCGCGCAGCCACACGGTGAACAGGTCGAGCCACGGCGGGTCGCCGCGCAGCCAGCTCGGATCGAGGTTCTCGCGCACGCCGTCGGCACCCGCCTCCCGGTCGCCCTCGCCGATGTTCGGCGGGATCCCGCCGCCATATCCGACCCGCATATTCGGCAGGTCAATAGGTTCGTCCACCACCTGCGTGAGGCTACCCGGCGGCCTGGTATTACTCCCCGGTATACCCGGAACGGTGCACTGACCTAAAGTCCTAATCGAGAAGATGCGGTGCGCGGCCGCGCACGGCACGTCGACGTGTCGAGAGGACCACCATGGCGAACAACGTTCCGGAGGATTTCGTCCCCGGGCTCGAGGGCGTGGTGGCCTTCACCACCGACATCGCCGAGCCCGACAAGAACGGCGGCAACCTCCGGTACCGCGGCGTCGACATCGAGGATCTGGTCGAGAACCACGTGACCTTCGCCGACGTGTGGGCACTGCTGGTGGACGGCAAATTCGGCGACGGTCTGCCGCCCGCCGAGCCCTTCCCCCTCCCGATCCACACCGGCGACGTCCGCGTCGACGTCCAGGCCGCACTCGCGATGCTGGCCCCCATCTGGGGTTATGAGCCGCTGCTCGACATCGATGACGCCACCGCCCGCGACAACCTGGCCCGCGCCTCGGTGATGGCCCTCTCGTACGTGGCGCAGTCCGCGCGCGGCATCCATCAGCCCGCGGTACCGCAGCAGCGCATCGACGAATGCGAGACCGTCACCGGCCGGTTCATGACCCGATGGAAGGGCGAGCCCGACCCGCGACACATCCGCGCCATCGACGCCTACTGGGTGAGCGCCGCCGAACACGGCATGAACGCCTCCACCTTCACCGCCCGCGTCATCGCCTCCACCGGCGCCGACGTCGCCGCGTCCCTGTCCGGGGCCATCGGCGCCATGTCCGGGCCGCTGCACGGCGGTGCGCCGGCCCGGGTGCTGCCGATGATCGAGGAGGTCGAACGCACCGACGACCCGCGCGGCCTCGTCAAGGGCATCCTGGATCGCAAGGAGAAGCTCATGGGCTTCGGGCACCGCGTGTACCGGGCCGAGGATCCGCGTGCCCGGGTGCTGCGCCGCACCGCACAGGAACTCGACGCGCCGCGCTACGAGGTCGCCGCCGCCCTCGAGCAGGCCGCGCTGACCGAGCTCCGCGAGCGACGGCCGGACCGGGCGATCGAGACCAACGTCGAGTTCTGGGCGGCCGTGATCCTGGACTTCGCGGAGGTACCGCCGCACATGATGCCCGCGATGTTCACCTGTGGCCGCACCGCCGGCTGGTGTGCCCACATCCTGGAGCAGAAGCGTCTGGGCAAGCTGGTCCGGCCGGCGGCCATCTACACCGGCCCCGCGCCCCGACGACCCGAGGATGTCGACGGCTGGTCGTCGGTGACACCGGCGGGCCGCTGAACACGTTTCAGCACACCCGTTCACACCCCCGGAGATGCCAAGCATTCGAACAGCGGACTGACGACGGCATCCCCGCACCGGTACCGTCGCGGTGATCATTTCCTGACCACGCGCCGTGCCACGACGCCCCGACCCGACGCACCGGAGATGCCGTGACCCATCCCCATGATCCCGCCGGTCGGCCCGGCCACGGCACTCCCCCGTACGGATCGTCGCCGTATCACCCGGCGCCACCGGGCACGTATCCCTACGCGGGCGGGCCCTCCTACGGCGCACCGCCGCAGGGTTATCCGATGCCGGGTTATCCGATGCAGCCCCCCGTACCGGACAAGCGGCCCGGATCAGTCATCGCCGCCGCGGTGGTCCTGATCGTGATGGGGGTCCTCGTCGGGCTGCTGCGTCTCGTCGCGCCACGCAGTCCGATGGGCGAAGGCATGTATGCCGCGGGCCAGATGATCGGCGTCGCCCTCGTTCTGCTGGCCGCGCTGGCCGCGGTGATCACCGGAATTCTGTTGCTCACCATGCGTTCCCGCACCGTGCCGGTGCTCGCGACGATCGCCGCGGTGTTGCTGGTGTTCACCTGTATCGGGGTGGTCGCGACCATCGCGGTGCCGGTCCTGCTGTGGGCTCAGGACGCCGCACGTGCGTGGTTTGCTCCACCACCCGCGAGCGGCCCGTACGGGACTCCGACCTGGTAGCACCGGAACCCGTTCTCCCACACAAATTTCACGTGTGAGGCCCTCCGACCGGATTATCCGGTCGGAGGGCCTCACACGTGAAATTTGTGTGGGCGATCAGTGCATGTCGCGTCTGCGGAAGCCGAGCAGGCCGCCGAGTGTCAGCATCACCGCGATCACCAGCAGGATCAGCACCGGCGTCCAGTTCATCGGCGCCACCGGGACGGCGGGACTGTGCGTGAACGGCGACAGATCGCGAACCCACCCCGGCAGGTCGAACATGCCCGACATCGGACCGAGGAACAGCGCCGCGATCACCAGCAACCAGCCGACCGGAACCAGCGCGGGACGGAAACCGTACAGCAGCAACGCGATCGACGACATCGCGAGTGCCGCCGGGATCTGCGCGAGCGCCGTGGCGAGCGAGTCGCCCACCGACGACCAGTCGCCACCGGCGAGACCATTCCCGACCCCGATGGCCAGAGCCGACAGGATCATCAGCACCACCACGCCGACCATCACCATCGCGACATAGGTGAGGAAATACCGGGTTCGCGAAATCGGTGTGGCGAGCAGCATTTCGGCCCGCGCATCATGTTCCTCGGACCGCATGCGCGTCGCCACGTTCACCGCCCACGCGGAGGCGGCCACCGCGAAGAACGCCAGGATCGTGATCCCGAACAGTGTCGACAAGCTGCCCTGCACCCCCGACTGCCGCAGGATCTTGTCCATCTGCTCGTTGCCCTGTGTCAGATCGTCGATGGACGGTTGCATGAATCCGACGATCAACCCGTACACCACCACACCGGAGACCCAGGAACTCAGCAACGGCATCGTCAGCCTGCTGATCACGGCACCCAGCGAGGACAGTCGTGTACTCGATGCCGGTCCGGGCCGGGGAGCGATCAGCCCCGCCCCCAGATCGCGCCGGGTCACCAGGATTCCGGCCACCACACAACCACCGACGAAGACCCCGAGGGAGGCCAGCGCGTACCAGAAGTTGTTGGCGCCCATCGGATCGATCAGTTGCGCCCACCCCATCGGGGTGATCCACCGGAGCCAGTCCCAGCCGTCGGTCGCGTCGGCCGCACCGCGCAGCAGGTAGCCGACGAGAACCACCGATGCCGCCGTCAGGTTCGCGATGTGCGAGGTCTTCGCGACCTGCGCGGTCACCAGGGCGATACCGGCCGCCGCGAGGGCGGTCGTCGTGTACTGCGCGAAAACCGCTGCCACATCGACGGTGTCGGCGCCCATCGGGTAGAGCACCAGCGACATGCCGAGCCCCACCAGGACACTGAACACGACGACGACCACGGTCGCCGCGGCGATGGGCGCCAGTGGGCCGACGACCGCGGCCCGCACCAGTTCCGCGCGGCCGAGTTCTTCCTCCTTGCGGGTCTGGCGCACCACCAGGAGCACGGCACACACCGCCAGCGCGACAACCATGAACAGTCCGGCACGCCACAACGTCATCGCGGCTGCGGATTCGGTATTCGTCAAGGGGCCCAACAGGAATCGGAAGGCCGCATTGCCGCCCAGCCCGCCTGCGGCGTCGGCGCGCTGCGTGGCCGTGGGATACATACTGTTGATGGAGGCCGCGGTCGACATATTGAGCAGCACGAACACCGCGAGGGTCACCAGCGCGACGAGTCGTTCGCGCCGCATCATCAGCCGGATCAGGACACCGGTTCCGGTGAACTGTTCGGCCACCGGCGATGTCGACTGCATGGGCCTCGTATCGAGGACTGCGGCGGTCATCGCGGCACCCCGGCGATCGATGCGGCTTCCGGCTCGTCCGAGTAGACGTGCATGAACAGCTCTTCCAGGCTCGGCGGTTCCACGGACAGGGAGCGCACCTCGCGGCCGGCGAGGGCACGCGTCAACGCGGTCAGGCCGGTGTCGTCGACGGTGAACGTCGCCGACGGTCCGTCTGCGACGAAGTCGTACACGCCGGGCACCGACGCCAGGTCCGCCACATCACCGGCGCACGTCACCGTGACCCGGGAGCGCCGCAGGTGCCGCAGTTCGGCGAGGGAACCGGACTGCACCGTCCGGCCGGACCGGATGATGGTCACCGTCTCGCACAGCTGTTCCACCTCGGACAGCAGATGGCTCGACATCAGCACGGCCGCACCGGCTTCGGCTCGTTCGCGGACGCACGAGACGAAGACGCTCGTCATGAGCGGGTCGAGTCCGGACGTCGGCTCGTCGAGGATCAGCAGATCGACATCGGTACACAATGCCGCGATGAGGGCCACCTTCTGCCGGTTGCCCTTCGAGTAGGTCGACGACTTCTTGGTCGGGTCCAGTTCGAAGCGTTCGATGAGTTCGGCCTTCGCCGTGGCGGCTTCGGTCCGTCGCCCTCGCAGCGACAGCAGCAGATCGACGCATTCTCCGCCGGTCAATTGAGGCCACAGATTCACGTCGCCTGGCACATAGGCGAGCCTTCGATGGATCGCGACGGCATCGGCCAGCGGATCCTTGCCGAAGACCCGCGCGGTACCACCGTCGAACCGGTAGGTGCCCAACAGGATCCGGATCGCGGTGGACTTCCCCGCTCCGTTGGGGCCGAGAAATCCGGCCACCTCACCGGCATGCACCCGCAGGTCCAGGCCGTCGAGTGCGGTGAACGAACCGAACCGTTTCCGTAATCCCGAAACATCGATCACCACATCATCTTTCGTCGTGTCAACCACGCTCAGCATCTTGGTCCTTTCGGTAATCCAGCACAGCTGTCAGCAGAGAGTCGTCGGCCATCACGCCGTGGACCGCCATCTCCGAGGCGGGCACCATGGTGCGTTCGACGGTGTCGCGCACGATGGCCCCCGCATCCGACCAATCTGCGGGCGGATGCATGACGAGGTCGACGAGAATCGCACCCAGCGATTGCGCGACCAGGTATCGGGCACGGGCGGTCTCGTCGATCGACGGGCGGATCGTGCCGTCGTCGACTCCGGCGCGCAGGATCTCCTCGGTGTCGGCCGCCACGTGCTCCAGCAACCGGCGAGCCATGTCCCCGCCACTCTGCAGGCTGCGGATCAGGTAGACGATCCGCGGCCCCTCCGACTCGACACCGTCGGCCATCGTGAGAATTCCCGACCATCCGCCGGTACCCGCGGCGTCGTCGAGTTTGTCGCGGTTCGCCTGCTTGGTCAGCGCGAGGACATGGTCGTCACATTCGGCGCGCAACGCGGCTTTCGAGCCGAAGTGGTGGATGACCAGGCCGGGACTCACCGCCGCGGCCTCCGCGATCGTCCGCACCGTGGCGCCGAAACCATCACGCGCGAAGACCTCGATCGCCGTGTCACGTAACCGCGCACGGGTCGACCGGTCGTCGGCGAGATCATCGGAGTTATCCGTTAAACGCACGTTCAGTACGTTAAACGCTTGTTCAGTCGATGTCCAGAGCCATCGCCGACGCGGGGCCGTGACTGTAGTGGCCGCCCTCACAGCCTTAGAATTGGCGACCATGAGCGAACCCACCGCTGCCATCACGATTCCCGCCGACCTCCTGCCGTCGGACGGCCGCTTCGGCTGCGGTCCGTCGAAGGTCCGCCCCGAACAGTTGCAGTCCCTCGTCGACACCGGCGCGTCGGTGTTCGGCACCAGCCACCGCCAGGCCCCGGTGAAGAATGTCGTGGGCTCGATCCGCGAGGGCCTCGCCGACTTGTTCTCGCTGCCCGAGGGCTACGAGGTGGTGCTGTCCAACGGTGGCACCACGGCGTTCTGGGATGCGGCGGCCTTCGGCCTCATCCAGCGGCGCTCGCTGCACCTCACCTACGGCGAATTCAGCTCGAAGTTCGCGACGGTTGCCAAGAAGGCCCCGTTCCTCGATTCGCCCGCGGTCATCTCCACCGATCCGGGAACGGCGCCCGATCCCGCGGCCCTGACCGCCGACGACTTCGGTGGCGTCGACCTGATCGGCTGGGCCCACAACGAGACCTCGACCGGCGTGGCCGTGCCCGTCGTCCGTCCCGAGGGCGCCGACGACGCACTCATCGCCATCGACGCCACCTCCGGTGCAGGCGGCCTCCCGGTGAACGTCGCCGATACCGACGTCTACTACTTCGCACCGCAGAAGTCCTTCGCCTCCGACGGCGGCCTGTGGCTGGCCCTGATGAGCCCGAAGGCCCTCGACCGGATCGCGCAGATCGCCCAGACCGATCGCTGGTGCCCCGAGTTCCTGTCGCTGCCGACCGCCGTCGACAACTCGAGCAAGAACCAGACCTACAACACCCCGGCGCTGGCGTCACTGTTGTTGCTGGACAACCAGATCCAGTGGATGCTCGGCAACGGTGGCCTGGACTGGTGCACCGCGCGGACCGCGGACAGCAGCAGCCGCCTGTACGAGTGGGCCGAGGCGAGCGAGTTCGCCACCCCGTTCGTCACCGATCCGGCGCTGCGCAGCCAGGTCGTCGGCACCATCGACTTCGCCGACGACGTCGACGCCGCCGCGGTCGCGAAGACCCTGCGCGCCAACGGAGTGGTCGACACCGAGCCGTACCGCAAGCTGGGCCGCAACCAGCTGCGTATCGGCATGTTCCCGGCGATCGAGCCGGAGGACGTCACCCGCCTGACGCAGTGCATCGATTACGTCGTCGGCAAGCTCTGAGCCGTCTCCCGCTGATCGAGTAGCCACCGAGCCGCCAGGCGAGGAGGCGTATCGAGATCACCCTGTCCGCCGCACGGGAGCCCGGCACCACCGGCCCCTCCGGTACCCTGATCACAGGGGCCACAGGTGCCACACCATCACCTGTGGCCGCACCCGCAACAACGTTGCTGATCTGCGGTTATGCCGCGTGTCCGACGCTGGAATGCGGGCGGGCTGGTCTACCCTGACCCCAATGCCCGCACTCGAGATCACTGGAGGAGGCGCAGATGCGTGAGCTACACGTCGTCGGTGTGGAGGCCGACGGCACCCAGGTGATCTGCCGGGATCCGGAGTCCGGCGAGAAGTACCGGATCGCCGCCGACGAACGACTCCGCGCGGCCGCACGCGGCGACATCTCCCGCCTCGGTCAGATCGAGATCGATATGGAGAGTTCCCTGCGCCCCCGCGAGATCCAGGCACGCATCCGCGCCGGCGCCAGTGTCGCCGAGGTCGCGGCCGCGGCCGGGGTCCCGGTCGACAAGATCGAGCGCTTCGCCCACCCGGTACTGCTCGAACGGTCCCGTGCCGCCGAACTCGCCGCGATGGCCCACCCGATCCGCGAGGACGGACCGGCCGTGGCGACGCTCGGCGAGATGGTCGCCGAGTCGCTGCACGCGCTCGGACAGCCGCAGCGCGATGCCGAGTGGGATGCCTGGAAGGGCGACGACGGCTACTGGGTGGTCCAGGTCAGCTGGCACGTCGGCCGCACCGACAATCACGCGCACTGGCGCTATCTGCCGGGCGGTCACGGCGGCACCGCCGATGCCCTCGACGATCTCGCCGACGAACTGATCCACCCGGAGGCCATCGTCCCGCGCCGGCGGCTCGCCTCGGTGGCCGCACCCGAACTCGCACCGGTGCCCACCAACGCGCCCGCCACGAACCGCGGCGACGGACGCACCGTCGATTCGGTGACCGTCGACGCCGACCGGCTGATCGACGCGCAGCGTGTCCGGAACGGCTCGATTCCGCCGACCCATGACGAATACGGCACCCCGGCCTTCGATTTCGATGCGCCCGACTTCGATACACCCGAGTACGACGAACCGGCCGGACCGCCCGAACAGGTCGCCCGTGGGATCGACCGGGTGACCACCCCGCACGCCGAAGCCCATCCGGGCGACAACGCGGCCCGTCCGGGCAGCGAGGTCGTCGAGGGCCGGGCGTGGAGTCCGGCTCCGAGCGGCCCGCCGCCCGCGCCGGAGGTGCCCACCGAGTCCCATCCGTCGGATCGGCAGCAGGCCTCCTCCGATGCGTCGTCGGCCCCGGACACCACGGGTGCGCCCGCCGACGATCGCGACTCGGCACCGGCACCGAAGTCGCGCCGCAAGTCGCGCAAGCCCGCCGTCCCCGCATGGGAAGACGTCCTGCTCGGCGTCCGAAGCAACGGCAGCAACTGACGACGTGTCGGCTCGCGCAGTCACCGTCTGGTTCATCGACACCGACGACCCGATCGGCGTGTTGTCGGACAACCCGGCCAACGACGTCGTCGCCGCCCAGAAACTGGCCGGCGGCATCTACGGCGACCGGGTCCTGGTGCCCATCGCGGATACGGATCTGAGTTCCGCGGCCGCGGCACAGGATTCACATGTGTACGCCGGCTGGTACGGCCCCCTCGCGGTGATCACCTGTTCGCTCTTCGAGACCGACGAGCCGTCGGCACTGACGCGGACCCTCGCGACCATCCACCCGAGTGCGGCCGCCACCCTCCTGGTGACCGACCCGGAATCATCGCTCGGGGTGTTCGCGCGGTGGGAGAACGGCGAATTGCGGCGCTCCTTCTCCGCTCATCCGGTGGCCATCCACGAGAACCTCGGGTTGCCATATCCGTTCGAGAAGCCGTTCTGGGCGGGCGAACATCCGCTGCGTTACGCCACCGGGGTCGCACCGGAGCCGATGGCACTGCCGTTTCATCCGCAGCAGATCGCGGAGGAGGCCAACCGCGAATGGCTGGGGTTCCGGTTCACCACGCCATTGGCCGAGACCGATCTCGACCCCACCCGCCTGCCGGTGACGGCGTTCGCCATCCATCCCGCGGATTATGTTCCGGGCGAGCAGGATTGGAGCCGGTACCGGGAGAACAACGGGCTCGTCACGGCTCCCCCGCAGCCGCCTGTCCCGAACGGCACCGGCGACCCGGACACGGGCAGGCGCCGCGGGCGGCTCGCCCGGTACTTCGGCTTCTGACGCGAGCCGTTCAGCGTCCCAGCACGAAGAGCGCCACCGACGATCCGGCGCCGGCCAGCAGCCCGATCAGCGTGCCCCAGACGATCCACCGCCACACCGGACGTTCCCGCAGATCCCACAGGGTCCAGCCGATGCCGACGCAGACGATCGCGACGGCCCCCAGTCCGAGCCATCGCTGCAGGCCGCCGATCAACTCGTAGATCCCCACCAGCAGCACCGTCGCGAACAGGGCGAGGGCCGCGGTCACCATCAGTCCCAGCGTCCAAGGGGTGGGTTCACGGGGCACGTCGTGATCGGGATGGCCCGTCTCCGACCACGCCCGCGCGGTGCCCCCGGTCATGGTCATTCCCCCATGCTGCCCGATGAGCGGGCCCGTTCATAGAAGGCGATCGCGGCGGCGGTGGCGACGTTGAGCGAATCGGTGCCGCGACTCATCGGGATGCGGGCGCGCACATCGGTGGCACGCATGGCGCCCTCCGACAGGCCGGGCCCCTCGGCGCCGGCCAGGAAGCCGACCCGCTCCCCGTCGACCGCCTCCGACAGCGGCCGGGAGCCGGGCCCGGGGGTTAGGGAGATCAGCTGGAAGTCCTTGTCCCGCAGCATGTCCAGGCCACGCGGCCAGTCCTCGAAACGTGCGAAGGGCACCAGCAGCGCATGCCCCATGGACACGCGGACGCAGCGGCGGTAGAGCGGGTCGGCACATCCGGCACCGAAGAGCACCGCATCGACGCCGAGTCCGGCCGCGTTGCGGAAGACGCTGCCGATGTTCTCGTGATCGTTGACGCCCTCCAGGATCGCCACGGTGCGGGCGTCCCCGACCAGGTCGGCCACCTCGAGTTCGGCCGGTCGCCGCGCCACCCCGAGCACCCCCCGGTTCAGGTGGAAACCCACGATCCGCGCCATCACGTCGGCGCTCGCCCGATAGAACGGGAGCCCCGCAACCGACGGATCGGTCAGATCGTCGCCGAGTTCGGTCAGCCGCCGTTCCACGCCCAGGAAGGCGTGCGGGGTGAACCGGGACGCGATCATCCGCTGCACCACGAGCACACCCTCGGCGATCACCAGGCCCTTCCCGACGCGGCCGCCGGGCAGGGCCGGAAGGTCGGGGCGACGATCCACCGAGTTCAGATCGCGGAAATCGTCGACGCGCGGGTCGTCGGGATCGTCGATGTCGACGATCTCGACCTGCAGAGTGCTCACCGAATCAGTCTGCCAAGTGAACGATTCGGCACAAATCCCGGGGCGATGGGTGTTTCGTTGTCACGGCTGTGGAAGCCTAGAACGAGTGACGAACGCACAGCCCTCCCACTCGTCTCTCGTACTGTCCCGCGCCACCGACGCCGACTGGCCGGACATCTTCGCGACCGACGCGCGCGCCTTCCTGATGACCGACCCGCTGTCGGAGGCCGAACAGGCCGACATGCGGTCGAAAGTCGACGACGCCGACGTCGTGCTGCTGCGCGATCACGACGGTCCCGCGGACACCCCGCTCGTCGGGGTCTCGATGTTCTACCGCATGACCATGACCGTGCCCGGCGGCGTCGAATCCCCCGCGGCCGGTTTGTCCTGGGTATCGGTGGCCGCCACGCACCGGCGGCGCGGCATCCTGCGGAAGATGATCACCGAACTCTTCGATCAGTGGGAACGCGAGGATCAGGTGTTCGCGATCCTCACCGCCAGTGAGGCCACGATCTACGAGCGCTTCGGGTTCGGGCCTGCCGCCTTCTCCCGCGACCTGTCGATCAACCTGGCGAAGGCCAAGATGCGCAAACGGCCGCATCGCGGAACCGCATCGGTGAACTACGCCTCGCCCGAGGAGATCGCCAAGCACGTGCCGGAGATCCACGCCCGCTGGGCGGCGACCCGGCCGGGCGCACTCGGGCGCTCCGATGCCTGGTGGGCGCCGATCCTCGCGGACCGGAAGTCGCAGCGGCCCGCACAGACGAGCGGCCGGCACTACCTGCTGCACGACGACGGCTACGCCGCCTACCGCATCGACCAGTCGGGCGACGCCCCGGCGGCCGTGGTGGAGGAATTCGTCGCCGTCACCGACGACGCCCACACCGAGCTGTGGCGCGTCATCATCGGACTCGATCTGCTGAGCCATGTGACGGCGGCTGTCCCGGTGGACGATCCGCTGCGCGCCAAGCTGACCGACCACCGCTCGGTGGCGGTCACCGGTGTGAGCGACCGGCTCTGGCTGCGCATCCTCGACGTCCGGCGCGCCCTGGAGATGCGGCGCTACGAACGCGACGGCGAGGTCATACTCGAGATCGACGACGAGTTCCGTGGACGTGGCGGCACCTTCGCGATGCGGATCGTCGACGGCGTCGCGACGGTGACGCCGACCGACGCCGAACCGACGGTCCGCATGGACATCTCGGTGCTCGGTTCGCTGTTCTTGGGCAGCAGTTCGCCCCGGCTCTTCGCGCATGCGGGACGCCTGTGGACGGACGGTCCGGAGACACTCACCGCGCTCGAGCAGATATTCTCCGCCGACTACGCACCGTACGCGGGGACCTTCTTCTGAGCGTCGCGCTCAGCGACGGCCGTTGGGATGTCCTTCGGCCGAGATGATCCGGTTCATCAACGGCAGCGCGGCGGTGAGGGCCGCGCGCTCCTCGGCCGTGAATTCGTCGAGACGAGCGCTGAGCCATTCCTCGCGGGCCTCGTATTCGGCGCGGACGACATCGCGGCCGGATTCGGACAGCGTGACGATCGCCTGCCTGCCGTCGGTCGGATGCGGTTCCCTGCGGATCATGCCCAGGTCGGCGAGCGACGCGATGACCCGCGTCATCGACGGCGGTTGCACACGCTCGGCGGCGGCGAGCGCCCCGGGCGTCATCGGCCCCTCCTGATGCAGGGTGGACAAGGCGGACAACTGGGTGAGCGAGACCACCTTGCTCGCACGCCGACCGCGCAGACAGCGCGCAAGACGAACGATCGTGAGTGACAACTCCCCCGACAGGGTCTCCTCTGAGACTATTGAGTTCACACAGCTAAGAGTAATTCACTTCCACATTCACGCACTACAACCGAGTGGATAGTCGGGACCAAAGTCCCTAACCGACCAGATGCTCGATCGGACCGCGCGCGAAGTACGCGACGAAGACCAGCGACACGATCCACAGCAGCGGATGCACTGACCTGGCTTTTCCGCCCGCAGTCTGCAGAATCACCCAGCTGATGAAGCCGACGCCGATACCGTTCGCGATCGAATAAGTGAACGGCATGACGACGATGGTGAGGAAGGTCGGCAGCGCCACCGAGAACTTCGTGAAGTCCACGGTGCGGATCTGGCCGATCATCATCGCGCCGACGATCACCAGCGCGGGGGCCACCGCCTCCTGCGGCACGACGCTGTACAGCGGCGTGAGGAACATCGCGACCAGGAACAACCCGCCGGTCACCACGTTGGCCAGACCGGTCCGGGCACCTTCGGCGATACCGGATGCGGATTCGACGAAGACCGTGTTCGACGACGACGAGCCGACGCCGCCGGCGATGGCGCCCGCACCCTCGACGACCAGCGCCTTGCCGATGCCCGGCAGGTTGCCCTTCTCGTCGGCCAGGCCGGCCTCCTTGCCGAGGCCGGTCATGGTGCCCATGGCGTCGAAGAAGTTGGACAGCACGAGCGCGAAGACCAGAACCGACGCGGACAGCACACCGATGCGTGTGAACGCGCCGAACAGGTCGACCTCGCCCACCAGGCTCAGATCCGGCAGGCCGCCGAAACTGTCCGGGATGGCGGGCACCGAGAGGCTCCAGCCCTTCGGGTTCTCGACACCCGACCCGAGATCCAGGACCGACTCCAGGATGATCGAGACGACGGTTGTGATGACGATGCCGATGAGCAGGCCGCCGGGCACCTTGCGCACCACCAGGATTCCCATGAGGAGCACACCGAGCGCGAAGATCAGCGTCGGCAGGGTGTTGATGGAATTGTCGGTGCCGAACTGCACCGGCACGGTGGTGTTGGCCGCGTCCGGGATGCGTTTGACGAACCCGGCGTCGACGAAGCCGATGAACGCGATGAAGCAGCCGATGCCCGCCGCGATCGCCGCCTTCAGTTCCGCGGGCACCGCGTTGAACACCGCCGTCCGGAATCCGGTGACCGCGAGCAGCACGATGATGATGCCGTCGACGACCACCAGTCCCATCGCCTCGGGCCAACTCACCTGCGGCGCAATGGAGACCGCGAGCAGACTGTTGATACCCAGACCGGTCGCGATGGCGAACGGATAGTTGGCGATCAGGCCGAAGAGGATGGACATGACGCCGGCGACCAGCGCGGTGACGGCGGCGACCTGAACGATGGGCAGCACATTGCCCAGGACGTCCTCATTCTTCCCGGACCCGGGCAGCCCGCCGATGATGATGGGGTTCAGGACGACGATGTAGGCCATCGTGAAGAACGTGACGAGGCCGCCGCGCACCTCGCGCGACACCGTCGAACCACGTTCGCTGATCTTGAAGAACCGGTCCACGGCGCCCCCGCCGCGTGAACCCCGGTGTTCGGTCGTCCCGGAGTCGGCGACCGGTGTCGCGGGCTCGGAGACGGAGTCGGGATCGTTGTGCACAGTGGAAAGTTACTCTGAGGGCATGACTCCCGCATCCGACATCCCGGAACTCCCGCCGTCGCTGCGCGCACCGGAACCGGTGATCATCGTCGGGATGGCGGCCTTCCTCGTCGCAACCGTCGTGGTGGCCCTCACCGGATGGGGCGGAGGCCGCGCGCTGGCGGTGTGTCTCGTCGGATTGGCCGTCGGTGTTCTGGGCACGACGATCATGCTCATCCAGCGCGCCGCCGTGCGCCGGGGTTCACGGACCGCGCAGCGGGGTCTCGACTGATCCCGGTCGACCCGCCCGGATAAATCTCTGCCGGATAAATCTCTGCCGGGGCCGCGCGAATCGGTCTCCACCGGCGTTCGATCCGCTCACTCGTGACCATCGTGTGAGGCAACGCCGATGTCCCGCTCACCTGTGGGCCTTGACACACGCCGCTGGGTGAATGTACGTTCATTCATCATGAAAGGCGGGTCACATACCCGCACGATCTCACCGAGGAGAAACGTCATGGCCGAGAAGAAGTACGAGGACATCGACTACACCGTCGAGGGCAATGCCGCGATCATCACGATGAATCGCCCGCAGCGCTACAACGCTTTTCGCGCTCAGACGGTCGAGGAGATGATCCACGCGTTCAAGCGCGCGTGGGCCGACTCGCAGGTGCAGGCCGTCATCCTGACCGGCGCGGGCGACAAGGCCTTCTGTACCGGCGGCGACGTCAAGCAGCGCGCCGAGACCGGCGACTACGGACCGTCCGAGAGCGGCATGTTCGAGATCGGCAACCTGCACAAGACGATCCGCGACATCCCGAAGCCGGTCATCGCGGCCGTCAACGGGCTCGCCATCGGCGGCGGCCACGTCCTGCACGTGCTCTGCGACCTCACGATCGCCGCGGACACCGCACGCTTCGGACAGTCCGGCCCCAAGGTCGGTTCCTTCGACGCCGGGTTCGGTTCGGCCTTCCTGGCGCGGATCGTCGGCGAGAAGCGGGCCCGCGAGATCTGGTACCTGTGCCGCCAGTACGACGCCGAGACCGCCGAGCGCTGGGGCCTGGTCAACTGGGTCGTCCCGGCCGCCGACCTGATGGACGAGGCGAAGAAGGTCGCGGCCGAGATCGCCGAGAAGTCACCGACCGCCCTCCGGTTCCTCAAGCAGAGCTTCAACGCCGACACCGACCACCAGGCGGGTCTCTCCAACCTGGCGATGAGCGCTCTCGACCTGTTCACCCACCACACCGAGGAGGGACAGGAGGGCGCCACCGCCTTCTCCGAGAAGCGCATGCCCGAGTTCAACAAGTACGCCGCCATCTGATCCGGCCCACCCACTCCGACATCACGAACGAGGGAAAACCATGAGCTCCACCAGCATTGCCGTCGTCACCGGTGCCGCATCCGGCATCGGGAAGGCCATCGCGCTCGCCTTCGCCGAGCAGGGCACCACGGTCGTCGCCGCCGATCTCGACCTCGACGCCGCCAAGCAGATGGCCGCGGGCAATCCGGCCATCCATCCGATGAAGGTCGACATCGCCGATCGCGCCTCCGTGGACGCGCTGCGCGACGCGGTCGGGGCCGAGATCGGCGTCCCGGACATCCTCGTGAACGCGGCCGGCTGGGATCGCACCGACCAGTTCCTCAACGCCACACCCGAATTCGCCGAGAAGGTGGTGGCCATCAACTACCTGGGCCCGGTGCACATGGCGAGCGCCTTCCTGCCCGGCATGGTGGAGGCGGCGAAGGACGACTCGTGGCCGGGCGGCCGCGTCATCAACCTGGCCTCGGATGCCGGACGCGTCGGCAGCGCGGGTGAGACCATCTACGCCGGCGCCAAGGGCGGCGTCATCGCGCTGTCCAAGTCACTGGCCCGCGAGATGGCCCGGCATCGCATCACGGTCAACGCGGTCTGCCCCGGCCCTACCGACACCCCGCTCTTCCAGGCGCAGCCGGACAAGCTGAAAGAGGCGCTGGTGAAGGCGATTCCGTTCCGGCGGCTCGCCCGTCCCGACGAAGTCGCCGCGCCCGTCCTGTTCTTCGCCTCCCCCGCGGCGTCGTTCATCACCGGTCAGGTGATCAGCGTCAGCGGCGGCCTCACCATGGCCGGCTGACCGGCCAGCGCCCCGAGCACAGGACACGACATGAGTTATTCCTATGACGCCCAGGCGTATCGGGCCTTCTTCGAGAACGAGTTCACCTACCTCAACGGCTTCCGGCGCAACGTGCACCGGTACGCCGGGCAGGTGGCCATGATCGACCCGCTCACCGATACCGAGTGGACCTACGCCCGGCTCGGCGACGCCGTCGACCGCATTGCCACCGGTCTCGCGGAGCAGGGCGTGACCGACGGGGACGTGGTCGCGTACCAGCTGCTCAACGGCCCGGAGTTCGCCCAGCTGTACCTGGCGACCCAGGCCGCGGGCGCAGTCGGTTCGCCGGTCAACTTCCGGCTCGCCGCGGGCGAGACCGCCGTGATCCTCGATGCCAGCAGACCGAAGATCTTCGTCTACGAGACCGAACTGGCCGACGTGGTGCGGGAGGCCATCCGCATCGCCGAGCACACCCCGGAGGTGCTGATCGGCGTCGGCGACGGAGACCTCATCGACGCCCCGCGATCGCTCCGGTTCGACGAACTGACCGCCGCGGCCGCCAATCCGCCCGTCGTCGACCGCGGGGTCTTCGACGAGACCACCCGGCTGTACACCTCCGGTACCACCGGCATGCCGAAAGCGGTGCCGCTGAACAGTGCCATCGAGATCTTCTCCGCGCACGACGTGATCATGCACTTCCCCCTCGCGCCGGAGGACCGCACCCTGAACATGACACCGTGGTTCCACCGCGGCGGATTGTATTGCGCCGGACCGAATCCGACGTTCTACCTGGGATCGTCGCTCGTGCCGATGCGGACCTTCGATCCGGCGACGACGCTCGATTACGTCGAGCGCTACCGTCTCACCTTCCTCATCGGCGCACCGACGAACCTCGCAATGCTGGCCGCCGAGCAGCAGGCACGGCCGCGCGACCTGTCCAGCCTCAACGGCATCGTGACGATGGGCGCACCGCTCGAACGCGAGGCGGCACTGCTGTATCAGCGGGTGCTGACGCCGCGGATCTTCAACGGCTACGGCAGCACCGAGGGCTTCTGGAACACCTTCCTGCGACCGACCGACCTGCCCGATCAGGCCGGCACCGCCGGACGGGCATGTCTCGACGACGAGGTCCGCGTGGTGAAGGTGCACGACGACGGTCACCTCGCCGCGCCGGACGAGATCGTCGCCCGGGACGGCACCGAGGTCGGTGAGGTGATCATCCGGTCTCCCAAATGTGCCGCCGCCTACTACGACTCGCCCGAGCAGGAGAAGGCGAAGTACCGCGGCAGTTGGCTGCACATCGGCGATCTCGCCACCTGGGACACCCAGGAGTTCGTGACCATCGTCGGCCGTAAGGACGACATGCTGATCTCCGGCGGCGAGAACGTGCACCCCGTGCAGGTGGAGGAGGCACTGAACTCCCATCCGTCGGTGGCCGATTCACTGGTCGTCGGTGTGCCCGACGATCAGTGGGGACAGCTCGTGGTGGCCTACATCCTGCCCGTCGAGGGCACCGAACCCACCGCGGAGGAACTCGATGCCTTCTGCCGCGACCATCCTCTGCTCTCGGCGTTCAAGCGTCCCCGCGCCTACCGCTTCATCGACTCCCTCCCGGTCTCGGCAACCGGAAAGAAGTTGCACTACAAGGCATCCGAATCTGCGGTCACGGACATGGCCGCGGGCGACTTCGTCGCCCCCGACACGACCCGAGGAGCGACACGATGAGCGCCGCCACCACGACCACCCCGAAATTCTCCGCACTCGATCCGCTCAATCTCGATCTCGGCTACTCCGACGACGAACTGGCCGTCCGGGATTCGGTCCGCGGATTCCTGGCCGAACATGTCACACCGCACATCGGGCAGTGGTTCGAGGACGGCGGCATCCCGATCGCCCGCGACCTGTTCAAGCAGTTCGGTCAGCTCGGCGTGCTCGGCATGCATCTCGACGGATACGGCTGCGGCGGTGCGAGTTCGGTGCACTACGGACTGGCCAGCCTCGAGCTCGAGGCCTGCGATTCGGGTATCCGGTCGATGGTGTCGGTGCAGGGCTCGCTGGCCATGTTCTCCATCTACAACAACGGCAGCGAGGAACAGAAGGAGCAGTGGCTGCCGTCGATGGCGGCCGGTGACACCGTGGGCTGCTTCGGCCTCACCGAACCGGATGCCGGCAGCGACCCGGCATCGATGAAGACCCGTGCCCGCCGCGACGGCGACGATTGGATTCTCGACGGCCGCAAGATGTGGATCACCAACTCCCCCATCGCCGACGTCGCGGTGGTGTGGGCGCAGACCGAGAACGGCGTCCGCGGTTTCATCGTGCCGACCGACACCCCGGGCGTGAGCACACCGGAGATCAAACACAAACTGTCCCTGCGTGCCTCGACGACCGGCGAGATCGTCCTCGACAACGTCCGTCTCCCCGGCGACGCGCTGATGCCCGGCGACGACAACCTGACGAAGGGCAGCGGTATCAAGGCGCCGCTGTCGAGTCTCACCGAGGCCCGCTACGGCATCATCTGGGGTGCCATCGGCGCGGCCCGCACCGCGTGGGCGGCCGCGGTGGACTATGCCACGCAGCGCACCCAGTTCGGCCGGCCCATTGCGGGTTTTCAGCTCACCCAGGGCAAGATCGCCGACATGGCCGTCGAATTGCAGAAGGGCCAACTGCTCGCGCAGCATCTCGGTCGACTCAAGGACAGCGTCGGGCTGCGCCCCGACCAGGTGAGTTTCGGCAAGCTGAACAACACCCGCGAGGCCATCAAGATCTGCCGTACCGCACGAACCATCTTGGGCGGCAACGGAATCTCGCTGGAGTATCCGGTCATCCGGCACATGGTGAACCTGGAATCGGTCCTCACCTACGAGGGCACCCCCGAAATGCACCAGCTTGTCCTCGGCCAGGCCTTCACCGGCGAGAACGCCTTCCGCTGAAGGTCAACCGCGCCCGGTGAGCCGCTGGTCGAGTAGCCGCGAACGAGCGCAGTGCGCCCGGCAAACCGCTGGTCGAGTAGCCGCGAACGGAGTGAGTGGCGTATCGAGACCACAACACAGAAGGACCGTCATGACCGCATTGACACACGATCCCGAGCACACCCAATTCCGCGACACCGTCACGCGTTTCGTCGCGGAGAAGATCGTTCCCGCCCATGAGAAGTGGGAGGAGGCCGGGCAGTGGGATCGCAGCCTGTTCACCGCCGCCGGCGCGGCCGGACTCATCGGCTTCCCGGTACCCGAGGAATTCGACGGGCCGGGCGTCGACGACTTCCGCTATCACGCCATCGTCATCGAGGAGATCGCGAAAACCGGCGCGGCAGCGGAGGCTATCGCCTTCTCGCTGCAGAACGACGTGGTGCTGCCGTATCTGGTGGAGATGACCACCGACGACCAGAAGGCACGGTGGCTGCCGGGTGTGGTGTCGGGTGAGACGGTCCTCGGCATCGCGATGACCGAACCGGGCGCTGGCAGCGACCTCACCGGCATCCGGACCACCGCGGTCCGCGACGGCGACGACTACATCGTCAACGGCTCGAAGACCTTCATCTCCAACGGGCGCAACGGTGATCTGTTCGTCGTGGCCACCCGCACGTCCCCGGAGAAACACAAGGGACTGACGCTGCTGGTGGTCCCCGCCGACACCCCGGGCTTCGAACGCGGACGCAACCTGGACAAGATCGGGCTGCACGCCCAGGACACCAGCGAACTGTCCTTCCACGATATGCGCGTACCCGTGGCCAATCGGCTCGGCGAGGAGGGGCAGGGCTTCTATCAACTCGTGCACAACCTGCCGCAGGAACGCCTCTCGCTGGCCATCGGCGCGGTCGCGGCGGCAGAGGGAACCTTCGCCCGCACCCTCGACTATGTGAAGGAGCGCACGGCATTCGGGTCCCCGGTGTCGTCGTTCCAGAACACCCAGTTCGTCCTGGCCGAGCTCGCCACCGAACTCGACGTCGCCCGCACCTTCCTGAACGACTGCATCGCCGAACATGTGAACGGCGAACTGACGGCGGCGCGTGCGGCGAAGCTGAAGTGGTGGGCGACCGAGTTGCAGGTGCGGACCGCCGACCGCTGTCTGCAACTCCACGGCGGTTACGGCTACATGCGCGAGTATCCGGTGTCGCGCGCCTTCATCGATGCCCGCATCCAGACCATCTACGGCGGCACGACCGAGATCATGAAGACGATCGTCGCCAAGGATCTGGGCATCTGACAGGATGACTGCCGTGCCCCGCCCCGCTTCCCCACGTGCCGCGACGACGACCTCCGTCGACGTCGCGGAGGCGGTACGCGCCGTCCGGGCCTCGTCGCGACGCCGTCAGCTTCTCGACGCCGCCGTCGCGGTGATGGAACGCACCGGCTTCCACCAGATGTCGATGCAGGCGCTCGCCGACGAGGCGCAGGTGAGTGTGGGCCTGTTCTACAAGTACTTCGGCAGCAAGGAGGACATCCTTCTGGCCGCGATCATCGACATCCTCGAGACCTTCCGCGATCAGCTCCGACCGGCCATGGATCAGGCGGGCGACGACCCGGTGATGCAGTTGATCGCCGGTTTCCGGCAGTACACGACGATCGTCGACGCCAACCGCGACGCAGTGGTCCTCACGTATCGCGAGAGCCGGACACTCGATGCCGCGGGCCGTGATCGCATCAAGGAACTGGAGATCGAGACCGTCGCACCGATGAAGGACGCGGTGACCGCAGGCATGGATGCCGGCCTGATGCGCGACGGGGATGCCGACCTGGTGGTCTTCGACCTGATGATGCTCGCTCACGGCTGGGCGCTGAAGCACTGGCATTTCGCCACGCCCGCGGCCACCGGTGCACAACCGCTCACGCTCGATGGATACATCGCCGCGCAACTGCGGTACACCTTGTCGGCACTGGTCGTCGCGGACAAGCTCGAGGACTACCTCGCCCGGATCTGACCCTGCGGGCAGAATTCGGCGTGCGACAACGCAGTGAGGTCGGGCAGATGTCCCGCACCTGGACATCGACCCGACCTCACGCGAAGCGCATCACCGGCCATCGCAGTGTCACGAGTGACCATCGAACCGCCCCGACCGCGATTCGACCTCCGCTTTGACACCGGACTGCACTTCACCATAAATGTGTGCGCCCGAAAGTAATTCTCTTATACGACGGCCGATTCGGCTAGCGGATTGCATAAAGTAATCAATCCATTCGGCATAGTCCCAGGTCCCGCGCCAACGCGACGCGGACACACACGCCCGATCCCCACATATTCTTCACCAGACAGCGCGTCCGACTGGATAATCCAGTCGGACGCGCTCTGACGTGAAATCCATGTGGGCCGACGATCAGGATTCGGCGATGAGCGCGTTCAACCGGTCGCCGACCATCACCACGGCCTGACCGAGGATCGCGTAGGCCTCGTTGGTGGTCTGCCCGTGGTAGTAGCGGTAGTAGATCTGCTGCGCGATCACCGCGAGCCGGAACAGGCCGAAGACCTCGTACCAGCGCCAGCGTTCCGGGGTCATCTCGAATCCCATGCGCTCGCAGTAGCGTTCGACGAATTCGGCGCGCGTCAGCATGCCCGGGAGGTGTGTCGGGACACGACGGGTCATCTGCATCTGCGGATCGTCGTCGGCCTGCACCCAGTAGGCCATCGACCCGGCGACATCCATCAGCGGATCACCGAGCGTGGCCATCTCCCAGTCCAGGATGCCGATCACGCAGGTGACGTCGTCGGGTGCGAGCACGACGTTGTCGAGTTTGAAGTCGTTGTGGATGACCCGGTTGGCGACATCCTCGGGCTGATGGTCGGCGAGCCAGGCCATCACGGCCTCATAGTCCGGCACGTCCTCGGTGCGGGCGTTCCGGAAGCGCGTCGACCAGCCGTCCACCTGGCGCCCGACGTAACCGAATCCCTTACCGAGATCGGAGAGACCGGCCTGCTCGGGGTCGACCGAATGGAGTTCGACGAGAACGTCGATGAAGTTGAGGCAGAGTTGCCGGGCCTGCTCCTCGGACAGCGGGACCGACGGCGGCCATTCGCGGCCGGGAATCACCCCGTCCAGCCGGCCCATTACATAGAAGTCGGCACCGAGCACCGACTCGTCGTCGCAGAAGGCGATCATCGGCGCGACGTAAGGCAGCACGGGCGCCAGCCGCGACTGAATCCGGTACTCGCGTCCCATGTCGTGCGCGCCGCGGGCCTTGGTACCGCGGGGTGCGCGACGCAGGATCAGATCGCGATCGGGATAGTGCAGCAGATACGTGAGATTCGATGCGCCACCGGAGAACTGACGTACTTCCGGCACCCCGTCCAATCCGGTCGGATCGGCGGCGTTGGCCCGCAGCCACTCCGCCACCGCATCGACGTCGAACGCATCCTCGGCGCGCACCTCACGCGCGCCCGCCACCTGTTCACTCATGCCGCCCGACGTTACCCTCCCCGGCCGGCCCCGATGACCGGCATCGACGAGGCCGTCACACGGACGTCGTCACCGACCGGCTCCGGCGGGTGTACCAGTCGACGATCACTGCGCACACCGCCACCCAGACCGCTCCGATCAGCCAGCCCGCGAGCACATCCGTGGTCCAGTGCACGCCCAGGTAGACCCGGCTGGCACCCACCAGCAGCGTCCACAGCAGCGGGACCACCAGAATCCACCGGTGCGCGCGCACCCAGGCGCTGAGCCGCCAAGCCGCGATGGAGATCAGTCCCGCGGCCACCATGCTCATCATCGCGTGGCCCGAGGGGAACGAATAGGTGTCGATCTGGATCAGTCGGTCGTAGACGGGTGGCCGGTCCCGCGCGAAGACCTGCTTCAGGATGACCATCAGCAGATAGCCACTCAGCATGCCCGCCCCCACCAGAATCGACTCGGTGATCGCGCGCCGGGCGGCGAGTGCCACCACGATCACCACGATGAGGGCCGTCAGGACGACCGTGTTGCCGGTGACGGTGATGACGTGTGCGATGCCCTCGCCCCAGCCGGTACGTGCTTCCACGACCCGATCGGTGACCGCGCGGTCGAATCCGACTCGGGTGGCCACTGTCTCGACCAGCCCCACAGGAGCCGTATCCGGCATGTTCATCGTTCTCACAGTACCGGGCGCCGACGCATCAGCCGCCGGCGAGCTGACGGCCGATGACCAAACGCTGAATCTGGTTGGTGCCCTCGAAGATCTGCGTGATCTTGGCCTCACGCATGTAGCGCTCCACCCGGAAGTCCCGAGTGTATCCGTATCCGCCGAGCACCTGCACCGCGTCGGTGGTCACCTTCATGGCAGCGTCCGTGGCAACGAGTTTCGCGGTCGCGGCCGCGCGGGAGTACGGGCGGCCGGCGTCGCGGCGGCGAGCCGCATCGAGATAGGTGGCCCGGGCGGAGTCCACCGCGGCAGCCATGTCGGCGAGCAGGAAACTCAGCCCCTGATGGTCGATGATCTTGCGGCCGAACGTCGTTCGCTCCTGTGCATACTCGACGGCCGCGTCCAGGGCGGCCTGCGCGAGGCCGGTGGCCACCGCGGCGATGCCGAGCCGACCCGAATCGAGCGCGGAGAACGCGATGCTCAGGCCCTGGCCCTCGGCACCGAGCAGTCGGTCGGCGTCGACGAGCGCGTCGTCGTAGGAGGCCGACGTGGTGGGGACGGCGTGGAGGCCCATCTTCTCCTCCGGCTTGCCGAAGGTCAGGCCGTCGGTGTCGCGCGGGACGAACAGGCAGCTGATGCCCTTCGACCCCTCGCCGGTCCGGACGAAGACGTTGTAGACGTCGGCGATGCCGCCGTGGGTGATCCACGCCTTGGAACCCGTGACGCGGTAGCCGTCCTCGCCCGCGACGGCACGGCAGGCCAGCGCTGCGGCGTCGGAACCGGCCTGCGGCTCGGACAGGCTGTAGGCGCCGACGAGCCGGCCGTTGAGGAGATCCGGCAGCCAGCGCTGCTTCTGATCGTCGGTGCCGTAGTGGAACAGCGGGTGGCAGGCCAGTCCGTGCACGCTCACGGCGACGGCGACGGACGCCCATCGTGCGCCCAGTTCTTCGAGCACCTGGAGATAGACCTCGTAGGGTTGTCCGCCGCCGTCCCACTCCTCCGGATACGGCAGCCCGAGGAGGCCTGCCTCCCCCATCTCGGCGAACAGACCGTCGGGGTAGGTGGCGTTCTTCTCGTGGTCATCGACGATGGGGAGGAATCGTTTGTCGGCGAACTCCCTGGTCAGCTCGATGAGATCGGCGGCTTCTGAACTCGGGAGCAGACGGTCGACGGCCATTGCGGTACCTCTCGCGGTGCGGCGAACGAAACAGTGCCAACGTATCGCACGCCGCAATCCCACCGGGTCTCGATACGCGCCGGGCTCGCTGCGCTCGCACGCCGCTACTCGACCAACGACAAACACTCCCGGCGATCGAATGGGCGCCGAGCGCAATGACGCCACCCACCGCTGATCGAGTAGGCGCCGAGCGCAGCGAGGCTCCGTATCGAGATCACCGCACCGCCGTCGACTTCGTTGCGGATCAGCACCATTCCCGGTCGAGATGGGTGACCCCGTTCTCGTCCACCCACCAGCGCACCCGAACCTCGCGGCGGGAATCGTTGTGATCCACCCGGATCCGGAGTTCGTCATGAAGCCGAATCGCTCCGGTGAGGGGCCGGCCACCGAGCAGCCCGAAGCGCATCGCGACGGTATCCGTACTCGCGGCTCCGCTCCCCTCGTCGATGACGACGGCGCGGACATCGTCGGCAACGGTGGGCAGGTCGAGGATCTCGGCGAGCAGTTCGGCATCGTCGGCCATGTCGCCGGCATCCTCCGCGCGCGTGGCGACGACCAGCTCCGCCGAATCGATCACCTGCGCGAACCACGGACGGTCGAGAACCAGTGCCCGTCCGACGGCTTGCCCGGACAAGGCCCGCACCCGTTGCGGCACATCGAGTTCCGACGGTTCGAACACGCCGGCCCGGCCGGCGTCGACGAGCGCGGCGTGCACTCCGGCGGCCACTCCGGCGGAGATGTCGCGCGCCGGATCGCCGAGATTGCCCAGGATCACCGCCGCATCCGCGACCGACGCGATACGTATGCCGCCCAGGGCGCCGGCGAGTTGGTCAGCCGCCGGATGATCCAGCGGATCACGCACGCCCGCAACACTGTCGTCCGACGGCGCCCGGTAGGCACCCAGTGGCCTGCCGTCGACATACGCGTGACGGCGGAGCCACCACGCCGTGTAGCCGTCGGCGTCGAGCAACTGCGGGGCGATGTGCGGGTCCTGCGCCAGCACCGACAGCGCCTCCGACCAGCGTTCCCCGGCCACGAGATCGAGATCCCGGACAGCGGAGAGGGTTTCGGGTGCCTCCGGCAGGGAGTCCCACCACTCCTCCTCGTCCGCGAGGTCATGGTCGGGTGCGACCGGCAGGTCGTCGGTCACCGTGAGGAAGCCCCAGCCGACCCCCAACCGCCGCAGCGTCTCCGACCCGAATCGATCGACGAGGGCGTGATCGGGGCGTCCGAACGGGGCGTCGTCGATGAGCACCCCGGCCAGGGGGCCGTCGGCCAGGAGGAGTTCGTCGACGGGCCGGAGGTCGCCCGCATCGTCGCGAATCAGCAACGCGGACAAGGCGGACGGTACGACGGCGTCGGGGTCGGCGGCCAGCGCGCCGAGCACCTCGTCGGCGAGTCCGGCGGCATCGTCCTCGTCGTCCTCGTCGATCTGGTCGACGAGTGCGGCCAGCCCAGGGTCGGCCAACGCGTCCGACACCGACATGCGTTCGGCGCCGAGCCGTTCGAGCAGCGGGTGGTCGGCGTCGGCGGCCACCGAGGACAGCCACCGCATCGGCACGCCCGCCGCATCCGCCACGACCATGCCCCGGGCCCCGATGTGCATCCGGCCGTCGGCGCGCGGAATCGGCAGTGCACCAAGCTCTTCGGCATCGACCGGACCGGACACATGTGGCGACAGGGCCTCGTAGAGCCGGTGCCACCATCGCGGCTCACGATCCACGCCGGTGAGGCGTTCGGCCAGATCGGCGAGCGTCATCGGGGTCACACCGACCGACCGCAGCCGCGACAATCCGCCCCGCTCGGACACCGACGGATGCGCCAGGTCCCCCATCAGCGGCGCCAGGACGCCCGCGAGATCGTCGGTCAGATCGGGGAAGACCACGGCACGTCGCGGCACGAGATCGCCACCGTCGGCGGCGGGCAGCCAGGTCTCGTCGCCCAGCCGGTCCAGTACCTCCGACACCAGGGTGGCGTCCGCGCCGTTGCGGACCGCCGTCCGATCCGGCACCAGCAGCGGCCGCGCGGCCGCCGGCAGGCTCCGCACCAGTTCCACGTATCCGGCTGCGGCCGAATCGATCCGGGCATCCGGGTGCAGGTGACGCCGATCGGGCGTGAGCGGCAACCCGGCGATCACCCGCGCGGGCAGGGACAGTTCCACGTCGGTGGGCGTGGGAGCATGCAGCACATCGCCGTGCAGCGGCACAGGTCGCTCACCGTCCATCTCGACGAGCCACCGGGTGCCCGGCCCGGCACCCTCGTGCCACCGACGCTCTGACGCCTGTCCGTCGAGCTCGGTGGTGACGGTCAGCAGGTTCGCGCCGTCGCATTCCTCCCGCGTGATCCGGTACACAGTGTCCGCGACGGCGATCTCGCCGAGTGCCGGCAACGCCAGCAGCAGATCAACGGCCTGCGCGTGCGCGGCCGCGACCAGGTCGCCGACGTGTTCGCCGTCGGCAAGACCGAGGACGATCTCGGTGTCCGCACCGGCGACGGGGCCGGCGTCTCCCGGCCAGGCGAGCCGCAGCAACGGAATCGGCCGCACATCCGCACCGTCCACACCCGCGTCGGCCATCGCGTGCTCGGTCGCCGCGCGGTCGAAAACGACTGTGCCGGTGGTGGATCGGACCTCCACCCGGTCGGCGACCGTACTGGTGGCGGTGAACCCGACACCGAACCGGCCCACGTGGTCCTCGATGCTTCCGGATTTCGCCGACACACGCAGCGCCAGCATCGACCGCACACCCCGGTCACTCAGCGGCGCACCGGTATTCGCGATGTGGAGGTCGTCGTCGACGGCCCGGACGGTCAGACGTCCGGCCACCTGCCCCGCGGCGGCCGCATCGGCGGCGTTGGCGGCCAGCTCGGTGATGAGGCGATCGCGATACCCGACCGTCGCCAGGTCGTCCTCGGCCGCCGCGTCCTCGGCGAATCTCGTGGGTGATGTGCGCCAGGCGTCGAGGGTGGCGGCCCGTAGACCGGCGAGTCCGAACGGGTCGTCGGTGCCCACGGGGCCGGTCAGGACGACGTGGTCGAGGTGTCGGTGCTCACCGCGACGATCTCCAGTGCGCCGTCGTCGTAGGCGTCGTAGGCGGGCGAGCCCTCGCCCTTCGGCGCGCGGACGTCGGAATGCGCTCCGCAGCCGTAGGTGGCCGCGACGACCCGGCCGTCGGCGGCGTATTCGTTGGCGCACACGCCGAAGGCGGCACGCAGAGCCCCCGCGAGCGGTACGAAGAACCCGCAGGTCGCGCAGGCGTAGGTGGCGGCCGCGGCCATGTCGCTGTGCGGACCGTGGTCACCGTCGAACCAGCGCTGCGCTGCCTCCTCGCGGCCCTCCGGGCTCAGCAGGCGGCGGCGTCCGAGGCCCAGCAGCCCCGAGATCTGACCGATCTCGTCCGGGTCGGCGTCCTCGGAGTCGAGCCGGAAGTCGTCACCCGTGTCGATCTGGTTGGGCACCAGACGCGGGTCGTCGGCGGGGGCCGCGAGTACGTCACCGGGCGAGAGGTCGCCGGCGCTGACGCGCTCCGACCACGGCACCCAGCCGGGCGACAACAACGCCTCGTCCCCCGGGAGCAGGACCACCTCGCTCACGGTGATGACGTCGCTGCCCGGCGCGCCGGCGAGCACCACACACCACTGCCAGCCGCGGTACCCGTCGAGATTCGCCTCGAAGTAGTGCGCCACCGCGCACTCACCCTCGGCGGCGCTGCTCAGATGGGCTCCGGGCCGCTGATCGTCCTCGACGAGAGCGGCTCGCGCCACATCGACCGCGGAGAGCAATCGGTCGGCGTCGAACACAGAATTCACGTCCTCCAGTGTGCCTGACGGCCGAATCCGGTGTACACACCGGTCTCACCCGGCCGGTTGTGATCGACGCCCTCCGTGTCCGGGCGAGGCGCGCCGACACATGTCGGGCCGATGAGGAACAATCGATGGCGTGAACCGACCCGAAGCCCGCTTCCCCCGCCGGGAGCGTCGCGACAATCCGGGGGCCGATCCCCGTGACGCGGGTCGAGGCGACATCCCGGGCACCGACGACCGGCGCGACACCCACCGGCATCCCGGAGCCGCGAATTACCCCGTCGACGAGCCGACCCGGCGAAACCCGGTCGGCGGCCGGGGCGGACGGGGCCCCGGCGAACACGCCTACCTGCCGCCTCGCACCCACAATCCCCATCTGCCGCCGCTCGACGGGGACGACCCGCACACCGAGCGCATCGGCGGCACGCGCGCGATGCCCACCACACACGACGAGCCGGACACCGAACGCCGCGCCATCCCGAAGAAGCTGACCGTCACCCGGATCGCCGCGATGCGCAGCCGTGAACTCACCAGCCGCGGCATCGGCAAGATCCACCAGGCGGCGACGGCCGACGGCGCCGACCGATCCGGCCTGACCGCGCTCACCCTGCCGGTGATCATCAACTTCGCCGTCGACGCCGCGATGGCGGTCGCGCTGGCGAACACACTGTTCTTCGCCGCCGCGACCGGCGAGTCGAAGACCAGCGTCGGCCTCTACCTGGCGCTGACGATCGCCCCGTTCGCACTGATTGCCCCGCTGATCGGCCCGCTGCTCGACCGTCTGCAGCACGGCAGGCGCATCGCCATGGCCACCACATTCGGCCTGCGCGTGATCCTCGCGCTGCTGATCATGGCCAACAGTTCCTGGGATGCCGCCACCAATCAGCTGAACTATGACCCGTGGGTGCTCTACCCCTGCGCGCTCGGACTGCTGGTGCTGTCGAAGTCCTTCGGCGTGCTGAAGTCGGCGGTCACCCCGCGGGTCGTCCCGCCGAGTATCGACCTGCCGCGGGTGAATTCGCGTCTCACCACGTTCGGGCTGATCTGCGGCACCATCATCGGCGGTGCCGTCGCCGCCCTGTTCGAGATGCTGCTCGGCAAGGTGCTGCCGTTCCATCTGCCGGGCGCGATGGCGTGGCTCGCGGTGATCGCCGCGTACGGCGCCTACACCTGTATGCGCATCCCGTCCTGGGTGGAGGTCACCGAGGGCGAGATCCCCACCACCTTCACCTATCACGGGGAACCGGCGACACCCGCGCCTGCGCACGGTCACGACAACGCCGGTCGCGGCAAGCGGTCCGCCCGGGCGACCGCCACCGAGATCGCGGCCAAGATGCGGCAGCCGCTGGGACGCAAGGTCGTCGCCGGCCTGTGGGGCAACGCGACCATCCGCATCCTGACCGGCTTCCTGACCCTGTTCATCGCGTTCTACGCGAAGGCACAGCAGGGCGTGCACTCCGACTGGACGCAGCTCCTGCTCCTCGGCGCGGTGGGCGCGGCGGCCGGCGTCGGCAACATGATCGGCAACGGCCTCGGCACCCGCCTCGAATTGAAGAACCCGCCGCAGCTCGTGGTGTGGTGCACCGCCGCCTGTTTCGTGACCGCCGTCCTCGCCGCGATCTTCGGCAACATCGCCATCGCGGCCATCGCCGCCCTCATCGCGTCCGGCACCAGCGCCATCGGCAAGGTGTGCCTGGACTCGTCCATCCAGGACGACCTGCCGGAGGAATCCCGCGCCTCGGCGTTCGGGCGGTCGGAAACCGTCCTGCAGCTCGGCTGGGTGCTCGGCGCGTCCCTGGGCGTGCTTCTCCCGCCGACTCTGTGGATCGGTTTCACCGTCGTGGCCGTACTCCTCGGCATCGGCCTGCTGCAGACCGTACTGACGACGCGCGGGTCGTCGCTGGTGCCGGGCTTCGGTGGCCGCAGGCCCGACTACGCCGCACCGACGGTCGCCTTCGCGGTGCCCGGGCAGGCACCCGCACACGGACATCGGGGGCCGGTGGACGCACCCACCCGTCCGCAGCCGAATCCTGCGCGCCCGGATCCTGTGCGCCCACAACCCCATTCACCTCGTACCCCACCGCCGCACGAGTCGGGGAACGGACGCGTCAGAGGCGGCGACGCCACCCGGCGCATGCCCACCCATCCCACCGAGCAGCCCTGAGGTCGTTGGAGTGCAATTCAATTCCGGAGAGAAGAAGGCTGTCGCGATCATCGCGGCGGTCGCCGTCGTTTTCGTGCTGGTCGTCGGCGGCAGCGTCGCGTTCCTCACCAAGGACGAATGGTCGAAGGAGCCGCAGTTCGGCGCCATCGACAAGGGAGATCACCTCTACGTGCAGGTGGCCGTCGAGGACAAGCTCGTTCGCGTCAACCCCTCCCGGATGTGTGACGTCTTCCTCAAGGGTTGCCGGCCCGCCGACCAGAAGGACGTGAAACCCACCCGGGTACCGGTGCGCCCCGGCGAGTCGATCATGGTGTCGGTGTCCGAGGACATCGCCAAATGGCCGTGGCAACTGTTCATCCTGGCCCAGACACCACAGGGCCTCGAGGACACGCAGATCCGATTCGAATCGGGCACGAAACATACGACGGTCCTGCGATCGACACCCGAGCGCACCATCATGTCGATCGAGGTCGCGATCCCGTCGGTCGTGAAGATCAGTGACGACGACTACGTCGCCCGGGGTGTATTCGGCGTCGACACCAGCCCGGTACAGCCCCAGCAATCCGGCCAGTAGTCGCTCACGAATTCCGTTCCCGCGCAGGGTTACCCGTGCCGCGGGAACGGAATCAGTGAGCGTCAGTTGCGGAGGCGGTCAGCTCTCGAGTTCGCGGGCGACGGCGCGGACGACCTCGGCGATACGGCTCGCGGTCTTGCGGTCCGGGTAGCGACCCTTCCGAAGATCCGGCTGCACCTTGCCCTCGAGCAGGGTGATGAGGTCGGCGACCATGCCGTGCAGTTCGTCGGGCGAGTGCTTGCGGCTGTCCTTGCGGGCGCCACTCTCCTTGCGCGCGGATTCACGCTGATTCTTCGAGACGCTCGGTGCGGGTTCGAGGACGGTGACGGTCAGCGCCTGCGGCCCCCGACGACCCGCGGCCATGCCGAATTCCACACGCTGACCGGGCTTGAGTGCCTCCACGCCCTCCGGCAACGCCGAAGACCGCACATAGACGTCCTCACCCTCGTCCTGCGCGAGAAAGCCGAATCCCTTGTCGGCGTCGTACCACTTCACCTTGCCGGTCGGCACTGTGCTCACCCTCATCTGTCCGTAGAACGCCACCGCAGTGGCATGACAAAAGCGCCCGTCACCCGATCCCGTAGCGGCCCGCGAGTGCGAACCGCTCCGTCACAGGTGAGCGCAGGCGCCTGTTGGTTGTCCAGTCTAGCCAACCCGATCGCACTCGGTCATCTCGAATACCGCGGACCATCACACCGACCACCACGCGGGCGTCGCCCACGCGCGTCGTGCTCTACCGTGGATGTATGCGGAACGAACAATCCCCACGGCTGCTGCAGGTTGCGGGAGTGCTGTTCGCGATCGGACTGCTGGCGATCATCGCGCTGTTCCTCACGCCGATCGTGACCGGCGACACCGCACCGACCGTGGTCTACCTGCTCACCATGTGCGCACCGCTCGGCTTTTTGTGCGGGCTGGTTTTTGCATTGCGGTCGGGCCGGAGGACGCGTTGAGTATCAACCCCGTGACCCCTGTAGCCAGCACCCTCGTATCCGCCACCGATCCGGGCGCGCTCAAGCGCGCCTACAGCTGTTTCCCGTCCGGCGTGGTGGCGGTGTGCTGCCAGGTCACCGGCCCGTCGGGCGATTTCGAATACGTCGGTATGGCGGCCAGCGCCTTCACCACCGTGTCCCTCGATCCGCCACTGGTGTCGCTGTGCGTCCAGAACTCGTCGTCGACGTGGCCGCGGCTGCGCGACGCACCGGTGATCGGGGTCAGCGTGTTCGCGCACGATCAGTCATCGGTCTGCCGCCAGCTGGCCGGTCCCGCCGAGTCCCGCTTCGACGGCATCACGCCGTTCGGCACCGACGACGGCGCGCTGTTCATCCCGGAGGCGTCCGCGTCGCTGGTGTGCTCGCTGCACAACGAGCTGCCCGCCGGCGATCACACACTCGTCCTGCTGCGTATCGAGGCCCTCGACTGCGATCCCGACGTCGAACCACTTGTCTTCCACGCCAGCACTTTTCGAGCACTGGAAGCGCGCCGGAACCGGACATGACGCCCGTCGCACTCGGACTCCCCCTCCCCGTCGCCCCGCACCGGGCGGCGGGAACGAACCCGGGTGCCGACGGCGCGCCGACGTCCGGGCCGATGACCGATCGGTATCACCGCGTGATCCGCGATCTGCGGGTGTCGGTGACCGATCGCTGCAACCTGCGGTGCACCTATTGCATGCCCGCCGACGGCCTCGACTGGCTGCCGTCCGACCAGTTGCTCAGCACCGACGAGATGATCCGCGTGATGACCGTCGCGGTGCGTGACCTCGGTGTGCGCACCATCCGCTTCACCGGCGGCGAACCACTGTTGCGGCGTGACCTGACCGACCTCATCGCCGCCGCGGCCGGTGCCGGAGCCGAACGCCCCGAGATCGCGATGACCACCAATGCGCTCGGGCTCGCCCATCGGGCCGCGGATCTGGCGGCTGCCGGGCTCGACCGCATCAACGTGTCGCTGGACACCGTCGATCCCGATCGGTTCGCGGCGATCACCCGGCGCGAACGCCTCGACGACGTACTCGCCGGCCTGGCCGCGGCCCGGGCCGCGGGCATCGGCCCCATCAAGGTCAACGCGGTGGTGCCCACGCGCGGCGACCTCGCGGGACTGCCCGATCTCCTCGATTTCTGCCTCGCCGGCGGGTATCAACTCCGGATCATCGAGCAGATGCCGCTGGACGCCGACCATCGCTGGAGCCGCGACACCATGGTGACCGCCGACGAGATCCTCGACGCCCTGCGCAGCAGGCATCGTCTGCTGCCCGATCCACGACCGCGCGGCAGTGCGCCCGCGGCGACCTGGATCGTCGACGGCAACCAGCTCGACGGCCGGCCCGCCCGCGTCGGTGTCATCGCCTCGGTGACGCGCCCGTTCTGCGGCGACTGTGACCGCACCCGCCTCACCGCCGACGGCGCGCTGCGCAACTGTCTGTTCGCGCAGTCCGAGACGGATCTGCGCCCGATCCTCCGGGGCGGCCTCACCGGTACCGAACTGGATGCCGCGATTGCGGCCGCGTGGCGCGGCGACACCTGGGCGAAGGCGTGGGGCCACGGCACCGAGCAGAGCGGCATCGTGCAACCCGACCGGCCGATGTCGGCGATCGGCGGATGACGATGGCCGACAACGCGACCCACGCGACGACGCGCGCACTGACGATCCGGTTCTTCGCGGCGGCGCGCGCAGCCGCCGGCACCGACACCACGGTGCTCGACGTGCCCGCGGACGCCACCCTCGGAGATCTCGAGACCCTGCTCGCCGCCGATGCCCCCGGGTTGGCGCGCGTGCTGGCCCGCTGCTCGTATCTGCGGGACGGCCGAGCGGTCTGTGATCGATCATCGATACTCGGCGATGTCGACACGATCGACGTTCTCCCGCCGTTCGCGGGCGGCTGAGGCCGTTATCGACCTGTGAGCTTCATCACATAACGGGTTGATAACAGGATGGACACAAGACGACTATCGAGCCGTGACCTGGGCGGACGACGACACTGGGTCGAAAGTCCCGAAAACGCCTCAAAAATTGCCTTGTCCCACAACTGGGTTAACCGCTCCAACTCGTCGTAGTGTCTACAGCGACCGCCACGGCGGTCACGACCAGATACCAATTACATACATCCCGTCGGCCGCGCCGAGCCTCGCTTCCGTCGGACGGGATGACCCAGAGCTATGAATCTAGGAGCGAGGACGGGGGACCCACCTCCCCGTAGGGGAGTTCGGGCGTCGTGACGACGTCCTTGGGGTCAAGTCTCGGCCGGTAACCATTCCGGCGAGACCGGGCAACCTCTCGCCCGAACCCGACAGCTGACTTCGTAGGCGCGTGGAGAGAGGAAAAAATCCTTATGTCCGGACGTCATCGCAAGCCGACGAACGCCACGACCACCAAGACCTTCGCCAAGGTCGCGCTGACCGGCGCAGTCCTCGGCGGCGGTGCCGCCCTGCTGGGCACCGCGGGTACCGCGAATGCCGCAACCGACGCCGAGTGGAATCAGGTCGCTCAGTGCGAGTCGGGCGGCAACTGGGCCATCAACACCGGCAACGGCTACCAGGGCGGACTCCAGTTCAGCCCGAGCACCTGGTCCGGCCACGGTGGCGGCCAGTTCGCCCCGTCCGCCGATCAGGCCACCCGCGAAGAGCAGATCGTCGTCGCCGAGCGCGTGCTGGCCGGCCAGGGCAAGGGCGCATGGCCAACCTGTGGTACCGGACTGTCGGGTCACACCCCGCGCACCGCCCCCACCGACACCCCGAAGAGCCTGTTCGACGGCTCCGGCCTGCAGAGCCAGCCGAAGGCCGCGCCGAACGCTCCGGCCTCGCCGCAGACCTCGCTGGAGACCGCTCCCGAGGCCAAGAGCACCTCGGACGTCAAGAACCAGGTCGACTCGGCCCTCACCGCCGCGGAGAAGAAGGGCCAGATCAGCCCCGAGGTCCGCAACCTGTGGAAGGCCGCGAAGGACAGCGGTGTGCAGCTGAGCCCGGATCAGATCAAGCTGTTCAACCAGAACAAGAACCTGCTGCCGCTCCCCTGAGCCACCCAGGTTCGTCCGGCCTGACCGGACCCCAGTCGAAGAGCCCCGCACGACGTGTAATCCGTGCGGGGCTCTTTCCATCCCCCTTTTCTCCCCATGAGGCGCCCGCCGAACGCGCCCGTTTCCGCAACGGCATCTATCGAGTACTCATGACCCCGGACGCCATGGGCACCGAAGCCGTACCGCTGATGTTCGCCGAGTTCCACCGAGAGCCGGCAAAGACCCCGGCAACGATGTTCGCGAAGTACCTCGACGACCCGGATGCCGAAGTCCGCAAACAGGCGAACCGCACGCTGAAGAAGATCGGCTGAGCCTGGTCCCTATTGCCGCGACGTCACCTCGTTCCCGCGACTTCGGCCGAGGTCGCGGGAACGAGGTGAGGTCGCGGCAGCGACACACTCAGGCCGAGCCGACCCATTCGTCGGTGCCGTCGGCGAAGTGCTGATGCTTCCAGACGGGTAGGCGGGCCTTCACCTCGTCGACGAGGAGGGCGCAGGTCGCGAAGGCCGCGCGCCGGTGGTCGGCCGCGACCGCCACGACGAAGGCCGCATCACCGACGGTCAGTTCCCCCACCCGATGGGACACCGCGACGGCGCGCACGCCGTCCGCACCTCCGGCTATCTCGCCGACCACCTCCGCCAGGACGTCGGGCGCCGACGGATGGGCCGAATAGTGCAGGGCGGTGACCTGACGTCCGCCGTCGTGATCACGGACCGCACCGACGAAACTCACCACCGCACCGGCCGAGCGATCCGTGACGGCGGCCTCGTGGTCGGCCGCGGCGATCGGGGTGTCCGATACGGACAGCAGTGCGATACGGGCACTCATCGATGATCACCACCGGCGATCTGGTCGAGCGCATGGTCGAGGACACCGTCGAGGACACCGAGTCCGTCGCGCACCCCTCCGGTGGAGCCGGGCAGGTTCACGATCAGGGTGCGTCCGGCGATGCCCGCAATGCCACGTGAGAGCACCGCGGTCGGCACCTCGGGCAGCCCGGCGGCGCGGACGGCGTCGGCAAGGCCGGGGATCTCGGCGTCGAGCAATGGCCGTGTCTGTTCCGGGGTGCGGTCGGTGGGGGTCAGGCCGGTGCCACCGGTGGTCAGGACGAGGTCGGCGGCATCGACTGCTGCCCGGAGGGCGTCACCGACCGGCGGACCGTCTTCGACGACGGTCACCGTGACGTCGAAATCCCGTGCGCGGAGCCATTCCTCGATCAGCGGTCCGGTGCGGTCGTCGTAGTGGCCGCGTGCGGCGCGGGTGGAGGCGACCACGACATGAGCCCGCCGACGATCCGATCGTGCGCGCGGATCAATCACCGGACTCGCGATGCCAGTCGCCGGATTTGCCGCCGGTCTTCGAGAGCAGGCGGACGTCGGACATCGACGCGCGACGGTCGACAGCCTTCACCATGTCATGGAGCGTGAGGCCGGCAACGGACACAGCGGTCAGCGCCTCCATCTCCACGCCGGTCTGACCGCTCGTGGCAGCGGTCGCGACGACGTCGATGTGATCGTCGCCGAGAGTGAATTCGATCTCCACGGCCGAGAGGGCGAGTTGATGACACAGCGGGATGAGGTCGGCGGTGTGTTTGGCCGCCATGATGCCCGCGATCCGGGCCGTCGCCAGCACGTCGCCCTTGGGCAGGGCGCGGTCGGCGAGAAGACCGATCACCTCGGCGGTGGTGCGGAACGTGCCGCCCGCCACCGCCCGGCGATCGGTGTGCTTTTTGCCGCCGACATCGACCATCCGGGCCGCACCGTCGGCGTCCAGGTGGGTCAGCGTCGGTGAGCTGGGAGTTTCGTCGTGCCGCGACACTCGGTGATCAGCGGTTGACGACGGTCTTCGCGTGCACGTACGGCACCTTGTCGGCCGGCAACGGGAACTCGACATCGCCGAAGGGCGACAGCGCACCGGACAGCGAGGCGGCGAACTCGGAGACGGCGTGGGCGTGATCGCCATCCGCATCCTTGGGCCACCCATGGTCGACGTACTGCTTCTTCTTCTCAGCCACGCGCTCATTCTGCCATGAGCCCGGTTTCGTCGTACGCGCGAAACCACCCAACACGTCCGGCTCAGTAGAATCGACCGAATGAGCGCGGAGGATCGGGACGTGAGCCTTGCCGCCGATCTGGCGGCTCGCGGCGACGACGAGTTGATCCGTCTGCTGTCCCTGCGTCCGGATCTGGCATCGCCACCGCCTGCGGGTACCGCGGTCCTGGCCTCGCGGGCACTGTCGGCCGCGTCGGCGGCCGTGGCGGGCGACGACCTCGACCTGCTCGGGGTGGCCGCTCTGGAGGCCGCGCTCGACACCAGCCGCTCGTCGAGCGGCCCCCTCCCCCAACCGACCTCGGTGGACGCGATCGTCGCGGCACTCGACGGGCGGGCCGACGACGCCGACATCCGTGCACGCGTCGACGACCTGCGCACCCGCGCGCTGCTCTGGGGCCGCGACGACGAGCTGTATCCGGGTGCGCATGCCGCGTCGGCGCTGCCGTGGCGGGCCAACCAGCTCACCGGCCCGACGGCCGTCCACAGCACCGACGAACTGCGCGACCTGTTGGCCGGACTCGATGAACGGCAGCGTGGCCTGATGGACACGCTGTCGCGCGGTCCGGCGCTCGGCCGCAGCAAGGACGCGGCCCGCGACGCCGATCCCGCCGCTCCGGTGGCACGACTCATCGCCGACGGACTGCTGGCCCGCGTCGACGACCAGACCGTCGAGCTACCACCGGCCGTCGGCCAGCTCCTGCGCGACGAACCGCCCCTGCGCACCGACGACCTTCGCGCACCGGCCCTCGGTGATCCCGATGGCACACAACGGTTTTCCGCCGACGCGATCGATGCCGCCGGCGGCGGCGAGGCGCTCGAACTGATCCGGCACACGACATCGCTCATCAGGATTCTGGGCATGACGCCCGCCGCGGTGTTGCGCTCCGGGGCGCTCGGCGTGCGCGAACTGCGACGTCTCGCGAAGGTCAGCGGATTGTCGCAGCAGCGCGTCGCCTTCATCGTCGAACTGCTTGCCTACCTCCGGCTCATCGACGCCGGATTCCCTGATCCGCCACCGGCTTCGGACACCGGCGAGCAGGCCTTCGCGCCGACGTCGGCGGCCGATACCTGGCTGCACCACCAGCCTGAACGTCAGTGGGCGGTGCTCGTCGGCGCCTGGCTCGAACTGCCGCGCCGCGCGTGGCAGGTGGGGGAACCCGATCGCGACGGCAACACCCACGCGGCCCTGGCCGGCGAATTGCACGACGCCTATGCGCCGGCCCAGCGGACCGCGATCCTGTCCGCGCTCGCACAGACGGCCCCGGCGGTGTCGGTGGCCGCGGACGATCTCGCGGCGGCCCTGCATTGGCGCCACCCGCGGCAGATACGTCGCTACAGCAGGCACATCATCGGTGAAACCCTGAGGGAGGCACGCGAACTCGGCCTGGTGGCGCACGGTTCGATCACGCGGGTCGGGCGCGCCACGCTCCGCGTCGACGACGATGCGCAGTCCGCGATGACCGCTGCCATGCATGAGGCGCTGCCGACGCCGATCGATCATTTCCTGACGCAGGCCGACCTGACGCTCACCGTGCCGGGACCCATGACGCCGGAGTTGGCCGAGGAGGTCGAGCTGGTGGCCGATCTCGAATCCGGCGGCGCCGCATCGGTGTACCGGATCTCCGAGGACAGTGTCCGTCGCGCGCTGGATGCCGGCCGCGGCAGCAGCGAGTTGATCGCGTTGTTCACCACGCATTCCCGGACACCGGTGCCCCAATCGCTTACCTATCTGATCGAGGACGTGGCCCGCAAACACGGACAGCTCCGCGTCGGTGTGGCGTCGGCGTTCATCCGCTGCGAGGACCCGACCACCCTGGCCGCCGTCCTGCGCAGCGAGGCCGCCGACCACCTGGCGCTCCGCGCCCTGGCACCCACGGTGGCCGTCTCCCAGGCCGACGTCCGCGACGTCATCGACCAGTTGCGCGCCGCGGGCTTCGCGCCCACCGGCGAGGACTCCACCGGCGCGGTGGTGGACCTCCGGCAGCGCGGCAGCCGCGTATCGGTGACCCGAGCACGACGCCATTCGCAGCCCCGACGGCCCGTACCGTCCGCGGAGCAACTGGCCGCGGTCGTGACACGCGTACGCGCCGCCGACCGGGCGGCCTCGGCGAGGCCCGCGGGCCGCTCGGCCAACGGATCACCCGTCCGCGCCGCGGGCGGTGGCGAATCGGCGACCGCGCTCATCCAGTTGGCGCTGCGCACCGATCGTCCGCTGCGCGTCGACTATGTGGACGCCCACGGTTCCGCGAGCAGACATGTCGTCACGCCGCGCACCCTCGGCGCCGGTCAGCTGATCGCGACCGACCTCGGCACCGACGACGAGCAACACTTCACGCTGCACCGCATCACCGCGGTGGAACTCCTCGACAAGCCGGAACCGCCCCCGCGGAACGGGTCGTCGCCGACACCGCCGAAAAAGCGTGCGGCTCCCCGGAAGACGGCCGCCCACAAGAATCCGACCTGACCACCCGGTCGATCACCTCGCGGCCGGCGTCGTCCAGCCGGCACCCCCTAGCCGTCCGGCGACCTCTGCGCCATCCGGTCCGCGACGTCCATGATGCGCCGGTACCCGAGCGCCGACAGTCGTCGATGCAGCCGCTCATGCGTTTCGGCGACCGCGACCAGTTCGGCGTCCGACAGATTGTCGGTGGGAGTCTCCCGGATGTCCTCGAGCAGATCCTCAAGTTTCTGATATCGCCGTACCAATCCGGGCGAATCCCGTTCGGACGCAGCACTTTCCGATTTCTCCCCCACGTCGTCCACCTCACTCCCCTGTTGTCGATAGGCATCCAGGGTATCGAACATGCGTTCGATCAGCAAGAGTGCTTGTGAGCCGGCGGCGTCACGACCGAGCGCACCCGACGCCACCGTTCATCTCATACGGATTCGCTGATCATCACGGCCACCGTGCCCGACTCGAGTGCGTCGAAGATGTGCTCGACATCGCCCGCGTAGGCGATGTAGTCACCGGGCGACAACTCCACCGCGGCGTCGACCGGCCCCAGCGACGCCCGCCCCGCGGTGAGCACGACATGCTCGACCGTCCCCCGGGCGTGCGGCGCGGAAATCCTCGGCTTTCCCGGCTCGGCACAGATCAGGTACACATCCCGCCGCGTTCCCGGCCGCGCCGTCGACAGCAGCGTCGCGGCATAGTCAGCGTCGGCCGCCGGGATCGCGGTGCCCTCGCCGAACCGGACGACCTCCACCGGATGCGAGGATTCCGCCACCAGCGCGGAGAACTGGATTCCGAGCGCGGTGGACAATGCCCACAGGGTCTCGATCCCGGGGTTGCCCTCCCCCATCTCGAGTTGCGACACCGTCGATTTCCCGACTCCGGCCCGGCGCGCGAGCTCACCGATGGACAGTCCGGCCCGCGCCCGCTCACGCTTCAGGGCCGCTGCGATCCGTCGGGTCGGATGATCCGATCCCCGGCCGTCCGACTCATCGAACGAACGTCCATCTTGACGAACACTACTCATAGCGTTCAGTATAGTGGCCATGCGTTCGGCAGACAGGACACTTGATCGATCGACGCTCCGCTCGATCGTCGTCATGTCGGTCGCGGTCTTCGTGATCGGCGCGTCGTACGGGGTGGCAGCACACACGGCCGGACTGGCCTGGTGGCAGATCGTGCTGATCGCGACCGTCGTCCTGGCCGGGTCGTCCGAATTCGTCTTCGTCGGCATCCTGGCCACCGGCGGTTCGCCGCTCCTCGCCGCGCTGGCCGGACTGCTGGTCAATAGCCGCAACGTCGGTTACGGGCTGGCCGTCGGCGACGAACTGCCCCGCGGGCTGCCCCTGCTCGCGGCAGCACACCTGATCAACGACGAGACCGCCGCGCTCACCGCGTCCGCACGCCGGGAGCCCGCGATGTCGACCCACCGCATCCGTCTGGTGTTCTTCGCATGCGGGGCCGGCATCCTCGTCGGCTGGCCGCTCGGGTCACTGACCGGCGCGGTCCTCGGCGAAGTCGTCGCGAGTCCGGACGCGCTCGGCCTCGACGCCGCATTTCCCGCGCTCCTGATCGCGTTGGCCCTGCCTGCCCTACGCGACCGGCGAACCGCACGTGCCGCGGCGGCCGGAAGCGCCATCGCCCTCCTGACCACGCCGTTCGCACCGGCCGGCGTGCCCGTGGTGGCAGCTCTCAGCGGACTACTCGCCCGCGGACGCCGATGAGTGCCTCCCTGATCGCCGGGATCGCACTCCTGGCCGGCGGCACCTACGCCATTCGTCTCGCCGGTCCGCTGTTGCGTAGCCGCATCACTGTGTCCACCGGGACCTCAGCACTGCTCGACCAGGCAGCGATGGTTCTCCTGGTCGCCGTCGCGGTCACCGGAACGATCTTCGCGGCAACGGAATTCGCCGGATGGGCACGCGTGCTCGGCGTCCTGGCCGGCGCCGTCGCCGCGTGGCGCAGGGCGCCGCTGGTGGTGGTCGTGCTGGTGGCCGCCTCCGTGACCGCGGCGCTGCGACTCTGCGGTATCGCCTGACCCCCGCCGCGGCGACTCATCGTGCCTCTTTCCGCCGATGTCGGTCGTGCCTCCGAGGTACTGGTGGCGCAGCTTGCCCCGACCTGGACAATGGATCGGGTGACCGATGGACCCCTGATCGTGCAATCCGACAAGACGCTGCTGCTCGAGGTGGATCACCCCGACGCACCAGCGGCGCGCGCGGCGATCGCCCCCTTCGCCGAGCTCGAACGTGCACCCGAACATGTGCACACCTACCGTGTGACCCCGCTGGCCCTCTGGAACGCCCGTGCCGCGGGCCACGATGCCGAGCAGGTCGTCGACGCCCTGGTCACCTATTCACGCTATGCCGTGCCGCAGCCGCTGCTCATGGACGTCGTCGACGTCATGGGCCGCTTCGGCCGACTGCAACTGGTGAAGCACCCGGCGCACGGTCTGACGCTGGTGAGCCTGGATCGGGCGGTGCTCGAGGAGATCCTGCGGAACAAGAAGGTCGCCCCGATGCTGGGGGCGCGCCTCGACGACGACACCGTGATCGTCCACCCCTCCGAACGCGGCAGGCTCAAGCAGGTGCTGCTGAAGGTCGGCTGGCCCGCCGAGGACCTCGCCGGCTACGTCGACGGCGAGGCCCACCCGATCGCCCTGGACCAATCCGACTGGCATCTGCGCGACTATCAGGAGCTGGCCACCGATTCCTTCTGGGCGGGTGGTTCCGGTGTCGTCGTACTCCCGTGCGGTGCGGGCAAGACGATGGTCGGCGCGGCCGCGATGGCGAAAGCCGGTGCCACCACACTGATCCTGGTCACCAACACGGTCGCCGGCCGGCAGTGGAAGCGTGAGCTGATCGCGCGCACCTCGCTCACCGAGGAGGAGATCGGCGAATACTCCGGCGAACGCAAGGAGATTCGGCCCGTCACCATCGCCACCTATCAGGTGATGACACGGAAGTCGAAGGGCGAGTACAAGAATCTGGATCTCTTCGACTCGCGCGACTGGGGTCTCATCATCTACGACGAGGTGCACCTGCTGCCCGCACCGGTGTTCCGCATGACCGCCGATCTGCAGTCGCGGCGCCGCCTCGGACTGACCGCGACACTGGTCCGGGAGGACGGGCGCGAAGGCGACGTCTTCAGTCTCATCGGCCCGAAACGCTATGACGCGCCGTGGAAGGACATCGAGGCCCAGGGCTGGATCGCACCCGCCGACTGCATCGAGGTGCGGGTGACCCTCACCGACGAGGAACGTCTGCAATACGCGGTCGCCGAGAACGAGGAGAAGTACAAGCTCTGCTCGACGGCCCATTCGAAGGTCGCCGTGGTCAAGTCGATCCTGGCCCGGCACGAGGATTCACAGACCCTCGTGATCGGCGCCTACATCGATCAACTCGAGGAACTCGGCCAGGCGCTCGACGCCCCCGTCATCCAGGGGTCGACGAAGAACAAGGAGCGCGAAGCGCTGTTCGACAAGTTCCGGTCGGGTGAGATCCAGACGCTCGTGGTCTCGAAGGTGGCGAATTTCTCCATCGACCTGCCCGAGGCGTCGGTCGCCGTGCAGGTCTCCGGCACCTTCGGTTCACGGCAGGAGGAAGCGCAGCGACTGGGCCGCCTGCTACGCCCGAAACGCGATGGCGGGCAAGCGCACTTCTACTCGGTCGTGTCGCGTGACACCCTGGACGCCGACTATGCCGCGCACCGGCAGCGATTCCTCGCCGAACAGGGCTATGCCTACCGGATCACCGACGCCGACGACCTCCTCGGACCGGCGATCGGCGGCGACTCCCCGGCGTGAGACGTCAACTCGCCGTCTGACTCTCCAGGCAGTAGCCGACCGGCCGCGGGAACTGGAAGAACACCTCGAGTTCCCCACTCGCGCAGGTGGGCTGCGACGTCGTGCGCTGAGACACCCGCGCCACCGTGTTACCGTCCCCGCCCGCGGTTCCGCATGGGACCTCGGCGAAGTCCGACAGCGATCCACCGACGCCCGACGGGATCGAGTAGCACTTCTCCGCAACGAGATTCGGCACCAGGCATAGCTGCTGGTCCTTGGACGAGTCCGAGTCCCGGCTGCGCTTCCAATACAGGCGCGAATAGTCCTCGTTCGGGCAGGTCTCACCGATCGAGTTGGTCTTGGTCGCGACATAGAAGGTGAACGTGCCCGGCCCGTCGCAGGAGGCCTTCGACGCCTTCAGGTCGTCGGAGCGCTCGGTGCCGGTCACCGTGACGCAGTCGCCGATCGCCACATCGTCGGCGTTGTCGACATCGTCCTTCGTGCCGGCGATTCCCAGTGCCACGAGCGCGCCGATCGCGACGATGGCCACCAGGCCGAGCGCCAGGAACACCCACAACACCGTGCGCTTCTTCTTCGGCGGCGGGGTTCCGACGGGGGGCATCCCGTAGTTCGGAGCCCCACCCTGCTGACCGAACGGCGGCGTACCGGGCTGAGGCGTACCGAACTGAGGCCCACCGAACTGCGGTGCGCCGGGCTGAGGCGGGGCACCGTACGGGGGCGGTGTACCGGGTTGGGGTGCTCCGGGCACCGGCGGCACGCCGTAGTGGGGTGCTCCGGGCGCAGGCGGCCCACCGAACGGCGGCTGACCGCTCCCCTGCTGTCCCGAGGGATCCGGCTCCGGACCGGAGGATCCGGGCGGTGAACCTGGTGAGGGCGGAACAGGTGGGGTGGTCATGGACCCAGATGCTACTTGCCCGCACGCATCAATCCGACTCGTGAGACAAATCCGGCAGCTGATCCGGCACGTTCGGAGGACATCGGGTCCCGGTGTGCCAGCCTGGAGGGCATGCGTACCGTCTCACGGCTCCAGCCCTTCGGCACCACCATCTTCGCGGAGATGTCGGCTCTGGCGGTGCAGCATGACGCCGTCAATCTGGGCCAGGGATTCCCGGACACGGACGGACCCGCGAGCATGCTGGAGGCTGCACGGCAGGCAATCGCCGACGGGCGCAACCAATACCCACCGGGTGCCGGGATTCCGGAACTCCGTCAGGCCGTGGCACGTCATCAGTCGAGTCACTACGGACTCGACTACGACCCCGAGACTCAGGTGTTGATCACCGTCGGCGCCACCGAGGCGATCGCGGGCGCGATCGTCGGACTGGTGGAACCGGGCCGTGAAGTCATCATGATCGAGCCGTACTACGACTCCTACGCGGCGACCGTCGCCATGGCCGGCGGCATCCGCCGTACCGTCCCGCTCGTCGCCGATGGCGACGGGTTCCGTCTGGACCGCGCGCGCCTCGCGGACGCCTTCGGCCCGAAGACCTCCCTGATTCTGGTCAACACGCCACACAATCCGACGGGCACGGTGCTCTCCGACGACGACCTCACCGAGATCGCCCGGCTGTGTGTGGAACACGATGTCGTCGCGGTGACCGACGAGGTGTACGAGCACCTGCTGTTCGATGGTCGCAAGCAGCGGCCGCTGGCGACGTTCCCCGGCATGGCCGAACGCACCCTGCGGATCTCCGGTGCAGCGAAGACCTTCAACTGCACCGGTTGGAAGGTCGGCTGGATCAGCGGTCCGGCCGAGTTGGTGACGGCTGCCCGTGCCGCCAAACAGTTCATGTCCTTCGTCGGGTCCGGGCCTTTCCAACCCGCGGTCGCCCTCGCACTGGACACGGAGATGGAATGGGTACACCGGTCGGCCGCGACGCTCGAACACAAGCGGGATCTGCTCGCGACCGCATTGTCCGACGCGGGATTCGGCGTACACCGCAGTGAGGCAACCTATTTCATGCTCGCGGACCCGCGCCCACTCGGCTACTCCGACGGTGCAGAGTTCTGCCGCATGCTGCCCGAGCGGGTCGGCGTGGCCGCGGTACCCGTGAGCGCCTTCGTCGACGACACCGATCCGTGGCGCCACCTCGTCCGGTTCGCGTTCGCCAAGCGCGATGATGTCATCGCCGAAGCCGGTGTCCGGCTGCGGCGTCTCTGAGGCATAGCCGAATCAGAAGGGCGGCGGATCCGTCAGGCGCCGGAACCTGTTGCGCGCGCGTTCTACTCGTCGCCGTGCGTATTTCTCGGCCAGTCGGGTCCGCCCCCGGGACGGCGCCCGCTCGTCAGCCGATTCGGGTGTCGGCTCCGGCTCGGGCGGCGCGGCGAAACGGATTCGCCGTAGTCCGGGAAACATCACTTCGTTGGTCTCGGCCTCGCCGGCCAGCACCAGCCCCTCGGGTGTCGTGTACTCCGTCCGTAAGCGTCCGTCCGTGTCGCGATATTGGTCGTCGATCCAGTCGCCGAACGTCTTGAGTCGATGCCCGAACCGGCATTTGGCGTTCATGTCGTCGGCAGTGGTCTGTCCGCCGGCCGAGGGATCGCCGTGGTCGAACTCGTGGATGTGGTCGAGATCCGCCTCGAATGCCGAACACTCGCACCCCGGGTCGACACACTCGCCGTCGCGGACCCGAACGAAGGTGTCGAGTGCAGCCGACGGCCGATACGGGTCCGATGGCCGATGCGACGGAAGGGTGTACGTGCCGTCGGGCCCCTCGGTGACCGAGTCCGGCACGATCGGCCGGATTACGGCGTCCGGGCGTGATGCGAGGTCGCGCACATGGGCATCGGAGATCACGCCGTGCCCGTCGACGAGCCCGGCGTTCTGCGCCGTGCCGTCGAGTGTCCCCTCGTCGCAGACGACGTGAATGACGATCTTCGGGTCGACCGGCGGCACCGTGCCGGGCTGAGGGATCACGGCCGTGCAGTCCGATCTGCCGCAATCGCAGGTGAAGGGCGTGCCGGACAGCAGCGCGAACATCGCGTCGGATCGTCGTTGCTGTCGTGTCCGGCGGTCGTCCCGGCACGTCGCATCGGCCAGAGCTGCGACCGCCGCGACGGCGATCCGGATGTTCTCGGCCGCCATCACACCGACGATCTCGCCGACGCCGTCGGCCCGGGACTCGGTCCACACCCCGCGAGCATCCAGTGCGTCCTGTCGCCGGTCGCGGACAGCGTCCGGATCATGTCGGAAGATGATCCGATCGATCATGTCGCGGAAGCGTTTCCGGGACCACGAACCCGACGTGTCACGGATGATCGCCGCGATCTCCGCATCGACCAGCGGTGCGGCCGGCGAGTCGGCATCGAGCAGGTCGGTGCGGGTGATCGCGGCCTGCGCCTGCCAGCGGACGATGACCCCGTCCCGCAGGCAGGCAAGAACCTGCGGCAATCGGTCACGGAGGGCTACGGAGTGATCGAGTAGCTGCTCGGCGGCGAACTGGGTGAGCCCCCGCGTCCGCGCGATACGGGCCGCGCAGTCGGCGAACGCGTCGACGATCCGGTGGTCGGTGTCGCGGGTACCGGCAACCAGCTGCTCGAAGAGCGCGGCGGCCGAACGATACTCGGCATACGCGAGATACGCAGCGCCCCGGTCGAGCTCCGTCATGCCGAGCAACAGCTCATTGGTGGACGAGTCACCCGGCGCTTCCGGATCCACACCACGAACATATTCCGCGGGTAGATCCGGCCATGGCGAGGCGGACTCCGAATGCGATGGCACGAACAACCTTCCGACGTGATGGACAGGCACAGGACATCGTCATCACGTGGAAATCGTCGTCGTACTGAGCATCGGGCGGTACTGCGTCACGGCCTATAGGGTTCGCACACTGAGGGTTCTGCCCGGCTCAACTCATCCTGCTGCCGCCACCCTACGACGGGCCACCGACAAGTCCGCATCACCGCCGGTCACCGGACACGTTCGCGACCGCCGGGCCGTTCAGCGCAGAGCCGGCATGACCTCGGCGACGAAGCGGTCCAGGTCGGTGCGGTCGTGTGCGATGTCCGGGAAGTAGAAGATCCCGTAATCCATCCCCAAGTCCTGGATCGCGGAGAGATTCTCGACGACCTGCTCGGGAGTGCCGACGGCCGGCATGCCGCGGAAGGCCTCGATACTGGCCTTCGCCGCCGCGGGGTCGACGTATCGGGCCAACCGTTCCTCGAGTGCGGTCAGTTTGCGCTCCACATCGGACTCCGAGTCGCCGAGCATCACGTTGTAGTTGGCCGACCGGACGATCGACGAGTAGTCGCGGCCAAGATCGTCGCAATGCCGTTGCAGCACCGCCGATTTGTGCGCGAAACCTTCCGGCGTGCCGTCGAAGTTGGTGTAGTCGGCGTACTGCGCGGCAATGCGCAGCGTCTTCTTCTCGCCGCCGCCGGCGATCCACAGCGGGATGCGGCCGAGCGTCGGCCGGGGCGCACAGATTGCGTCATCGACCTGATAGTGCTTGCCGTCGAGGCTCGCCCGCCCGGTCTCCCAGGCCTGCTTCATGATCTGCACGCCCTCATCGAGACGACCGAGTCGTTCCCCGGCCGAGGGGAAGCCGTAACCGTACGCGCGCCACTCGTGCTCGTACCAGCCGCCGCCGATACCCATATGCACCCGACCACCCGAGATCAGGTCCGCGGTGGCCGCCACCTTGGCGAGGTACATCGGGTTCCGGTAGCTCATGGCCGTGCACATCTGGCCGATACCGATCCGCTGCGTCGTCGCTGCGAAGGCCGACACCAGGGTCCAGGCCTCGTGGGTGGCCTCGTCGGTGGGCATCGGCACGGTGTGGAAATGGTCGTAGACCCAGATCGAGTCGAATCCGGCTGTTTCCGCGGCACCGGCCAACGACGACATCACCGGCCATTGCTCGGCGGGTTCGATACCCGTGAGGTCCAGCCGCCATCCCTGAGGAACAAACATTCCGAATCGCATGGCCGATACGCTACCGACGAGTGCGGTACCGGGGCACCTAGACTGGGGTTCGCGCGGGGTGGATTCGCGGACCGATCGATGAGGGGGCAACGGCGACGATGGCACGGTCCCGCAGCCGGCAGGTCACCGAGACCCGGGAGCGCATTCTGACCACGGCCGAACAGTTGTTCGCCGAACGCGGCGTCTCGTCGGTGTCGAACAGGCAGATCAGCGAGGCGGCCGGGCAGGGCAACAATTTCGCGGTGGGTTATCACTTCGGTGGCCGCGCCGAGCTCATCGAGGCCATCCTCGAACGCCATGGCGGGCGCATCGAACCGATCCGTCAGGCCACTCTCGCGGAACTCGGTCCCGGCGCCGGGCTTCGCGACTGGCTGACGTGCCTGGTGCGTCCGCACACCGAGTACTTCGCATCGCTCGGGCCGCCCACCTATTTCGCCCGGTTCTGTGCACAGGTGACCACCGATCCACAGCTACGTCAGCTGATGTACGCCGAGGCCGCGATGTCGGAGAGCCTTCTGGACGTGCTCACCGGGATGTACGAGGCCTTGCCGCCGCTGTCCGACGAGGTACGTGAGGCCCGGGACGCGATGACCCGGAACATCCTGGTGCACACCATGGCCGACTTCGAATTCGCCCACGCCTCCGGGCACCCGGCCGAGGGGGCGGGTTTCGGAGACTCGATCCGTACCTGGTCCGATCTGCAGGGCCATCTCGTCGACGCACTCACCGGCATATGGCTGGCGCCTGCGGCATCGGACGACACGACGTCGCCGTCGTGACCCCCAGGCGGGTCAGATGAGGGTCCCGACGTCGGAGCGGACGAGGTTGTCGAGAGCGCGTTCGGCGACCGCGGCGATCGTCATCGACGGATTGCACGCCGCGGTATTCCCCGGGATGAGTGCACCGTCGACCACGTAGAGCCCCGGTTGACCCTGCACACGTCCGTCGAGATCACACACCGTTCCCATGCAGGCACCGCCGAGGGCGTGCCATGTCGAGGGCACCACCGCATTGGTGTCGGTGAGGACGGTGCCGCGTCCCGCGATCCGGTGCGCTGCCGGGCCGATGTGGTTGTCCTGGATGTGCCGATCCCCGTCCTTCGGCCACCGCAGCCGCGCGTCGTCGGCGTTCGAGTCGTAGACGAAGTGACCGCGTGCGTCGCTCACCCCGAATCCGACGAGCATCGTGCTGCGCGGATCCACCGCCATGGCCGGGATCGATGCCTGCACGATCGTGAACGCGTTGGCGGGATCGGACCAATTGCGGCTGCCGTAGATCACCGGCCCGCCCTGGGTATCGCCGAAGCCGCGGGCCGGATCGGACCAGACGTAGATGCGGTCGGCGTTGGTGCCCCAGCCCCGGCCCAGACCGTCCGGGACATCACGCAGGTGACCGCGGGCCGCGGAGCGCACGAGAAGCTTGGTGGTGTTGACGCTACCCGCACCCATGATCAGGGTCGGTGTCGTGAGAATCTGCTGTGCCACAACGTTTCCGGAGGTGTCGATGCGGTCCACGAAGACCTCCCACCTGCCGTTGCGGGTCCGGCGGACATCGGTGACCTGATGCAGGGTGCGCACGTCGACGAGGCCGGTCCGCTCGGCGGCGCGGATGTAGGTGACGTCCACCGAGTGCTTGCCGCCGTTGTTCACCCCGATCGCACAGTCCCCGTTGGTGTACGACGGCTTCATCGCACCCCGGAGCTCGGCGAGCGCGTACGACCAGTCGATGGGCATGGGAATCTTCGAAAGCGGCATCCCGGCGGCCCGGACGTTGCGTGCGAAGGTTCGCGCGGCGCGGTAGTTGGGGCTGTGGGCGAGTTCGTCGGGTGCGGCCCGCAGTCGGAGCATGCGCGCCACCCGCGGATAGTGCACCCGGTTCATCAGTTGCCAGTCGAGCTCCCCGGGCAGGTGCGCCTCGAAGACCTCGCGTGTCGGCTGCAGTGACATCCCCTGGTACACAAGCGATCCGCCGCCGAGACCGGCCGCGCACACGGCGGTCATGTTCTCGCCTACCACCGCCTCGAACAGCCCCGCGTAGGGGTCGAACACTGCGGGCCGGCCGAACAATTGGGGGCTCGACCGGTACCACAGGGCGCGCTTGTCGGGGTTGCCCGCGTGCGGAAAGGTCTCGGCATTCGGTCCCGTGACCCAGCGACGGCCGCGCTCGAGCAGGGTCACCCGCACACCGGCCTGCGCCAGTCGCAGCGCCGCGACCCCGCCGCCGAAGCCGGAACCCACGACCACCACCCGATGGTCCTCGCGGGTCAGTCGAATTCGTTTGCCCGGGGCGGCTTTCGGGGCACCGACGGCCGTGCCCCCGGTCGACGAACCGACCGTACCGGCCACTGCCGCGACTCCGGCCGCACCGGCCCCGGACAGAAATGAACGTCGACCGATCTCGACCATGCGTCGCCTCTCCGCAGATGTGAAACACCGGATCCCTGCGCATCGCCGCAAGGCACGCCGGACATTCAAACATCATTCAGTCATCTGACTCAACACCTGAGCCGCTTTTGTATGGTCAGCCTTCGATCTCGGCGACGCACAGCCCCATGCCCGACATCTTGCCGACAGACTGTCGGTAAGATCGTCGATGTCTCATCCGAGCCTCACCCAAGGAGTACCCATGTTCGTGGTCAGCAATCGCATCGACGTCACCGAGGACGCCCCCGCGTTCGAAGAGGCCTTCTCGAACGCCATGCGCACCACCCTCACCGGCGTCCCCGGTCTCCACCGCGCCACCCTGATGCGCCCGGAAACCGAAGGGCTGCCCTACATCTCGACGATGGAATTCGATACCAAGGACGACTTCCTGGCCTGGTTGAAGTCGGACTCGTTCCGCGCGTCGCACTCCGATCCGGACGCCGCCGGGATGCAGGCGCCGTCCGCGATCGAACAGCACACCCTGATCGAGACCTTCACGTCCTGACCCGCGGGAGATCCGTCAGCCGACGGTCAGGCCGAGATAGCCGCCGACCAGGCGACGGATCACGTCCGCGGCATCCGCCGGCGGGTGCACCGTGTCGCATCCGCCCGCCGGAGCGGGCCTGCAGGCCTGCATGATGATGGCGTCGATGATCTCCGCCATCCGCTGGGGCTCTGCCTCGCCGTGCGCGGCGAGCGCCTCCACCAGCGGCAGCTGCAATTCGCGGTGGAACCGCGTCATCGGTTCCTGGAGCACGGCGGGGTCGACGACCCGCGCGAGTGCGGCCGCGACGACCTGCTCCGACGAGGCGAACAACTGGATGTTGGCATCGATGTACGCCCAGATACGATCGCGTGAATCCGACTGCGCCTCAACCTGTTCACGGACCTGCCGAGCCCAGGACGGGAAGATGTCGGCGACTACGGCCGCGAGCAGGTCCTCGCTCGAGGAGTAGTACTGGTACACGCTGGATCGCGCCAGGCCGACCCGCTGCGCCACCTCGGCGAGGGTCGGCGCGCGACCGGTCTGCGCCAGGATCTCCCGTGCGACCGCCAGGATGGCGGCCTCCTGCTGCCGACGATGTTCGGCGACGGTGGGTGCGTCGATCCGCGGCACCGCCATCACCTCCGTCGTCAGTCCGTGTCGCGGGACACCTCCGTGAGTGCGCCGTCGACCATCTCGTAGATCCGGTCACAGTGTACGAGGACTTCGGTGTCGTGCGTGACCATGACCGTCGCCACGTCGTGTTGTTGCGATTCGACGGCCAGCAGTTCCACGATGTCGTGGCTGCGCTGCCGGTCGAGGGCCGCCGTCGGTTCGTCGACCAGGAGCAACCGGGGACCGGTGACAAGGGCACGCGCGATGCCCACACGCTGCCGCTCACCGCCCGACAGCTGATGGGGCCTGCGCTGCGCCTTGGCCGACATGCCGACACCGGCGAGCAGTTCCATCGGATCCCGCGCTGCGCGCAGTGCACCGAAGGTCAGCGGAAGCCGGAGTTGGTCGACGGCGGTGAGCGCGTCGATCAGGTTGTGACTCTGGAACACGAACCCGATGTCGGTGCGCCGCACGTCGCCCAGTTCGCGGGGCGACATCGAGCCGAGCGCACGGCCACCGACCTCCACCGTGCCCGATGTCGGCCGGATCAGCCCGCCCGCCACGGCGAGGAGGCTGGATTTGCCTGCGCCGGACGGCCCGACGATCGCCACGAGTTCCCCGGGCGCCACCTTCAGGGTGACCTCATCCAGGACGGTGACCTGCTCGTCACCGTCACCGCGGACCAGGCTCACCTGATCGAGAACCAGACCGTACTCCGTCATCGACTGCCTCCCAAGGCATTCAGAGGATCAACGCGTGTGATGCGCAGGACCGCCACCGCGGCGCCCGCCATGCCCAGCACGATGAGCAGGCCGAAGGCCACGGCGATCGGCGCCACCTCGAGGGCGAATGGCATGGCCGTGGAGGCTAGTGCGGCACCGAGTCCGACTCCGAGGGCGACGCCGACACCCGTCGAGATGACCAGCAGCAGGAAGGACTGCAGGAGCGCGTCACGCAACAGGTATCCGGTACTCGCACCGATCGCGCGCATCACCGCGATCTCCGGGCGCCGCTGGATGGTCAGCACCGTGAAGAACGCGCCGACGACCAGGGCCGAGATCGCGTACAGGAAGGCCTGGATGAGCGTGAGCGTGGAGGTTTCCGCGCTGTATCCCGGTGAGGCGGCGAAGGATTCGTCGAGTGTCAACGAGGTCGTCCCGGCGGCTTCGTCGCCTGCCGTCAGGTTCACGCCGTCGCCGTCGACCGCGATGGCCGTCACCTCCTCGTACACGCGGGGGGCCACTTCGTCGCCCGGGCGAACACCTGCCCGGATCTCCTGCCAGGTCCGCAACGGCACGTACGCGACGTCGACGTGACCGAAGGTGTGCTGACCGTCGAGGATGCCGACGACGTGCAATTCGGTACCGAGCGGCTCGACGACGACCGTGTCACCGATCTTCAGGCCCGCCTCGGCCGCGGTGTCACTGATTACGATGTCACCGGCACCCTGCGCATCGGTCCGCAAGGTGTTCCCCTGAGCCGCAGTGGGTTCCAAGGGGCCGCCGGGCTCGACGCCGAACAGTGCCAGGTCGATCTCGACACCGGATTCGGATCGTCCGTTGATCAAGGTGTTGCCGAAGGGCGCGGCGTCGCGAACTCCGTCTTGCTCCGCCCACTTCTGCGTGGCGGACACCGGGACCAGACTGCGCGAGAACGCCGAGTCGGTCTTGACGTTCTGCTGGAAGGCGAAGGAGGTGACCGGCAGCTTCTTGAGACCGGACACGCCGTCGTTCACCAATCCCACCGACAGCCCGCTCAGGATCACCATCAGGATGGCGATCAGCGCGACGACCGCGCCCATCAGAGCGAAGCGGCCGCGGGCGAAACGCAGTTCGCGTAGCGCGAGGAACATGCACAGCTCCTAAGTTATCGACATGCTGTCGGCAAATGTACCGACACGGTGTCGGGAACATCAAGTCGCGTCATCACTCACCTCCGCGCGGGATAGTGCGCGGGCAAAACGTCACACCCTTTCGTATTCGCACTGGTCAGAGACCATTCACGCACACCGCGAACGCCGCCCCGGCGGAACCACGGCCCTTCGACGCGGCAGCAATCTGTGAGCACCCCCACGCCCCAGACAAAGTTACAGACAGTCTGGACTGTTTGTAGATTTCGGATTAGTCTCCTCTCCATGACATCCGGGACCGACGCATCCGAGGGCGAGGCACCGGCCTCGACCACGCGTCGTACGCAGGCCGAACGGACGGCCGCCACGCGCCTGAAGGTGCTCGACGCGACCATCGACGCGCTGGTCGACGTCGGCTACGCGGGCACCACGACGCAAGAGGTGAACCGCCGCGCCGACGTGTCCCGCGGCGCCCTCCTGCACCACTTCCCGACGCGTGAGGCCCTGGTCGTCGCCGCGGTGTCCCATCTGGTGGACCGTCGCCTCGACGAACTGCTTGCCCGCCCGCGCACCGGCGACGAGGACATCGAGGTGATCGTCGAGGCCTTCGACGGACCGCTCTTCGACGCGGCACTCGAGCTCTGGGTGGCCGCACGCACCGACCCGGCACTTCGGGACGCGATGATGCCGCTCGAACAGCAGGTGTCCGACGCCCTCGCCGCCGGCTGCGCCGAACTCTTCGGCTCCCGCTACACCCCGGAACAGATCGAACTGAGCGTCGAACTCGCTCGCGGACTTGCCGTTTCCCGCATCCTGCGCAGTCCGGATGCCGACCGCGCCTATCTGTCTCGTCTACTCCCCCAGTGGAAGGAACACCTCGACCGCCATGACCGCTGACACGACACCCGAACATTCCGCGCCGCCCGCGTCCGTCGACGTCCTGATCGTGGGCACCGGATTCGGCGGTCTCGCCGCGATCCAGCGCCTGCGCAAGGACCATCCGCGGCTCCGGCTCGCCGTCATCGAACGCGCATCCGGCCCCGGCGGCGTCTGGCGGGACAACGACTATCCCGGCGCCGCCTGCGATGTGCCGACCTCCCTGTACTCGCTGTCCTTCGCCGACAAGCCGGACTGGTCGCACAGCTACGGACGGCAGAGCGAGATCCGCGAGTACCTGGAATCGGTCGCCGAACCGTACCGCGACCTCATCACCTACGACTGCCCGATGACCGGGGCACGCTGGGACGACGACGCGTCGGAGTGGGTCGTGGAGACCCCGCGCGGTGAGATCCGCGCGCATCACCTGGTGGCCGCGCCCGGGGCGCTCTCCGAGCCGGGCGTGCCCGACCTTCCCGGGTCGTCCGAGTTCACGGGCACCGTCTTCCACACCGCGCAGTGGAATCACGATCAGGAGCTCACCGGCCGGCGAGTGGCCATCGTCGGCAGCGGCGCATCGGCGATCCAGGTCGTCCCCGAGATCGTCGACACCGTCGACCATCTGACGGTCTTCCAGCGCACCCCGGCGTGGATCGTGCCCCGGCTGGACCGGTCGATCGGCGATGCCGAGCAGAACCTGTACCGCCGATTCCCGCTGAGCCACAAGATCGTCCGCCTGTTCACCTGGCTGTATCGGGAGTCGTACGTGGTGCTGATGGCCCGGCAGCCCAAGCTGCTGCCGCTGGCCAAGGCGGTCGCCAAGGCGCAGCTGTTCCTCCAGGTGCGCGACCGCGGGCTCCGCAAGCGACTCACGCCGTCCTACACCATCGGGTGCAAGCGAATGCTGCTGACCAACAAGTGGTTTCCCGCGCTGCAGCGAGACAACGTCACCGTCACCGGCGCGATCACCCGCCTCACCGCCACCGGCGCCGTCGATGATGCGGGCACCGAACATCCGGTGGACACCGTCATCTACGCCACCGGCTTCACGCCCACCGAACCCCCGATCGCACGCGCCATCACCGGCCGCGACGGGCGCACCCTGGCGCAGACCTGGGACGGTTCACCGAATGCCTACCGCGGCATGTCGATCCACGGATTCCCGAATCTGCACCTCATGTACGGGCCGAACACGAATCTCGGACACAGCTCCATCGTGCTGATGCTCGAGCCACAGGCCGGATACGTGTCGGCCGTCCTGACGACCCTGCGTGACCGCAACAAGGACGTCGTCGAGGTGACCGAGACGGCGCAGCGCCGCTACGCGGCGGAGATGGACAGGCAACTGGCGGGCACGGTGTGGAATTCCGGCGGCTGCTCGAGCTGGTATATCGATGCCTCGGGCCGCAATTCGGTGATGTGGCCGACGTTCACCCGCACCTTTCGCCGGATGATGTCCCGGTTCGAGCCCGCCGACCACATCCTGACGCACAGCCGTTCGGCGAAGACCGCGGAGGCGGCCCGGTGACCGAGGTTACCGATTTCGACGTGATCGTCGTCGGCTCCGGCTTCGGCGGTTCGGTCACCGCACTCCGGCTGTCGGAGAAGGGATATCGCGTCGGCATCCTCGAGGCCGGACGGCGCTTCACCGACGACCGGCTCCCGAAGACCAGCTGGCGCCTACGTGACTATCTCTGGGCGCCCACCCTCGGATGCTATGGGGTGCAACGCATGCACCCTCTGCGTGACGTCCTGGTGATGGCCGGAGCGGGTGTGGGCGGCGGTTCGCTCAACTACGCCAACACGCTCTACCGGCCACCGCAGGCCTTCTTCGACGATCCGCACTGGGGCGCGATCACCGACTGGGCCGCCGAACTCGCCCCGTACTACGACCAGGCCGAGCGGATGCTCGGCGCCACCACCTATCCGTACGTCACCCCGGCCGACGAGGTGATGCGTGAGGTCGCCGACGAATTCGGTGTGGGCGACACCTTCGTCCCGACACCCGTCGGCGTCTACTTCGGCACCCCGGGCAGGACCGAGGCCGATCCGTTCTTCGGCGGCGCGGGACCCGAGCGGACCGGCTGCACCGAATGCGGCGCCTGTATGACCGGATGTCGCGTCGGCGCGAAGAACACGCTGGTGAAGAACTACCTGTGGCTCGCGGAACGGGCAGGCGCGCAGATCATTCCGATGACCTCGGTGCACGCGGTGACCCCGGACGGCAGCGGCGGGTACGTCGTCGAGGCCCACCGCACCGGCCGCCGCCGCAAGCGCACCCGGTTCACCGCAGGTCAGGTCGTGCTGGCCGCCGGTACCTACGGCACCAACAAACTGCTGCTGTCGATGCAGCAATCCGGTGAGCTGCCCGGCCTGTCGAAGCGGCTGGGACGGGTGGTCCGCACCAACTCGGAGGCCGTCCTCGCGGCCACCGCACGCGACCGCGATATCGATTACACGCAGGGTGTGGCCATCACCTCGTCCTTCCATCCGAACGACCACACCCATATCGAGCCCGTCCGATACGGCAAGGGCAGCAACCTGATCGGACTTCTCCAGGCCGTGCTGGTGGACGGTGACGGACGCGTGCCCCGTCCACTCAGGGCTCTCGCGGCGATGCTGCGTCATCCGCTCGTCACGCTCCGGTCGCTGTCGGTGCGGCACTGGTCCGAACGCACGATCATCGCACTCGTCATGCAGACGGCCGACAACTCGATCGAATTGTTCGCCGGCCGTGGACGATTCGGTCCCCGTTTACGCAGCCGTGCGGGTGCCGGGGAGCCACCACCGCGCTGGATCCCCGAGGGTCATCGTGCGGTGCGATCCATCGCACGCCGGATCGACGGCGACGCGGGCGGTTCGGTCGTCGACCTGCTGAACATCCCGATGACCGCGCACTTCCTGGGTGGCTGCGCCATCGGTTCCGGACCCGACCACGGTGTGGTGGACGCCTATCACCGGGTCTTCGGGCATCCGGGCCTGCATGTCGTCGACGGTGCGACCGTGTCGGCGAACCTGGGGGTGAATCCGTCGCTGACGATCACCGCGCAGGCCGAACGCGCGATCGCGATGTGGCCCAATCGTGGTGAGCGCGACGCCCGGCCCGGCCTCGGCGGCACGTATCGCCCGGTTCCCGCGGTGCCGCCGGTTCGTCCGGCGGTGCCCGGCGACGCACCGGGCGCACTACGTCTGCCGATCACCCCGGTCCGCCGTACCGCGACCGCGGGCTGACACCTCCGGAGCGCACCGAGTCCCGGTGCGCGGCCGGGCGGGCTCAGAAGGAGTGGGCTCCGCCGTCGATCGAAATATGTTCGGCGGTGATGAATTTCGCTTCGTCGGAGGCGAGAAAGGCCACCACGTTGGCGATCTCGTCGGGATCGGCGACGAATTGGTTCAGGAACGTCATCCCCATACCCGCGAGACGCGGGTTGGCGGCATTCGTCTCCTCGATGCGCGCCACCATCTGCCCGGAGCCCATCGGTGTCGCCACGGCGCCGGGATGGACACTGTTGACCCGGATGTCGTGGTTGCCGAGCTCGGCCGCGAAGGCCCGTGTCATCCCGACCAGGGCATGCTTGCTGGTGGTGTAGTGCACCATGAACGGCTGCATCTTCAGACCCGCGAGTGAGCTGATCAGGATCACCGATCCGCCCCCGCGGTCGATGAGGTGCGGTGCCGTCGCCATCACGGTGTTCCAGGCGCCGGTGACATTGATGTCGATGGTGTCCCGGAAGCTGTCCGCGGTGACCTCGTTCCAGGTCTGCGGAATGCAGATGCCCGCGTTGGCGACCACGATGTCGAGGCCACTGAACATGTCGGAGGACTCCCGCGCGACGGCCGTCAGCGCATCGAGGTCGCGGACATCGGCCTGCACGAGATGCGATGTGCCGCCTGCCTCCGCGATCAGTCGGCCGGTCTCCTCGAGGTCGGCGGGAGTCGCCGAATCGTAGGGCACACCGGGGAGCGGACCGGCGAGATCCACACCGACGATCCGCGCACCCTCGCGGGCGAGACGGATCGCGTGTGCGCGTCCCTGACCGCGGGCCACACCCGTGACGAACGCGACCTTCTCGTCGAGACGCCCCATCGCACAACCTCTTTCCCGGACGCGCCGGAGCACGTCGCCATTGATATGCCGCGGATGCGGCGTCCGATGTCCACGGTGCTCAGAGCGGCAGGCCCTGCTCCAGGAGGTCGATGGCCTCCATGGGGTCGTCGTACAGCGTGTCCATCGCGCCGGGCTGATCGACGCGCTGCGCGAAGTGGAACATCAATCCGCCTGCGGCGGCGACGAAGACACGGAGACGGCGGCTGTCGACCGGTACGCCGAGATAGTTCGCGAAGATCTCGGCACCGCTGGATATCGCCCGGTCGGATTCGATCTGATGCGCCATCCGCAGTACCGGTTCCGACTGGATGAGCCGCATCCGTTCGGTGTCGGTGACCCACGGATCCTCGGACCCCACCTCGAACAGCCGCGTCACCAGATGGCGGAGCAGATCGAAGCGGCCCAGTCCCTCGGGTATGTCGGCGAGGGCCGCCTCCCGCTCCTCCTCGAAATCGTCGGCGATGACGACCTGCTCCTTCGAACTGAAGTAGCGGAAGAACGTCGTGTGCGAGACGCCCGCCTCCCGCGCGATCTGTTCGACGGTCGTCTGCGTGTATCCCTGTTCGGCGAACAGCGCCATGGCCGCCTGCCGGATCGCGGTGCGGGTGCGCATCTTGTTGCGCTCTCGCAGTCCGACCCGACGCTCCGGGTCGGCTCCGGCGGGCGTCGCCCCCGGGACCGTGGTGCCCGACGTGGCCATGGCGCTGTTCCTCCTCACTCGTCGATGCCGGTCAGGCCGGCGCTCCCACCACTTCGGAGTCCTTGTCCGTCACGGACTCGGTGGCCGGCAGGCCGCGGTTGCGGACCGCCTCACCCTCGATGTCGAAGTTCGGTATGAGCCGATCCAACCACTTGGGCAGTCCCCAGGCGCGATCTCCGAGCAATGTGATGATCGCCGGCACCACCATCATGCGAATGATGAAGGCGTCGAAGAACACCGCGATCGCCAGGGCGAACCCGATCATCTTGGACGTCGTGTCCGGGGCCAGCATGAATGCGGCGAACACGCTGATCATGATGATGGCGGCCGAGGTGACCACGCGGGCGCCGTGCCGGTATCCGGCGACGATCGCGTCCTTCGCCGACATGCCGTGGATGTACTCCTCCCGCATACGGGTCACCAGGAACACCTGATAGTCCATCGCGAGTCCGAAGACCACACCGATCAGGAAGATCGGCAGGAACGACAGGATCGGTTTGGTGTTGTCGATGAGCCCGAACGCACCTTCCTGGAAGATCGCGACCGTCATGCCGAAGGTTGCGAGCACCGAGAAGATGAAACCGAGCGTGCCCACCAGTGGCACCCAGATCGACCGGAACACCGCGATCATGATGAGGAAGGCGAGCCCGACGACGACGATCAGGTACGGGATGAGGGCCTTGTCGAGTTTGGCCGACAGATCCGACATGATGGCCGTCTGACCGCCGACGTGCAGTTCCGATCCGGCCTGCTCGGCCTGCGGGCTGAACTCCCGGATCTGCTCCATCAGGGTGTGCGTGGCCTCGTCCGACGGTGCGCTCACGGGCGTCACCGTGATCAGCGCGGTATCGGCGCCGATGTTCGGAAGCGGCTGTCCCGCACCCGGTTTGCCATTGCCCATCCAGGCCAGCGACTGCGCGTTGGCCACGTCATCGAGAGTCTTGATGTGCTCGACGGTCTGCTGCGCCGCCGGGGCCACGTCGCCGCCGTCGGCGTGCAGGACCACCAGCAGCGGCCCGTTGATGCCCTGGCCGAAGCCCTCGGCCAGGAGTTCCTGGGCGGGCACCTCGTCGTCGGCCGACAGTGACAGCCCGAGTTCCATCTTGCCCATCGGGACGGCGGCCAGCGCCAGCACCAGCAGCCCACCGATGATGAACGGGATGGGGCGCCGAACCACGCTGCGGCCGAAGCGAACCCCGTTGGTCTCGGCCGTCTCGTCCGGCTCGGCGTGCCGGATCCAGGGGATGCGCGGACTGAACGCGAATCGTCCGAAGGCGCCGAGCAGTGCCGGGATCAGGGTGAGCGCACCGAGCACGGCGATCGCGACGGCGACGGCGGCACCCATACCCATCTGGGTGATGAGCGGAATCCCGATGACCATCAGGGCCACGACGGCGATGATCACGGTGAGTCCCGCGAAGACCACCGCGGATCCGGCCGTACCGACCGCCCGGCCCGCGGCGTCGGCTCTGCTGCCGCCACGTTTCACCTCGCTGCGATAGCGGGAGACGATGAACAGGGCGTAGTCGATGGATACCGCGATGCCGAGCATCGTGACGATTCCGGTGGCCGTTTCGTTGATCGACATGAACTCGGCGGACAGCGTCAGCAGCATGATGGTGATCGCCACGCCGACGAGACCGGTGACGAGCGGGATGAATGCGGCGACGAGAGCACCGAAGGCCACGATCATCACCACGAAGGCCACGGCGAAGCCGATCATCTCGGCCTTGCCACCCTCCTCGAGGACCTGCATCAGCGAACCGGTCGCCTCGACCCGCAGCCCGTCGCCGCGATGTTTGTCGAGGATCTCGGTCAGCTTCTCCTTGTCCTCGATCTTCAGATCCATCACCTCGATGTTCTGACGGACCTGGATGAGGCCGACCTTGCCGTCGTTACCGAGAACCGTCGGCGCGAGTTCGGGTTTCGCGGCTGCCACGGTCACCGGGTTGACCAGGGTCGCGGGATCGGTGAGCTCGGGCAGGGTGCGCAGGTCGGCGACGAGGGCGTCGACGGCGCCCCGATGCGCGGCCACCCCGTCGTCGGCCGCCACCAGCACACTGGTGGACGCCCGCTCCTGCTGCTTGAGAACCTCCGGGAAATACTGCTCGACCTGCTCGGTCGCCGTTCCGGAGTCGGTGCCCGGGAGGCTGAAGTCCTTGGCGAACTGGGGATTCAGTCCGCCGACGAGGCCGCCGACGATGGCCGCGGCCACCACCCAGACCCCGATCACCCACCACTTGTGCCGGAAGGACGTCCTTCCGACGCGATACAGAAATGAGGCCATCACTCGCCTTTCGCGTTCGGGTTGCTGTGTTCGCAAGAGGCAGCACCCACCCCCGATTGGAAAGTGTTAGTGACTACCACTTGTTACTGAATAACAGAATCGAGCAGCCATCGCCACGTTCGGGCCGCCGATCGTGATGGACGTCTCGCCCGGCCCGCGGACAATCGACGTAAAGTCTTGGCCGACACCGACCGGCGGACGGAGGAGCGGCATGGGCTTTCGACCTGACAGCCATCGGCCCGAGACCCTGAAACGGCGTGACGCGTTGCTCGATGCGGCGATCGCCATCATCGGCGAGGGCGGACTCGGCGCGCTGACCCACCGTTCGGTCGCGTCGCGCGCAGGACTTCCCAATGCGACGACGAGCTACTTCTTCGCATCGATCGACGCCCTCGCGGTGGCCGCGATGGAGCGTGTGGTGAGCAAGGCCTCCGACCAACTGGCGCAGATCGGCCGCGGTATCGACGGGCTCGACGAGGCCGCGGACACCGACCAGGTCATCGCCGATGCACTCGAATTCCTCTTCGCGGAAACGGATTCGGAGACGATCACCCAGTTCGAGTGCTACCTGCTCGCCGCCCGGCGCCCCGAATTCCAGGCGCAGGTCGGCGAGATGATCGGTACTTTCGCCGGCATCGTCGAACGCGGCCTGACCGCCATGGGCGTGGAGGGCCCGGAGACCAAGGCACGGGGCATCGTCGCACTCGTCGACGGTTTTGCCCTCCACCGACTGGCCCACGGCCGCTCCGCAACCGACGATCAGGCCCTACGGACCACGATCGCGATGCTCATCGCCGCGCCGGGCGCCGGATAGCGACTCAACTCCGCACCGCGATCCGCCGCTGCGACAGATCGTCGAGCCAGTAGGCGTGATCGTGGTCGACGACGAGCAACTCTTCGAACTTGGCGCCGAAACCGCCTGCGCGGATGTGCGGTTCGATGGCCCAGATCCCGGTCTTCGGACCGGTGTGGTGCGGCCCGAGTTCCTCGGGCAGCACCGCCCGGCTGATCACCTTCAGCAGGAAACCCGGCGAATGCCAGCTCAGCATGTAGCCGAACGGCTTCTCCGGCAGGTAGAAGGGCAACTGCGAGAAGAACTTCCCGTGCCGGTACACGCGGTGACCGAGAACGTGGCCGACGTACCCGTCGACCGCGCTCTCGTACCCGGCGTCACGCATTCGCTCCACGACCCAGCCGAAGACATCGTGTGCGCGTTCGGGATTCGCGAACTGCGCGGGCAACTCCGCACGAAGGGTCGAGAGGAAATCCTGCGCGCGAGCGAGTTCGGGCGGGTCACCGACGGCCACGGTGTAGGCGACGTCACCGGTATATCCGTCGATCACCGGTGCGCAGTCCAGGATGGCCACATCGGTCGGGTCGAGCGTCCGGCCCTCACCGCGAGCAGGCCCCCACTCGGAATCCGGTGCAAGCGTCCGCGGGCCGAACGCGGCGATCGGCTTGTGCAGGCTCGTCCGCACCCCGCAGTCGGCCAGGTAACTTCGCATCGTCTCCTGCACACGGGATTCCGTCCAGCCCGGCCGCATTTCCTCCGCGACCGCCTGCGCGCATTCGAAGGCGACACGCTGTGCCGCACGGTAGCCCTCGACCTCGGCGGTGGTGAGCGGACGGGCGGATCGGGTTCTGGGCGCCGACAGGCGCCGCAGAATACCGTCCTCGACGGCGGTTCGCGCATGATCGATCGATGTCATCGGTCCTCCTTCGATCTGACGACTCGGTGCGGCATGGTGGCCTAGCGACCACCCGTGGGCCGCGATGCTCGCGGCGGATGGGCGGGCAGGAACGGTTGCGCATGCGGATTGCTCACGTGGCACCCCGTGATGCCTGCGGAGCGGCCCGCCAGCCACTCGTCGAGGTACGGCACGGCATGCGCGAAGAAGATCGGCCCGCCCGCGATGTGCTCCGGCACCGGATCACGGAAGTAGTGCAGGCGCGCGCCGCCCGCGCAGTACTGCGGTACGAGCCTGTCCATCGGGCGCACGGAGAGGATCTCGTCGTTCACGCCGTGGTAGATCAGACCGGGTGTGTCCGGGATGTGATGCCCGAAGGCGTTGGCCGCCACGATCTCTTTCACCGGCGAGCGATCGAACAGCCGTGGCTGCGTGGTGAACTCGTCCATCGACCGGAACGGCGCCGAGAACTCCGAGGTGGCGCACCCCCTGGAGGCGCTCGCACGATACTGCCGGCCGCGGTCGTTGAGATACCGGTCCAGTCCGAAGCCGAAGGCGCGATCGAGGGCCACCGCCGCCGTCATCTGGAGTCCGGCACCGAAGGTCCGATCCAGGAACTGCACCGACTCCCGGTTCAGCACCGGCGCTCCGCCCGCGGCGAATCCCGCGATCTTCAGCTCCGGCGCATAACTCCTACGCAGCTCGGCGGCGGCGAGAGTGGTGATCGAACCTCCCGAATACCCGACCATGGCAACGTGATTCGCCCGGGGAGCAAGGCCGGACGCGGGAAACGACCGGGCGGCCCGGACCGAGTCGAGGGCGGCGTGCCCCTCCATCTTCCGCACGGCGAACTGCGACTTCGGACCGTACGCGTCGGGGATCGCCACCACCACACCGCGCCGAAGTTGTTGGTAGACAAAGGCAAGAGTTGATTCGAGCAGCAGGTTGACGCTGCCGCCCGCGGCCCGACCACCCGTGCGGAGCTGATAGGACGGCGCACAATCCGGATCCACACTGTCCTCGGCGTCGTGGACGGCGAGCAGTGCGCGTCGCCCACCCGGCGCGGGCCTGCCCTTCGGGACCATCATCGTGGTCACCGTGGCCGTCGGCCGATCGGTCGCGTCCGTCGTCCGGTACAGCAATTGGTAGGCATCCACCCACGACGCCATCGGCACCGGCCCGGCCTGCACATCGACGCGCCGCCACCGCAACACCGCCCCGGGCTCGTGCCGGTCGAGTCCGGCGGGCACGCGATAGAAGGGATCGGTCACCGGACTCTGAACGGCAGCACGGGCGGGAGTCGCCTCGACCCGCACCGCCGTCCAGGGGCCAATCGCTCCGAGTCCCATGCACAGCACGAGGGCGGCCGTCAGGGTCACCCCTCGCCCGATCCTGACCATGAACCGTCCACACACCTGCATCTGCCCTGCTTCCCGACCCCGGATTGATTGCGATGTGAACCTAGTCTCATGCTGGGCATATGTCCAGCCTGCATGCTTCGTTGCAGCTCACGAAGAGCGAAGCGAACGCATGTTCGATCCGGGCGGTAGGCTGGCATCATGACCGCAGGCATGCAGGGCTCGCTGTTCGATCTCGGGTCCGACGACCCGGACTTCGGCGGCCTCGACAGCACCCGGCGGCGAGAGCTGACCGACGGCGCGTGGGTCGACCTCCGGCCGGGCTGGGCCACCGGCGCGTCCGCACTGTTCGACCTGCTCCACGACGGTGTCGCCTGGCAGGCCGAGCGCAGGCAGATGTACGACCGGATGGTCGACGTCCCCCGGCTCGTCGCCAAATATCACCGCGAGAGCGAGTACCCGCACCCGGCGCTCGCCACCGCACGACGCCGGCTCACCGAGCATTACGCGGACGAACTCCCGGAGGGGTTCGCCTCCGCGGGGCTCTGCCTGTACCGGGACGGCAGCGACAGCGTCGCGTGGCACGGCGATCGGATCGGCCGGGGCAACACGCACGACACGATGGTCGCGATTCTCTCGCTGGGTGCGCCGCGGCCGCTCCTCCTCCGCCCGCGCGGCGGCGGCTCATCACTGCGATTCCTGGTCGGTCCCGGCGACCTCCTGGTGATGGGCGGCAGTTGCCAGCGCACCTGGGAGCACGCGGTCCCGAAGGTCAGCGGCACCGGCCCGCGCATCAGTGTCCAGTTCCGGCCGCCCGGCGTCTGGTGACGGCGCTCACCCCGGACGGTCGGCGAGAACGCTCATGGTTTAATCGAATCGTTATCTCACGGGGTCGATCAATCCAGGGGAATCTCCATGACGTTGAAGCATGTGACCGCAGCGGTGCTCACCGGGCTCGCGATGACTGCGGGTATGGCTGTCGCACCCGCGACCGCCGGCCCCCTCGATTCCCTGTTCGGGAGCGCAGGAAGCTCGGATTCCGGTAGCTCCAACATCCTGGACACGGGCAGTGCGATGCTCGGTTCCTCGGGCGGCAAGAAGCAGCAGCACTACGGCAAGCTGGGCCGCGCCGGCGCCCCCAACGGCGTGAAGTCGATCAACGTGTGGGTGTACTCGCCGAAAGCCAAGGCCATCAGCCCGGGCGTCTATCCCCGGAACTCGCACCTCGGCGTGCGCTGGAACTCCACCATCGACGCGGGCCCCGTCGTCGAGGGCAACGAATGCAAGATGGGTATCCGGCTGAGCGGCCCGAAGGTCCCCAAGAAGTCTCAGTTGACCGGCACCAAGAGCTGCACGTCGAAGAAGACCTTCCTGCTGCGCGCGCCGGGCGAGTACTCGATCACCGTGACCGACGGCATCTCCGGCGCATCGAACGCCATCAAGTTCACCGTCCAGTAGTCGCGGAGCCGGTCTCGATACGCACGCTCGCTGCGCTCGCGGGCTACTCGACCAGCGGTGGACGCCCCCTCGGCCGCTGATCGAGTAGGACGAGGCGCCAGCCGAGGCCGTATCGAGATCCGCCCCCAACGGGAAGCGAAACGAGAGGGCGCCCTCCCGGGATCACACGTCCACGGTGATCCCCGTCAGCTTCTCCGACTCCGCCCATAGACGCGACCGGAAGGCCGCGTCGTCGGCGGCCTTGCGGTACCCCGACGGACCGGGCGGCCCCTGCATCCCGAAAAGTGCTGTCGGGCCATAGAATCCGCCCGAGATGGCCGATGGGGACGTCGCCGCGTAGAGAGACGGGAGCGCTCCGTCGGCCGCTGACTGGACCAGTGGCGTCCTGTTCACCACACCCATCACGGTGTCCATGAACGATTCCGTGTGGCTCTGCAGATCCGTTGCGGCATAACCGGGATGGGCGATCGTCGAGGCCCTGGGCCGGTCCGGCCGATCCGATGCGGCCAGGCGCACGGCCAGTTCCTTCCCGAACATCAGGTTCGCCATCTTCGAATCGCCGTACGCGGGCCAGCGCTGATACCGGCGCTTCTCCCAGTTCAGATCGTCGAGCTTGATCCGGCCGATCTGGTGCATCGCCGACGACACGGTGACGACCCGGTCGGAGATCTTCGGCAGGAGCAGCGCGGTCAGCGCGAAATGCCCCAGATGGTTTGTGCCCATCTGCATTTCGAATCCCTGCGCGGTCCGCTGCAACGGAGTGCCCATGACGCCCGCGTTGTTGATCAGGATGTCGGCGCGCTCGACGCCGTCGGCGAAGGCGCGCACCGAATCGAGGTCGGCGAGGTCGAGTGCGGCCACCGTGGCGGCCGGACCGATGGTGCGGGCGACCGCGTCGGCCTTCGCGGTGTTGCGGCAGGCCAGAATGACCTGAGCACCGGCACGGGCGAGGGCCGTCGCGGTCTGCTCACCCAGCCCGCTGTTGGCACCGGTGATGATGGCCGTTCGCCCCGTCTGATCCGGAATGTCGGCCGCAGACCAACCCATCGTATGTACTCCCTGCTCGTCGAAATGTCGGCGATCACGCCATGGAACGGACATACCGGCCGTCACCGACCGATCATCCCGAAGGGTAGACGCAACACGCTGCCCACACCGGATTTCCGCGACGGCTTCAGGAGACCGGCGACCACGTCGACGATGTTCGGGGGCATCTGACGCGGTGTCAGCGCGGTGGGTACGAAGACCTCGGTCGGCTGCGGACGGCCCCGGAGCATGCGGGCGCCCACGGACCGCCACTCCTCTTGTTCCTCGTCGTCGGTGGCGGCCATCGCCGCATCACTGGCCAGTACCGGCACCGCTGCGGTCTTCGCCATCTCCGACAGCCGGGCGCATTCGTTCACCGGATCGCCGATCACGGTGTACTCGTAGCGGCGCTCGGCTCCCACGTTTCCCGCGAAGACCATGCCGAAGGACACCCCGATCCCCCACTCGATCGGCAACTCCCCGAGCTGTACCGCGAGTTCGCGAGCCGCGGCCAGCGCCGCTCCGGCCGGATCGTCCAGGGTCACCGGCACCCCGAAGACGGCGAGCGCCGCATCACCCTCGAACTTGTTGACGATGCCGCCGTGATGATCGACGACATCGGCGACCACGGTGAAGAACCGGTTGAGGAGGTCGACGGTCTCCTGCGGATCCTGCTGCGCGGCAATCGTGGTCGATCCGACGATGTCGACGAACAGCACACCGACGACCGCGTTCGTCCCGTGCATACCGGCCCCGCGCCGCAATGCCAGCTCGGCCACGGTGTCACCCACATGGCGGGCGAACAGCTCCCGCATCCGTTCCCGTTCGTCGAGGCCCTCGACCATCTTGTTGAACCCGTGCTGGAGGACGCCGAGTTCGGACGTGTCGTACACGGCCACTTGGGCATTGGTGAGATCGCCCCGGTCGACGCGTTCGACGGCCTGCCGCAGATCGGTCAGCGGATCGGCCAGTGCGGTGCCCACCAGTGCCACCACGCGGGCCCCCGAGGCCAGGCTGACGATGGCGAGAACCGCACTGGCCCAGTCGACCGTGCCCTCCACGGGCGGCAGCATGTCGAGCCACCGGCCGCCGTTGAGGATCAGCAAACCGCCCATCGGCACCGCCGAGCTGACCGCCCACACGGCGAGGAGCCGGCCCCGCACCCCGTGGAGCGCGTGCTGCGCCGGATAGTCCTGCAGCGCAACCACCGACAGGGGGCGGGCGGCACGTTCGGCGAAGACATACGTGATGCACGCGCTCGACAATCCCGCGAGCGCGAACGCCGTGGAGACACCGGCCGCGGTGGCGCCGGTGAGATCGGAGGCGAGAAGCAGGTAGACCGCCACTGCCGCGGCCCAGCCGACCATCGTGCCGTAGACCTGATTCATCGGGATGCGCTGCACGGCGCGCCGTCGCTCGTGGTCGGCGGGCCGGCCGCTGACGAACCATTCGAGCTGTGGCTTCAGCAGCCGGAGGCCCACGAGAACATTCACGAGCATGCCCACGACGATCGCGACGATGACCGCCGGGAAGTTCGGTGCGCCGAGGGTGGTCTCGAAGGTGAGTTGCCCGCCGTTGAAGGCCAGTTGCACAAGCAGAAAGGTCTCGATGCCGAACATGAAGTTGGCCGAGAGGATCGCGATTCCCGCCGACACGAATGCCCACCGCGCCATCCGTCGGCGCTCATCGAGCGTGACCCGTGTCCAGTCACGCCCCGCGGGTTCACTCAGACGGCCCCAGATGAGCGTGGGAGCACCGATCTTGCCGACCGTCGCGAACCCGGCGGACATCCGGTTGCGCAGCGATAGCCTCATGCCCGGCTCCTCCTGCACGTCGGCGGATGTCCGACAAGCCTACCGGGCAGGTAGAACACGTTGCACGCAGCCACCGAATCGAGAAACCCGGGTCGCCACAGAGAATTCGTGGCGACCCGGGTTTCTCCGGAACCGGCGGGAGTGAACTCCCGGCGTGGGTCAGGCCTGCTGGCCGGCCTCGATCTCGATGGTGAGGTTGATCTTGTCGCCGACGACCACGCCGCCGCCCTCGAGCGGCATCTCGATGTCGATGCCGAAGTCCTTGCGGCTGATGACGGTGCTGGCCTCGAAACCGGCGACCGGGCCGTTGCCCATGCCCGGGTTGGTGCCGAGGTACTCCAGCGAGAGCTCGACCGGACGGGTGACGCCCTTGAGGGTGAAGTCACCGGTGAGGACGTAATCGTCGCCCTTCGGCTGGACATCGGTGGACACGAAGGTGGCCTTCGGGAACTTCTCCGCGTCGAAGAAGTCCGCCGAACGGATGTGGGCGTCGCGCTGCTCGTTGCCGGTGGAGATCGAGGTGACGTCGATCTCGGCCTCGACGGACGGGGTGCCGTCCTCGGCGACGCTGATGGTGCCGGTGAAGTTCGGGAAGTCACCGCGCACCTTGCTGACCATCAGGTGCTTCACGGAGAAGCCGACCTGCGAGTGGGCGGGATCGATGTTCCAGATGCCGGGAGCGATGGGTGCGGTGGCGGTCATTGTGTCTCCTTCAGACGAGTTGTCCGGTCGGGGTCGGTTCTCGTGGGCCGGGGTGGCCCAACACAGACTCTAAACGGACCGCGGTCCGATTGCATTCCCGGGAGGCAAAAAAAATTCATGACCACGCGAAGACCGGCTGCTCGAGCCCGTCCACACGGGTGTGCCGATCGCGCAGGACGACCTCGGTGAACTGGTACAACACCGCTGCGGTCGGCGCATGAACCAGCGCATTGGCGATCGGCAACTGGATCACCGGACGCGGAGATTCCGGGATACTCAGGAAGCGAGGTTCGGCCAGCAGGTCGTCGAAGGTGACGAAGAACAGTTCGGCCACCTCGTCGGGACTGGGCACCGGTTCCTGATCGTCGGACCAGCAGACCACCGGCGTGATGACGAAGCCCGAGCGCGTCGGATAGTCGTCGAGCGTGCCGAGGATGGAGTCGTCGCCGAGTGCGATGCCGATCTCCTCATGGAGCTCGCGCAGCGCAGCCGTCCGATAATCCTCACCCGGATCGAGCCGCCCGCCCGGGAGAGCGAACTGGCCGGCATGCCTGCGCATCGTCTCGGGACGCCTGAGCACCCAGACCCCCTGCTCGCCGCCACGCTCGGAGATGGTGATCGCGACCGCCGACTCGACGCCGCCGGGCGGCGCCGTCTGCCGGTCGAAACCGTCGAGGCGATGCCGGATCTCCGACCGATCGAGTGGGAACACACCCTCAGTCCACCATGGATGCAAAAGTTGCGTATGCACACATTTCGGGCGGTGCCCTGCGTCACCTTCAGCGACGGGAATCTGCACGGCGAGTAGCGACGCGTACCGTGCGACGTGGGTCGGGTCCACGTTCGAGACCATGGGGAGACACGATGACCGACGACACCTCCGAACGCATCGAGGCCACCCGCCTCATCGACGCCCCAGCATCGGAGATCTTCGAGGTGCTGCGGCAGCCCTACGGGCACGTGGCGATCGACGCGTCCGGAATGTTGCAGAGCGCCAGCGGTTCTCCGGTATCGGCCGCGGACGAGTCATTCGTGGTCCACATGGACCGCGAGGCCCTCGGCGACGTCGATCTCGGCAAGTACGACGTCGAGGTCCGCTTCGTCACCTTTGAACCGGACACCGCCATCGCCTGGACCATCCTCGGCGCGATCAAGCCGCCCATCGGGCACGTGTTCGGTTATCGACTGGAGCCGCAGGACGGCGGCACGCTGGTGACGTCGTACTGCGACTGGTCGTCGGCGAACCCGAAGTGGAAGCCGATCTTCCCGGTGATCGACGCGAAATCCCTGAAGGCCACCCTCGGCATCCTGGAGCGGGCCGTCAGGCTCGGCTACCCGACGGGTCCGTCTGCCGAGTGACACCTGTCAGGGGCGTCATCGGACCCATGTTCAGGCCCTGCACCCGGGCGACCTCGACGTCGCGCGCCTGGTCGATCGAACCCCAGACCGCCCGGCCACCGCGCGTCCGGCGCAGTGGTCCGATGAACCGGTAGAACGTCTCCATCTCCTCGTCCGTCACCGGACGCGCCGGGCCGACGGTCCCGATGAGACGGATTCCCGGCGGCACCACGAACTTGCCACCGAGAAGCGACCGCAGCCACATCGTTTGCCGACTGTCGACCGCGACGATGGCCACGTTCGGATCGCGGTCCACATTGGCGGCAAGCCTCGTGTTGAACACGTCGAGGTAGGTCGCGGTGCCCCTGCTACCGAGCATCAGTGACCCGATCGGCGTCACGTGGGGCGAGCCGTCACCGTTCGTGCTCGCGATGCTGCAATGCATCGACGAACCCACCGCCCGCCGCACGATCTTCCTGGCCGACGACCACTGTTCCTCACTGATCATTCCGATCCCCCTTTTATTAGAGCGATTACTCCTAAACTAGTGGAGCATAAACTCCACAACATGGGAAGACCCGCGAAGCACACCGCCGACGACTTCATCGACGCCGCCGTGTCCCTGTTCGCCGAGAAAGGGGTCCGGGCGGTCACCCTGGGGGCCGTCGCCGAAGCGATCCACGCGGCGAATGGTTCGATCTACCACCGCTTCCCGGATCGCCCGGCATTGCTCGCCGCGATCTGGCTACGCACCACGAAGGAGTTCGAAACCGCCTACCGGACACAACTCGGCACCGCGACGGTCGAGAGCGCCATCGCGGCATCGGCCTGGGTCGTCGAGTGGTGCCGGGCGAACCCCGAACGCGCACAGGTACTCCAGGCCGGTATGCGCACATTTGATCCGGAGGGCTGGACACCGGAGGCCCGCCGGTCCGCGAGCACCGACGCCGACTTCGAAGCGGAAGCCCGCAAACACATCAGCGAACTGGGCGACTCGACCGCGGCGACGCCCGCTCAGATCGCATTCGCGATGTTCGACCTGCCACTCGCCGTTGTCCGGCCGGCACTTCAGGCCGGGAGGACACCCAGCGAACGCGACGTCGAACTCGTCCGGGAGCTCGTCGGTGTGATCCTTCGTCAGTAGCCGGTGGCGCGCCGAGCAGCGAAGCGCCACAAAATAATCCCCGCTCAGCGACACGGACTGGATTATCCGGTCGACCATGCTGTGCGGGGATTATTTTGTGGGCCATCAAGTTGTCGCGGCGCAGGCGTCGCCCGCCCTGGACCGACAGCTGACATCCGCTGAGCGGAGGAGGCGCTCAGTAGGTGACAACCGCGCGGAACCGGACGTCGCCGGCCGTGACCTTGGCGACGGCTTCGGTGATCCGCTCCTTGGGAAAGACCTCGATCATCGGCTTCACCTGGCCGGTCGCGGCGATGTCGAGTGCTTCGGTGAGGTACTGCAGTCCGTTGTGCGTCGCACCGATGAGCTTCTGCCGCTGGGCGAAGAAGGGTTGCGGCTCGGTCGGAATGGTGAAGTCCGAGAAGGGATCGAGTCCGGCGAGCACGGCACGACCGTTGTGCCGGAGGCCCTTGAAGGCCTCCCTGCCCGCGTCATAGGAATTCGAGCACAGGAGAAGGACATCCGCGCCGCCCGCCGCCTGCAATTCGGCACCGCTGGAAACAACAAGGTCGGCACCGAGGCTGCGCGCCAGATCGTGCTTGTCGGGCGAATGGGTGACGGCGATCGTCTCGTGGCCCGACGCCTTCGCGTACTGCACGGCGAGGTGGCCGAGTCCACCGATGCCGACCACAGCGATCTTCTCGTGCGGCTGTGGTTCGGCCGCGCGCAACGCACTCCACACGGTGTAGCCGGCGCAGAAGATCGGAGCGGCCTCCTCGTAGGAGAGCCCGTCCGGGATCAGGACGGTGCCGGTGGCCGTGGCCGCGATGTACTCGGCGTGGCCACCCTGCGCGGTGAAGCCGGTCAGGCGCGCCTCGGGGCAGTTCACCGCCGCCTGGCCGGAGAGCGGAAGGTTCTCCGTGCAGTAGGCGCACCGCCCGCATGTCGACTGCACCCATGTGGTGCCGACACGGTCGCCCACCTTGCGACCGATGACGCCTGCACCGACCTCGACGACCTCACCGACGACCTCGTGTCCGGGGGTGTTGGGGAACAGGTCACCCGCGGCCCCGCGGGTTGTCCAGATGTCGGTGAAGCAGATTCCGGTGGCGTGCACCTTGATGAGCACCTGGCCGGGTTCCGCAGTGGGAGTGGGGATGTCACGCAGTTCCCAGGTGCCGTTGAGCTCGGGAATGACAGCTGCCTTCATGGTCGCCTCGCCTCTCAGTGAGTTGGGGACGTGCGGATCACGTCCGTCTGACACGGTCGACGCTACGGTTCCCCAACCGCACGGTCACTAGCATGGGACGCCTGATGACTTGCAGTTCGCGACACCTGGTTCGTGACGTGATCGGCATGCTGAATGGCGGATGATGCCAGTGATCGCGATGGGGACGAGAGCTACGATCGGCGCGTGGCAGGTAATCGATTCGACCTCGACCCGAGCATCAAGGTGCTTCTGCACGATCTCGGCGTCTCGCCCAATCGAACCCTGCGGCGCTCGGCTCTGCCCGGTGACCTGTTCTCACGCCGGTCGCCGGAGCTGACGATCGAGGAGTACTACCGGTTGTGGGACGCCATCGACGAGGAGGCCCCGTCGACGGACGGCGGCGCGGATATAGCGGTGAGTATCGGTCAGGCGATCTCGGTCGAGCATTTTTCGCCACCCATTTTCGCGGCCCTGTGCAGTCCGAACCTGGACACCGCGGCGAACAGGCTCGCGACCTACAAGCCGCTGATCGGCCCCGTGCGGCTCGATGTCGACAGCGGCCCCGCACTGACCATCACCTATCGCTGGCCTGCGCAACCACCACCGCTGCTCGGAGTCGTCGAGCTCCTGTTCTGGGTCGCACTCGCCCGCATCGCCATTCGCACGGACATCCGGCCGGTGCGGGTCGACGTGCCGATCCAGCTCCGAGACCGGGCCTCACTGGAAGAGTACGTCGGCACCCGGGTACGACACGGCGACGATTACGTGATCGCGTTCTCCTCAGCGGATGCCGGCCGACCGTTCCTGACCGAGAACGACGCGATGTGGACAGTCTTCGCGCCGGCGCTACAGAGCAGACTCGGCACCCTTCAGGCCTCGGCGACGACCGCCGAACGGGTACGTGCGGCCCTCGTGGAGACGCTGCCCGCGGGCGACTCCTCGATGACGGCCGTCACCAGCACCCTCGCCACGAGCGCCCGCACGCTACAGCGCCAGTTGAACAAGGAGGGGACATCGTTCCAGGCCGTGCTGGCCAGTACGCGCGAAAGCCTTGCGCGCCACTACCTCACGCGCGACGGGCTGCGCACCTCCGAGATCGCATTCCTCCTCGGCTACGCCGACACCAATTCGTTCTATCGCGCATTCAAGACATGGACCGGCACCACTCCGGACGCCGCGCGAGCGGTCACCGGCTGATACCCCGACGGACAGAAGTGATTTCGGTGATATTCGAGGGGCCCAGCCTGATCAGAACCGGTGCAGACCCTCCCGCACGGCACCGCGCACGGCGTCGACCGTGTCCGCGACCGAAAGGCCGGTGGTGTCGAGCACGTGCCGCTCGTAGGCGCCGAGCTCGGCGAACTGATCCCACATCGTCAGGACTGCATGCTCGTCGGTGAGCGCACCGGGCTCGGTGCGCCCCTGCGCCCGGCGCAATGCGGTGCGACGGTCTGGCCGGAGAATGACGTAATGCACTGCCGTATCGGGGTTCTCGCGTGACACCCGCAAGTAGTGATGCAGCATCCAGGGACCGACGATGCCATCGACGATCGTGCCGTAACCTCCTGCGGCATAACCGAATGCGGCCGAAGCGGTCACGCCGACAACCGTCTGATTCTGCGAATCGGATTCCGGGAGGTACGGCGGAATCGCGCCGGAGACGATGGCGTGCCAGAAGTCGTCGGTGTGCAGGTGTACCGCCCGCTCGTATCGGTGGGCGAGTTGCCGGGCGACCGTGGTCTTCCCGGCTCCGGGTGGACCGGTCACGATGATCACGTCACTCATGCGGGCTCGATGCCTGTCACCCAACCGGGCTCGGCAACCAGGTCGCTGAACTCCTCGACCAGCCGCGACAGGTGGAACCCGTCGGCCACGGCATGGTGAATCTGCACCGACATCGGCATCACGATGCGTTCACCGTCGGCCCGAAACCGGCCGAGCGTGAACGACGGCGCGTAATGGTCCCAGCCGGAATGCATGTGGAGCGCAAAGCTCGTGAAGGACGTCCACGGCAGACTCGAGACGTCGAAGAGATTCGGCGGCGGCGGAAAACCTTGCGGAAACGGCGTTGTCGCACTGCGATATTCGGCGAGGAGCCCGATCGCCCGGTCATGAAATTCACCGAAGTCGGGCGAATACCGCATCCAGACGTTGCAGAACGTCTCGCGTTCGGGATTGAACACCGTTAACGATGGATCGACGATGTCCCACACCGAGGGCGTGCCCGAATCATCGACGGTCATCCGGAATTCCGGGTGCCTGTTGACGACCGACGCCAGCGCCCACACCTGCGCCGGATAGGTCTTCCGCCCACACGCGGCCAGCGCTTCCCGTAGAGCCGTCACGTCGACGTCGACGGATATCGAACAGTAGGTCGGACGACGTGAACGGTAGTGCTCGAACCACTCACGCCGCGGCCACCCCTCCGGATCGATGGGCTGCGAAGCTGCCATACGACCAGCCTGCACTCGGAGCCCGTGGGCCTTCAACCCAATAAGCACGCGGCATGCGAACCCGGAAGGACGAGTACCACTCACCCCTCGCCGACAACCTCCAGGATCTTCGCCACGAGGCGTTCACGCGCTTCCGGGGTCATCGGAGAGGCCAGGATGCTCTCGTATCCCCAGGAACCGTCGGCGGCCATTCGCGCGACGAGGCACCGGAGCGACAGGTCGTCGAGCTCGTCGACGGACTGCTCCTCCTCGGGGAACCAGCGCCGGTAGACGCGCTCCCACGGCGCTATCCACTCCGGCTCGTTGGCGGCTTCCATGATGAGCCGCATCTCGACGTTCGTCGGCGACCTCAGCGAGGCGCGCACGTATCCGCGGGTGCGTTCGACAAGCGACGCTCCCTCGGGTTCCCGCCCCGTGGCGTCAAGGAGTTCCTGCTCCATTCGCGCGGCCAGATCCTCGTGAATACCAGTGAGCAGCGCGTGCTTGCTGGGGAAGTGATAGATGAGGCCGCGTTTGGTCACGCCGGCCTGCTCGGCGACCGCGTCGAGCGTCAGTGCTGTGATGCCACGCTCCTCCACCACCGTCAGGGCGGCCTCGATCAATCTGGGTCGTGCACTCGGTCGTGCCATTTGCGTCTCCCATCGACATCGTTAGTATACCTGTTGGTGTAGTACACTACTTGGTGAATAAACACCGCATGGTGAATAAACCCCGACAGGAGACATCTCATGACCGACACACTTGAGCGGGCCACGACCCGGACCTGGGTGGGATTGGCGGTACTCGTGCTGCCGATGCTGCTCATCGCGATCGACGGGGTGGTGCTGATCTTCGCCCTCGCCGACATCGCCGCCGACCTGCAGCCGACCGGCACCCAGCAGCTGTGGATGCTCGACATCTACGCCCTGATGCTCGCCGGTCTGCTCATCACGATGTCGTCGCTCGGCGACCGCTTCGGACGGCGCAAAGTCCTGCTCATCGGCGCGGTCATATTCGCGGTCGCGTCGATCTTCGGCGCACTGTCCACCGCGCCGTGGATGCTGATCGCCTCCCGCGCCCTGCTCGGCGTGGCCGGCGCGATGATCATGCCGGGCACGCTCTCCCTGATCCGCAACATGTTCCTCGACCGCGATCAGCGACGAACCGCCATGGCTGTCTGGTCCGCATCGGGCGCCCTGGGTGCGGCCGCGGGTCCCATCGTCGGTGGCTGGATCATCGAGATCTTCAGCTGGCACGCGGTGTTCCTGATGAACATCCCGGTCATGGTGCTGCTTCTCGTCCTGGCACCGTTCCTCGTTCCGGAGAGCAGGAATCCGAACCCGGGCCGCATCGACCTGCCCAGCATCGTGCTGTCCCTCGCCGGCATGATCTCGTTCGTCTACGGCGTGAAGACCTTCGCCGAGGGCGACGAACCGGGCGTCGCGCTCATCACGTTCTTCGCCGGGCTCGCCCTGCTGGTGCTGTTCGTCATCCGCCAGCTGCGTCTGCCGGTCCCGATGATCAACGTCCGCCTCTTTCGCGTCCGGGCCTTCACCGGCGCGGTCATCACCGATCTGCTGTCGGTGTTCGCTCTGGTCGGTGCGATGTTCGCGCTCACTCAGTTCCTGCAGCTCGTCGCCGGACTGAGCGTCATCCAGTCCGCTCTGTGGATGCTGCCCCAGGCAGCGGTGTCCGCCTGCGCCGGATTCATCGCGGCAGCGCTGGTCAAACGCATCCCCACCGCGCTGGTCGTCGCGGCCGGTGGACTCATCACCGCGGGCGGCTTCGCGATGCTGCTCACCATCAGCCCGGAGACCCCGCCGTGGTTCATCGCCATCACCCTGTGCCTGGTCGGTCTCGGTGCGGGCGTCGGCATGACGCTCACCAACGACCTCATCATGAGCTCGGTACGTCCGGAGCACTCCGGCCAGGCTGCCGCGATCAGCGAGACCGCCTACGAACTCGGCACCGCGTTCGGTACGGCCATCCTCGGTTCGGTGCTGCTCGGCTTCTACCGCACGGGCCTCGCGGATTCCGCTCCGGCGGGTCTGCCCGGCGGTGTCCTCGAATCCGCGAAAGAGACACTCGCAGCGGCGGTCATGCATGCCGGCGAACTACCCGGACAGCTGGGCGCGGCGTTGTACACCGCCGCCACCGAATCGTTCACGAATGCACTCTCGTGGACCGGTGGGATCGCCGCGGGCATCCTGTTCCTGGTGGCACTGTTCGCCGGTGTGATGCTCCGCGGGGTGTCCGCGCAGGCCGACCTCGCCGAGGCCGACCACTGAGTCGAGTCGGTCGGTGCGACGCCGGATTCCGGGCGAGCGACGCCACACACGGCAAGGAGCCGAAGCCGGTCAGCAGGACTCGGTCCTGCTGGCCGCGCTCGACCTCATCGACCTTGGTGGTTGCGGGGTGCCGGCGGCGCGACCTCCCGGGCCAGCCCGGGGGCGAGCACGCGATCCGGCCCCAATCAGTCCTGGCGGACAACACGGCCCGTTTCCCGCATCCGGACTAGCTAGTATGAGCGCGACTAGCGCTGGCAAGCCGGAGAGGTGTGACCACAGGTGCCGTGGAGCAATGAGGAGCGGGAGGAGCGTCTACACGACGTTCTGACGAAGATGAAGGCGATCTTCGTTGCGGACCCTGAGAATGCGGTGCGGAGCCAGGAATTCATCCAGACCTTCCACAGCTTTATCGCCGACGATCTGCGATCCTTCCTCACCACAAAGGCTGCAAGAGCCGGCGTGAAGGTCGTCGAAGAGGCGAAAATCTTCGGCTCGTACAAATCTAAGGACGTCGACGTCGCAGTCATCCACCCGCTTAACGGCCCACTCTTGCTCATCGGAGTGCGGAGCCAAATGAGCTCGGTCGGTAAGAACGTTCTCACGTACTACCAGGACATCATTGGTGAAGCGATCTCCCTGCAGGAACGTTTCCCAATGTGCACCACCGGATACGCCTATCTCCACCCGCTCGAGGTCGTCCCATGGCAAAAGAAGGATGGCAAATGGGTCAAGGCTGAGAAGCCGAACCACAGCCGCTTCGCGCGCATGTACGCAGGGATCGGGGATCGCGACGACCGCCTTTACAAGCACCAGACCGGATCCTATGACCACTTCGCGTACTCGGTGGTGGACTTCCACTCCGACCCGGTGACGCTGCGCGACGACATCGTGTCACTCGCCGTCGATACGCTGGACATGTCGATACGCACGTTCGTGCCTCGGCTGGTGGATACGTTCCATTTACGGAACCTCTGGGTGCAGGACGTTTTCGAGCCAACGCAGAGCGAAGAATTCCCGGATGAGGAGGTCGAGGCGGAACTCGACGACTCACTCCTCGTGTCCGACGGGGAATGATCAACCTCACGCCTGGGCCCTGCGCCACCTTGTGAGAAGGTTCGCTCCTTCCCAAATTGCTGCCAAACCGTCCGCACCGACGAGGCGCTCAATGGAAACAGCGCCGACGGCGTATGCGGCGTCCGCATCACCAGACTGGAGCGCTTTGTCGAGCTCGCTCGCGTCACCGTGATGCGTCGAAGGCCGGTCGAGGATCTGGACGGCGTCCGCCTCACGGGGCACGGCAATCATGATTCCGCCGCCGAGGGAATGAATCTGCAGCTCCGTGCTGAGCAGCGTCAAGGGCGTGTACCAGGAGTCCACCAGGTCGCGTGGCTTCTCGTCTGTACGCACAAAGCCACAAAGCACGCTGTTCGAGGCTACCCAGCCCGCGTCGTTGAGGTGCAGGCGCGGCCGGTCGCTGAACGTGGTCAACAGCAGGTCGGGCACTTTGACGCCGGGCACTCGATACCAGGGTTTGCGGATGCGGCACTTGTACCCCATGTCGACGCCGTCTCGCTCTCCTAGTCCCACGTACTCGCGCTCACCCTTGGTGAGCTTCTCGCCTGGTAGCCACAGCCAGGATGCCGGCCGCATCGAGCTGGTGCCGACGCCGGCGCGCGAGAGCTGGCGCGAGCTTTCGACCGTGGGAATGAGAGAGGGCTTCGGCAGGCGGAACTCCTTGACACTATCGGGGTCAGGTTGAAAGAACTTCTTGTTGCCCGAAACGTATCCGATGTTAAATTTCGCGCGCGTGCCCGCTGGGCCTGAGTGTGGAGCCAGGACGGCCAGGGCCTCGCGTGTGTTCTCGGGCAGGAGTGCGAACTGGAACGCACGTTCGCCCTGAACGACGTCTGAGAGGTCGATCGGCACGCCTTCGCCAATGTCATCGGGCAGATCATCGAGACGGTCGTGCGCGATCTGCTCGACTTGCGAGGTCGAGCCGCCACGATCTTCGGCAAGCAGGATGAGGACGTTTTGCGAGATGTCAGGAAACACGCGCTCACGAAATCGCAAAACTCGGATTCGTCCGAACGACCGGCCGAGCAGCGACCATAGGGGGCGGGCGTAGCGGACGTACGTGAAGTCCAGGGGAAGGACGTAGGCGAGTCGACCTCCCGCGGCGAGCTGCGCAGTGGCCTTGGAGACGAATGGCATCCAGAGGCTGCCGGCGTTGTCCATGGCGAGACCTCCCATGGTGGACGTTGCGGCGTCAAGCGCGTTGCGACGTAGGACGCTGTCGAGCTCGCGCAGACGGACGTAAGGAGGGTTGCCGATGACGACATCGGCCATAGGCAAGTTCGTTGTGGCTAGAAAGTCGCCGATGTGCACACGGTCCTCTGCGACGGCGCCGCTAGCGACGGCCTGGGCCGCAGTGGCCGTGTCCAGCTCGCAGGCGTGCAGGTCGAGCATGCCCCAACCGCGGCTGGCCGCGTACTGCTGGGAAGCGAGGGCGAACTGCCCGTCGCCAACGCTGGGTTCGAGGATCACGCCGGACTCGTTGCGGATCGCCCATCGGACCATGACCTTGGCGGCATCGTCGGGAGTGAAATACGCACCGCGGCTCCGCTCCGCGGTTCGAGCCGCGCGGGCGCTAAGGGCGATTTGGCGACCGAAGTCCTCGATCTCCTCCTGGCGATAGACGTGGCCGTGCATCGTCGCAATCGGCGCCGGCATTGCGGCCGCGATGCCGGAGGTCGCAGTTCGGGAGCGCGTAGCCCAGACGCGGAACGTGTTGATCGAAACGCCGAGCATCGCTGCGGCGCGACGGTTGTCTACCAGGCCGTTCACCGGTCCAAGATCGTCTGCGGTAAGTTCACCGGACTGCGCACTCACGTGAGTACTGTAACGCATCATTACAGCCCGCTCGAGTCAATCTGTGACGAGCCTCCGCGTTGGCGCGAAGGACAAGGCCCCCGGCTGAGAGTGCACCCCCACCCCGCGGCATGCCCTCAGATCGGCCGCCTCCGAGGTGCGGGCGCCGGCCTCAAGCTGGTCTCTGCGGGGTTCGGGCACGCAAGCGTCGCGACGACGCGGAAGATCTACAGTCACCTGTTCGACGGCGAACTCGACCGAGTGGCCGACGCGCAGGAGTGAGTTTGGGTTGTGGCCCACTTTCGGCCCATCCGAAGCCGCCAGAAACCAACGGAACAGAGTTGAGATCTGGACAAGACACAGGAAAGCCCCCTGTAAACAGGGGGCCTTTCTATGGTGGCCAGAGTCGGGATCGAACCGACGACCTTCCGCTTTTCAGGCGGACGCTCGTACCAACTGAGCTACCTGGCCGGAAGGCACGGCATGAAACCGACACCTTTGGCGACCCTGACGGGACTCGAACCCGCGACCTCCGCCGTGACAGGGCGGCGCGCTAACCAACTGCGCCACAGGGCCATGTTCTGTTATCAGCCACCCATCCCCGTAGGGGCTGGGCAAGCGTACCCCCTACGGGATTCGAACCCGCGCTACCGCCTTGAAAGGGCGGCGTCCTAGGCCGCTAGACGAAGGGGGCCGGTTCTCCGTTGGGAGCCGACTTAGCTTAGGACACGCCACATTCAATACACAAATCAGGTGGTCAGGTCGGGTTTCGGCGATTCACTGACGTTCGGCGAGGTACGTCAGGATCGCCCGTACGCGACGGTTGTCCTCCTGCGGTGGCAGGTCCAGTTTCACGAAGATGTTCGCGACGTGTTTGGCGACGGCCGCATCGGAGACCACGAGCTTCTCCGCGATGGCCGCGTTCGATTGTCCCTGCGCCATCAGGGCGAGCACCTCCCGTTCACGCGGGCTCAGGCGATCCAGCACCGACGACCCGACCATCCGTCCGATCACCTCGGGATCGACGACGACCCCACCGGCCGCGACGGTCTCCACGGCCCGCAGGAAATCGGTGACCCGGCCGACGCGCTCCTTGAGGAGGTAGCCGACCGAGCCGCCGGAATCGAGAAGCTGCCGGGCGTAGGCGACCGCGATGTATTGCGAGAGCACCAGCACCGGAAGATCCGGCCTCCCCTGCCGGATCTCCAGTGCGGCGCGCAGACCGTCGTCGCCGTCGTCGGGCGGCATGCGGACGTCGGTGACGACCACGTCGATGTCGTCGGTCACCGCGGCGCGGAGGTCGGTGGCGTTGCCGACGATCTCGGTGACCTCGTGGCCGGCCCGCTCGAGGATGCGGCGCAGTCCTTCGGCGAGCAGCACCGAATCCTCGGCGACGACGATCCGCACCCGTCACTCCCTCCGCTTCGACCAGAACAACCTCGTGGGGCCACCGGCCGGGCTGTCCACCGTCAGGGTGGCACCGACCGCGGCGGCACGTTCCACCAAGCCTGCCAGGCCGGTGCCGGCGGAGATGTCCGCACCGCCGGTGCCGTCGTCGACGATCTCCATCGTGATCGCATCACCGGTCGCGTCGAAGGCCACGGTCACAGTGGAGGCGGAGGCGTGTTTGACGGCATTGGTGACGGCTTCGCTTGCGGTGTAATACATTGCGCGCTCCACCTCGATGGGCCAGCGCGCCGCCGACGGCCAGCCCGGACCGGTGCTCACCCGAACGGGGATGGTCGTGCCGAGCTCCACGCAGGCCGCCGCGACACCGTGATCGTCGAGGACCTGCGGGTGCACACCGCGCACCGTGTCGCGCAATCCGGCGAGCACCTGCTCGACACGTCCCTGGGCATCGGCGAGCTGGTCACGAAGACCCGCATCGTCGGTGGCCAGTTGCAGCTCACCGAGATTCATCGACAATCCGACGAGATCGCGTTGCGGACCGTCATGCAGATCACGTTCGATGCGCCGCCGCTCCCCTTCGAAGGAGTCGACCAGCACACCCCGCGATGCACGCAGATTTGTGACGAGCGTGGCGAGTTCGGCCTCGCGCGGCCCCAGTAGAGCCGCGGCCAGCGACCCGAGTGCCGCCGACACGCAGGCGCAGAGGTACACGCCGAGGACGATCACCGGCAACGACATCAGCGTGACGAGCCAGGCCTCCCACTGGGTGTCGATCTTCCAGCGTCCGAACATCATGTAGTCGGAGCTGACCAGCAGCGGCGCGAACAACATTGCCGCGCAGAAGAATCCGTAGATCATCACACCGATGGACAGCACCGGCGCCAGCGCGGCGACGATCAGCGAGTATCCGGTCTCCCGCCAGGTCGCGGCCTCTCCGAGACGTTCACCGACGCGGGCGGGAAATCCCATGGGCGGCAACACCGGATGCGGATCGACGATCGGAGTCATCCGCAGGAGCCGGACGCGCCGCCGCTCCAGCTTGGCCAGGTAGTACGACCACAGCGGAGCGAAAGGCAGCAGCAGGATCGTGATGTACAGGAAGAAGCAGATCCAGCCGAAGAGCAGCGAACCGATCAGATAGCCGAGGCTCCGCCACGGATCGGAGGACGTTAGGAAGCGCAACGGGTTCCGGGCGAGGGCCGCCCAGGGTGACGGTGGTCGCGGCGCCTGTTCCGGCGACGGGGGTTCCGGCGGTATCTGCTGAGTGGGCATGGTCATCTGTGTTGTGGTGGCGGTGTCATCCATGTCTCCGACGCTAGGTTGCCGGAGGTTGTCACCACACTGATCGTGCCACGAGTCTTCGGGGTAGTGCAGGCACTACCCCGACGAGCACTCAACGACGTTCCGGCGTGAGTTCCTTGGTGTAGAGAGGGGTGCCGGCGGCGTCGCGCAGGGTGACCGTCAGTGTGCGGCTGTCCTTGTCGATGCCGACCTCACCGAAATGCTGGAATCCCTCGGCCGGCGAGGTGTCCGCCTCGGTCGGCGCGTGTACGAATTCGTATCGGGCACCGAAGGTTCCGTCGAGAGGTGACTCCGGGAACGCCCCCGCGTTGAGTGGTCCGGACACGAATTCCCAGAACGGCGCGAAGTCGCTGAACCCGGCTCGATCGGGGTGATAGGAGATGGCAGCGGTGTAGTGGACATCGGCGGTCAGGAAGACGAGCCCGGTGACGTCGCGGGTCTCGCGGAGAATCCGGGAGAAGGCGATCTCCCGGCCGAGCGGCGCGGCGTTGTCGCCCTGCGCAACAGCCTCCATCGACGCAGGCTTTCCCGCAACGGTGGTGGCCTTGTCGGGCACCACGATGCTCAGCGGCAGATCATTGGCGACGACCTTCCAGGTGGCCTTCGAGTTCTTCAGACCGTCGATGAGCCACTGCGTCTGTTCGGCGCCGAGAATTCCGTTCTGGTCCTGCGGATCCCACGCCGCCGGATTGGGATTCTTGTTGCTGCGCATGTCGAGGACGAAGACGTCGAGGAGCGGACCGTAGGACATGGTGCGGTACAGGCGATTCGACGTGCCGAGTTGCACGGGCTGCCACTCACGCCAGGCCTGACGGCCGCGGTCCGTCAACGTGTCGACGCTCATCTCGGTGTAGCCCTTGCGTTTCTGACCGGTGAGATCCTCGCCGGGGAACCAGTTGTTGACGACCTCGTGATCGTCCCACTGGATCACCTGTGGGACAGTCGCATTGAATCGCCGATAGTGTTTGTCGGTGAGGTTATAGGCATAGTTGCCGCGGAATTGGTCGAGTGTCTGCGCCACCTGATTCTTGCCGTCGGCGGTGATATTGCGGTAGATCCGGCCGTCGTTCTGCTTCTGCGTTTCCGGCACCGGGTTGTCGGCGTAGATGGCATCGCCGGAGTGGATGAAGAAGTGCGGTTCACGATCGGCCATCGCACCGAAGATCGTCATCCCGTCGAGGTCGGGATTGATGCCCCAGCCCTGCCCGACGACGTCGCCGGACCACACGAACCGGATGTCGTGCGGGGTCGTCGGCGCGGTGGTGAACACTCCTGTCAGCGGTTCACCGGCGGCGCCGTCCTCGGATTCCAGGGTCACGCGATAGTGCACGGTCTGGCCGGGTTCGAGTCCGGTGACCCGCACCCGTCCGGTGCCGTCGGACGCCGGAGTCACCTGCGGCCCCGCGTGCTTACGGGGATTGGTGAACGATTCCGTCGCCGATGTCTCCACGATCATTCGCGCGGGCTGATCCGAACGCGCCCAGATGAGGGCACCGTCGGCGGTCGCGTCGCCTGCCGCGATCCCGTGCGTCAGAGTCGGCCTGTTCCGCGATACCGACGGCGCCGACGATCCGCACGCCGCGAGCGCCGAGGTCGCCGGGATCAGCAGGGCTCCACCGGCCACCGCACGCAGCAGGGCGCGGCGCGAGACGGGTGTCGAGAGATTCTGATTCGAGGGCCGATTCTGATTCGAGGGCATGGACAGCAGCCTCACCGACGAATCCCACGGCCCGGCAAACCTGAGGTGACATCCGGGTGATGCGCTGTGCCGCAGCGGCCGACCCGGTGCTCAGTCCGCGAGTAACTTGGCGATCGTCTGCGCCGCTCGGTAGCCATCGGGCACTCCGGGCAGAAGTGCCACGATCGACCGGGAGTGGTCGGCGCGCAGAGTGAGGATCTCGCGGTAGGCCGGGGACACGTACCACGAGCGGGCATCATCGAAGCTCGGGAATCCGATGATCACCACCGACCCGGGCAGGTCCCCCTCGACGACCTCGGGCTGCGCCCCGTGCACCAGCCACTCTCCCCCGTACGGTTCGAATGTGCCCTCGACCCTGGACATGTACTCGATGATCTCCGGCCCCATGTCGACATCGTCGAGATAGCCGATCGCGTAGCCGCGTGCAGTCATGGCCGTTCCTTTCACCACCGGAGGCCGATATCCTCAATCGTGGCCCCGGCCTTGGCGGATGTCCACGACCTCGGAGGTCATGGACAACCTCAGACCGAGATCGCCCGCGGTTCCCGCTTCTGCGGGATCGCGCTCCGAAAACCGCGCAGCCGCAGGCTGTTCGCGACGACGAAGACGCTCGAGAAGGCCATCGCCGCGCCGGCCAGCATCGGGTTGAGCATGCCGAGAGCGGCGACCGGGATCGCGGCCACGTTGTAGGCGAAAGCCCAGAACAGGTTCGACCGGATCGTGCTGAATGTCTTGCGGGACAAACGGATCGCGTCGGCCGCGCTCCGCAGGTCGTCGCGGACGAGCGTGATGTCGGATGCCTCGATGGCCACATCGGTGCCCGTCCCCATGGCGATGCCGAGATCGGCCTGCGCGAGCGCCGGGGCGTCGTTGACGCCGTCGCCGACCATGGCCACGGTCCGGCCATCGCCCTGCAGTCGGGTGATCACGTCAACCTTGTCCTGCGGCAACACCTCGGCATAGACCTCATCGATGCCGACCTCTGCCGCGATCTGCCGGGCCACCGCCTCGTTGTCGCCGGTCAGCAGGACCGGTGTGAGCCCGAGTTCCCGGAACATCGAGATCGCCTCGGCGCTGGTCGGTTTGACGGTGTCGGCGATGACGAGGATGCCACGGGCCTGACCGTCCCAGCCGACCGCGACCACCGTCTTGCCCTCGTTCTCGGCCCGACGCTTGGCCGCAGCGAGTTCGTCGTCGAGGTGCTGCGACCAGTCGGCCAGCAGCGATTCCCGGCCGACGACCACGGCGTGACCGTCGACGATCCCGTGCACCCCCTTGCCCTCCACGTTCGCGAAGTCCTCGGGAGTGGGCAGCGTGCCGGTTTCCTCGGCGGCACCCGCCGCGATGGCCCGTGCGATCGGGTGCTCCGAGGCATGCTCGAGAGCGCCTGCGAGCCTGAGCAATTCGGCGCGATCGGTCCCGGGTCCGGTGATGACGTCCACCAGAGCCATCGCACCAGTGGTGACGGTGCCGGTCTTGTCGAGCACGATGGTGTCGACGCCGCGGGTGGATTCCAGGACCTCCGGCCCCTTGATCAGCACACCCATCTGGGCACCGCGTCCCGTGCCGACCAGCAGCGCGGTCGGCGTGGCCAGTCCCAGCGCGCACGGGCAGGCGATGACGAGCACGGCGACGGCGGCGGTGAACGCCGCGGTGGCGCCGAATCCGCCGCCCAGCCACGCGCCGAGTGTTATTGCGGCGATCGCGATCACGATCGGGACGAAGACCCCGGAGATGCGGTCGGCCAGTCGCTGCACGTCGGCCTTGCCGGTCTGTGCGTCTTCGACGAGCTTCGCCATCTGCGCCAGCTGGGTGTCCGAACCAATGCGCGTGGCACGGACGACAAGTCGTCCGCCCGCGTTGACGGTCGCACCCGTGACGGCGTCTCCCGCGGCAACCTCGACGGGCACCGATTCACCGGTGAGCATCGACGCGTCGACGGCGGAGCTGCCCGAGGTGACCACACCGTCGGTGGCGATCTTCTCCCCCGGGCGTACGACGAACTCGTCGCCGACCGCGAGATCCTCGACGGGGATGGTGGATTCGACGCCGTCACGGATCACCGACACCTGTTTGGCACCCAACTCCAGGAGCGCGCGGAGTGCCGCGCCCGCCTGGCGTTTGGATCGCTTCTCGAAGTAGCGGCCGGCGAGGATGAACATCGTCACCCCGGCCGCCGCCTCGAGATAGATGTTGTTCGCGCCGTCGGACGGGGCGATGCTGAACTCGAAAGGGTGTGTCATACCGGGTGTTCCGGCGGTTCCGAAGAACAACGCGTACAGCGACCACCCGAATGCGCTGAGCGTGCCCAGTGAGATCAGGGTGTCCATGGTGGCGGTGCCGTGCCGCAGGTTCGTCCAGGCGGCCTTGTGGAAGGGCCATGCGGCCCACAGCACCACCGGCGCGGCGAGTGTCAGGGAGGCCCACTGCCAGTTGGTGAACTGGAATGCGGGGACCATCGCCATCGCGATGACCGGCACCGACAGGATGATCGCCCCGATCAGTCGCGTGCGCAGCGAGTCCAGTTCCGCATCGGTCTCGGGTTCGTCACCGTCGGTGTCGTCGGTCTTCTTCGGTGTGGGCAGGGTCGCCGTGTAGCCGGCGTCCTTGACGGTGGTGATCAGCTTCTCGCTGTCGTATCCCGCCGGCGCGACGACCTTGGCCTTCTCGGTGGCGTAGTTGACCGTCGCGGTGACGCCGTCGAGTTTGTTGAGCTTGCGTTCGATGCGGTTCGCGCAGGACGCGCAGGTCATCCCACCGATGTCGAGTTCGTAGTCCGATTCGCCGGTGGTCGTGGGCGCACCCATGACTGCTCCTCCTGTCGCTCGGTCGCCGCTACTCATCAGTGTCCACCCGGATGCGAACCGTGGGCGGCTTCCGGTGCACCCGTGCCGGTGGCGTCCACCACGAAGGTCGCGGTGTGGACCTGTCCGTCGACCTGGAAGTCGAGGTACATCAGGTAGCGGCCGGGGGTGGGAGCCTGCGACATGAAGGCGATGTTCGGCCCGGAAGTCTGTCCCGGCTTCGGATCGGCGCCCTCGGCGTGCACATGCAGGTAGGCGAGGTCGCCCTGGCGAAGCGCCACCAGGTGTCCGAAGGCGCCGAGGTACGGTTGCAGGCCGGTCACCGGACGGCCGTCGCGGGTGATGGTGATGTCCAGGTCACTTGTCTTGTCGGCGAACAGATCTCCGGTCAACGCGACGTCGAAACCGTCGACCGAGTCCGTGGTGCGCACTGCCGTCGACACCTCGGGGATGAAGTCCCCGGCCGCGTCGACCGTGCGGGTCAGCGTAACCTTCGCGGGATCGTCGCCGGCGGTCTGGAAGTCGGCGAAGACCCGGTACGTGCCCGCGGCCTCCCACTGCCAGGGCAGGCTCCACGTGCCGGTGGAGCGGTCGAGCGTCGGATGCACGTGCCGGTAATGGCTGCCGTCGCTGCGCACGACCATCAGGTGCAGGTCCTTGTCGTGTTCGGCCGCGAAGTCGGTGACCGGTCGACCGTCGTCTGTCCGGATCTGGAACGAGAGCGTCCCCTGCTCACCGACCCGCGCAGGTGCGGTCACCGGCGAGAGCAGATAGCCGTCCTGTGCGAGCGAAAGTCCGGGCTGCGCACCGGCATTCGACGGAGTCGCCATGTCGCTGTGCTCGGAACCGTGATCTGACATGCTCTTCTCCTTCCAGGAGGCGACGGCACTGTCCGGAACCACCACGGCCGCGATCCCGAACGCGGCGGCGAAGAGCGCCACCAGCCCGGCCCCGAAGATCGCCAAACGCCCGGCCGCATTCATCGGATGTGCTCCCCTTCGCCCGGATACCCCCATTAGGTATCAACAGTGGCGAGGGTATACCCCTCAGGGGTATCTAGCAAGGGTCTCCCGGAACTCCCCACCGGACTGTCGGCTTGCGCTGCTGAAAACGTCCTCGTGAGCGCGCTCCGAGGGCAATATGCCCTCGGAGCCTGCTGAGGACGATGCTTTCAGCAGCTATCCGTCGGTCTCGACCGGGAACAACTGGGTGCGTCCGACGCACGCGTCCCGTTCGGCAGCGAGAGCAGCCCTCCGCGGATCAGCCATGAATCCGTCGAAGCCGGCCTGATTGTCGAAGGACAGGATCTGCACCTCGTCGGGATTGCCGTCCGAACCGTCGCTGCGTACCCGCTGGATCACCTGGCCACCGTGTTCGGTAAGCAGGGCGAGCACCGTGTCCTCGTATGCGCGGAGCCGATCAGCCTGCCCGGGCGCCGCCCAGAGAAGGCAGCAGAGAACGATCCGTTCACGGTCTGTCATCTGAGTATTCTCGCAGGTTCGCAATGGCCCGGAACCCCGCGCACGCAACCGGTGCAGCACATCTTGTGCCCCCACCAGGGCTCGAACCTGGGACCTGCGGATTAAAAGTCCGTAGCTCTACCAACTGAGCTATAGGGGCGCAGACCCTGCCGGAGCAGGGCGACGATGAGTTTACAGGTTGGGTGCGGCATCGGATCGACGCCCCACCCACGTGTCAGTCGTCGATCAGGGAGGCGTCGGTGGTGAGTTCGACGGTGACCCACACGTCGTGGCCGAGGGCGTCGAGCCGGTCGGTGATGTGGCGGCGAACGGAGTCCTCGTCGTCGACCTGCCACTCGCCGTGGTCGACGAGGAAGTCGACCTCGACGTAGAGGCGGCGGCCCAGTTTGGTGGAGCGCACGACGGGCGCGCCGAGCCCGAAGGTGATGCGGGCGTCCTCGACGATGTCGTGGACCGCGGCCAGCAGGGCGGGCGGCGGCGCGGCTTCGAGAATCTCCCGAAGACCTTCGCGGATCAGGCCGATGGCGAGTGGCACCATGGCGGCGCAGGCGAGCAGCACGAGCAGCGGATCCACATATCCCGCAGCATCTTCCATGCCATTGCGGTGTAGCGCCAGGGCGACGCCACCGCCAATACCGACCATCAGGCTCAGCAGCGCACCGGCCCGCCAGGACACCAGTTCGGCCCGCGCGAGTGCCGACCGCGTGGCGTACCGGCGGAGCCACAGCGCGATCAGCAGCGACACCAGGCAGGACACCACGCCGTAGAGCACCACGCCGAGCGGCGCGGCCTCCGAGCCACCCTTCGTGATCACTTTCACCGCGTCGGCGGCACCGTAGAACAGGGTGCCGAGCAAGGCTGCGCCCTGAAGTGCGACGGCGAGCGGGGTCGCGGCGGATCGACCGAAGGGGTATTCGAGGCTGGGCTCGGCATCCGCGATGCGTGAGGCGAGGATCGACGCACCGACGAGCACGATGCCCGCGAGCATGTACACGCCGTCGAACAGCACGATCCGCGACGAACTGACGATGCCCCACAGCACGGCACCGATGCCCAGCACGGCCGTCGCGACCAGGCTGATCACCAGTGCGCGCTGCTCGACCCGATTTCTGTGCGCAGTCACGCAATCAGTATCGGGGATCGCGCGGTTCGTGGCCGGTGATCTCGATACGCAGGCTCGCTGCGCTCACGTGCTACTCGATCAGCAGTTGCGGCGTCCGGTCAGCTCGTGAGGGCGCCGGTGGGCGCGTGCACGACCGCGTCGACCGCGGCGACGAAGGGCGGGACGAAGGCCTGGGCACCGATCACGCAGCAGGCGTGGCCGCCGGCGACGTCGAAGCGGCGTGCGCCGGGGATGCCCTCGACGAGAAGTTCCTGCCGGGCGGGCTCCACGACCTTGTCGCGGGTGGACACCACCACCGAGGTGGGTACGTCGATCTCGGAAAGCCAAGGACGGGAATCGAATTCACCGAGCCCGTCGCCGAATTGACCCATATGTGAGAGCGGGGTGGAGAAGAACTGCCGCATGGCCCACACCGTGGTGTGCACGGAGGTGTTGTCGAGGCGACTGACCGGCGGGGTCGGTACCACCTTGTCCAGCAACGTCATCCAGCGGCCGCTGCGGTGCGCCTGGGCGCGCAGTTCCGGATTGTGGGTGCTGAAATACGGTCCGGTGGAACAGAGGACGAGGCCGTTGACGCGGTCGGGATGGCGGCGCCACGCGAGCTGTGCGATGCCACCGCCCATGGAAAACCCTGCGGCCGCGAAGCGTTCGATACCGAGGACGTCGGCCAGGGCGATCACGTCATCGGCGCAGTCCTCGAGATGGAATCCCTCGGACCGGATTCCGCGGCCGTGCCAGCGCTGATCCATCGTGATGACCCGGTAGTTCTGGTTGAGCACGGGCACCGTCGGGTACCAGCACAGCAGGCCCGTCGTCAGAACCGAATGCAGAAGGAAGACGGCGGGGGCGTCCGACGGTCCGGAGTCGGTGACGTAGGTGGCGCCCCGGTCGGGCAGATCGACCATCGTCCCGGCGGGCACATCACGCACCGGGTGGGGCCGCAGGACATGACCGGCTGCGCGGGTCACCGCCCGCGGAAGTTCCCTGTTCACCACATAGACGGTACGCCTCATCGGGCGAAGTATGGTCTTGTGACCCACCGCACAGGGGCTGCGTGACATCATCGATGGATGATCGACATCGCCCGACCGAAGATCGAGGGGTCCGTCGCCGTCGGCGAGGGTCGACGGATCGGATTCGCGGAATTCGGATCGGCCACCGGCCGCGCACTGTTCTGGCTGCACGGGACGCCCGGCGCCCGCAGGCAGATACCCACCGAGGCCCGCGCTTATGCGGCCACCCACGGAATGCGGATCATCGGACTCGATCGTCCGGGTGTCGGATCGTCGACGGCGCATCGATACGGGTCGGTCGCCGACTTCGCCGACGACCTGATCGCGGTCGCCGATTCTCTCGGCATCGGCGAGTTCGCGGTGATCGGACTGTCCGGCGGCGGACCGTACGCGCTGAGCGTGGCGCACCGCCACCCCGATCGAGTGGTCACCGCGGGCATCCTCGGCGGTGTCGCACCGACGGTCGGCCCGGATCGCGTGACGGGCGGCGCGATGCGACTCGGCGCCGCCACCGCCCCGCTACTGCGGGTCGCGGGCACTCCGATCGGGAAGGTCCTCAGCTCGGCACTCAGTGTTGCCCGGCCCATCGCCGAGCCGGCCATCTCGGTGTACGGCCGACTCTCGCCGCAGGGCGACCGGGAACTGCTGTCGCGCCCGGAGTTTCGCGCAATGTTCCTCGACGACCTGCTGCACGGCGGGTCCCGGCGGATGCAGGCACCCTTCGCCGACATCGTGGTCTTCGCGCGGGACTGGGGGTTCCGGGTGCCGGAGATCGTGGTTCCGGTGCGGTGGTGGCACGGCGACCGCGACCACATCATCCCCTACCGCCACGGCGAGCACATGGTGTCGCTGCTGCCGGACGCGTCGCTGTACACGATGCACGGCGAAAGTCACCTGGGCGGGCTCGGCCTCTCCGAGCAGATCATCGCCGAACTGATGACCGTGTGGAACGAGAAGCGCTGACCGTCGGCGCGTGAATCAGGGTGCGGTGGTCGACAATCCGACGGCCAACCCCAGCACCACACCCATCACGATCAGTTCCAGCGCGGCCAACCGCACCGACGACCGCTCCGGCATGCGATGACGATCGGCCGCGGGCACCCAGTGACTCCGGTGGCGTGCACCGAGAGCAATGAGGACGGCGGCCCCGGCAGCCTTGGCGATGAGCACCCGGCCGTAACCGTTGTCCAGCAGGTGATTCGGCCCACCCACCTCGATGACGCCATCGACGACACCGGTCAGCACGATCACCGCGACCACCCAGATCGCGCGGGCGGAGAATGCGGGAAGCGTTGCGGCCCAGCCGGAACGCCCTCGCACGGTCATGACCATCGCGGCGAGCGTGCCGCACCACCAGGCGGCGGCCACGGCATGCACCCCGATGAGCACCGGTCCGACGGCGTGGGTGCCCGGATGACCGGAGACCGACCCCGCGAGCAGGCCGATACCCGCCAGCACCGCGATGACCGGGATCGGCGGCGCGGCCCGCCCGGTGAGGATCAGCGCGGCGACGGCAACCACCAGAATCGCGACGATCAGTGCGATGAGATCGGCTGTGCCCGAACCGATCACCTCGACGAACTGGCCCACGCGGACCCGTACCGGCGAGACATCGACCTGTTCGGCGGTGCGCATCCACGCGGTGACCAGCACCGCGACCACCAGCACCGCGCCCGCACCGGCCACAACCCGCATCGACGGCTCCGGGCCGATCGCCGGCAATGCCCCCAGTCCGAGCAGAAGCGCACCGGCCGCCACCGCGACGGACGACGGCACGGAGACGGCACTCGGCCCCGACGGTGCGGCGAGCACCCAGCACAGGCCGAGCCCGGCAAGCATCGCGAACAGCACCGCACCCAGGATCGTGTACCGCAGGCTCTGCGGTATCGGTCCGGCGGCACTGCCCGCGTTGCTCATCACGGATCAGTGGCGACCGGCACGCCGGGTACGCCAGAGCATCAGCCCCAGGCCACCGCCGAGCACCAGCACCGCGACAACGATGAACGGCCACAGGGGCGGACCGTCGTCCGACGAGGACTCCTGCGCATCGGTGGCGGAGGCACCCGGGGTGCCGTTCCCGGCGACGGTCACGGTGAAATTGCGCTTCCCGCCGACCGGATGACCATCGGCCGAAGTCACCCGATAGTTGATGGAATACTCTCCGGCAGGACCCAATTCGCGCAACTTGACACTGATGGTCGGACCACTGACGGTGGGTTCGCCGTCCTGCCAGAAGTTCCCGTCGGGGCCGACGACCGTCATCACGGCGTACGACGGTTGCAGCGCCTCGTTGAACGTGATGCTGACCTTCTCCGGCCCCTTGTCCAGTGACGCGTTCAGTTCCGGGTCGGACGACACGACGGTGGAGTGCGCCGACGCCACCGGTGCCAACCCGGCACCGGCGACCATCATCGCCAACAACCCCAGGAGCACCGCCACGGCGGTGGCGCCGCGGCTACGCATCGGAAACCTGCCGACGGCCGCGTGCGAAAGCCGCCACACCCGCGACCGCACCGATGGCACCCAGCACCAGACCGATGCCTGCCATCCAGCGGGCACCGCCATCGGTGGACGACGAGTCGGATGCCTCGGCGTGGCCGGCCGATTCGGTTGCGGCGCCGGAGCTTGCGCCGTGTGCGCCATGGTCGTGGCCTCCCGACGACGCCGGCAGTGCCAGCGTCGGTGCCGGGTGTTCGGGTTCGGTGCCGTCGTCACCCATGGGCTGTGACCAGTCGACCTTCTCCCCGTCGGCGTACGTCTGGAGGGCAGGCAGGGAGACCGAATCCTGTTCCGGGAACGGGCCTCCGGACAGGCGGAACTGACCGAACTCCCCGACCGGGATACCCGCGGTGCCGGGCAGGGCCGTCCAGGTGATCGACGTGACCTCGGTGGTGGCCGGGTCCTTGGCGACGGTGGCCTTCCAGCCCGGCATCGCCTCCGGCCGAGCCGATTTCAGCTTCGGCAGACGGACGGTCAATTCGGTCGTCGGCGCGGTCTCGGATTCATTGGGCACCACGAGATTCACCACTCCGTAGCCACCCTGGGTGACGGTCGGCGCATTCGCGCTCACATGTGCGGATGCCGTGCCCATACCGGCGGCGGCCGCCACCGCGAGAGCGGCGACGGGCAGGGCGAGTCGACGCGACCATCGGAGGGTCGTCGAAATGCTGTTCATCAGCGAATTCCTTTGTGGAGTTGTCGCGGGACGCCGCGGCGAACACGCCGGGCGCCAAGGTCTTCGGCCCGCGTCAGACCGACTTCACCCGATAGTGGATGGTGCCGGTGATCCGATGCCCATCCGCCGCGTACACGCGATAGCGGATCTCGTATCGTCCTTCTCCCGCATACAGATTCGTCCGCTGGACGACTTTCCTCCCGGAGACCGTCGGAGTACCGACCTTCCAGGAGTGCCCTGAACTGTCACGCACGGTGATGGAGACACCCTGCGCACGGATCGGCGCGCCGAAGGTCAGCGTCACCCGCACGGGCGCCGCGTACAGCACGCTGTTATTGCGCGGCGTGGCTCGCACCAGTTCGTATCGGACCGGACCGGAATCCGGTGTCCGCGCACCCGGTGCACTCGACGAGCCCAGGGCCGCCAGCGGATCCGCGCCGGCGCCGGGAGCGCCGGTGATGCCGAACAGTCCGGCCACCAGGGCGAGCGTGGCGACGACGATCGACGATCGGGTGAGTGCGCGCAACGGGGTTCCTCTCGGGAAGAAATCTGTGGGAGATGACGGGCGACGGCGGGCCGTGGAGCCGTCGCGGACGCGACGCCGCCGGTGAGCGGTGCCGGATCGGATCAGGCGGTCAGTGGTGGTCCGCGCAGTCCCGTACCGCCGACGACCAGCCGGGTCCGCACCGGGGGCGCGGACCAGAAGGGCGTCGGCCGTGCCGGGATTCCGGCGACCGCCGGCGCGGCGATCGTCCGGATCGTCGACGTGAGGACCGAGAGCAGAAACGCGCCGACGACGATCAGCACCGCACTGAGCGGGATCGCGACGACGTGCGTGAGGAGCATGGCCCCCGGAGCGGAGACCGCGGACGACGAGCCCCCATGCGCGCCGTGGCCGACACCGAGCGCCAGGTGCGCGCCGATCTGCGCAACCGTCAGCAATACGGAGGTCGATGCCACCGCGGGCAGGAGCCGACGACCGGTCCGCGGGCGCCACATCAGTGCGACGACGGCACCGATCGCGACGGCCAGCAGCATGCCCGCGCTCGACGGCATGACACCGGAGGCCAGACCGTGCGCCGCGATCCCCACCGTGGGGACGACCAGCGCCGCCGCGACGCGCATCGGCGCGTGCGGTGAACGGTCGGAGGTGGCCATGGCCGTCAGTCTAAGTGGACGTCGTACGCGGGCCGAATCGTCACCGGCATGCGCGTACCGGATACCTCCCCTACGCTGACGACCGTCGTCGACGAAAGGGGTCTGACGTGGCGATAACCTCCCGTATCAGCTCGGGTTCGCCTTTTGAACCGACCATCGGATTCTCCCGGGCCGTGGTGACCGGAAACCGGGTCCTGGTCTCCGGGACGGGACCGGTGTGGCCCGACGGCTCGTGCAGCCCGGACGCCGAGGAACAGGCGGTCCGCTGTTTCCAGATCGTCGAGCAGGCCCTCGCCGAAGCGGGTGCATCGCTCGACGATGTGGTGCGCACACGCAACTACCTGACGACCCCGGACGCCGCGGATGCGGTGATGGCCGTCCACGGACGCCTGTTCGGCGAGATCCGCCCAGCCGCGACGATGGTGATCGTGGCGGGACTGCTGGATCCGCGGTGGGTCTACGAGGTCGAAGTGGAGGCGGAGATCAGTTCCCACTCCTCCGCAGGGTGACGCGATAGGTGTAATGCTCGGGCAGGAAGTAACTGACCGCGAGTTCCACGGCATCCCCGTCGGCGTCGCTGTAGAGACGGTCGACCCGCAGGACGGGATGTCCCACAGCACAGTCCAACTGTGCCGCCACCTCGGGCTCGGCGAGCGCAACGGTGATCGACTGCGCCGCTTCCACAATCGGACGTGGCAGTAGCGGTTCGAGAAGACCGATCATGGTGTGCGCGCTCCGCGCCCCCGCCGCCACCTCGGGACGGTCGGCCAGCAGCCTGGCCACATCATCGGGCCACGACACCGTGGTCAGCACGAACGGGACGCCGTCGTGAAAGCGCCGAAAGACCATGCGGTACACCAGATCCGTGTCGAGCCGTAGCCGACCGGCGGCATCCAGGTCGACGAGCCTGCGCGGCGCCGCGACGACCTCCATCGTGGTGTCGTCCGAGAGATTCATGAGATCTTCGATGGAGCCGAGTTGCCGGAGATAGCGACCGCCGCCGTTCTCGGTGGCGAAGGTCCCGCGCCCGGGCACGCGGTAGACGACGCCCTCGGCGACGAGATCCTGAAAGGCCCGGCGCACGGTCTGCCTGCTCAGACCGTGGTGTTCGGACAGCTCCGATTCGGTGGGCAACCGCACCCCGTCGCGGTACCGTCCCTCGGCGATCTGCGCGCGCAACGTCCCGGCGAGTGCGCGGTACGCCGGTTCCGGCACGTCACAGCCCTCCGCGGGAGACCAACTGTGCGGCAATCACATTGCGCTGGATCTCGTTGGTGCCCTCACCGACGATCATCAGCGGCGCATCCCGGAAGTAGCGCTCGACATCGAATTCCGTCGAATACCCGTATCCGCCGTGGATACGAACGGCGTTGAGCGCGATCTCCATCGCCACCTCGGAGGCGTACAGCTTGGCCATACCCGCCTCCATGTCGCAGCGTTCGCCGCGATCGTACTGACGCGCCGCATGCCAGGTGAGTTGCCGGGCCGCGGTCAGTTTGGTCGCCATGTCGGCAAGGTAATTGCCGATCGACTGATGCTTCCAGATCGGCTGACCGAAGGATTCACGCTGCTGGGCATAGGCGAGCGAATCCTCCAGTGCCGCAGTCGCAACGCCGAGCGCCCGGCACGCCACCTGGATGCGCCCGGTCTCCAGGCCTTTCATCATCTGCCCGAAGCCCTTGCCGGGTGCGGTGCCCAGAATCGCCGACTGCGGCACCCGATAGCCGTCGAAGGACAATTCGCAGGACTCGACACCCTTGTAGCCGAGCTTCGGCAGATCACGGGACACCGTGAGACCGGGGCCGTGTTCACACAGCACGATGGAGATACCCCGGTGGCGCGGTTGCGCTTTCGGGTCGGTCTTGCAGAGCAGCGCGATCAGACCGGATCGTCGCGCGTTGCTGATCCAGGTCTTCGAGCCGGAGATCACCAGGTCGTCGCCGTCGACCTTGGCGACGGTCGCCATGTTCTGCAGATCCGAACCGCCACCCGGTTCGGTGAGCGCCATCGTCGCCCGCATCTCGCCGGTCGCCATGCGCGGCAGGTAATTCCGTTTCTGTTCGTCGGTGCCGAACAGCGTGAGGAGTTTGGCCACCACGGTGTGGCCGCCCATCGCGCCCGCGAGACTCATCCAGCCGCGCGCCAATTCCTGGGTCACCTGTGCATAACAGGGCATCGAAACGGGACTGCCACCGAATTCCTCCGGCACGGCGAGCCCGTAGATCCCGATCTCCTTCATCTGCTCGATCCACTGCTCGGGATAGGAGTTGGCGTGCTCGACCTCCTGGACCGTCGGCTTCACCTCGCGGTCGACGAATGCCCGGACCGTCTCCACCAGGAACGCTTCCTCGGGATTCAACTCACTCATCGACCGCATCCGCTCCTTCACCCGAACTCCGATTTGTACGGCCATATTCATCGGCCACCCACCCGATGTCAAGGTCTTCCATCGTGAGCTGGGCTCTGGTAGGTGTGTGTGGACAAAACTTTGGCCGCACATTTGCGGCCACCGGGAGAAGCGAGGTCTTCGTGCAGATGTCCGGTGCACATCCGGCGCGACGGCGGGCGGTGCTGGTCGCGCCCGCCTCCGACGACCGCAAGGCCCGCAAGGCGCTCGCGTCCGGGGCCGACGAGGTGGTACTCGACCTCGAGGATGCCGTCACGCCGGAGAACAAGGACTCGGCCCGGGCCGCCGCGGGCGAACTGGTCGCCGAGTTCGGCGCGGACCGTCGCGTGTCGATCCGCATCAACGCCGCGGACAGCGACTGGTTCACCGACGACGTACGGGCCTGCGCGGCACTGGGTTCGGCGCTCGCCTCGCTGATACTGCCGAAGGCCGAGACGGTCGCGGCGCTGAGTGCCGTCGACGAACTGCTGGGTTCGGCACCCACCCGCGTGCAGGCTCTCGTCGAGACGCCACTGGGGATTCGCGACGTCGCACCCCTCTGCGCCGCCTCGCCCCGACTCGACGCGGTCATCATCGGGTACGCCGATCTCGGTGCGACACTGGGCCGTTCACCCGATGCGCCGCGATCGGTGTGGCACCCGGTGCAGGATGCCGTTCTTGTCGCGGCCCGCGCCGCCGGATTGTCGGTGATCGACGGACCACATCTGACCATCGCCGACGACGAGGACTTCCGGTCCGCGAAACGCTGGGTCCGCGACCTCGGTTTCGACGGCACCTGGGTGATCCATCCGGCCCAGATCGATACCGCGATCGAGATCTTCACCCCCGACGCCGCCGCCGTCGAGGACGCACGCCGGGTACTGGCCGCGCTGAAGGAGGCCGCGGGACAGGGCGCCGGGGCGGCCAAACTCGACGGACGCATGCTCGACGAGGCGCTGGCGGTGTCCGCACGGCGCATCCTGGCACGCAGCGACAATCCCACAGGAGACGCACCATGACCACCGAAATCGCCGTCGGCGGACCTTATTTCGACGACCTCTCGGTCGGGCAGGTCTTCGACGAGGCGCCGTCTGTCACCCTGACCTCCGGACTCGCGGCCACGCATCAGGCGATCCTCGGCGACCGGTTGCGTCTCGCCCTCGACGGCCGGCTCGCCGCGCGGGTCACCGGCGGGGAACGAGCTCTCGCCCATCCGGGACTGGTGTGCGACATCGCGATCGGGCAGTCGACGCTCGTCACGCATCACGTCAAGGCCAACCTCTTCTACCGCGGACTGCGCTTCGAGGCGCACCCACACCTCGGCGACACGCTGAGCACCACCACCACGGTCGTCGGACTCAAGGAGAACTCCCCCAAACCCGGGCGCGCGCCGACCGGCCTGGCCGCCCTGCACATGGTGACCGTCGATCAGGACGATCAGGTGATCCTGGACTTCTATCGGTGCGCGATGCTGCCGCTGAGTCCCACGGCGGATCCGGACCGGAGGGTCCATACCGACGACCTGTCCGCCATCGGCCCCGCCGAACCATCGGCACCGTCGGTTCCGGACTGGGATCTCGCCGCCTACCGCGAATCGGCTCGCGGGCAACACTTCTCCGCTGACCTGGCCGGAAATGTCTACCGATCTTCCGGCGACGTGGTGTCAAGTGCACCCGAACTGGCGCGACTGTCCCTGAACATTGCTGCCACCCACCACGATGCCGGCGCCGGGAGCGCAGCGAGCGGGCCGAATTCAGCGGCTGTCTCCGGAAGGGAGCGCCTGGTCTATGGCGGACACACGATCGGCTTGGCACTGTCCCAGGCGAATCGGGCGTTGCCGAATCTGGTCACCGTGCTCGGCTGGGACTCCTGCGATCACACCGGCCCGGTACACGAGGGCGACACCCTGCTCAGCGAACTGACCGTCGAGGAGGCCACTCCGGCCGATCGGGGCGGTGTCCTCACACTGCGCAGCGTCGTGGGCGCCCGCACCGACGACGGCGACCTTCGTCCCGTGCTGGACTGGCGTTTCCGCGCCCTGATGGCCTGACCCGAGGAGATCCATGAGCACCCCGCCCGATGTCACCCGTCCGCTCGACGGACTGCGGATCGTCGAGGTGTCGAGTTTCGTCGCCTCCCCGCTGGCCGGATTGACCCTGTCCCAGTTGGGCGCCGAGGTCGTCCGCGTCGACCCGACCGGCGGTGCCGCCGACATCAACCGCTGGCCCGTCACCGCCGACGGCGCATCGATCTACTGGACCGGCCTGAACCGCGGCAAGCAATCCGTCGCGGTCGATCTCCGCGATCCGGAGGGACAGGCCGTCGTCCGTCGTCTCGTCACCGAATCCGGTGCGGGCGGCGGGATTCTGCTCACCAATCAGGCGGGCCGCTCCTGGATGAGCCACGAGTCGCTGACCGAACTCCGCCCCGACATGATCACCTGCGAGATCCTCGGCCGCACCGACGGGACACCCGGCGTCGACTACACGGTCAACGCCGGGCTTGGGTTCCCACTGATCACCGGCCCCACCGATCACGTCGGACCGGTCAATCACGTCCTGCCCGCGTGGGATGTGGCGTGCGGGCTCTATGCCGCGCTGGCCATCACCGCCGCCGTGCGCAGACGTGACGCGACCGGGCGCGGCACCCATATCTCGCTGCCCCTGGAGGACACCGCACTCGCCATCGCGGGCACCCTGGGATATCTCACCGAACCACAGGTCAACGGGCACGGCCGGGAAGCCACGGGCAACGACGTCTACGGCACGTACGGAACCGATTTCGCCACCTCCGACGGAGGGCGCTTCATGATCGTCGCGCTGACGCCGCGCCACTTCCGGGATCTGGTGCGGCTCACCGGAACCGAGGCGGCGGTGGCCGCGGTCGCCGACGCACTGTCCGCCGATTTCGACCGCGAGGAGGAACGCTACGCGCACCGCGCCGTCCTCCGGGGACTCTTCGAACCGTGGTTCGCCCGGCACACCACCGCGGAAGTGGCTGCCGCACTCGCCGATTCGCCGGTGCTCGCCGAGCAGTACCGGACCTTCGACGAGGTGGTCGCCGACGGGACCCTCGCGAACAATCCCCTCTTCGCCCCGCTGGATCAGCCCGGCATCGGCGAATACCTGGCCGCGGCGCTCCCCGCGTCCTTCGACGGGGTGCACTACTTCGCCGGACCGGCCCCCGAACTCGGCGCCGACACACCGAGCTGAGCCATATAGGTCTTTCCTCATCGACCGACAGCCGGTCGGACTTTGAGCCCAAGGATCGGCCCGTGATCGTATGGATTCGCACCCGTCTCCAGCGCATCGCCGGCCGGGTCGAGCAGCTGGAGGTGAGGGATGACCGTTTCCGTCGAGGTGACCGGGCATCGGCAACGCGAGGCGTGGGCCGAGAAGGTGCTGCCGCCCGTCGAGGAAGTACGTCCCGGACTGTGGTCCATCCCGGTGCCCATGCCGGGCAATCCCCTGCGCTACGTGCTCATCTACGCCAAGGCCGTCCCCGACGGTCTCGCCCTCATCGACACCGGCTGGACCGCCGACGAGTCCTGGGAAGCCCTGGTCGACGGCATCCACGCGACCGGCCACGACATCGCCGACATCAGCCACGTGGCGATCACCCACCTGCACCCGGATCACTTCGGTCTGGTGCCGCGACTGCTGGAACGCACGGACGCGGTACTCGCCATGCACCGCAACGACGCCCAGCACCTGTCCTATCAATCCGACGCCGAGATCGATGCCGTGGTCGCGGGCTCACGCCAGGAACTCGACGAACTGGGTATCCCCGGCGATGTCCCCGACACCGGATTCCGGTTCATCGCACGGCTGCCCAAGGGCCGCACCATCGACACCGAACTGACCCACAGCGACACCCTTGGCATCCCTGGCTGGAATCTGCAGGCCATCTGGACGCCCGGTCACACCGCCGGTCACCTGTGCTTCGTCGACGAGGACAACGGGGTGATCTTCACCGGCGATCACCTGCTGCCGCGGATCAGCCCCAACGTGTCGACCAACGCCTTCCAGCTGTCCAATCCGCTCGACGATTACCTGATCTCCCTCGCGAACACCGAACATCTGCCCGACCTCGAAGCTCTGCCCTCGCATGAATACCGCTTCCGCGGATTGTCCGACCGTGTCACCGCGCTGCTCGAACACCACGAGGAACGACTCACCGAGATCACCGACGCGGTACGGGCGAATCCGGAGAGCACGGCCTGGGAGATCACCCGCTCGGTCACCTGGTCGCGCCCGTTCGAGGATCTCTCGCTGGAACTGAGCAGGATGGCATGCCGCGAAACCAACGCACACCTGGTGCTGCTCGCCACCCGGGGCGTGCTCACCGCCACGGACGGGGTGCCCGTCCGCTGGACCCTGTCCGAATCCGACAACCCCAAGTCCGACAACACAGATGGGAATCATCGATGAGCGCAGTCCTCACCGAGTTCGCCGACGGCATCGCCGTCATCACGATCAACCGTCCCGAAGCCAAGAACGCGGTCAACCGCGAGGTCGCCGAGGGTATCGCCGCCGCCATCGACGAACTCGAGGCCCGCGACGACCTCACCATCGGCATCATCACCGGCGCCGGTGGCACCTTCTGCGCCGGCATGGACCTCAAGGCCTTCACCCGCGGTGAGGTCGTGTCGCTGGAGGGCCGCGGCTTCGCCGGACTCGCCGAGTCCCCGCCGTCGAAGCCGCTGATCGCCGCCGTGGAGGGCTGGGCGCTGGCCGGCGGCTGCGAGATCGCTCTCACCTGCGATCTGGTCGTCGCGGCCCGGGATGCCAAGTTCGGCATCCCGGAGGTCAAGCGCGGACTGGCCGCCGCGGCCGGTGGACTGCTGCGCCTGCCGAAGACCCTGCCGTATCAGGTGGCCATGGAGATGGCGCTTACCGGCGATCCGATGACCTCGGAGCGAGCGCATGGATTCGGCCTGGTCAACCGGCTGACCGAACCCGGTTCGGCACTCGACGGGGCGCGCGAGCTGGCCGCCGTCATCGCGGCCAACGGACCGCTCGCCGTGCGCGCCACCAAGCAGGTGATGTCGATGGCCATCCGCTACACCGACCCCGAACTGATCCAGGCGCAGTGGACACACCTCGGTGCGGTCTTCGCCTCGGAGGACGCCCAGGAGGGCGCGAAGGCCTTCGCCGAGAAGCGGGCGCCGCAGTGGAAGGGCAAGTGATCTGCGGAGTCGGTGACCGGCTCGGGTGACGGGTTCGTACGATCAGAGGGTGGACCTGCACCTCGTCACCTACTTCGTCGCGGTGGTCGATCATGGCGGGATCACCAAGGCGGCGCAGTCGCTGTACATCTCGCAGCCGTCGCTGTCGCAGGCCATCCGCACCCTGGAACGCCGGCTGGGCCTGACGCTCTTCGACCGCTCGGGGCGCAGGCTGGAGTTGACCGATGCCGGACGGCGCTTCGACGATGCCGCCCGGCGCATCCTCGCCGACGTCGCCCGCGCGAAGGAGAAGGTTGATGCGGTCCGCGAACTGCGGTCCGGCCGGGTGGACATCGCCACCTACGCGGCGTTCAGTGTCGATCCGCTGATCGGGATGATCGCCGAATTCCGTTCCCGTTTCCCGAATCTCGGCGCCCGCGTGGTGGCCGTCGACGGACCGAACGGTGTACTCAACGCTCTGCGGCGCGGCGATGCGGAGATCGGCGTGATCGACTCGGCCGCCGAACATGCCACATTCACCGCGCTCCCCCTCGACGTCCAGGAACTGGTGCTCGCGGCGCGGTCCGAGGTGGCGACGCCGGCGGATCCGGTTCCGCGGCAGGCGGTCCGCGAGATCCCGCTGATCCTCGACATCGCCGATCCGGATGCGACGACCCTGTACGAGGATCTCGTCGCGGGCCCCGATGCCGCACCGAATGTCGTCATCGAATCCGCTCATCCCCCGGCCACCTGGGACCTGGTGTCCCGCGGCATCGCGGGCACGATCGTCCCGCGCAGCGTCGCCGAACAACAGATGCCGACGGTGCCGCGCTTCGCCCTCGACCCGCCGCTGGAACGGCCGTACGGATTGGTGATGAGATCGTCGCGGCCCTCCCCGGCGGCCATGGCCTTCATCGGGATGGCCCGCGCCCATGTCGGCGCGCCCGCCGACCCCGCCGAGTTCGGGAACTGGGACTGAAGGCCATGGAACTGCGTCAGGTCGAATACTTCCTCGCCGTCGTCGAGAACGGCGGCATCGGTGGTGCCGCCACTGCTCTGGGTGTCGCGCAACCGACTGTGTCCCAGGCACTCCGGGCGCTCGAACGCGAACTCGGCGTGCAGTTGTTCCACCGGATCGGGCGCGGCATGGTGCTCAGTTCGGCGGGCCGCACGATGGTCGGTCCGGCGCGTCAGATCATGCGTGACGTAGGAGCCGTCGGCGACCTGATGGCCGCGACCGCCGGGGAGATCACCGGGCGGCTCGACATTCTCGCCTTCCCGGCGACCACCGGTGGTCCCATCCTGGACCTGCTCGCCGAATTCCGGCGCCGGTATCCGGGAGTGACGATCCGTTTCGGGGATCTGCGCGACGAAACCCAGGCGGCCTCGGTCATCGAGGACGGCCACTGCGAATTCGTCGTCGCGCACCTTCCCATCGCGGGCAACGGACTGGAGGTCGAGGTACTCGGCGAGCAGGAGTATGTGCTCGTCTACCCACCGGGCACCGATGTGCCCGACGGTCCGTTGCCCCTGCACGACCTACCGCTGGTGCCGATGGTCTTCGTCCCGCGCGGACAATCGGTGGCCGACGAGATCGAGGAGGCCATCCGCGTCGGCGGCGTCCGTCCCCCGCTCGCCGTCCTGTCCGAACACCGCGAGGCGCGCGTGCCCATGGTGCTCGCCGGCATCGGCGGCAGCATCGTCGAACGTTCCCAGGCCGATGCCCTCGCCGACCGGCTGGTCATCCGCGAGACCGAACCGGCACTGGTCCGGCCCTTCGCCGTGGCCTACGACCCGAATTCGCTCTCCGCCGCGGGCCAGGCCTTCGTGGACCTACTGCACTCCACCGGTGGTTGAGTGGCGACGCACGAGCACCCCACCGCTGGTTGAGTAGCGACGCACGAGCGCAGCGAGTCCGCCGCGTATCGACACCCCGCCCACCGTCCGAAGATCAGCTCACACGCTCGAAGACCGCGGCCAGCCCCTGCCCGCCGCCGATGCACATGGTCTCCAGGGCGTAGCGCGCGGCGCGGCGGTGCAGTTCCCGCGCCAGTGATGCGAGCATCCGACCACCCGTGGCACCCACCGGATGCCCCAGGGAGATCCCCGATCCGTGCACATTTGTGCGGGCGAAACCCTCACTGTCCGAGGCGAATCGACCGAAACCCCATTCCCGGGTGACGGCCAGCGCCTGCGCCGCGAAGGCCTCGTTCAGCTCGATGACGTCGATGTCGCCGAGCGACAGTCCCGCCTTGGCGAGGGCCTTCTCGGTGGCCGGCACCGGTCCGATCCCCATGGTGCGCGGCGGCACACCCGCGAGCCCCCATGACACCAGGCGGACGAGCGGCCGCAGACCGTGCTTCTCGGCGACCTCCGGGGTGGTGACGACGGCCATCGAGGCGGCATCGTTCTGTCCGCTGGCGTTACCCGCGGTGACGGTGGCGTCCGGATCGGTCTTCCCCATGATCGGCTTGAGCTTCGCCAGGGATTCGGCGGACACGTCGGCGCGCGGATGTTCGTCGGTGTCGATCACGATGTCGCCCTTACGATTCGGCACGGTGACCGGGATGATCTCCTCGGCCAGCAGACCGTCCTGCTGAGCGCGCACGGCTCGCTGATGGGAGGCGACCGCCAGATAATCCTGCTCCTCGCGGGAGATCTCGTACTCCTTGCGCAGGTTCTCCGCGGTCTCGATCATGCCGCCCTCGACCGGATAGTTCGTGCCGCCGGCCGTCGACCGGGCACGAACGAGGCTGTCGTGCAGGGCGATTCCGGTGCGCGCACCACCCCAGCGCATGTCCACCGAGTAGAACGAGGCATTACTCATCGATTCGGTGCCGCCCGCGACAACCAGATCGTGGTCGCCACCGGCGACCTGGAAGGCGGCCTGGATCACGGCCTGCAGTCCCGACCCGCACCGACGATCGATGTGCATGCCGCCCACGGTGATCGGTAGTCCCGCGTCGAGTGCGACGACCCGTCCGATGGCCGGCGCCTCGCTGTTGCCGTTGCAGTGACCGAGGATCACGTCGTCGACGGATTCCGGTGGGAGACCGGTGCGTTCCAGCAGTCCGCGCAGGGCGGTGACGCCGAGGTCGACCGCGGTGACATCGCGGAACATGCCGCCGTAGCGGCCGATGGGGGTGCGGACGGGTTCACAGATGACGACTTCAGGCATGCCGTACTCCTCTTCGATGCCGGCTGGTGACGATGAATGATGTTCGGATACGGGAACTCACATGAACCGGCCGCCGGTCACGTCGAGCACCGTGCCGGTCATGTACGACGACATATCCGATCCCAGGAACAGTGCGACATCCGCGACCTCACCGACCTCACCGGCACGCTGCATGGGGATCTCCGCCATCTTCTGATCCCAGGCCTTCTGCGGCATCGCCTCGGTCATCGCGGACCGGATCAGTCCGGGCGCAATGGCATTGACGCGCACACCGTGGTGCGCCATCTCCTTGGCCGCGGCCTTCGTCATGCCGACGATGCCCGCCTTGGCGGCCGAGTAGTTGGTCTGACCGACCATGCCGACCTTCCCGGACAGCGACGAAAGATTCACGATGGCACCGCTTTTGGCCTCACGCATGATGGCGGCGGCCTTGCGGATGCCGTTCCAGGTACCCTTCAGGTGGACCTGGATGACGAGGTCGAAGTCGTCCTCCGTCATGTTCCGCATGGTGGCGTCACGGGTGATGCCGGCGTTATTGACCATGACGTCGAGGGAACCGAATCCGTCGACGGCGGCGGCCAGCATCGTGTCGACGGCCTCCGGGTCGACGACGTCGCAGCGGACCGCGCGGGCTACGTCGGGACCGCCGAGCTGTTCGGCGGCCTGCTGTGCGGCGGCCTCGTTGAGGTCACCGATCACCACGCGCGCACCGGCATTCACGTAGTTCTGGGCGATGGCATACCCGATGCCCTGGGCGCCTCCGGTGATGACGGCGGTGCGGCCCTCGAGCAGATTTCCGGCGGATGCGGTCGACATGGATGTCCTCTCGAATCAGATGCGGTCTGCCGCGAAATCTACCGCCGGTGACGCCGTTCCGGCCCCGTCGACTCCATACGCAGCGGCTATCGGAGGGGTGTCGTTGTTCGTATTGGACACCTTCGACGGGCTGTCGCAGGGTTGTGGGCATGACCGCATCCGAGTCCGTCCCGTCGTCGTCCGTCCCGTCGTCGCCGCAGGTGTCGGCCGAGGACTTCGCCGACATTCTGGCCCAGACCCGCAGTTTCATCCGCGATGCCGTGGTGCCGCGTGAGCAGGAGATCCTGGACACCGATGCGATCCCGGAGGACATCCGGCAGGCGGCGAAGGATATGGGCCTGTTCGGTTATGCGATCCCGCAGGAGTGGGGCGGCCTCGGCCTCGACCTCACCCAGGACGTCGAGCTCGCCATGGAGATGGGCTACACGTCGCTCGCTCTTCGATCGATGTTCGGCACCAACAACGGCATCGCCGGGCAGGTGCTCGTCGGTTTCGGCACCGACGAGCAGAAGACCGAATGGCTCGAGCGGATCGCCTCCGGCGAGGTCGTCGCGTCCTTCGCCCTCACCGAGCCCGGCGCCGGCTCCGATCCGGCGGGCCTGCGCACCAAGGCCGTCCGCGACGGCTCGGACTGGGTGATCACCGGCGAGAAGCGCTTCATCACCAACGCTCCGCTGGCCGATCTGTTCGTGGTGTTCGCCCGGACGCGTCCCGCCGACTCCGACGGCACCGGCATCGCGGTGTTCCTGGTGCCCGCCGATACGGCCGGGGTGACCGTCGGCGCGAAGGATCGCAAGATGGGTCAGGAGGGCGCGTGGACCTCGGACGTGCACTTCGACGACGTGCGGGTACCGGACAGCGCGCTCGTCGGCGGCAGCGAGGACGTCGGCTACCGCGCCGCGATGACCTCACTCGCGCGGGGACGCGTCCACATCGCCGCGCTGTCCGTCGGCGCCGCGCAGCGCGCGCTCGACGAGTCGGTCGCCTGGGCTGCCACCGCGACGCAGGGCGGTCAGCCGATCGGCAACTTCCAGCTCGTGCAGGCCATGCTCGCCGATCAGCAGACCGGTGTGATGGCCGGCCGCGCCATGGTGCGCGACGCCGCCCGCGCCTGGGTCGACGAGACGGATCGTCGCATCGCGCCGTCCGCGGTGAAGCTGTTCTGCACCGAGATGGTCGGCAAGGTCGCCGATCTCGCCGTCCAGATCCACGGCGGCAGCGGCTACATGCGCGATGTCCCGGTCGAGCGCATCTACCGCGACGTCCGTCTGCTCCGCCTCTACGAGGGCACCAGTGAGATCCAGCGCCTCATCATCGGCCGCGGGCTCGTCAAGCAGGCGCAGCGCTGAGTCGTCCGCCGACAGACGTTGCACTCTGACGCGGTAAGCGCGTCAAACCGCAACGTCTGTCAGTGCGACACGCGAGCACGTCGGTCGCGGACAAGAACGACCAACGCGATCGCGCCCCATCCCAGGCCGGTCGCGAATGCGGCGACGTATCCACCGGTGACAGCGATTCCCACACCCGCGACGACCGGCGCGATCGTGATCCCCAGCTGCATGGCGGCGACATTCAGCGCGCTGCCGAGGGTCGGGGCGTCCGCGGCCACCGAGAAGACACGCGCCATCACAGCGGGATTCAGCAGAAAACCGAAGAGCCCCAGCGGTAGACACAATGCGGCCACCGCGAGTCCGGAACCGGTTGTGGCCATGAGAGCGACGATGACGGCCATCGTGCCGAGAACAGCACAGACCGTGACCCTGAACGGGTACCGATCGGACAGGCGCCCGCCGATCGCGAGACCGACGCACGCACCCGCGCCGAACAGCAACAGCGCCATCGGCACCAGAGTCGTGGCATGCGCGCTCGCGTCGGTGATCGCGGCACCGGCGTAGGCGAAACACGCCATGTACATCGCCGTGGTCGTCAGGGTGATCGCGTAGGCGGTCCAGACCCTCGGACGGCGCAGTACCCGTAGTTCGGCGCGTCGATCGAGTCCCGCCGAGGGTGCCGGTGATTCCGTCATGGAGAGGCGAAGCGTCAACGCCAGCACGATCACCAGCACCACCGGACCGTAGAACGCCCAGTGCCAGCCGAACGAGTCGGCAATGACCGTGCCCAGGGGACCACCCAGGACCATCGCCATACTCAATCCCGTGACGACCACCGACAACGCTCTGGCCGAATAGTCCGGCGGCACAAGACGAACCGCGACAACAGCACTCACCGCCCAGAAAGCCGCGTAGGCCACGCCTGCGACCATTCGACCCACGAAGAACGTGGCATAGGTACCGCCGACGATGCCGAGACCGAGAGCCGCCGCGAACATCAGCTGACTGCCCACCAGGGTCGTGCGCGGCCGCCAGGACAGCGTTGCCAGCGCGAGCACCGGTGCTCCCACCACGACCCCGATCGCGAACGCGGAAATCAGACCTCCGGCCCGAGCCACCGACACGTCCAGATCACCGGCGATCTCGGGAAGGACACCGGAAATGATGAACTCCGAGGAGCCCATGGCGAAGAGGCATGCCGCCAGCAGGTAGATCGTGGAGGGCAGCCGTTGTCGGTGGTCGATGTCGCTCATCACGACGCCCACAGTGGCGGCCGCTTCGCGATATCGGCAATGTTCGTTGCCGAATCCGGGAATCCGGTCCTACCGTGGTCGCATGGATTCGCAGCCGGCAGTCGCGGCGACGCTGGACCAACTACCGGGGCGCCTACGGCAGGCCAGGCGCGACCGGGACCTCTCCCTCACCGCGCTCGGCAAGGCCACCGGCATCTCCACGAGCACCCTGTCCAGACTGGAGAGTGGACAGCGCAAGCCGAGCCTGGAACTGCTGTTACCGATCTCGGCCGCACTCGCGGTCCCGCTCGACGATCTGGTCGCCGCACCGCGGGTCGTCGATCCACGGCTTCGGCAACGACGGTCGAGTTCGGGCGGGCGGGTCTTCGTCGCGCTGTCACGCCTACAGCGGGAGCCCAAGGCGTACAAGCTGATCATCCCCGCCGACCACACCGAACCGGACCCACGATCACATGACGGGCACGAGTGGCTGTACGTGCTGCACGGTCGGCTGAGACTGATTCTCGGCGACTACGACGTGATTCTCGGGCCGGGGGAAGTCGCCGAATTCGACACGCGGCATCCGCACTGGTTCGGGTCCGCGGGACACGGATCGGTCGAGGTTCTCAGCCTGTTCGGCAAGCAGGGCGAGCGGATGCATGTGCGCACCCGCCCGGCACCGAGCTCACCACCCCGGAATGATCGCTGACGACGGCGGGTGATCCCGTCAGCGCGGCGCCATCCGGATGGCGCCGTCGAGGCGGATCGTTTCACCATTGAGGTAGGCGTTCTCCAGCATCGAGACGGCGAGCTGTCCGAATTCCGACGGCCGGCCGAGGCGCGACGGGTTGGGGATGCTGGCCGCCAACGAAGCCCGGACGTCGTCGCGCAGTCGCGCGAGCAGTGGGGTGTCCATCGTGCCGGGAGCGATGGTGTTGACGCGGATGTGCTTGCTGGCGAGGTCGCGGGCAGCGACGATCGTCATACCGACGATGCCGGCTTTCGAAGCGGCATAGTTGATCTGGCCGATCTGGCCTTCGAAGGCCGCGACGGATGCGGTCAGCACGATGGCGCCGCGTTCGCCGCCGCCGTGATCGGGATCGCGGTCCAGGTCATCGAGGCGGGCCATTCGTTCCGCGCCCAGCGACAGGGCGAGGAACGAGCCGATCAGGTTGAGGCGGATGACGAATTCGAAATCCTCCGGCGAGCCGGCATTGCCTTCCTTGTCGAGGATGCGCATACGACGACCCGCACCGGCGCAGTGCACCAGCCCGCGAAGACCTCCGCGCGAATCGGCGACATCCAGTGCGGCCGCGAACTGTTCGGCATCGGTGACATCGGCGGGGGCAAAGTTCGCGGCATCGCCGAGTTCCTTCGCCACCGCCTCACCGTCGGAGGAGGGCAGATCGATGAGGGTGACCAGGCCGCCCGCATCGATGATCCGGCGTGCGGTGGCCAGGCCGAGGCCGGAGGCGCCGCCGGTGACGGCAGTGGAGAGACCGGTGAGATCCATGAGTGTTCCTCGCTGTCGCTGGTGATCAGAGCAGTTCGACGATGGTGGCGTTGGCCATACCGCCGGCCTCGCACATCGACTGCAGTCCGTACTGGATTCCGTTGTCCCGCATGTGATGCAGCAGACGTGTCATGAGGATGGCGCCGGAACCGCCGAGCGGATGCCCGACGGCGATGGCCCCGCCGAGCGGGTTCAGGGCGTCGATGTCCGCACCGGTCTCGATCTGCCAGGCGAGGGGCACGGGCGCGAAGGCCTCGTTGATCTCGAAGGCACCAATGTCGCCGATGGACAGGCCGGAACGCTTGAGCGCCTTGGCCGTTGCCGGGATCGGCCCGGCGAGCATCATCACCGGATCGTCGGCGGCCACGACCGCGGTGTGGACGCGGGCGATCGGTGTCAGTCCGTGTTCCTTGGCGACATCGGCGGCCATCACGAGCAATGCACCCGCGCCGTCGGAGATCTGGGAGGCGTTGCCCGCGTGGATGACACCGTCCTCCTTGAACGCGGTCTTCAGCCCGGCCATCTTCTCCAGGGTGCCGCCCCGGCGGATGCCCTCGTCGCCCTCGAGGACTCCCGGCAGCGGCGCGAGCTGACCGTCGAAGGCTCCGGCGTCGGCGGCCTTCGCGGCGAGTTCGTGTGAGCGCAGCGAGAATTCGTCGAGCCGGGTGCGATCGAGGCCCCACTTCTCGGCCATCATCTCGGCACCGATGCCCTGACTGAACCGTTCGATGCCGTACCGGTCGAGGACGGTGGCGGGTTGGCTCTCGCCGTTCGGGGCGGCACTGCCCATCGGCACGCGGCTCATCGACTCGACACCACCGGCGACGACCACGTCCTGCTGACCCGACGCGACGGCGGCGGCCGCCATGCTGACGGCCTGCTGGCTCGAACCACAGGCACGGGTAACCGTCGTTCCGGGAACCGATTCCGGCCAGCCCGCGGCCAGCACCGCGGTCCGGGCGACGTTGCCCGCCTGCTCGTTGACCTGGCTCACGCAGCCCCACACGACATCGTCGATGATGTCGGGAGCGATGCCGGTCCGCTCCACGAGCGCCTCGAGCACATGCGCGGACAGATCGACCGGATGGATTCCGGACAGCGAACCGTTTCGCTTCCCAATCGGGGTACGAACGGCATCGACGATGACGGCATCACGCATGACGGGTTCCTCTCCTCGGAGTATCCCCTCGACTCGATCACGAATCCCGAGGCCACAGCAATGACGTTCACACTCACGGTCAGTGAGGCGCTGCCTATGATCCGGCGTCCCAGCAAGCACTATTGGCAGTCGCTATCGGTGCCTTAGCCCGAACGATCGTTCCGGCAATGATCGCGACCCGGCATGCTGTGAGATGGCCTGACTCCGACCACCCCCCGGGAGACCCGCACGCCATGACCCGCCTGGCCCAGACCGCCGGACTGACCGACGTCCAGAACGAGATCGTCGCGAATGTCCGGTCTTTCGTCGACAAGCAGATCATCCCGTACGCGCAGGAACTCGAGCACTCGGACACGTACCCGCAGGAGATCGTCGACGGGATGCGGGAGATGGGCCTCTTCGGCCTGATGATCCCCGAGGAATACGGCGGGCTCGGCGAATCGCTGCTCACCTACGCACTCTGCGTGGAGGAGCTGGCGCGCGGCTGGATGAGCGTGTCGGGCGTCATCAACACGCATTTCATCGTCGCGTACATGATCCGGCAGCACGGCACCGACGACCAGAAGCACCATTTCCTCCCGCGCATGGCGACCGGCGAGGTGCGGGGCGCGTTCTCGATGTCCGAGCCGGCGCTCGGCTCCGACGTCGCAGCCATCCGCACCACCGCCACCCGCGGCGCCGACGGCAACTACACCATCAACGGCCAGAAGATGTGGCTCACCAACGGTGGCAGCTCCACCCTCGTCGCCGCCCTGGTGCGCACCGACGAGGGCGAGGAGAAGCCGCACCGCAATCTGACGACCTTCCTCATCGAGAAGCCCGCGGGCTTCGGTGAGGTGCTGCCCGGCATCACCATCCCGGGGAAGATCGACAAGATGGGCTACAAGGGCATCGACACCACCGAGCTCATCTTCGACGGATACGCCGCCAGGGCCACCGACATCCTCGGTGGCACACCGGGCCGCGGCTTCGCACACATGATGGACGGCGTCGAGGTCGGCCGGGTCAACGTGTCCGCCCGCGCCTGCGGTGTGGCACAGCGCGCTTTCGAGCTGGCGGCCCGATATGCCCAGCAGCGCACCACGTTCGGCAAACCGATCGCCGACCATCAGGCCATCGCCTTCAGCCTCGCCGAGATGGGCACCAAGGTCGAGGCCGCCCACTTGATGATGGTCAACGCGGCCCGCCTCAAGGATTCCGGCGAACGCAACGACGTCGCCGCAGGCATGGCGAAGTACCTGTGCAGTGAATACTGCGCCGAGGTCACCCAGGCATCGTTCCGCATTCACGGCGGATACGGATACTCCACGGAGTTCGAGATCGAACGACTGATGCGCGAGGCGCCGTTCCTGCTCATCGGCGAGGGCACCAGCGAGATCCAGAAGCAGATCATCAGCAAGGGACTCCTGCGCGAGTACCGCGAAAAGTAGTACCGCCCAGCATAATTGGGCAACGAGCACGAGCACCGCACCCATACCATCGACGTACCGCGAGGAAATATCATGCAGCGCACCGTTTTCACCGACGATCACGACGCCTTCCGCACCACCATCCGCGATTTCATCGCCAAGGAGGTCGCGCCGGTCTACCACGACTGGGAGAAGCAGGGGCATCCGCCGCGCGAGTTCTACAACCGCCTCGGCGAACTCGGCGTGCTGGGCATCGAGGCCCCCGAGGAGTTCGGCGGTGGCGGTGCCGACGATTTCACCTATTCGATGGTCATCGCCGAGGAGACCGCGGCCGCGGGCGTCAGCTTCGGCAGCTATTCGGTGCATGCCAACCTCATCCTGCCGTACCTGATGACCAACGCCACCGACGAGCAGAAGCAGCGCTGGATTCCCGGATTCTGTTCCGGCGAACTGATGTTCGCGATCGCGATGACCGAACCCGGCACCGGCTCCGACCTCGCCAACATCTCCACCACCGCGAAACTGTCCGAGGACGGCAGCCACTACATCCTCGACGGCGCGAAGACCTTCATCACCGGAGGCGCGCTGGCCGACCGCATCCTGGTCGTCTGCCGCACCGCCCCCTTCGACGAGGCGAATCGCCGTGCGGGCCTGTCGATCCTCGTCGTGGACACGACGTCCGAGGGCTTCGCGGTGGGCCGCAAACTGGAAAAGATCGGTCTCAAGGCATCCGACACCGCCGAACTGTCCTTCACCGGGGTGAAGGTTCCCGTCGAGGATCGTCTCGGCGAGGAGGGCGCGGGATTCACCTACCTCACGCAGAATCTCGCGCAGGAACGTCTCAGCATCGCGATCGGTGCGGCGGCGACCGCGGCGGCCGCCGTCCAGCATGCCCTCGCGTACACACGTGAGCGCGACGTGTTCGGCAAGCCGGTGGCGTCGTTCCAGAACACCAAGTTCGTGCTCGCCGAATGCTCGGCGGAGGTCGAGGCGATCCAGCAGTTCGTCGACCGGGCGCTCACCCTGCACAACGCGGGCGAATTGTCCGTGCCGGACGCGGCGCGCGTGAAGCTCTTCGCCACCGAGACGGCGGGCCGCGTCATCGACAAATGCCTCCAGCTGCACGGCGGGTACGGCTACATCCTCGAATACCCGATCGCACGCCTGTACGCGGACACCCGCGTGAGCCGTATCTACGGCGGCACCAACGAGGTCATGAAGACGATCATCGCCAAGGACCTCGGCCTCTGACCGTCGCGCTCACCTTTTCCGTTCCCGCTCATGGCTCAGACGTGAGCGGGAACGGGGACAGGTGAGCGGGAAGCGCGGCTACTCCTCGTCCTCCAGCCACTCCGGTTCCGGATAGGGGGCATCGGGATATTCCTGGCGCAGCCATCCGAAAAACTCGTCATAGTCGATGGGGTGATGCCGCCATGTCCATTCAGGCCCGGACCATGGTTCCGGCTCCAACGATCGCGGAGCCCCGATGCACGAGAATTCCGGCCCTTCGGAACCGATGCCGAAGAAGAACTCCGGAAATGCCATTCCTTCGGCGGCGAACACCGAACTGTGGCGTTCGCGGTAGCCGAATAACTCCTCACGTCGCGGATCGTCCGGATCCTTGACGTCCTCCGGCGCCCCGTCCACGTCCCATTCGGGAAGCTCATCCCACGCACGCCAGAAGGCCTCCGGCAATGATTCATTCGGTTCGACCGAGAACACTGCAGATTCCGTACGAATGGCCTGATCGTGGGCCAGGAACCAGTTGACGAACTCCTCGCCGACCAACGCCGCCTCGAAGACCACCGTTGAGGCACCGTCCTCGCTGAGTAGCGAAAACCGGTACGTGGGGTCGTAGCTGTCCGGGGGAGCCGGCGGTTCCATCTTTTCGAAACGTAGGCGAATCACTGCAGCCTCTTCCGCTGAGAACACTCCCCCGATCGCTCTCGCCGCAGCGTACGCACCCCACTTTCACTCAGCGAGACAAGCGCATGAATTTCATTCGTTCGCTTGTAACGTCGGTCACACCCCTGCCCCGACACAGGAGCCGATTCCGCATGCACGCAACCATGGCCGAGCTGTTCCTCGAGCGAGCCGACGACGACACCACCGCCCTCATGTTCGCCGACCGCACCTGGACGTGGCGTGAGCTGCTCGACGAGGCCGCGGCGCGGGCCGGCGTGCTCACCGATCTGCGACCGTCCGACGGCTCACCCTGGCATATCGGGCTGCTCATGCGGAATAGCCCCGAATACCTGTTCCTCGTCGCGGGTGCGACTCTCTGCGGGGCGACGATCGTGGGCATCAACCCGACGCGTCGGGGCGCGGAACTCGCCCGCGACATCGCGGCCACCGACTGCGCCGCGATCCTCGTCGACGACGCCGAACGGGAACTGCTGAACGGCATCGAGTCCGACATCGGCCGCATCATCGAGGTCGAGCACGACGACTACCGGTCGATGCTGGACGCCCATGCCGACGATGAACCCGCGGCATCGGCCGAGGGTCTCGATCCGACGACCACGCTGCTGCTGCTCTTCACCTCGGGCTCGACCGGCGCACCGAAGGCGGTGATCTGCTCGACCGGCCGCTGGGCACGGGTCTCCCAGCTCAACCCCATCGAATTCGATACCGACGACGTCGCCTACAACGCGATGCCGCTCTTCCACGGCAACGCGCTGATGGGCGCCTGGGGGCCGTGCATCACCAGCGGCGCGGCATTCGCCCTGCGCGACAAGTTCTCCGCCTCGGGATTCCTGCCCGACATCCGTCGTTTCGGCGCGACCTTCTTCAACTATGTGGGCCGCTCCCTCGCCTACGTACTGGCGCAGCCGGAACGCCCGGAGGAATCCGACAACCGCCTGCGATTCGGTTTCGGCACCGAGGCGAGCTCCCAGGACCGTGCCGAGTTCGCCCGGCGATACGGCGCACCGCTCTTCGAGTCGTACGGATCGTCGGAGGGTGCCTGCTACATCATTCACACCGAGGACACACCGCCCGGCGCGCTGGGAGTCGCACAGCAGGGCCACGATCCGGTCATTCTCGATCCGGACGGAAACGAATGTCCCCCGGCCCAATTCGACGAGCACGGCTCGATCGTGAACGCCGCGGAGGCGATCGGCGAGATCGTGTCCCGCAACGGCGGCCGGATGTTCGAGGGCTACTACCGCAATCCGGAGGCCACGGCCGAACGACTGCACGGTGGCGCCGACTACTGGACCGGCGACCTGGGCTACCGCGACGCCGAGGGCTACTTCTACTACGGCGGCCGCACCAGCGACTGGATTCGCGTCGACTCGGAGAACTTCGGAGCGGCTCCCATCGAACGAATCCTGTTGCGCCATCCCGACGTGGCCACCGCCGTCGTGTACGCGGTACCCGATCCGCGCACCGGTGATCGGGTGATGGCGACGCTCGAACTGACCCCGGACGCCGGTGACTTCGATGCCGACGGATTCGCCCGGTTCCTGGCCGAGCAACCCGACATGGGCACCAAGTGGTCGCCGTCCTTCGTCCGGATAACCCGTCACGTGCCGCTGACCGCGACGAACAAGGTCGACAAGCCCACCCTCAAGCGGCAGCGCTGGCTCACCGACGATCCGGTGTGGACGTGGACCGGTCAGAGCTATCGCCTACTCTCCCCCGCCGAGGCGGATGCGATCGCCGGCGAGTTCGACACCCACGGCAGGCGCCACCTGATCGCCTGAGTGCGTCTCCCTGCGGAAAACGTCGTCGTCAGAGGCCTTCGAGGGCACTATGCCCTCGGAGGGGCTTCACGACGATGTTTTCCGCAGCGTCGAGCCGACACTGCCACGCCGCTAAACTCACGGTGTGTCTGTCTATGAGCACGGATTCGCCCGGGTCACCGGTGTGGTGCCGGTGGTGTCGATCGCCGATCCGGTCGCGAACACCGACCGCACCATCGACCACCTGCGGGCCGCCGCCGACGACGGTGCCGCCCTGGTGGTGTTCCCGGAGCTGGGGCTGTGCGGGTACTCCATCGATGACCTCGTCCAGCAGGACGCGCTGCTCGACGCCTGCCTGACCGGGCTCGAACGGATCGTCGAGGCGACGCGCGGGCTGCGGCCGCTGGTCGCCGTCGGTGTGCCACTGGTCGTCGGCGACGGACTGTACAACTGCGCGGCGGTGATCCACGACGGATCGATCCTCGGTGTGGTGCCCAAGTCGTATCTGCCCAACTACCGGGAGTTCTACGAGCAGCGCTACTTCGCCGCCGCACGCGACGCCGTGACGACGACCGCGCGGGTCCTCGGCACCGACGTGCCCTTCGGTTCGGATCTGATCTTCGAGGCGACGGATGTCGACGGTTTCGCCGTGCACGTGGAGATCTGCGAGGACGGCTGGGTGCCGATCCCGCCGTCGACATGGGCGTCCCTCGGCGGTGCGACAGTGCTCGCGAACCTGTCCGGCAGCCCGGTCACCGTCGGCAAGGAGGCCTACCGGAAGTCGTTGTCCACCAGCCATTCCGCACGGTGCGTCGCCGCGCAGATCTACGTCGCGGCCGGTTACGGCGAGTCCACCACCGATCTCGCGTGGGACGGCGACGCCCTGATCACCGAGAACGGGACCCTCCTCGCACGCAGTGAACAGTTCGCCATGGACGGCCAGGCGATCACGGCCGACATCGATCTCGACCGTCTGCGTCAGGAACGGATGCGGATGATCAGCCTGCGCGATCAGGTCGGCGATTACGCCGACCAACTGAAGTCATTGCGGCGCATACCCTTCGAACTCGGCTCGACCGACGACGTGGACGACGAGCTGCGACGGACCGTGCCCCGATTCCCGTTCGTCCCCGCCGGATCGGCCGATCGCGACGAACGATGCCGCGAGGTCGGCAACATCCAGGTACAGGGGCTGGCCGCACGCCTGCGCGCCACCGGCATCTCGAAGATCGTCATCGGGGTGTCGGGCGGGCTGGACTCGACGCTGGCGCTGCTGGTCGCCGTCGACACCTTCGACCGGCTCGGACTCCCCCGGAGCGATATCCTCGCGTACACCATGCCCGGATTCGCCACCGGCACAGACAGTTTGCGTCGCGCCCACACCCTGATGGAGTCGCTGGGCGTGACCGGCACCGAACTCGACATCCGGCCCTCGTGCGAGCAGATGCTCGCCGACCTGGGCCACCCGTATGCCAAGGGCGAGAAGGTCTACGACGTGACCTTCGAGAACGTGCAGGCCGGTGAGCGGACCTCGCACCTGTTCCGTCTGGCCAACCTGCACAACGCGATCGTGCTCGGGACCGGCGATCTCTCGGAACTGGCTCTGGGCTGGTGCACCTACGGCGTCGGCGACCAGATGTCGCATTACAACGTCAACTCGTCGGTGCCGAAAACCCTGATCCAGCACCTCATCCGGTGGATGATCGATACCGGTGCGTACTCGTCGGAGACCACCGGCGCACTCACCGAGATCCTCGGCGACGTGATCTCACCGGAACTCGTGCCGCCGGGCGAGGACGGCGCGATCCAGAGCACCGAGGACACCGTCGGCCCCTACGAGCTGCACGACTTCTTCCTCTACTACCTGACGCGCTACGGCTACCGGCCGGACAAGATCGCCTACCTCGCCGAGCAGGCGTGGAGCGACGTGAACCGCGGTCCGTGGTCGGACATGATCGACGAATCACGCCGCAACGCCTACGATTCCGCGACCATCGAGCACTGGCTCGATGTGTTCCTCAAGCGGTTCATGGCGAACCAGTTCAAGCGCACCGCCATGCCCAACGGCCCGAAAATCGGTTCCGGCGGCTCACTGTCGCCGCGCGGCGACTGGCGGTCACCGTCGGATGCGTCGTCACGCACGTGGCGGGAGGCACTCGAACGCCGCTGACCTGCCGCGATCAGAAACCGAAGCCCGGCTCGAAATCCCAGCGCGCACAACCGAAGGAGACGTCGTCGGCCTGCGCGGGGGTCCCGTCACCCTGCACTCCGTACGAGGTGACGACGGCACGCGGATTACGGGCCGAGATCTGCGCCAAGGTCATCGTCTGGTTGCGATCCGGGAGTCCGTTGATCCCCTGGGTGCTCCACCAGCGCTCCGACCCGAGGTTTCGGCTGTTCACCCAGCCGGCCTCCCCGCTGCCACCGTTCCACGCCGGTTCCCAGACCAGGGTGGTGAAGCCGGAGGTGTTGTTGTCGATGCGGTCCGCACCGAGCAGACGAATCTGATACGAGACGTAGCGGCCGTGATGCCGGAAGCCGATGGCGCCGGGCAGGACTGCCACCGGCTTCAACGGCACGCCGGCCAGGTGAAACATGTTGTGCCGAGCCGAGCCCGACAGATCGAGGAATCCGCTGCCCCGGGCACCGGTCCCTGATGTGATCGTGCCTGCGGCCGCGCCATCCTGCGGCCCCCACCCCCACGTCAGGACCGGAGTGACCGGGATGGCGAAACAGCCGGGAGCGGAGCTTCCGGAATCGGGTGCCGCTTCGGCGACCGCCACCATCGTCGATCCGCCGACGACGACAACCCCGGTGAGTGCGAGAACAATTCTGCGAATACGTCTAAGCATGAGAAACCCCTGATGTCTGGAATCCGGACGAGGAAGGGGCACGATCCAACCGGTTGCCGGCATGCAGCACCCAATCGGCCTGCCATGGAACAAGGTTCACGTCATCGACGATGATGCGGGTACGGGAAGGACGAAAGTCGCGCGAGGCGCGTCACCCTCCCGACGTTCTCGCTGCCCGGCCCGCCGCGTGCGGCGACTGACCAACACGACGAACACACTACGCGGTAAGACATTGACACGGGGTACTTTTCAACAGTCCCGAGCGGTGTGATCTCGATACGCGCGCTCGCTACGCTCGCGGGCTACTCGATCAGCGGACGTCGAGACTCACCCGCAGCGCCCCCGATCAGCGGACGTCGAGACTCACCCGCAGCGCGCCCGATCAGCGGACGTCGAGACTCACCCGCAGCGCGCCCGATCAACCGGTGTCGAGGTTCGCTCGCGGGCTCGATCAGCGGGTCATAGGTGCGGCCACTGGTCGTTCAATCGTCCGGATCGTCGCAGGCGGCAACGAGTTCGGCCAGTTTGTCGGCGAAGCCCTCGGCGATTGACCAGACGTCGGGCACGAGGTCGGGGCAGGACAGCAGGCCGACGTTGAGCTTGCCGTCGGCGGAGAACACGGTGATGTTCATGCCGCTGCCGTGGAAGATCGGGCCGAGCGGGTAGACGCCGGTGACGCGACACCCCAGGAAGTACAGCGGGAAATCGGGTCCGGCGACGTTGGACACCAGCACGTTGAAGATCGGCGGATGTTTCAGCGACAACCGCCGGTTGCCGTACACCTTCATGATCGTCGACATCGTTGTGCCGGGCGCGAATTGGGCCCAGGCGCGCAGGATGTTCGCGTCGATCTCGGCGTGGTGCGCCTTCGACTTCCGGGTTTGTTCGGATGCGTATTCGAGACGCTCGACCGGGTCGGCGACATCGGTCGGCAGCAGGGTGAACATGCCGGTGACCTTGTTGGTGCCGCCGACGACCAGATCCTTTTCGTCGGCCCCGTGCACGGACACCGGAAGCATGGCGACCAACGGCTGTTCGGGCAATTCATCCCGGTCGAGGAGATAGTCGCGCAGCACTCCGCCGGTGATGGCGAGGACCACGTCGTTGATCTTCACGCCGAAGCGGTTCTTCACCTTCTTCACGTCGGCGAGCGGCAACTGGCTGAAGGCGATGGTGCGGTGCGGGGTGATCGGCGCGTTGAATCGGGTGCGCGGCGCACGGAACGGTGCGGGCATCGCGGCGTCGGCGCGCGCCCGCCGCAGCCAGCCGAGGGGCACACCCACCGTATTCGGAAGAAGCTTCGCCATGGCGATGGGCCGCTGCACCATGTAGTTGACCGCACCGGTCAGTGCCATCGTGGCCCGCGACGACCCGCCCGCCGTCTCACGCACACGGTCCGGATCGAGTTCGGGTGACTCCGGGGTCAGCGTGCACAGTTGCGCGAGCATCTCGGCGCTGGTGACACCGTCGACGCTCGCGTGGTGCACGCGCAGCATGGCCATCGCCTTGCCGTCGGCCATCCCCTCGATGATCCACAGTTCCCACAGTGGTTTACCTCGATCGAGGGTCTGGCCGGCCAGGTGTCCGATCAGTTCGGCCACCTCCTCGACACCGCCCGGCGCGGGCACCGCGACCCGGTGCACATGGCGCTCGATGTCGAAGTCGTCGTCCTCGATCCAGACCGGGTGATCGATGTTGAGCAGTGAGTTGTCGAGTTTGCGCCGGAAGTTCGGCATCGCCGCGATCCGGTTCTCCAATTCGTCGCGTAACCGCACGAATTCGTAGCCGCCCGGCATGGTGCCCGGATCGATCTCGATCAGGCCGATCACGTGCATCAGCTGCGATCGGGTCTCCAGATACAGAAAAGACGCGTCAAGTCCGCTGAGCCGCTCCATATTCCACCTCCGCACCACCGTCGCGGTGGCCCCCTCGCGCTCACATTGTCCGAAATGCGGCGCGAACCGAGTCGTGCCGGTTTCTCATCATGCCCGACGGCCGAGCCCCACGGGCCGTTCTCGGTTAGCGTGCAGAGATGGAGCCGATCGAACGCCGGAAAGCCCTCGCAGACCTGCCCGTCGCAACCAATCCACTCTTCACCCGGCCCGGTGAGGCGACCGAGTTCCCCCGGTTCCGCCTTCCGGACGATCCGTCGCTGCCCGAGACCGCCTATCAGATCGTCCACGACCAGGCGATGCTCGACGGCAACGCGCGGCTGAACCTGGCGACCTTCGTGAGCACGTGGATGGATACCCACGCCGACCGTCTGTATGTCGAATCCGCCGCGAAGAACATGATCGACAAGGACGAGTACCCGGCCACCGCCGCCATCGAAACCCGCTGTTGGACAATCCTCGCCGACCTCTGGCACGCCCCGGAACCGACCAGCGCGATCGGCACGTCGACGATCGGTTCGTCGGAGGCGTCGATGCTCGGCGGGCTCGCACTGAAACGCGCGTGGCAGGAACGCCGACGTGCCGCGGGCAAGTCGACCGAGCGGCCGAATCTGGTCATGTCGTCGGCCGTGCAGGTCTGCTGGGAGAAGTTCTGCAACTACTTCGAGGTCGAGGCCCGCTACGTGCCGATCTCCGACGATCATCCGGTGCTCGACGGTCACGAACTGGCACAGCATGTCGACGAGAACACCATCGGTGTCGTCGCGATCATGGGTGTCACCTACACCGGCGCCTATGAACCGGTGGCCGCGATCGGTACCGCACTCGACGCGATCGCCGCCGATGGCGGACCCGATCTGTCCATCCACGTCGACGCCGCGTCCGGTGGCATGGTGGCCCCCTTCCTGCAGCCGGATCTGGAGTGGGATTTCCGGGTGCCGCGGGTCGCGTCCATCAATATGTCCGGCCACAAGTACGGCCTGGTCTACCCGGGGATCGGCTGGGTGGTGTGGCGTGACGCGGCACTGCTGCCCGAAAGCTTGATATTCCGGGTCAGCTACCTCGGCGGCGACATGCCGACCTTCGCACTGAACTTCTCCCGGCCGGGCGCGCAGGTGCTGCTGCAGTACTACCAATTCCTGCGCCTCGGTTTCGAGGGCTATCGCGCGGTCCAGCAGAGCTGCCAGGACGTCGCGCACCGACTGTCCGAACAGATCGGCAACCTGGGACCGTTCGATCTGGTCAGTGAGGGCTCCGACATCCCGGTCTTCGCGTGGCGGCTGAGGGCCGGTCACACCGACAACTGGAATCTGCACCATCTGTCGGCGCAGCTGCGGGAACGCGGGTGGCTGGTGCCGGCGTATCCGATGCCCGACAACCTGACCGACCGCACCGTCCAGCGGATCGTGGTGCGGAACGGATTGTCGATGGACATGGCGGGTCATCTGATGAACGACATCCGCGACTCCGTGTCCTATCTCGACAGCCTCTCAGGCCCGATCCCGGAACCCATGCGCGAGGGCGCTTTCCACCATTAGAGCCCTCGCCGGAAACACCGAAAACCAGAACTCGTTCCAGTAATGTCGGCGCCGATGAGCACTTTCACCGCCGCCGAACTCGACGAGGCGTTCCGGCAGTTCCAGGCGACCGTCGCGGAGATCGCGATCAGCCGGGACTGGGACCGCTTCGCCGAGTTGTTCACCGAGGACGCCGACTACGTCGAACACGCGCTGGGCACCATGTCCGGACGCGAGGAGATCCGGACCTGGATCTGGAAGACGATGACGGCGTTCCCGGGCAGCCACATGACCGGCTATCCCTCGCTGTGGCACGTCGTCGACGCCCCGACCGGACGCGTCATCTGCGAGGTCGACAACCCGATGCGGGATCCGGGCGACGGTACGCACATCACCGCCACCAACATCACGATCCTGACCTATGCGGGCGACGGATTGTGGAGCCGGGAGGAGGACGTCTACAACCCGATGGAGTTCGGGCAGGCGGCGATGCGCTGGTGCGAGAAGGCCGCCGAACTCGGCACCCTCGACGAACCGTCCGAGCGGTGGATGACCGGCGTCGGGAGGATGTTCGCGCGCCGCTGACGCCGCGCCGCCTCGGCATCGGCGGAATCACCGACGATCCCGTTGCCGACCAGCAGGTTCCCTGCCAATCCCGGGAAACCATGGCTTTCGGTGCGCGGATCGGAGACCATGTCGGGAGACCGGCAACGACGGTCGGAGCGGGTGAGCAAGGACACTGTCACCCGTCGCCGACCGGCGTAACGTCGGCACCGACGATCACGAAATCTTCAGCGGACGAACTTGGGTACACCTGCCCCGATGTCGTAGGCTGGACCACTGATCAGTGCCCGTGAGCCGCCTCGGGGAGCCGGTCCACCGTCACTCGTGAACCGCCCGGGCACGCAGGAACCCGCACCGCACGACCGACCCACAACGCCACATCGTTCGGAGGAACATCCACCATGGCACGCACGCTGACGCAACTCGAACTGCTCCAGGAACTGGCTCCTGTGGCCGAGGAGAACGTCAACCGGCACCTGAAGATCGCCAAGGACTGGAACCCGCACGACTACGTGCCGTGGGACGAGGGACAGAACTTCGCCGCCCTCGGTGGCGTCGACTACGACCCCGAGCAGTCGCAGCTCGACGAGGTCGCCAAGGCCGCGATGGTCACCAACCTGCTGACCGAGGACAACCTGCCGTCCTATCACCGCGTCATCGCCGAGAACTTCTCCATGGATTCCGCCTGGGGCCACTGGGTCGGCCGCTGGACCGCCGAGGAGAACCGCCACGGCATCGTCATGCGTGACTACCTCGTCGTCACCCGCGGTGTCGATCCGGTCGCCCTCGAAGAGGCGCGCATGATTCACATGACCAACGGATACGATCCGCTGCTGGCCGCCGCCGACCGCGCCGACGAGATGCAGGAGCACGGCGAGGAGATCGGCCTGCTGCACTCGGTCGCCTACGTGACCTTCCAGGAACTCGCCACCCGCGTCAGCCACCGCAACACCGGTAAGGCCTGCAACGACCCGATCGCCGACAAGATGCTGCAGCGCATCGCGGCCGACGAGAACCTGCACATGATCTTCTACCGCAACATCTGTGGCGCGGGCATGGACATCGCCCCGGATCAGACGCTGCGCGCCGTCACCGACATCGTCACCAACTTCCAGATGCCCGGCGCCGGCATGCCGAACTTCCGCCGCAACGGCGTCCTGATGGCCAAGCACGGCATCTACGACCTGCGTCAGCACCTCGAAGAGGTCATCATGCCGGTCCTGCGCAAGTGGAACGTCTTCGACCGTGACGACCTCTCCGCCGAGGGCGAGAAGACCCGCGAGGAGCTGGCCGCCTTCCTCGAGCAGCTCGAGAAGGACACCGTCCGCTTCGAGGAGATGCGTGATCGTTCCCTCGCCCGCGAGGCCGCGAAGCGGGAGCGTCAGGCATCCTGAGCACCACACTTTCTCCCGTACCGGCGCCGGGAGCGCCGCGAGCGGGCCGAATGTCACCGGCGTCCGCGGCCCTGGCCGCGGGCGCCGGTCCCGCGTTGCGCATCGGATCCATCGAGCTGGCCAGCCCGGTCGTGCTGGCCCCGATGGCCGGTGTCACCAATGTCGCGTTCCGGACCCTGTGCCGCGAACTGGAACTCGCGCGCACCGGCACCGTGTCCGGTCTGTACGTCTGCGAGATGGTCACCGCCCGTGCGCTCGTCGAGCGGCATCCGGTCACCATGCACATGACGACCTTCGGCCCGGACGAGAACCCGCGGTCGATGCAGCTCTACACCGTCGACCCGGAGAACACCTACGCGGCGGCGAAGATGATCGTCGACGAGAATCTCGCCGACCACATCGACATGAACTTCGGCTGCCCGGTGCCCAAGGTCACCCGCAAGGGCGGCGGGTCGGCAATTCCCTTCAAGCGCAAGCTGTTCCGACGGATCGTCGCGGCCGCGGTGCGCGCCACCGAGGGCACCGACATCCCGGTGACGGTGAAGTTCCGCATCGGCATCGACGACGACCACCACACGCACCTCGACGCCGGGCGCATCGCCGCGGAGGAGGGGGCGCAGGCGGTCGCCCTGCACGCACGCACTGCGTCGCAACGCTATTCGGGTGTCGCGGCCTGGGACGAGATCGCGCGCCTCAAGGAGCATGTGACCGACGTGCCGGTGCTGGGCAACGGCGACATCTTCGAGCCGCGTGACGCGGTCGCCATGATGGCGCAGACGGGATGCGACGGAGTGGTCATCGGCCGCGGCTGTCTCGGACGCCCCTGGCTCTTCGCCGAACTCGCCGCCGAACTGAACGGTCTGCCGGCGCCGGCCGCCCCCACGCTGGGCGAGGTGTCCGAGATCATCGTCCGCCACGGCCAACTGCTCGCCGATCACCACGGCGAGGACAAGGGCATGCGCGAGATCCGCAAACACGTCGCCTGGTATCTGCGCGGCTTTCCGGCCGGTTCGGATCTGCGTAACCGGCTCGCACTCGTCAGTACCGTCGACGAGCTCCGCGAACTCGTCGCCACGCTGCCCGCGGACGCACCGTTCCCCGAGGACGGGCACGGTCCGCGCGGCCGTCAGGGCTCGCCCGCGAAGGTCGCGCTGCCCGACGGCTGGCTCGACGATCCGGACGAGGATGTCGTGCCTGCGGGCGCCGAGATCATGCACTCCGGTGGATAGCGTCGTCACGTGTCGCCGGGAGCCGTCAACCCATTCGTTCGGTCTGCTCACTGAGATGCGTTCTCAGGTGCGGTCGCTACTATGTCCTGCAGTCCTGTGAGTACGGGACCATGTAGTTGTGCGCTGCGGCAGTCCGCCGTGGGCAACGCATCGAGCACAGAGGTCGAGGGGATTGGCTTTTGAGTCGTACGACATCGGATTCGGACGGGCCGGAGCCCTCCGACGAGGGCAACGGTCCCCGTCGGAGCAGGCGTGCCGGTCGGTCCGGCGGTGCCAACGACTTCCGCGAGAAATTCGGGACCGCCCCCAGTAACGACGTTCCCGCACACGGTTCGCTGCACGAGCCGCGCGCCGCCGACCGCTACGTCCGCGGCCGCACCCGGCTCACCGTCCGTGAGCTGATGGCGCAGATGAACGCGGAGACCGACCCGCAGCCGCCCGCCGACGACTCGCCCACCCAGGTTCATCGCTTCGGCGACCTGTCCGTCCCGCCGTCCAACGACGTCACCACGAAGATCCCCGTCATCCGGGACGTCGACGAGCCGCACGACGTCGACCTCTCCGACGACGCGACCCGGCAACGGGTCTCCGAGGAGTCCCGCGGCCAGGATCCGCGTCCGCTGCAGCGCACCCCCGATCTCAGCGACACCATTCCGCCGCGATCCCGCCCGCAGCGCCACGGCACCCCGGAGGAACGCCGGAAGTCGATGACCCGGACGGCCACCACGACCGGCCGTATCCTGGTCGCGCTCGGCTGTGTGATGGCCCTCGTGGGCACCGGATTCGTGTGGGGCTTCCTGCAGTCCTGGGACGGCAACTGGAAGACGATCGCCGCCGTCGACCCCAACAACTCCGACATCCGCAACAAGGACGCCCAGTACGGCGACGAGAATTATCTGATCGTCGGCACCGACACCCGCAGCGGCAAGAACTCGAAGGTCGGCGCGGGCACCACCGCCGACGCCGAGGGCGCGCGCTCGGACACCATCATCCTGGTGAACATCCCGGCCAATCGCAGCCGTGTCGTCGCGGTGTCCTTCCCCCGCGACCTCCAGGTCAACCGGCCCGACTGCCAGCAGTGGGACAACGCCGCGGGCTCCTACGGTGCCGCGCTGCCCGCGGCCGACGGCGTGAAGCTGAACAGCGTGTACTCCGACGGCGGCCCCAAATGCCTGGTGAACGTCCTCACGGCGATGAGCGGCCTGAACATCAATCACTTCATCGCGATGGACTTCGTCGGCTTCGAGAAGGTCGTCCGCGCGGTCGGCGGCGTGGAGGTCTGCTCCACCACTCCCCTCTACGACTACGAGCTCGGACAGATCCTGCGCAAGAAGGGCAAGCAGAAGCTGACCGGCCGACGTGCCCTGAACTACGTGCGCGCCCGCACCATCTCTTCCGAGGGCAATGGCGACTACGGCCGCATCAAGCGTCAGCAGCTGTTCATGTCGTCACTGCTGCGCTCGACGCTGTCGGGCAACGTGCTGTCCAATCCGGGCAAGCTCAACGGGATCGTCAACACGTTCATCGAAAACAGCTTCGTCGACGGCGTCGACACCAAGTCGCTGCTCAACCTCGCGGAGTCCATGCAGGGCATCGAGGCGGGACGGGTCACCTTCCTGACCATCCCGACCTCCGGCACCTCCGAGGACGGCATGAACAACGAGATCCCGCGCAGCGATGACGTCGACGCGATCTTCAACGCGATCATCGACGACGACGCGTTGCCGGGCGAGAAGGCCAAGAAGTCCAAGAGCAGCTCCGACAGCAGCAAGAAGTCGTCGTCGAGCAATTCCGCCGCCCCGGCACCGAAGCCCACGCCCACGCGGGTGTCGGCCACCGCGCAGAGCCCCGGCAACGTCGGCGTCCGCGTCCTCAACGGCACCGGGCGGACCGGCGCCGCCGCCGAGATGTCGGATCAGCTCACCCCGCTCGGCTTCGACGTCCGCGGCGTCGCCGACGCGTCGGAGAACCGTGACGACACGGTCATCCGCTACGGCACCGGCGAACAGGATTCGGCGGCCACGCTCGCCTCGATGTTCCCGGGCGCGTCGATCCAGCTCGACCGGAAGGTCAAGTCGGGTGTCGAGGTGATCCTCGGACGGAATTCGGACGGGTCGATGGACTCGACGCCGAGTGCCGGGACCACCATCTCGGTGCCGCAGCTCGCACCGGACACCTCCTCGTCCAGCCTGCCGAACGACCTCGCGGTCACGAACGCCAGCGATACCACCTGCTCGTGATCGAGTGGCCCGGATCACGTCTCTCACCTGGCGATACTTCAATCGCACATGGGGCGTTCACCGGCAATTCACCGTCATAATCCGGGATCGCCACAGGCACGACGTATCCTGGCGTACATGCGTACTGCGTACCAGGAGCAGCTCGAAGCGCTCAACACCATTCTCGGCGAGATGTGCGATCTCGCCGGCGCCGCCATGGCGCGTGCCACGCAAGCCCTTCTCCAGGCCGATCTGGCCGTCGCCGAGGAGGTCATCGGCGACAACGATCGAATGAGTGAAATGTCCGCCCAGGCCGAGGAGCAGGCCTTCGCCCTGCTCGCGCTGCAGGCACCCGTCGCAGGCGACCTGCGCGGCATCGTGAGCGGCGTACAGATCGTCGCCGACGTCGACCGCATGGGCGCCCTGGCGCTGCACGTCGCGAAGGTCGCGCGTCGCCGCCATCCCGCCAAGGCACTGCCCGAAGAGGTCAACGGGTACTTCGCCGAGATGGGCCGCCTCGCGGTCCAGCTCGCCCACACCGCGCGTGAGGTGCTGACCACGCAGAACCCCGAGGATGCGCTTCGTCTCCAGGAGGACGACGACGCGATGGACGATCTGCATCGGCACCTGTTCACGGTCCTGATGGACCGGGAGTGGAGCCACGGTGTGGCCGCCGCCGTCGATGTCACGCTGTTGGGCCGCTACTACGAGCGCTTCGCCGACCACGCCGTGCTGATCGGCCGCCGCGTCGTGTTCCAGGCGACGGGCCAGACGCCCGAGCAGTTCCAAGAGGTCTCCTGAGCGACGTCCACGCCGCATCTATGACAAGCGCCCGGCTCCGGCCGGGCGCTTGTCGTATGCCCGAACCTTGTTCGACCGAATACTGTTCACCAGTTTGGATTTCCCCGAAAGTACAACCCCCGTTAGGGTGACGTGCATGGCTCAGCACTACCCGGCGGAACCAGACTTCAACGCGGTCACCGACGAACAGGCGGCCCGCGCCGCACATCGACGACAGATCGTCGTCTACCTCGGCGTGACCCTGTCGCTGGTCGCCCTGCTGATCATCCTGCTGTTCAACATGTAGCCGGAACGACGAACGCGCGGCCACCCGATAATCGGGTAGCCGCGCGCCGGAGTGCTCGGTGCGGTCGCCGGCTCAGCCGAAGCGACCGGAGATGTAATCCTCGGTCTCCTTCTTGACCGGGTTGGAGAACATCGTCTCGGTGTCGTTGATCTCGACGAGCTGCCCCGGCTGTCCGACACCCTCGAGGTTGAAGAACGCCGTTTGATCACTCACGCGGGCCGCCTGCTGCATGTTGTGCGTGACGATCACGATCGTGTAGTCCTTGCGCAGCTCCCCCATCAGATCCTCGATGGCGAGGGTCGAGATCGGATCGAGTGCCGAACACGGCTCGTCCATGAGCAGCACGTCGGGAGACACCGCGATGGCACGGGCGATGCACAGACGCTGCTGCTGACCGCCGGAGAGCCCGCCACCGGGCTTGTTGAGGCGGTCCTTGACCTCTTCCCACAGATTGGCGCCACGCAGGCTGCGCTCGGCGACCTCGTCGAGCTGCGACTTGTTGCGCACACCCTGCAGCTTGAGGCCGGCGACGACGTTGTCGCGAATGGACATGGTGGGGAACGGATTCGGACGCTGGAACACCATGCCGATGGTGGTCCGGACGCTCGTCGGGTTGATGCCCTTACCGTAGATGTCCTCGCCGTCGAGCAGCACGCTGCCGACCGCGTAGGCGCCCGGGATCTCCTCATGCATGCGGTTGAGCGTGCGAAGAACGGTGGACTTGCCGCAGCCGGACGGCCCGATGAATGCGGTGATGCTGTGCGGCGGCACGGACAACGTCACGTCCTTCACGGCGTGGAACTTGCCGTAGTAGACGTTGAGGTCCTTGATGTCGAGGCGCTTGGCCATGGTGTTCCTTCTCTGCCTTCGGTTGCGCTATTTGGTCTTCGGGGCCAGCACCTTGGAGAGCACCGCCGCAATGATGTTGAGGGCCGCGATCACGATGATCAGCGTCAGTGCCGCACCCCAGTAGTAGAAGCTGGAGGCCGGCTGGGCCGAGGCCCACTGGTCCTTGATGAACAGCGGCAGCGAATCCATGCCACCGGCGAACGGGTTGGTCTGCACCTGGGTGCTCGCCGGGCCCGCGAGGATCAGGACCGGCGCGGTCTCGCCCATGACGCGTGCGATGGCGAGGAAGATGCCGGAGAGCATGCCCGACAGCGCGGTCGGGATGACGACCCGCATGATGGTCTTCCACTTCGGGATGCCCAGCGCATAGGACGCCTCGCGCAGTTCGTCGGGCACCAGCTTCAGCATCTCCTCGGTGGACCGGACGACGACCGGCACCATCAGCAGGATCAGCGCGAGGCTGACCATGAAGGCCGACTGTCCGAGTCCGAGCCCGATCACGAACACCGTGAACACGAACAGGGTGGCGACGATCGACGGCACACCGGCCAGGATGTCGACCATGAAGCTGACCGGCTTGACCAGCTTCGACGTCGGGTATTCGACCAGCAGGATGGCCGTCATCACGGCGATCGGCACGGAGATGACCGTCGCGATGAGCGCCTGCATCAGCGAACCGATGATGGCCTGCGAGATGCCCGCGCCGTATTCGGTCGTGGTGTCCACGGCGTAGGCGTTGCCGAACCACCAGTTCGGGTCGGTGAGCGCACCGGCACCGTTGGACACGACCGTGAACAGCAGCCACACCAGCGGGATCACACCGATGACGAAGCAGACCGCGAAGATGATGCGCGCGGAATTGTTCCGCAGGCGGCGCCCGAGCGAGATCTCGCGGAACGCCGACGCGGACGCCTTGACCGGGTCGCCGGGAGCGGATTCGACTGTGAGGGTCATCCGTTCACCTTTCCTCCGGCGACCGTACGGGCGATCGCGTTGACGACGAATGTGAGGACGAAGAGCACGAGGCCCGCGGCGATGTAGGCGCCGGCGGCGTCCTCGCTGCCGACGAACTCGCCGACGTCACGGGCGATCTTCGAGGCGAAGGTGTCGCCGCCCTCGAAGAGCGACCAATTGAGCTTGCCCACCGCGGCGCTCAGGATGATCATCACCGCGATCGTCTCGCCGAGTGCGCGGCCGAGGGCGAGCATCGCCGCGGCGATGATGCCCGACCGTGAGTACGGGAACGAGGTCAGACGAATGACCTCCCATTTGGTGGCGCCCAGCGCGAGCGCCGCCTCCTTCTGCCCACTGGGCGTCTGCCGCAACACTTCTCGGGTGATCGAGGTGATGATGGGCAGCATCATGATCGCGAGCACGATGCCCGCGGTGAAGATGGTGCCGCCGCCGGACACCGAGGTCTTGCCGGTGGAGAAGAGGAAGAACCAGCCGAAGGTGTTGTTGAGCCACTCGGCGAACGGCGCGATGACCGGGGCCAGGATGTAGATGCCCCAGAGGCCGAAGATGATCGACGGAACGGCGGCCAGCAGGTCGATGATCGCCGCGAGGGGGCGGGACACCCGGCTCGGTGCGTACTCGACGAGGAAGACCGCGATGCCGATGGCGATCGGGGTCGCGAGGAACAGGGCGAAACCGGAGGAGAGGACCGTGGCCCGGAACAGCTCCCACACGCCGAACTTCGCTGTGCCGTCGGCGAAGTCGGCACCGCCGACCTTCCAATCGGAACCGAAGAGGAAGTTGCCGTTGTTCTTCGCGAGCGCGGGGATCGCGTCGATGAGCAGTGAGATGCCGATCGCCGCGATGAGCACGATGACAACCACACCGGTGCCGCGGGCCAGGTAGCTGAACAGCCTGTCGCCGAACGCACCGCGTCGGCTGTTCAGGCCCGGGTTGATGGCCTCGTCGACGTCAGCGGGCGTCGAGGTCTTGTCGGGTGAGGCACCGGGGTCCGGGACCGGCGGAGAGCCCGCCGGTCCCGGGCCGATACCCGTGGTGTCGTCGTCCACGGTCATAACTCTAAGTTGCCTGTTCGGTAGGTCGACGGATCACTTGATGGCGTCGATGGCGCCACGGAGCTTCGACTGGAAGTCCGCGGGCACCGGGATGTAGCCGGCCTTCTCCAGATCGGCACCCTGATTCTGCGGGCTGGTCGCGACCTGCAGGAAGCTCTTCACGCCCTTGCCGGTCTCCGCGTCCGCGTACTGCGAGCACACGATGGAGTAGGTGGCCAGCATGATCGGGTACGCACCGGCAACGGTCGGCTTGTAGAACGACGAGGTGTCGATCACCATGTCGTGGCTCTCCGGGCCGTTCTTCAGGGTGGCCGACTCGATGGTCTTGCCACCCGACGCCGCGGTCAGCTCGACGCCCTGCTTGTCCTGGTCGGTGATGATCTTCGCCATCGACACGTTGTTGGACTTGGCGTAGGCCCACTCGACGTAGGCAATGGAGCCCGCGGTCGGCTTCACGGCCGCACCGACGCCCGGATTGCCCTGCTTGCCCTCGCCGACGCCGCCGTTGAAGGTCTTGCCCTCACCCTTGTCCCAGCCGCCGGCTGCCTTCAGGTACTTCTGGAAGTTGTCGGTGGTGCCGGACTGATCGGCGCGGTAGATGACCGAGATGGCCAGGTCGGGCAGCTTCTTGCCCGGGTTCTCGTCGGCGATCTCCTTGGCGTTCCAGTTCTTGATCTGGCCGGAGAAGATCTTCGCGAGGGTCGGCGCGGAGAGTGCGAGGTCGTTGACGCCGTCGACGTTGTAGGCGACCGCGATCGGCCCGAAGACCATCGGCAGCTGCCATGCCGGGGAGGCGCAGCGCTTCTCCGAGGCCGGGATCTCGTCACCCTTGAGCGGCGAGTCCGAGCCGCCGAAGTCCGTCAGGTTCTGGTTGAAGTCCGAGATGCCCTGGCCGGAGCCACCGCCACCGTAGGACAGCTCGAAGCCCGGACAGGTCTTGGCGAACGACGTCGAGAAGATCTTCATCGCGTTGGCCTGGGCGGTCGAACCGCTCGCCTTCAGCGCCTTCTTGCCTTCACACTGGACGTCGGAGACCTTCGAGGCCGACGCCGCACTGTTGGTTCCACCCTTGTCCGCGTTGCTGCTGCAGGCGCCAAGAACGAGCGCGGACGCGGCGGCCATCGAGGCCACCGCGGCTCCGGAACGACTGATCTTCACAGATTTCCTCCACGATCGGATGACGGCGCGTCGCACAACGCGACATGCCCGGTCGCTCAGACACTAAGTTTCGCTGGTGGACAGCCCGCGCCCCACGGATGAACGACAGATGAATTGCCAGCGTGTCGGCGGTGTTGCCCTCCCCACATCCGGCAAAAAGGGTGGTCAACCGTAGGCAACGTCGATCGCGTAGCGGGTGAAGCCGAGCCGGTCGTAGGTGTGCAGAGCCGCCGTATTGTCGCCCTCCACGTAGAGCTCGACCTCGGGCAGGCCACGGTCGGCCAGATAGTGCAGGCCGGCGAGGGTCAGTATCCGGCCCAAACCACGGCCTTGCGCCGCCGGATCCACGCCGACGATGTACACCTCGCCCAGGCTGTCGTCGTGGACCTTCGTCCAGTGGAATCCGAGCAGGCGGGTCGGGTCGTCGCGGTCGAAGGCCAGGAACAACCCGGCCGGATCGAACCACGAACTCGTCACCCGCTCGGCGATCTGTTCCGGCGACCATCCGCCCTGTTCGGGATGCCAGTCGAAGGCGGCGTTGTTGACGCGCAGGATCTCCGGTTCGTCGGCCTCGCCCTCGTAGGTGCGCAGCACGGTCCGGGCATCCACGTCGAGGTCCGGCAGCGGATGACCGGCGCCCAGGGGCCTGCGCAGTTGCAGGAGTTCACGGGTGCGGTCGAGGCCGAGCGCGGTGGCCAATGCCCTCGCCCCGGGCAGGTCACCGTGCGCCCAGGCACGCGGTGCCGGATCGGCGACGAGCTCACGCGCGACGGCGAAGGCGGCGGCGAGAAGCGCACGACCCTCACCCCGCCGGCGGTGTCCCGGGTCGACGACCGCTTCGATCATCGCCGGCTCACCGTCACGTCCGGCCGTGACATTCGCATAGCCGTGTTCGGAAAGCACATGCCGCAGAGCCGGATTCCGGGACGCATCGATCGCGGCGACCGCCTGTTCGGAGAGCGGCGCGACACCGTCGGCGGTTCGTGCCGCATCCACCATCCGGTGGGCCGAGGTTGCCTGTCCGGCATCGAGAACGTCGAGGACCTCAGGCTCGATGGACAATGAATTCCTCTCCCATGTCGACGGTGTCGTCATCGGGCAGGTCGTCGTCGACATCCGGATCCGGGGTGGCACCCGGCCCGCGCTTCGGACGGACCGCCTTGTACCCGACGTTACGCACCGTCCCGATCAGCGACTCATGGTCGGCTCCGAGCTTCGCCCGCAGGCGCCGCACGTGGACGTCGACCGTCCGGGTGCCGCCGAAGAAGTCGTATCCCCAGACCTCTTGCAGGAGTTGGGCTCTGGTGAACACCCGCCCGGCATTCTGCGCCAGGTACTTGAGGAGTTCGAATTCCTTGTAGGTGAGGTCGAGCGGCCTGCCGCGCAGCCGCGCGGTATAGGTGCCCTCGTCGATGACGAGCTCACCGAGGCTGACCTTGCCGCTCATCTCGTCGGCGTCACCGCCGCGGGTGCGCACCAGCAGCAACCGCAGTCGCGCATCGATCTCGGCGGGGCCGGTGCCCGGGAGCAGGAAGTCGTCGATACCCCAGTCGGCGTTCACCGCGACCAGTCCGCCCTCGGTGAGGACCGCGGCCACCGGTACCGCCGCGCCGGTGCTGCCGAGGAGACGGCACAGTCCGCGGGCGGCCGCGAGTTCGGTGCGCGCGTCGACGATCGCGACATCGGCGTTGCCCGCCTCCATGAGGGAGGACACCTCCGTCGGCGCGACACGGACCGTGTGGGCCAGCAACGACAATGAGGGCAGCACCGCTTCGGGATCCGCATCCGATGTCAACAGCAAGAGATCCACGAGCCACTCCGATCCCGTCGTCCGAGCGCGTCCACGACGCTCGGAGGCCCGACATCACGCCGTTGTGGGAAAGGCCTCCACTACTACTCACGCGGTCCGTCGGGCCGTCGACGCTGACGCCCCGACACGTGCGTGTTAGGTGACAGAATAGCGCCAATGTCGCAATCTGCTGTTCACAAGGAGACCGAAACCGGTCATCCGGCGTCTCCCAGGGGCCGGTCACCGCGGTCCCGGCGCACGCTCCGGACGCTGGTTGTCGTCCTCGCCGTCGCACTTCTGGTCGGAGCGGGCGCCCTGGTCGCGGACACCGTGGCGGGTATGCGCACCGAGTCCGCGGTGTCGGCGGCACTCCTGGATTCGCCCCGCATCGACAATGCGCCCGAGGTCACCCTGGGCGGATTCCCGTTCATCACCCACCGGCGGTCGGGCACATATCCGTCGGCGACGATCACCGCCCGCGGCGTGGACACCGACTGTCCGCCGGTGCCGGGCACCGGCCGTGCGCGGCCGTGCCCGATAGAACTGGGCGCCTCGCTCGGCGAGTTCCGCGTCGACAACCCGGGACGTGACGCCCCGGCCATCGGCCCCGACTCGATGCTGCACACCGCATCCGCGGCGGCCTACATACGGCTGGATTCGGTGAATCTCGGGCGGTTCCTCGGCATCACCGACCTGACGGTCAACACGCCCGCCCCCGAGGACAAGGCCGGCGGCGGGGGCCCCGGAGACGGTTTGCTCCGCCGTACCCGGGGCGTGGTCCTGACCGGCACCGTCGCGCTGCCACCCGTACGCACCGACAGCCCGGTGCCGCCGTCGGCCTCCGATTACGACGGCCCGACCGCCCGGGTGAGTGTCAGCGCCGACCTGTCGGTGGTCGACGGAGCGCTGCGCATCACCGCCACGGACTTCTATCGGGGCCCGCAGGATCATGCCGACAACGATGTGACCGACGCACTCCGGGACCGGGTCCTCGGCGCCTTCCGCATCACACTGCCCGCGCTGCGATTGCCCTGGGGCATCACGGCCACCGGGGCCACCAGCGAGGGCAGCGACGTCCTGCTCACCGGCGACACCGACGACCGCGCCCTGCGGTTGAACACCTTCTGAGCACCCCGTCGATTCCGGCCGCCGCAGGTGTGTACCCTCTGTGGCATGCAACTGCGCCGTGAGTTCATGCTCACCCGCCGCCGTGCGATCGACTTCTGTCGCGTCGCCAACTGTTGCTGTCGATAGTGCGGTGAGCGCTGCGCCCGATGGGCCAGTTCACCGCACGATGACGGCCGGCGCAGCTTCGGTGCACGACCTCCGTGCACATATCCGACCATCGAGTCCGATTCCATGACTGTGTCCGATACGGACGATCCTTCGGTGATCCCGAACGATCACGCTCGGCCGACATCGCCGCCCGGCATCACCGGATGCCGATCTTGTATCCGAGTAACACCACCGATTGTTCGAAAACCGGTATCTGGGAAGGAACCCATCACCAATGGCACGATCCGACGTGCTGGTCAGCGCCGACTGGGCTGAGCAGAATCTGAACACCGACAAGGTCGTCTTCGTCGAGGTCGACGAGGACACCTCGGCATACGACGGCGGTCACATCGCCGGCGCCGTCAAGATCGACTGGCGCGACGACCTGCAGGACCCGGTCCGCCGTGACTTCGTCGACCGCGAGCAGTTCTCCAAGCTGCTCTCCGAGCGCGGTATCGCCAACGACGACACCGTCGTCCTCTACGGCGGCAACAACAACTGGTTCGCGGCCTACGCGTACTGGTACTTCAAGCTGTACGGCCACCAGGACGTGAAGCTGCTCGACGGCGGCCGCAAGAAGTGGGAGCTCGACGGACGTCCGCTGTCCACCGACTCCGTCTCGCGTCCGGCCACCGAGTACAAGGCCGCCGACCCGGACAACTCGATCCGCGCCTTCCGCGACGAGACCGTCGAGGCCATCGGCGTGAAGAACCTCGTCGACGTGCGCAGCCCCGACGAGTTCTCCGGCAAGATCCTGGCACCGGCTCACCTCCCGCAGGAGCAGAGCCAGCGTCCGGGTCACATCCCCGGCGCCATCAACGTGCCGTGGAGCAAGGCGGCCAACGAGGACGGCACCTTCAAGTCCGACGACGAGCTCGCCGACCTGTACAAGGAAGCCGGCCTGGACGGCGAGAAGGAAACCATCGCCTACTGCCGCATCGGCGAGCGCTCGAGCCACACCTGGTTCGTGCTGCAGGAACTCCTGGGCCACAAGAACGTGAAGAACTATGACGGCAGCTGGACCGAGTACGGCTCCCTGGTGGGCGTGCCGGTCGAGCTGGGGGAAGGAAAGTAATCATGTGCGCTGCACCCAAGCAGGGACAGAAGCTGCCCGCGGGCGTCGACGTCGAGAAGGAGACGGTGCTGACCGGCACCGTGAACGACGCCTCCGGCACCCCGGTGGCCGGCGCCTTCGTCCGGCTGCTCGACTCGACCGGTGAGTTCACCGCCGAGGTCGTCGCCAGCCCGACCGGTGACTTCCGGTTCTTCGCCGCTCCGGGCAAGTGGACGCTCCGTGCGCTCAGCTCGGTCGGCAACGGCGACGTGACCGTCGCCCCCGAGGGCCCGGGCGTGCACGAGCACGACATCGTGGTCGCCAAGTAGGACCGCAGTACCACCAGACGACGTCCCCGTGACGGGGTCCGGCGGGCATATGCCCCCGGACCCGCTCACGGGGACGTTCTCAGTTGGTGGGGTCGACACCCTCGGCCACTGCCGCCAGGCGATCCACCGAGGCCCGCAACTGATCGGGCCCGGTCGCTCGCGCACGCGGAAGTCGTTGCGCGTCATGCATATCCGTCCAGTCGTAGGTGTGCGTCACCTCGGTGCCGCCGTCGGCTCCCGGGACGAGTTCCCATCGCCATCGGTGTCCGACCGGTTCACCTCCCGGCTCGGCGGGACACCAGGCGATGCGCTCACCGTCGACGAACTCGACGACGTGGTTCTCGCGGACCTTGCCGTTGGTCAGGGTGGTGACGAACACCTCCCCCGCCGCCCGCACACGCGGAGAGGTCGACGTGGCCAGATTGTCGTTGCCGTCCCAGTCCGGTTGCCGGGCGGGATCGGCGATCAACTCGAAGATCCGCCCGGCCGGTGCCGCGATGTGCCGGGACGCGGACACGATCCGTATGTCGTCGCTCATGACACTCATCCAACACCGGTTCCGGTGCGACGGCAGTGGAGACGAACCTCATTCGCGACACTGCCGGGTCGGGCGGTAAACTCGGGCCGTGGTCATCTTCTTCGAGATCTTGCTGGTCCTGGCATCGGTTCTGATCGCCTGGTTCGGCGTCTACGTCCTGTACCGCCTGATCACCGACGAGTCGTGACGGACCCGGCGGACGATTCCGTCGAACCGGCCGCGAAGCGGTCGGGCGACGAGGCGATCAGTCAGGCCGAGGCGCGGGCCGAGGAATCGGGCAGCCGCGAACGCAACGTGCCGACGTGGGACGATCTGCCGCTGCCCGCCGACACCGCGAATCTCCGACTCGGCGCCGACCTGCATGACGGTCTCCTCGGCCTGCTGCCCCTGGTGGGCGTCTGGCGCGGCGAGGGCGAGGGCAATGACCCGGAGACCGGCGACTATCACTTCGCGCAGCAGATCGTCATCAGCCATGACGGCCAGAACTTTCTGAACTGGGAATCCCGTTCCTGGGTCATCGACGAGGACGGCAAATTCGTCCGGCCCGATCTCCGCGAGACCGGCTACTGGCGTATCGGCGAGGACGACACCATCGAAGTGCTCCTCGCGCACGCCGAGGGCTGGATCGAACTCTTCTACGGCAAGCCGCTCACCCAGACGTCCTGGGAGCTGGCGACCGACGTCGTCATCAAATCCGAATCGGGCGCCCGCACCGGCGGCGCCAAGCGACTGTACGGGCTCGTCGAGGACGGCGATCTCGCCTATGTCGAGGAGCGCGTCGACGCCGACGGCGACCTCGTCCCCCGCCTGTCCGCGAAACTTCGCCGGCACGCCGGCTGAATCGTGATCGGCGCGGTGGCGCCATAAAACGGAAACGACCCCCGTACCGAGTCCTTGCGGACCCTGCTGCGACGGACCGTCGCGGTACGGGGGTCGGGTGGCCACCTGGTATTCGCCGGCACGGCGGGTGCGACGCGGATCGGCCCTGTGGATGCCGATGGCGCACTCCCGCAGCAGTGAATGCCACGGTGCCTCCGCGCTAGCGGATGGCCACCTCACATGTCCGTAAGTCGATCAACTTCAGACCACCTCCTCTCCTGTGTACCGACGAACGTACGCCTGCCGAAGCGGGTCCGCAACGGATTTATCGCACGGTCCGACCGGGGTCGACGACCAGCACGTCGGGGGTGGGTTCGAGGCCCGAAAGGTCCTGCGCCACTGGCTGATGAGTGACGATCACGACCGTCCGGTCGGGCCCGAACATGGTCGTGCCGCCGACGATCTCGCGCAGCAGTGCGGCCGCATCCCGCGCGTCGAGATGTTCGGTGGGTTCGTCGAGAAGCACCACCGGCGCGGGGTGCAGGATGGCGCGAGCGAGCAGCAACCGTCGTCGCTGTCCGCCGCTCATAGCCTCCGCACCGCCGGAGATCATCGAGTCGAGGCCGTCCGGCAGGGACCGCACCCAGTCGCCGAGACCGACCTGATCCAGCGCCTCGAGCAGTTCGGCATCCGTGGCGTCCCCGCGGGCCAGCAACAGATTGTCGCGGAGGGTCGTGGAGAAGACATGCGATTCCTCGGCGAAATAGCAGGTGGCCGAACGACGCTCGACGAGGTTGCGCTCCCGGTCCCGGTAGACGACGATCCCACCCAGTGCCGGGAGCAGGCCCGCGAGGGTGAGCAGCAGGGTCGACTTCCCGGACCCGCTCGGCCCCACGACGACCATGCGTGAGCCGGGCGGCAACTCGCGCGTCAGCCCGTCCGGGCCTCCGAAGACCTCGTCCCGGCCGTCGACATCGTCACGGCCCCAACGCAATTCGTCGGCGATCAGCGTGACGGGGCCGTCGTGCACCGGACGGTCGAGCGGTCCGTCGCCGTCGGCCGGTTCCGCGGCCGCCCCCGCGGCATCCACCAGAGCCATCACCCGCGCCGCGCTCTGTCTGCTGCGTTCCATCTGGATACCGGCCTCGGTGAGCGGTCCGGTCGACTCGAAGGACGAGAGCGGCAACAGGATCAGCACACCGAGGAGCATCGGGGTCAGCCCCTCCCCCGTCGACACATCGGCCAGCGACCCGGACACCTGACCCGCGAGGTGAATGGCGATCAGGCAGGCCGCCAGCACCGAGGCGCCCAGCGACAGCGGGGTGGCCGCGGCCGCCGCGGCCTGCCACCGCATGCCACGGTCCGCGGCACGCGCGGCATCCCGATCGGCCCGCGCCATCGCATCGATGACCTCGGTGCGCCGCCCGGACACCGTCAGCTCGGGGGCGTGCCACAGCGCCGACAGTGCGGCCTCGGTCACCCGCGTCCGTGCGGCCGAACCGTCGTCCATCGCCCTCGCCGACCCCCGAGCGGCCAGCCACGGCGCCACGACTCCGCTGACGACGAGGGCAATCGCCAGAATCACTGCCGCCCACAGGGATACGAAGGCCATGATCACTACGGCCGCGATCGATGTCACCGCACCCACGGCCATCGGGATGATCCCGCGGATGAGCGCATTGCCGATCTCGTCGACGTCGTCGCCGGTCCGCGACAGCAGGTCGCCGCGCCGCAGTGTCACCGAGTATCCGGGGTCGCCCCCGGCCAGCGCGCGATAGATCCGTTCCCGCGCCGACGCCATGGCACCCAGGGCGAGATCGTGCGTCGCCAGCCGCTCGAGATAGCGAAAGAGGCCGCGCGCGATGCCGAGCGCGCGCACCGCGGTGATGGCCACCGACAGATACAGCACCGGCGGCATCTGCCAGGCCCGCGTGATCAGCCACGCGGACAACGCGGCGAGCCCGAGTGCGGACAGTGCGCCACACACGCCGAGCAGCACAGCGACGATCACCGGACGGCCCCGGAGCCCCAGGAAGGCGAAGGCGCGGCGCAGCGGATCACCGGCCGTCGGCCGCACCGCGACCGCGGTCATGAGCGACCGCCCGGCAGGTCGATGACGTGGTCGGCGTGGGTGCGGGCCATTGGGTGATGAGCCACCACGACGACCGTGTCACCGGCGGCGGCGCGATCGGCGAATGCCGACAGGACGTCGAGCGCCGACCGTTCGTCGAGGTGCGCCGTCGGTTCGTCGAGCAGGAGGAGCGGCGCCGGGGATGCGAGCACCCGGGTGATCGCGAGACGCTGCCGCTGTCCCGCCGACAATCCGACGCCACCCGCACCGAGCACGGTGTCCCCGCCGTCGGGCAGCCCGGCGACGACCTCGTCGAAACCGGTTGCCGCCGAAGCTCTCTCCAGGGCGGCCGGATCGAGCGCGCCGAAGAGCGCCAGATTGTCGGCAACCGTACCCGGGACGATGACGGGTTGCTGTGGGAGCCACGCGATCCGGCGGTGATAGTCGGCCGGATCGAGGCTCGCGACCGGCTCGGTGCCCACGAGCACCGTTCCCTCGTCGGGACGGATGAGCCCCATCACCGCCATCAGCACCGTCGTCTTGCCCGAGCCGTTCGGCCCGGTCAGTACCGTCAGCTGCCCCGGCGGGAACACACCGTCCAGGTGATGCGGCGACCATCCGTCACGACCGTCCACCCCGAGATCGGCCAGGGTGATCGCCTGTCCGGCAACCGCGGGATCACGCGTGCCGTGACCGGCGTCGTCGGCGACCGACGCCTCCTCGATCAGGTCGATGGCCGAACCGGCGGCGGCCACCCCGTCCTCGGAGTTGTGGAACTGCGAACCCACCTGCCGCAGCGGCAGATACGCCTCCGGCGCCAGGATCAGCGCGAAAATGCCCGCGTACAAACTCATCTCCCCGTACACCAGACGCAGGCCGATACCGACCGCGACCAGCGCCACACACAGCGTGGCCAGCATCTCGAGCACGGCACCGGACAGGAAGGCGACGCGCAGGGTCGCCATCGTGCTCCGCCGATGGGCGCGGCCGAGGGCGGCGACACGGTCACCGGGCGCGCGGGACCGGTTGAGGGCGCGCAGCGTCGGTAGGCCGGCGATCAGGTCCATCAGCTGCGCGTTGAGCCGGCTGAGCGCGGCCAGTTTCCGCGCCGTGCGGTCGCGCGTCATCAGACCGACGAGCGCCATGAACATCGGGATCAGCGGCAGGGTGATCACCACGATCAGCGCCGACGGCCAGTCGGCCACCGCCATGACCGCCACCACCAGTGGCGTGACCGTGACAGCGACGATCAGCGCCGGCAGGTATCCGGCCAGGTAGGGGCGCAGATCTTCGAGGCCGCGCAGCAGCACCGTCGCCGCATGGTCGCGATGTTCGAGGAGACGGCGGGGCGATGTGCGGGACGGATCGGTCAGCGCCTCGACACCGCGGATCCGCAGCTCGGCGATGGTGCGGTCGGCGGCGCGGTGCGCGTACCGGTCATTCAGATAGCTCAGGACGACACGGGCCACCGCGGCGCCGAGCAGCACCCACAGGTGCGTCTGCTGTGCCGACAGTGAACGACTCGACGGATCGACGATCAGTTCGGAGAGGATGGAGGCCACCATCGCCGCGGTGACGATCACCGCCACCACGGTTCCGAAAGCGAAGGCCGCACCGGCGATCACGTACCCGCGGGTGGCGGGGGCGTGCCGCAGCAGACGGGGATCGAGCGGCCCCTTCCGTCGCCTCGGCTCGCCTGCCTCCTGGTCGTCGGCGCCCTCGGCGGCCGGCGCGGAGTCGTCGGCCACCGTGGACGATGAGCGGGTCATTCAGACGGCACGCGCAGCGACGGCAGGCCGGTGTGCGCGGGGATCTGCTTGGTCGAGATCCGCTGGCGGAACACCCAGTACCCCCAGGCCTGATAACCGATCACGACCGGGGTGATGAGCACGGCCGCCCACGACATGACCACGAGCGTGTAGTGGCTCGACGAGGTGTTGGCGATCGTCAGGGTGTAGTCCGGATTCGTCGACGACACGAGCACATTCGGGTACAGGCATGCGAAGAGCGTCGACACGGTACTCGCGATCGCGATCGCCGAGGAGGCGAACGCCCATCCCTCCCAACGCAACTGGGTGAAGACAACCATTCCCACGGCGCCGGCCGCAGCGATGATGACCGGTATCCAGGTCCATCCGTTGCCGTATTCGAGCTGCGTCCACAACAGGAATGCCGCGGCGACGATCGCCGTCGGGACGGACAGCCGAGCCGCATAGGTCATCGAGTCCTGCCGCAGCACGCCGGCCGTCTTCAGGGACAGGAACACCGCACCGTGCGTCAGGAACGCGAGCAGCATGGTCAGCCCGCCGAGCAGCGCGTACGGATTGAGGAGGTTGAAGAAACCGCCCGTGTACTGATGGTTGGCGTCGATCGGTATGCCCCGCAACACATTCGCGAAGGCCACGCCCCACAGGATCGACGGAATCCACGACCCGAGACCGATGCCGACGTCGCACCACATCCGCCAGCGAGGATTGTTGATCTTGCCGCGCCACTCGATGGCACACACCCGGACGATGAGCCCCAGCAGAATCAGCAGCAGGGGGAAATAGAAGGCGGTGAACATCGTTGCGTACCAACCGCCGAACGCCGCGAACAGCGCACCGCCCGCGGTGATCAGCCACACCTCGTTGCCGTCCCACACCGGGCCGATGGTGTTGAGGAGCGCGCGCCGCCGCGTGTCCGGGTTGGCCTCCGGATCGGTGGGTGCCACCTGCGCGTCGCCGCCGGTATGACTGCGTCCGAGGAACGGCATCAGCATGCCGACGCCGAAGTCGAAGCCTTCGAGCACGAAGTATCCGACGAACAGGAACGCGATGATCAGGAACCAGAATTCGGGGAGTCCCATCGTCTCACTCCTCAGTACGCGAACGACAGTTGTTGGGGATCATCGGAATCGGCGTCATCATCGCTGTGGCCCGGTGGACGCGCGTCGTAGGTCGCGGGTCCTTCGATGATGTACCGGCGCTGGAGCAGGAACCACACCACGCCGAGTGCGCCGTACAGGATGGTGAACACGATCAGCGAGGTCCAGACCGTCGCCGCGACGTGATTCGATACACCGTTCTGGACGAGCATGCTCACCCGTGTGGGGTCGAGATCGTCCACCCAGTTGGGCGCGACGACCCAGGGCTGACGTCCCATCTCGGTGAAGATCCAGCCGGATGCGTTGGCCAGGAACGGAGTCGGCATCATCCACAGTGCGAACAGCCCGAACCTGCGCGAGGTGACAACTCTCTTCCGGCGGGTCAGCCAGAGTCCGCCGAGGGCGAGCAGCGCGGACCCGAGCGCCCAGGTGATCATCGCGCGGAAACTCCAGTACGTGACGAACAGGTTGGGCGCGAAGTTCTGCCCGGGCATGTTCAGTGCTTCCTCGTACTGCTTCTGCAGTTCGTTCACACCCTTCACCTCACCGGTGAAGGAGTGATCGGCGAGGAAGGACAGCATCTTCGGAATGGTGATCACGTGTTCGATGTGATCGCAGTTGTTCTGCCGGCCGATCGAGAGCACCGAGAAGCCTGCGCCGGATTCGGTCTCGCACAACGATTCCGCGGCAGCCATCTTCATCGGCTGCTGTTTGAACATCATCTGCGCCTGGAAGTCACCGGTGATGATGACGGCGACGCCCGCGAAGATCGTCAGCCACAACCCGAAACGGGCGACCGGACGCCACAGGGTGCGGGCGTCGTCCTCCAGCTTCTCCGGGGTGGCGTCGACGAGGCTCGGGGAGGTCGTCGGCGGCAGATCGGGAGTGGTGTCGGCGGCGGCCGCCTCACGGATCTTCTTGGCACGCCACGAATTGCGGGCCATCCACCAGCACCCGATGGCGGCGACGAAGGTGCCGGAGGTGAGCCAGCTGCCCGCGATGACGTGCGGGAACGCCGCGAGTGTCGTGTTGTTCGTGATGACGGCGAGGAAGTTGTCCATCGCGGGCCGCCCGCGTTCGCTGTCCCAGGTGACACCCACCGGATGCTGCATCCAGGAGTTGGCGGCGACGATGAAGTACGCCGAGGCGGTCACGCCGATGGCGGCCAGCCAGATGCAGGCCAGGTGGATCTTGCGCGGCAGTCGATCCCAGCCGAAGATCCACAGGCCGATGAAGGTCGACTCCAGGAAGAACGCGACCAGGCCTTCGAGGGCGAGTGGCGCACCGAAGACGTCGGCGACGAATCGGCTGTACTCGCTCCAGTTCATGCCGAACTGGAATTCCTGCACGATGCCGGTGGCGACGCCCAGGGCGAAGTTGATCAGGAACAGCTTGCCGAAGAACTTGGTGGCGCGGAGCCACTGTTCGTTACCGGTCTTGAGCCAGATGGTCTGCATCACCGCGATCATCGGCGCGAGACCGATGGTCAGTGGGACCAGAATGAAGTGATAGACGGTAGTGATCCCGAATTGCCATCGGGAGACATCCAGAGCATCCATGTCGCCTCTATCGCGTGGGCACCGGGCTGCGGTGCGCGGGTTGGACGGACAGCGCGACCTCCGCCGCCGTGCCACTCCTACTACTAACTGTAGTAGGACTACTCGTACCACCGTACGCGTCGCCCCGACAGCCCTTCAAGCGACCAAAGTCCCGCCAACAGGGTCTTCAATTGTGGCCTTGACCTCGAAAGATAGACTCAGTGGCGCGTCACACAGCGACGACCACCAAATCCAGTCAATCAGTACTGATGGCCCGATCGACCAAATCGGAAAAAATCGGCGCGTCATCGGACACCGGCATGACGTAGCGATTCAGCGCGGCCACGCGCGCGGCCAGCGTGACACTGCTGATCAGCCACACGGAATCGGCGGTGATCAGGTCGCCGCGCGTCAGCGTCGCCACCCGCGTCTCCCAGCCCTCCTGCGCCGCCGTCCGGAACACCGCACTCTGCGTCGTACCCGGCAGGATGCCCGCCTCCGGCGGTGGCGTGACCAGGGTGCGCCCGCGCACCACGACGACGGTCGAGCGCGGACCCTCGAGCACGGATCCCTCACTGCTGACGTAGATCACGTCGTCGAAGCCCTGCTTCTCCGCATGCCGGATCGCCGCCATGTTGGTGGCGTAGCTGAGGGTCTTGGCACCCAGCAACTGCCACGGCGCACGCCCGGCCAGATCCGTCGAATAGCCACGATCCAGCGTGACCACCGATACCCCGTCCGTGCGGGCCTGCTGCACCCGCTCGGCAACCGGTCCGGCCATCACGTACGCCGTGGGACCGCCACCCGGTGAACTCTCCCGCCCGCGCGAGTAGACGAGACGCATCCACGCCTCGGCGCCCGTACCGGCCGAGTCCACCCACTTCTTGGTGGCGATGTCGATGGCCGTCTCCCAGGCGCCGCGGTCGGGCGCGGGCAGATCGAGCATCGCGGCGCTGCGGGCCAGCCGATCCAGATGGTCGCCGACCCGACGGGTCCGACCGGTCCGGATCAGCAGGGTCTCGAAGACACCGTCCCCACGCACTGCGGCCAGGTCGTCGGCGCGCAGGAAGGGTGCGTCCGGATCGCGCACCAGTCCGTCGAGGGTGACCAGGATCTGAGCCGTCATTCCCTGAGGCTAGGCGACGATCGGCGGCAACGGGTCCGTGCCCACCCGAGTGACGACCCGTAGAATCACAGTGTGACGAGGTCACCCATTCTGACCAGGTATTCCACGCAGGGCGCCGTCGCCGAGCCGCATCCGGACGCGACGACCGATACTCCTGCCGAGCGTGTCCCTGCCGAGCGTGTCGAGGTGCCCTGGCACTTCGGCGATCCGCTCGGCGAGCAACGCAGCGCGGCGCGCGGCGCGATCATCGTGGACCGCGGCGACCGCGCGGTGCTCGAGATCGACGGCCCCGAACGACTCACCTGGCTGCACACCATTTCCAGCCAGCACGTCAGCGCTCTGCCCGACCGGTCGTCGGCGGAGAATCTGTCGCTCGATCTCAACGGCCGCGTCGAAGAGCACTTCGTGATGACCGACATCGACGGCGTCACCTGGATCGACACCGAGGGCGACCACGGCGACGGCCTCCTGCGCTTCCTCACCTCGATGGTGTTCTGGGCGAAAGTGGAGCCTGCGGCACGGACGGACATGACGGTGCTGACCCTCGTCGGCACCGACGTCCTGCACGGCCCGATCGCCGAACTGCTCGACCTTCCCGGTGATGCGGCCGTGTATCAGGCCGGCAACCTGCCCGAGCAGCACCACGAGGAGGAGCCGCTCGGTTTCTGGCGCGTCATGCCGCCCATCGGCGAGGGCGCGTCACTGCCGGTGATCGATCTGGTGGTGCCGTCATCGGCGGTGGAGAGCTGGTGGTCGCAGCTCACCGAGGCGGGCGCCCGGATGGCGGGCAGCTGGGCCCTCGACGCCCTGCGCGTGGCCGCGGTACGCCCCCGCCTCGGGATCGACACCGATGAGCGCACCATCCCGCACGAGGTGAACTGGATCGGCGGTACCGCCGAGCAGGGCGCGGTCCACCTGGAGAAGGGCTGCTATCGGGGCCAGGAAACCGTTGCGCGCGTTCACAACCTCGGTAAGTCCCCACGCAGGCTCGCCCTGCTGCATCTCGACGGCAGCACCGACGAGCGTCCCGCACCGGGCGATCCGGTCACCGCGGGCGGCCGCACCGTCGGACGCCTGGGCACGGTGATCGACCACTACGAACTCGGTCCCATCGCCCTGGCACTGGTGAAGCGGGCGGTCGGTGCCGATGTCGACCTGGTCGTCGGTACCGAGCATCCGGTGAGCGCGCGGATCGATCCGGATTCGATCGCCGCCGACGACCGTGTGCAAGCGGGCCGCGCCGCGATCGAGAAACTGCGTTCCGGCGGACGGGCACCCGCGAGCGGCGAGCGCTGATGAGCGCCGGGTCGGGGCGGGTGCTCGCCGTGTGTGCCGTCGTCGACGAGGTCGACCTGGGCAGGATCGGCTCGAGCGCCATCGACAAGCGGGCGCTCCCGGGCCGCGTTCAGGTCGGCGAACTCGGCTTGACCGGAGATCACGTCGTCGACACGAAACATCACGGTGGCGCCGAACAGGCCGTGTACGCCTACCAGGAGTCCGAGGCACAGCGCTGGGCCGACGAGTTGGACCGCGAACTCCCGTTCGGCTGGTTCGGCGAGAACCTCCGCATCGACGGCGTGGCCGTCACGGACGCGGTGGTGGGCGAACGCTGGGCCGTCGGCGACGACGGGTTGGTCCTGGAGACAACCATCCCCCGCACACCGTGCCGGACCTTCGCAGCGTGGGCGGGCGAACCGCGGTGGATCAAGCGATTCCTCGACCGGGGCGACACCGGCGCCTACCTCCGTGTTGTGACTTCGGGCACGGTCGGGGCCGGAGATGCCGTGCGGGTCGTCGATCGTCCCGATCACGGCGTCCGCATCCGCGACCTGGTGGCCGGGACCGATGCCGACTCGAAGGCCCTCGAAAAGCTTCTGACCAGCGACGATCTGGTCCCGAAGGTGCGGCGCGACGCCACCCGGAAACTTGGGCGCCTCTGACGACACCGCCGAATCCCACCCCGCCACGCTCCGGTGCGGCAGGGCAATCCGCATTCTCCCGACGAGCGCGCTAGACTGGTGCCCACGACAGAATTACTTCCTAGAGAACGGGGCCGCCAAGCGATTGGCCGCCCCGTCATTGTGCGAGGGGGTCCCACATGGGCCGCGGCCGGGCAAAAGCGAAGCAGACGAAGGTTGCTCGTCAGCTGAAGTACTCCACTCCCAATACCGACTTCGACAGCTTGCAGCGCGAGTTGTCAGGATCGGACGACTCGGATCGCCGGGATCGGATCGAGGAGTGGAAAGACGAGGACGAGTGGCGTCGAGCCTGACGGCTCCCCACTGACGTCGGCGCGGGTTCTGCCCGCGTTCTCTGTTCGACATCACATCTCACCCATCGGGTTCCTGCGTGCCCGGTGGGTGAGACGTGTGCGGTGAGGTGAGCCGTCTCAACCGTCACCGAATTCGGCGAGAATCGCCCCTGAAGGGCATATTTCGCCGTGAACGGTGACGGTTACGCCAGTGACTCAGAAGCGCGGGTGACGTCCGGAGAGGACGACGCGCGAGAGATCGGTGTTCTTGGGATCGGTGGAACGCTTCACGGAGCCGAGCACCCAGTTGTCGACGTGCCGCGCGGTGAGCACCGCCTGAGCACGTTCGGTGTCCTCGGGCGCGACGACGGCGACCATGCCGACGCCCATGTTGAAGGTGCGCTCCATCTCCTCCTGGGAGACACGGCCACGCTGCTCGATGAGCGCGAAGACCGGTGCGGGCGTCCAGGTTTCGCGTTCCAGTTCGGCCACCAGGCCTTCGGGGATGACGCGTTCCAGATTCTCCGCGAGGCCACCGCCGGTGACGTGGGAGAAGGTCCGCACATCGGTCTCGGCGGCCAGCGCGAGGCAGTCGCGGGCGTAGATGCGGGTCGGCTCGAGAAGTTCTTCGCCGAGAGTGCGGCCGAATTCCTCGACATGCCCGGACAGGTCCATGTGGCCCCAGTCCAAGAGCACCTTGCGCGCCAGTGAATACCCGTTGGAATGCAGCCCCGACGATCCCATCGCGATGATCACGTCACCGGGACGCACCTTTTCCGGCGACAGGATCTGGTCGGCCTCGACGACCCCGACCGCGGTGGCGGACAGGTCGTAGTGATTCTCGCCCATGAGGCCGGGATGCTCGGCGGTCTCGCCGCCGAGGAGTGCGCAGCCGGCATCCACGCAACCGTCGGCGATGCCCGCGACGATCTGCGCGACGGTTTCCGGCACCACCTTGCCGACCGCGATGTAGTCCTGCAGGAACAGCGGTTCGGCGCCGCAGACGACCAGGTCGTCGACGCACATGGCGACCAGGTCGCGGCCGACGGTGTCGTGCCGGTCCATGGCCTGTGCGATGGCGAGTTTGGTGCCCACACCGTCGCTGGCGGCGGCGAGCACCGGCTCCCGGTAGTTGCCCTTCAGGGCGAACAGTCCGGAGAAGCCACCGAGACCGCCCATGACCTCGGGGCGGGTGGCCCGCTTGGCGTGGGGTGCGAAGAGTTCGACCGCCCGATTGCCCGCGTCGATGTCGACGCCCGCGGCGGCGTAGGACGCGCCGTTGGCGGTGACCGGATCGTCGGCAGCAGAATCCCGCTCGGTCATCGCGCTGAGCACTCCCTTGTCACAAGAAAACTGGTCATGAACCCCAGGTGCCGGCGACTCACCGACGGCACACACGCTACCCGACGGACGCTCGACGGCGGCGCCGGGTCAGCAGGTCTCAGGGCCGCATCACGGCGCTGACGTTGTCGTTGGGCACGGTCAGCGGATCGACATGGCTGCCGTCGGCGGTGGCGCTGGCCAGCATTTGCTCGAGCACCGCCTTGCCCATCGATGTCTCCTCGGGCAGGTCGATCGGATACTCGCCGTCGAAGCAGGCCGCGCAGAGGTTCTCGGCGGGCTGTTCGGTCGCGGCGATCATCTCGTCGATGCCGATGTAACCGAGGGAGTCGGCGCCGATGGCCTGCCGCACGCCCTCGACCATCCCCTCCTCGGATTCCATGCCGTTGGCGATGAGTTCGGCGGGCGATGCGAAGTCGATGCCGTAGAAGCAGGGCCAGCGCACCGGGCTGGATGCGATACGGACATGAACCTCGGCCGCACCCGCCTCGCGGAGCATGCGGATGAGGGCACGCTGGGTGTTGCCGCGGACGATCGAATCATCCACGACGACAAGACGTTTGCCCCGGATGACCTCTTTGAGGGGATTCAGCTTGAGACGGATGCCGAGCTGACGGATGGTCTGCGACGGCTGGATGAAGGTGCGGCCGACGTAGGCGTTCTTCATCAGACCCTGCCCGTACGGGATGCCGGATTCCTGCGCGTATCCGACCGCGGCCGGGGTGCCGGATTCGGGCACCGGGATGACCAGATCGCCGTCGGCGGGGTATTCGCGGGCCAGCCGGCGACCGATCTCCACCCGGGCGGAATGCACGGACCGGCCGTTGATGACGCTGTCCGGCCGGGCCAGGTAGACGTATTCGAACACACAGCCGCGCGGCGTGGCCTCGGCGAAGCGCTGCGTCCGGACGCCGTCGGCGTCGATGGCCAGCAGTTCACCGGGCTCGATGTCGCGGACGAAGGAGGCGCCCACGATGTCGAGAGCGGCGGTCTCCGAGGCGACGACCCAGCCGCGGTCCAGCCGGCCGAGGCACAGCGGGCGCACACCGTGCGGGTCGCGGGCGGCGTAGAGGGTGTGCTCGTCCATGAAGGTCAGGCAGAAGGCACCGCGCAGCGTCGGCAGCAGTTCCATCGCGGCCTGCTCCAGGGTGCTGTCCGCGGCGCCGTGTGCCAGCAGGGCACCGACGATGTCGGAGTCCGAGGTCGCGCCGCCCACGCCGCTGGAGTGCACGCCGAGAGCGCGGGCCCGACTTGCCAGCTCGGCCGTGTTCACCAGGTTGCCGTTGTGCCCCAGGGCGACTCCGGTACCCGCGGTGGTGGTGCGGAAGATCGGCTGCGAGTTCTCCCAGGTGGTGGAACCGGTGGTCGAGTAGCGGCAGTGGCCGATGGCGACGTGCCCGACCATCGCGCCGAGCGTCTGCTCGTCGAACACCTGGCTGACCAGTCCGAGATCCTTGAAGACCAGCACCTGTGAACCGTCGCCGACGGCGATACCGGCGGCTTCCTGGCCGCGATGCTGCAGCGCGTAGAGGCCGTAATAGCTGAGTTTGGCGACATCCTCGCCGGGCGCCCAGACACCGAAGACACCGCATTCCTCGCGCGGTTCGTTCTCGGGCTCCTCGGACGGGCAACCACCGCAACCGGGTGTGGGTGCCAGCAGATTCGGACGGTGGTCTGACGCGTCGGTCATCAGGTGAGCTCCCTGGGGCTGAGAGAACGTTCGTGGTGCTGGGGAGATGCATTCACTTTACCGGCCTGTTGCGACCGATTGCGAATCTGCACAACGGCGAGCCGGGCCGTCTGATTCCCGACCTGGCATGCGCGCCACGGAGCAGCGACCGAGGTCACACCGGGAAGAGCGGCATCCATCGTTCGATGTCGCCCGCGCGCGACCCGGACGCCGTGAGCGTGCCGGCCTCGGACAGGGCGTCCATCGTCGCGGCGCCGGTCACCAGACGGAGCCAGGAGCGGGGATCGGTCTCGACCACATTCGGCGGCGTACCGCGGGTATGGCGCGGACCCTCGATGCACTGCACCGCGACGAACGGCGGCACCCGCACCTCCACCGACGATCCGGGCGCGATCTGCGCGAGGGTGCGCGCGGTCATCCGCACCGCGGCGGCAAGGGAGGCCCGATCCGGGGCGGTCACCGAGTCGTCGGCCACCCATTCGGCGACCGCGAGCACGGCCGCACGGGCCTCGGCGGGATCGATCTGTGCACGCGACGACATGCCGGACATCATGCCGCAGCGCCGAATGTCACTTACCGAACCGGGCGAACAGGGCACGATGGGGCCATGGGCGAAGATGTGTCCGAACGCGTGTTCACCGGCGACGATCGGGTGCGCTTCCGTCGGCAGGTCGGTCGCGGCACCGAGGCGATCGCCCGGATGCTGGCCGACGGTCTGTTCACCGATCAGGGACAACCACCCGAGCCGCTGCTCGGCATGGAGGTCGAACTGAACCTCGTCGACGACGCGATGCGGCCGGCCATGGCGAACGCCGCCGTCCTCGACGCCATCGCCGACCCGGACTTCCAGACCGAGCTGGGCCAGTTCAACATCGAGATCAACGTCTCCCCACGGCCGTTCACCACCGACGACACCATCTCGCTCGAGCAGATGCTGCGCACCTCCCTCAATCGGGCGGAGGAGCGGGCCGCGCAGACCGACAGCCACCTGGTGATGATCGGGATGCTGCCCACCCTGAAGTCCGAACACTTTGCCCACCAGTGGATTTCCGCGAACCCGCGCTATGACCTGCTGAACGACCAGATCTTCGCAGCGCGTGGTGAGGACATGGAGATCGACATCACCGGTGTCCCGCTCGATGCCCGGCACGGCCACGAACGGCTCCACACCACGACCGATTCGATCCTGCCCGAGGCCGCCTGCACCTCACTCCAATTGCACCTGCGGGTGGCACCGGAAGACTTTGCCGCACACTGGAATGCCGCGCAGGCCATCTCCGGGGTACAGATCGCGCTTGCCGCGAATTCCCCGTTCCTCGCGGGTACCGCGCTCTGGCACGAGAGTCGCATCCCGGTCTTCGAGCAGGCCACCGACACCCGGCCGCTGGAGCTGAAGAATCAGGGCGTCCGGCCACGGGTGTGGTTCGGCGAACGCTGGATCACCACCATCTTCGATCTCTTCGAGGAGAACACCCGCTACTTCCCCGCCCTGCTGCCGGTGACGACGGATGTCGACCCGATCGACGAACTCGAGGCGGGGCGGATCCCCGCACTCGACGAGCTCCGGCTGCACAACGGCACCGTGTACCGCTGGAACCGGCCGGTGTACGACGTCGTCGACGGACATGCGCATCTGCGCGTGGAGAATCGTGTGTTGCCCTCGGGCCCAACGGTTGTGGACACGATGGCCAACGCCGCCTTCTACTACGGTGTGGTGCGGGCACTGGCCGATTCCGACCGGCCGCTGTGGTCGCGTATGTCGTTCAACGCCGCGGCGGAGAATCTGCACAGCGGCGCACGCGACGGCATGCACGCGCAGTTGTATTGGCCCGACGTCGGATGGGTGCGCCCCGACGAACTCGTGCTGCGCAGGCTGCTTCCCCTGGCCGACGACGGATTGCGGGCCTTCGGTGTCTCGGACAAGGCACGCGCCCGCTATCTGTCGGTCATCGAGGGCCGCTGCCTCTCCAGGCAGACCGGCTCCGAATGGCAGCGCCGTGCCGTACTCGCCCGCACCGAGGCCGGCGAGGATCGTGACACCGCGCTACACGGCATGTTGCGCGACTACACGACCCTCATGCACGAGGGCGAGCCGGTTCACTCCTGGCCGCTGTGACTTCCGCGGCGCGTGACCGTCAGCCGACTCCGGGCACGGGCACCTGCGCACCGGTCACGGCCGCACCCGCGTCCGAGATGAGGAACGCGATGGTATCGGCGATCGCCTCCGGCGGCACCCACCCCGTGCGCTTCGAATCCGGTTGCGATTCACGGTTTCCCGGGGTGTCGATGACCGACGGGAGAATCGCGTTCGCACGAATCCCGTCCGATTTGTACTCGACGGCCAGTGCGCTGATGAAAGCCCAGACCGCGGCTTTCGACGTGATGTAACCGGCCGCCCCGGAGAACGGCGCGAACGCCGCTTTCGCCGACACCCCGACGATCGATCCGCCGCCTGCCTCGATGAGTGCGGGCAGCGCCGCCTGGGTCAGCAGATACAGCGGGCGAAGGTTGAGCCGAACCAACGCGTCGAACTCGTCGACGGGCGTCTCATGCACCTTGCCGCCCATCGCGAATCCGCCGACGAGATTGACCACGGCACGCAGTGTCGCCCCGGGATCGTCGGTGGCGGCCGCGACGACTGCCGCCGCCCCCTCCGGCTCGAAGAGATCGGCGTGCACCGTCACCAGCCGCTCCGACTCGGGTAACCGGGACAACTCGGCCTCGTTCACCCACGGCACCACCACGCGCCATCCGGCGTCGAGAAGCGTTGCCGTCACCGCCGATCCCAGGCCGCCGGTTCCTCCCGACACGATCACGGTCTCCGTCATTGATCCGTCCCTCCTCGATCTGCACACCTCGTCGAACGGTCCGGGTGACCCCGGCCGTGGACGACGCTACGCCCTCACCCGTCGGCACCGCCGCGGTCACCGGCCACCAGGCCGCGACCGGTGACCGGCGGCAGGTCGAGCGCGGTGACCAGGCCGGGTTCCGCATCGACAACCGCCGCAACGGAATTCACCAAGCGCATGGCCGTCACGATCATGCCGGACACGTTGTGGTCCCCGGATTCGCCGTGATGGCCGAATTCGACGGCCATCTCCGGTTCCCCGGAGATGAGGACGCGATAGCAGCCGTCGCCGTCCGTGGGTGTCGGCCAGTCCGGACACTGGTCGGGATGGGTGCGGGTGTAATGCTCCAGCACCACGCGGTCGACGCCGTCGACCTGGCCGGCGACCTCGAAACGCACTGCCGCCATGGTGCCCTCGGGGATCTCGACCGACACCGTCGAGTAGTCGCGGTCGGCGGCCACCCGTTCGACCCGTTCCACCAGAGGCTCGTCGAGGGTGACGTCGAGACCCGCCGCGATCTGCCGCACCACACTCCCCCACGCCATCGAGAGCACACCGGGATTGAGCAGGAACGGTGTCGAGTCCATCGGCTGCCCGAAACCGAACAGCGAACTCATCACCACCGGCTGGTAGTACGTGGAGTAGTCGGCGATCTCCTGGCAGCGCACCTCGTCGATACGCTGTGACAGGCTCGTCATGGCAAGCGGCAGAACATCGTTGGCGAATCCGGGATCGATGCCGTTCACGTGCAGACTGGCCTTCCCGGCCTGTGCCGCGCTGTCTATGCGCTCGATCATCTCCGGCGGCAGGACACCATACGGGAACTGCAGAACGACCGGACCGCTGGAGACGACGTTGATCCCCGCCTCGACGAACGCGGTCAGATCCGCGATGGCCTCCATGATGCGGTCATCGGTCATCGCGGTGTGCACGATGCAGTCGGGGCGCAGCGCGATCAGAGCGTCGCGATCGTCGGTGGCGGTGACGCCGAGTTCCCGGCCGAGACCGGCGAGTTCACCGGCATCCTTGCCCACCTTGGCCGGATCGGACACCCACACCCCGACGAGTTCCAGGTCGGGACGGGCGTCGATCCCGGCGATGGCATGTCGTCCCACGGTTCCGGTCGACCACTCGACCACACGAAGAGTCATGCCAACAAACTAGAACAGGTTTCAGACAGCTGTCGCCGGAATGGCGAGGCACGCGACGCCGGGTCAGACCCTGAGTGACCGGAACGGCTCGACCGGAATGTTGCGGATGACCAACCAGATCACGACGGTGACCAGCAGAATGACCCCCGAGTACCGCCAATGCTGCCAGCTCCGGATCCTGCGACCGGTCCAGAGCCCGATCGTGTACGCGCCGAACGCGAACAGGAGCAGCGCCAGGGCCACCACCGCGAAGGCATTGAAATGCAGGGCGGCGGGCAGGTCGCCGTGCATCAGTGAATACACGGCGCGCATCGCACCGCAGCCGGGGCAATCGATGTTCAGCAGGGCCTTCGTCGGACAGACGGGCAGGGGGCCGCCCGGTGTCGTCGGATCGCCGAACCAGATGGCGGTACAGACGACCGCGGCCCCGGCGATGACGATGCCGGGGCCGAGGACGCGATGCGTGGAGACGGTCGAGACGCCGCGCATGACGGCGTTCTCGAATCGCTCAGTAGCTCGAGGTGCTGCTTGCCGCAAGGATGATGACAACGACGTAGAAGATGACGATGAGGACCCACAGGGCGACGGCCGCGACCGCGCTCCAGATGGCCCACTTCTTGGCCTCGTCGGCGGCGGCCTGTGCACCGGCGAAGTCGCCGGTCGCCCAGAGCTTGCTCACCGAGGTCGACTTGACGATGGACACGATCCCGAGCGGGAGGCAGCACAGCACGGTGGCGAGGATCGCCCAGACCAGATTGTTGTCGGGCTCCGGGCCTGCCGGCGTGCCGTAGCCGTACGCGGGCTGACCGTAGCCGGGCTGCTGTCCGTAGCCGGGCTGCTGCCCGAAACCGGGCTGCTGTCCGTAGCCCGGCTGCTGCCCGTACTCGGGCTGCTGTCCGTATTGGGGCGCCTGCCCGTACGGCTGCTGGGCGGAATCGCCCTGGTTGTCGTAGGGGTTCGTCACGTGCGTCCTCTCGAGGTTCAGATCAGGTCGCATGGAGCGTAGCCGACATCCGGACCATGCGACATCCGGGGGACCACGGATTACATTGTCCGACCGACCCGCGCCGCCCCGCAGATCACGTCTCCCCCACGAGTACCGTCCGCACCGGGTTCCGCCTGGTGGCGCTGCATTGTCGTCGCGCTGGTCGTAATCTCGCGGACGATGCCGAAATCACCGTCGTCACCCGACTCCGATGCCGCTCCGCCCGTCGCGCTCGTTCGCAACGGCCACGTCACCTGGATCAAATGGCATCGCGCGCGTCGCAGAGCCGATGATCCGGCGTTCACGACCACCCGCATCCGGGAGGCGATGGCGGTGGGCGCGAGCGTCGAGGTGGATCTCGTCATCCATGCCGACCGTGGCTTCGCGGTGTTGCACGACCGGGACGTCCGGCACGCGACCACCGGCACCGGCCAGATCGCCGACCTGCCCGCCGACGCTCTGCGCGGACTGTACCTCCGTTCCAACCGGGGACGGCCGCTCGACGAACCGGTACTGCTGCTCGAAGACCTCGCCGACGTCCTCGCCGACGTACCGATCCATCGGAATGCACTGCTGCAGTTGGACTTCAAGGAGGATGCCGCCGCACTGGACCCTGCATCGATTCGGATCTTCGGCGAGTCGGTGGCACCGTTCGCGCGCCACGCGATCCTCTCGTGTGGTGATGCGGAAGCGGTGCGGCTCCTCACGGACGCGACGCCGGGCGTCAGGATCGGTTACGACCCGTGCCATCACGGCGCGGCCGACCGTGTGCTCGCATCCCGCGACTACGCGCAGTTCGTCGATGATGCGGTGGCTGCCTCGCCGGATGCCGAGATGATCTACCTGGAGATCCGGCTGATCCTCGACGCCGCCGCACACGGTGTCGACCTCGTCGGCGCCTTCCACGATCGGGATCGGCGCGTGGACGCCTACACCGTGCGCGACATCAATCGACGTTCGGTGCGCACGATCCGGAAGCTCCTCGACCTCCGGGTCGACCAGATCACCACCGACGATCCGGAGAGCCTCGTCGCCGCGCTCTGATCACAGCCGATCGATCATGCCGAGCACACGGCCCCGCCGGTCGAGTAGCGCCGCGCGAGCGAAGCGAGCACGACGCATATCGAGACCAGCCACACCTCTCAGAACTGGCCGAACGGCGGCTGTTGCGGCGGATACTGCTGCTGGGCCGGATTCTGCTGGGCCGTCAGGAATTGCTGGGCCGGATACCGCTGAGTCTGGAACTGCTGCAACGAATTTCCCGCATCACCGGACTGCGGATTCGCCTCGATCCAGGCGACCGTCGACGGCACGTACGCGAGAACCAGTGTTGCGATCGGGAATAGCAGGAGGACGATCCCGATACCGATCACCACACCGAGTGCGGCCCCGGCGCCGCCGCCGAGGTGGGCGCGGATTCCCGCACCCACCGCGACGAGCACGATCAAGCCGAGGACGCTGGTCACGATGACGATCCCGGAACCGATCATCACGAACAAGCGGCCACGTCTCTTCCGCTGGAACAGCTCGATGGCACCCCAGAGGAGAAGAATGGTGACCGCAACGTTGAGGATGGCGACCAGGATGGTCCAGATACCGGTGAAGAGCGCCGCCCCGGAGTCCATACCCAGCACATCGATGGCACCGATCACACCCGAAAAGACTCCGAACAGCGCCGCCACTCCGCCCAGCAGCGCCAATATCGCGGCGATGATGCCCGTCACTCCCGACGGCTGAGCCTGATATCCCTGCCCATAACCCGTCTGGGGGTATGCCCCGTACGACTGTCCGTAGGTCGGCTGCCCGTACTGCTGCGCCTGACCGTACTGTGCCTGACCGTACTGCTGCTGACCATAGGGCGACCGACCGTAGGGCGACTGACCGGGGGCCGGCTGCGCGTTCTCCGGCTGACCGAACGACGCCTGAGGTGAGCCGTACGGGGCCGACTGGCCTGAGCCGTACGGATTCTGATCGCCGGACGAGGGCGGGTAGGTCATACGAGTTCCTTGGTCGATGGGGGCGTCGGACAATGGGTACAACGGTCGATGTGCGGATGTCGACTGGTGCATCGCGACAAACGACCGGACCGCCGCGCTTGCGGCCATTACAACACGCCCGGCAGAACCCGGCCGACCGACGTCATCTGCGTGGACGACACCCGCCGGCGACCCGGCTACTCGCCGAACAGCGCGGGCAGGGTGCCCTCGTGCGCGGCGCGCAGTTCGTCGAATCCGATCTCGAACTGGTCCTGGACCGAGACGCCGTCGGCGCCCTGATCGACGACCCCGACGCGATGCCACGGCATGCCGCGGGCATCGAGCATCCCGACGAACCGGGATTCCTCGGTGCGGGGTACGGCGACGAGCACACGTCCGGCCGATTCGGAGAACAACCAGACGAAGGGATCCGCGTCCTCGGGCAGCAGGATGCGGCAACCCGTTTCACCGGCCAGCGCGGATTCGACGACGGCCTGGAACAATCCGCCCTCGGAGAGATCGTGGGCGGCCGACACGAGGCCGTCGCGGGACGCGGCGACCAGGATCTCGCCGAGCAGACGTTCCCGGTCGAGATCGACCTGCGGCGGCACGCCGCCGAGATGGTCGTGGGTGACCTGCGACCAGATCGAGCCGTCGAACTCGTCGCGCGTCTCACCCAGCAGAATGAGCGTCTCCCCCGGTTCGGTGCCGAAACCGGTCGGGATGCGGCGATGAACATCGTCGATGATGCCGAGCACACCGACGACCGGCGTCGGAAGGATGGGCGTGGAACCGGTCTGGTTGTAGAAGCTGACGTTGCCGCCGGTGACCGGGATACCCAGCTGCGCGCAGCCGTCGGCGAGGCCGCGCACCGCCTGCTGGAACTGCCACATGACGGCCGGATCCTCGGGCGATCCGAAGTTGAGGCAGTTGGTGACGGCCTTCGGTGCGGCGCCGGACACCACGACGTTGCGGTACGCCTCGGCGAGCGCGAGCTGCGCACCGCGGTACGGGTCGAGGAAGGTGTAGCGGCCCGACGCATCGGTGGCCAACGCGATGCCGCGGCCGGAGTTCTCGTCGATACGGACCACACCGGAGTCGGCGTGCTCGGCGAGCACCGTGTTGCCGCGCACGTAGCGGTCATACTGTTCGGTGATGAACTTCCGGCTGCACAGTGCCGGTGAGGAGATCATCTGCAATGCGGTGTCCCGCAACGCATCCGGAGTGTCCGGCCGGGCGAGCGGCTCGGTCGTCGAGGCGATCACGTCGTCCTGCCACTCGGGCCGGGCCAGCGGACGCTCGTAGACGGGGCCCTCGTGGGCGACGGTGCGGGGCGGCACGTCGACGACGGTCTCGCCGTGCCAGTCGACGACCAGCCGGTCACCGTCGGTGACCTCACCGATCACTGTGGCCAGCACATCCCACTTGCGGCACACGTCCATGAACTTGTCGACGTTCTCCGGCGTGACGACCGCGCACATGCGCTCCTGCGACTCGCTGGACAGCACCTCAGCGGGTGTCATGCCCTCGGCCCGCATCGGCACCTGCTCCAGGTCGATGTGCATGCCACCGTCGCCCGCCGCCGCGAGTTCGGAGGTGGCACAGGACAATCCGGCGCCGCCGAGATCCTGGATACCGACCACCAGCCCTGCGTGGTACAGCTCGAGGCAGCACTCGATGAGTACCTTCTCGGTGAACGGGTCGCCGACCTGAACACTGGGCAGCTTCTTGCGGTTGGGGCCGGAAGTGTCGCCGTCGTCGTCGAAGGTCTCCGACGCGAGAACGGAGACGCCGCCGATGCCGTCGAGACCGGTGCGCGCGCCGAACAGGATGATCTTGTTGCCTGCTCCCGACGCGAATGCCAGGTGCAGATCCTCGGTGCGCAGCACGCCCGCGCACAGCGCGTTGACGAGCGGGTTGCCGGCGTAGCTGGCGTCGAAGACCGTTTCACCGCCGACGTTGGGCAGGCCCAGCGAGTTGCCGTAGCCGCCGACGCCACGGACCACACCGTCGACGACCCGGCGGGTGTCGGGTGCGTCCGCGGCACCGAAGCGCAGCTGATCCATGACCGCGATCGGCCGGGCACCCATCGCCATGATGTCGCGCACGATGCCGCCGACGCCGGTGGCGGCACCCTGGTAGGGCTCGACGTAGCTGGGGTGATTGTGCGATTCGACCTTGAAGGTGACCGCCCAGCCGTCGCCGATGTCGACGACGCCGGCGTTCTCCCCGATACCGGCGAGCATGCTCGCCTTCATCTCGTCGGTGGTGGTCTCACCGAAGTAGCGCAGATGCACCTTCGACGACTTGTAGCTGCAGTGTTCGGACCACATCACCGAGTACATCGCCAGCTCGGCGTCGGTGGGACGGCGCCCGAGGATCTCGCGGATCCGTTCGTACTCGTCGTCCTTGAGCCCGAGCTCCCGGAAGGGCTGGGGTTGGTCGGGGCTGCCTGCAGCGGCTGAAACGGTATCCACCTGCGCACTCACTCAAGCCAGTGTAATTGAGCCGCAGGCTAGGCTGATCCCCGGACACGAACGGCGGGTGGACGACATCCGGCGATGAGACGGAATGCGCTTGGGGGGACCCGTGGGCGACGTACGCAAAGCCCGGCAACTGTTCGAATTGGGGGTGCTGTCACTCGGCATCGCCCTGGAGGGACAGGAGCCCATCAACAATCCGGCCCAGGCCGCGAAGGCGTTCACGCGCGCCAGCGAGTGGGACCCGACGATGGGCGATGCCTGGCTGGGACGCCTGGCGTGTGGCGACGACACCGACGAGGTCCTGCTGGCCGCGTTCCGGAACCGCGCGACCATCGGTCACGAGCAGCGCAGGCTCGGTCTTCCGCCCCGTACTCTCTCCGGGCGCTGGAATGCGGGCTTCGGCATCGACTATCCGATGTCCGAGCCCACCGAGGCGATCGCTGCCTACGCGGCGTCGCTGGCCCGGGGCAAGGATTATCAGGGCGCGCAGGACATCCTCGATCAGGTGCCACCGGCACATCGCGGGCCGATCGTCGAGTTCGTGCAGGCCGGTCTCCACATGTCGGCGCAGCGCTGGCCCGATGTGCTGACGGCGCTGCATCGCTCCGACCGCTGGACCGACACGTTTCTGCAGACCGCCGCGGATTTCCTGGCCGGCACCGCGTGCGTGCAGATGGGCATGTTCGGGGAGGGTCAGCGGCGGTTACAGAACGTGATCGACGGTCCCATCGCCTCACTGACGACCCAGGCCATCTTCACCGTGGGCATGGCCCTTCGGGAGCAGGGCCAGGAGGACAAGGCCCGGGTGATGTTCGAACAGGCCTACTCCCGCAACCCGGAGTCACCCGCGAAGCAGGCACTCGCCTCCCCCGGTTTCCGGCTGGTGATCACCAGTGCCGACGACGTGGCCGCGCGCCGTGATCCGTGGGACGCGGAGTCGGCGGGCGACCGGCCGGACACGCTGATCTCCGACACGACCGAGAATCCCGAGCAATCCGACCTGGTCGCCGAAGCACAACGGGAACTCGACGAGCAGATCGGCCTCGACTCGGTGAAGGAGCAGGTCGCCAAGTTGCAGTCGGCCGCGACCCTGGCACGGATCCGCGCCGACAAGGGCCTCAACACCGCGGCCCGCAGCCTGCATCTGGCTTTCACCGGGCCGCCCGGGACCGGCAAGACCACGGTGGCGCGCATTGTCGCCAAGATCTATTGCGGGTTGGGATTCATCAAGACCGACAAGGTGATCGAGGCGACCCGGCGCGACCTGGTCGGCGAACATCTCGGCTCCACGGCACCGAAGACCTCCGCCGTCATCGACTCGGCCATGGACGGTGTGCTGTTCATCGACGAGGCGTACACGCTGATCCAGCAGGGGCTCTCGGGTGGCGACGCCTTCGGCCGCGAATCGGTGGACACGTTGCTCGCACGTATGGAGGACGATCGCGATCGGCTGGTCGTCATCATCGCCGGGTACGACTCGGAGATCGACCGCTTCCTCTCCGCCAACGACGGACTGGCCTCACGCTTCGCACGACGTGTGCGGTTCGAGTCGTATACGCCGCTCGAACTCGCGCGGATCGGCGAACACATTGCGCGGAAACGGGATTCACTGTTGACACCGGACGCCGCGCTGGAGCTCGAGCGTGCGTGTACGCCGCTGTTCGAGGATGTTCGCATGGACGCCGACGGACTGCGCCGCGCGAGTGATATCGCCGGCAACGGTCGCTTCATCCGCAATATCATCGAGGCCGCCGAGGAGGAGCGTGAGCATCGACTCACCAAGCGTCCGGATCTCGCGTCATTGAGCCACGACGACCTGATGCGTATCGAATCGGGCGACCTCCAGGCCGCGTTGAGTGGCGTCCTGTCCGGCCTGCGACGGTGATTAGTGTTCGGCGAGAAGGGATTCAGCGGATGAATCAGCGATCGATGGCCGGGGCGGTCTGTTCGCTCATACTCGCCACCGTCGCGGTGTCCGCCTGCACCGTCGATGGGGATCCCCGTGCCGACCCGGCTCCACCGCCTGTCACGGCCACGACTTCCGAGACGGATACCCCCGCGACGACCATGCCTGCGCCGTCGATTCCACCTGCGTCACCGACCACCCAGGAGGTGCCGCCACCTCCGGACGCGCAGACCATCACCTGTCGCGACTACCAGACGCGCGACGAACCGACTCAGGTCGCCATCGTGAAAGCCAATGGGGTGACGAAGAATCCGTTCCTCGTGGCCACTCTGGTCGGCATCATCTGCCGGCAACGACCCGGCGACACGGTCAATTTCATCATCAGCAACATGAAGGACGAGATCATCCACAACTGACCGGGTCTCGTGGCTCGCACTATGCTCACTCATCGGTGGGCACACTCGTGTGAAAGATGACATCGGTGCGCTCTACTCGATGCGAGGTCAACACTTCTCGCAATGCGATCTCGGTTCCCGATCCGGATGACGGTGGCGGTTGCGGCCGGCTTCTCAGGAGTTCATCAACAAGGTGGATGTGGTTGGTTCGCGGTATGTCGGGTGGCACTCCGTCGGTGGTGTTGCGTCTCCAGCCGTAGCGTCCACGGTCGGGGCCGCTGCGGATCTTGATGGTCGACAACTGTCCGGTCTTCGATCCCACGAGTCGGTTGTGTGGCGGGCAGGCCGGAGCCATGGCGTTGGCGTCGGTTCGTCCGCCGTGGGTCCAATCCTGTTCGGCGTGATGCATCTCGGTGTGGGAGAACGGCCGCGGACACCCCGGTACCGAACAGCCGCCGTACTCCACGAAACCCATGAACCTCTGGGCCTGATTCGCCAACCGTTTGGCTCGACCCAGATACAACGGCTCGTTGGTGTGATCGGCGAACACCGCCAAATACATCTGGGATTCGGCCGCCAACTTGATCACATCACCGATGGGCAGATCAGCACCTGTCGTGGTATGGCCCAGACCCGCCCGCTCCCGCAGTTCGGACTCGGTGATCTTGATGATCAGATGCGGCGGCAAACCCCGATGGCTCTTGCCGAGCACACCACCATCGAGAGCACACCGCAGTAAGGCTTTGAACGCATCGTGCTGGCGTTCCGACGCACCACGCGAATCCCGTTGTGCCGCCTCCTTCAGCCGCTCCGGATCAGCCTCATCGACATGCCCGACCGGCGATTGATCGTCGTCGGGATTGTTCATGCCCGGCGCGGCCCAGGCGGCCATCACCACATCGAGCATGGCCCGGGTCTCGGGGTCGAGGCAACCGACGATCTTCGACATCTGCTGAACATCGGGATCGAGCACCGACAACCGGCGCCGACGTTTCCGATCACGGTCATCACTCAAGGAGCCGTCCGGATCCAAGTGCGCGAGGATCCGTGCCCCCACCTGCCGAATGCTCTTCGGTGTCAACTCTCGCGCATATTCAGCAAGCGTCGACTCCGCAGCTTCCCGGTCCTCAACAGACACCGCCGCCGGCAACTTTTTCATCACGTCCAACACCGCACCGACATGATCGGGGTTGATCGCACCTTCGGCCAAAGCGGCTGCGGTGTCCGGGCATTCGGGATCTTTCACCTCGCCCTGCAAGGTGTAGGTGGGCAACAACGCTCCCATCGCATCCATACGACGGCGAACATCGGTGATGCGCAGCCGCGTAACCATGAAGTCCTGGATCGAACGACAGCCCGCCGATCGATGGGCGTCACGATCAGACACATCCATCACCCGCTGGTGCCCAAAGAACGCCATCCGCCGATACAACCGCTCATGCGTTTCGGCCAGCCCCACCAGCTCGGCCTCCGAACACAACCGTGACGACCCCACAGCAATCTCGTCGAGCAACAATTCCAGTCGCGCGTACGCGTCCACCAACGATGACGATGGTTCGACCGATGCGGTCATATGGTCCACCCCCCGATGCCATGACCTGCGAATAACACGACTATATCGAACATGCGTTCGATATGCAAATGCGATCGACGCCAGACGGCAGAGCGCCCCCGGCCGGACCATCCGATCCATATCCACCGCAGCCCATGCAACCGTCCGGATCGGCGTGAGCTCAACCCGGCAATCCATCCCCGACCGCCTAGACTGGCCCGATGACCACTTCCGTCAGCCCCTACGACGAACTCCTCGCCTCCGCGACGGCGCTCCTCGACGGTGAGACGGATCTCGTGGCGGCCATGGCCAACCTGTCCTCACTCGTGTATCACTCACTGCCCGAACTGAATTGGGTCGGCTTCTACGTCACCAAGGGCGGCGAGCTGGTGGTCGGGCCGTTCCAGGGCAAACCCGCCTGCACACCGATCTCCTTCGACCGCGGCGTCTGCGGCGCAGCCGCGCGTACGCAGGTGATCCAGCGAGTCGACGACGTCCATGCCGTCCCCGACCACATCGCCTGCGATGCCGACAGCCGATCCGAACTCGTCATCCCGCTCGTGCGGGACGGGCAGACACTCGGCGTCTTCGACCTGGACAGCCCGCGCACCGCACGCTTCGACCAGGCCGACGAGGACGGCCTGGCGGCCCTCGCCGCCCTCGTCCTCGCACTGTTCTGACCGCAGTCAGCCCCGCGAGGTGATCGCGATGATCTCCTCGCGGAGTTCGGGACGGCAGATCACCAGATCCGGCAGATAGGTGTCGTCCTGGTTATAGACCAGCGGTGAGCCGTCGATTCGCCCGCACCACAAGCCTTTTGCCTGCGCCACCGCGACCGGCGCGGCCGAATCCCATTCGTACTGGCCGCCGGCGTGCACATAGGCGTCCGCCTCACCGCGGACGACGGCCATCGCCTTCGCCCCGGCGGAGCCCATCGGCAGCAGTTCCCCGCCGATCGCGTCGGCTACCGCTTGTGAAAAGCCCGGTGCGCGAGACGCACTCACCACGACCCGCGGGCGATCACCGCGCGGATGGGCGGCAAGCCCGGTCGTCGGCTCGACCGGCGTCGCATCGTCGAGATAGGTCACCCCGAGGGCCGGCAGGGCGACCGCACCGGCGATCAGCCCATCGGTCGCCGACCACAGCGCGACGTGCACGGCCCAGTCGGTCTTCCCGTCGGTGCCGTACTCACGGGTGCCGTCGACCGGGTCGATGATCCACACCCGTTCCGCGGACAGTCGGGATTTGTCGTCCGCGGATTCCTCGGACAACACCGCATCATCGGGGCGTATCTCCGCGAGCCGGGCGAGGATCAGATCGTCGGACCGCCGGTCACCGGCATCACCCAGTTCGCGACCGGACAAGCCGCTGTTCGCACGTACGTCCAGCAGCAGTTCACCTGCGGCCGTGGCCAATTCGCCCGCCAGTGTCCGATCGTCGACCATTCCGGCGCCTCCCTCTGTCGTCACGGTCACAGCCCCAGGTTACGGAGAACCGACTCGGCAGCGTCGGCGGGTGCACCATCGGACGGCGCGACGACCAGTTCCGCATGCTCGGGCCGCTCGTACGGAGAGTCGATGCCGGTGAACTGACTGATCTCCCCGCGGCGCGCCTTCGCATAGAGCCCCTTGGGATCTCGACGCTCACACTCCTCGATCGGCGTGTCCAGGAACACCTCGAAGAACGGCAGACCACGTTCGGCATGCACCTCGCGGGCACGCTGTCGTTCTTCGGCGAACGGCGAGATCAACGAGACGATCGCAACCGCACCGGAATCCGCGAACAGGGCCGCCACCTCGCTGGTGCGTCGGATGTTCTCCCGACGATCGTCATCGCCGAAGCCCAGGTCCGAATTGAGGCCGTGCCGGAGATTGTCACCGTCCATCAGATAGGCGGGCCGTCCCTCGGCGACCAGGCGTCGTTCGATCTCCACCGCCAGTGAGGATTTGCCCGATCCCGACAGGCCGGTCAGCCAGATCGTCGCCCCCTGGTGCGAACGCTGGTCGCGGGTCACCTTGGTGGTCTGCCACACGACATTCGAGTCCTGCCGGACCGGCGCGGTGATCATGCCCGCACCGACGGTCCGGTTCGTCGACTCGTCGATCAGGATGAAGCTGCCGGTGTCCCGATTCTTCCGGTAGGAGTCGAACAGCAGCGGCGATTGTGTCCGCAGCGACAACCGGGCGATCTCGTTGAGTCGCAATGACTCCGCCGATGCGTCGCGGTGCAGCGTGTTCACGTCCAACCGATAGTTGAGGCCGCTGATCTGCGCGCGCGTCGTCCGCGTACCGCACATCACCTGATACGTGCCGCCCACCCGAAGTTCACTGTCCTCGGCGAACCAGCACACCATCGCGTCCACATCGCGCGCGACATGTGGCCGGTTGTTGGGCCGCGCGAACATGTCGCCGCGGGAGATGTCGATCTCGTCGGCGAGTTCGATGGACACCGCCATCGACGCGAACGCCTCCTCCAGCGGTTGCCCGCCCGGCCCCCAGATGCGCCGGATGGTCGTCCCGAAACCACTGGGCAGCACCACGATCTCGTCGCCCTGCGCGAACGTCCCGCCTGCCACGGTGCCCGCATAGGCGCGGTGATCGGCGCCGTCGCTGCGCTGCGGACGGATCACGTACTGCACCGGCATCCGGGCGTCAATCAGGTTGCGATCGGAGGCGATGTATACGTGTTCGAGGTGACTCAGCAACGGACGCCCTTCGTACCAGGGCATATTCGACGACTGTTCGACGACGTTGTCACCCTGCAGCGCCGATAGCGGAATGAACGTCAGGTCAACCACATTGAGCTTCGCGGCGAAGGCCACGAACTCCTCACAGATCTCCTCGAAGCGCGCCTGCGACCAGTCGACGAGGTCCATCTTGTTCACGCAGATGGTCAGGTGCGGGATGCCGAGCAATGAGGACAGAAAGGCGTGGCGCCGAGTCTGTTCCAACACACCTTTGCGTGCGTCGATCAGGATCATCGCCAGATCCGCCGTCGACGCACCGGTCACCATGTTGCGGGTGTACTGCACATGGCCCGGTGTGTCGGCGATGATGAACTTCCGTCGAGGCGTCGAGAAGTACCGGTACGCAACGTCGATCGTGATGCCCTGCTCACGCTCGGCGCGCAGGCCGTCGGTGAGCAGCGCCAGATTCGCGTACTCGTCACCACGTTCTGCGCTGGTCCGCTCGATGGATTCCAGTTGATCGGTGAAGATCGACTTCGAGTCGAACAGGAGACGACCGATCAGCGTCGACTTCCCGTCGTCCACCGACCCCGCGGTCGCCAGACGCAGAAGCTCTTGTTGTACACCGGGTTCCGCGGTGCCCACGGGTGCGCTCATCAGAAGTAGCCCTCTTTCTTGCGATCTTCCATGCCCGCCTCGGAGATGCGGTCGTCGGCGCGCGTGGCACCGCGCTCGGTGACACGTGTCATCTCGATCTCGGCGATCACCTTGTCGATGGTGTCGGCGTCGCTCTCGACGCACCCGGTGCAGGTCGCATCACCGACGGTCCGGAAACGGACCTTTTCGGTGCGCGACTCCTCACCCGGATAGGTCTGCAGGAAGCGGGTTTTCGCGAGCAGCATGCCGTCGCGCGGGATCACCTCGCGCTCGTGCGCGTAGTAGATGGGCGGCAACGCTATCTGCTCGGCGCCGATGTACTGCCAGATGTCGAGTTCGGTCCAATTGCTCAGCGGGAACACCCGGATGTGTTCCCCTTTGTGGTGGCGGCCGTTGTACAGGTTCCACAACTCCGGGCGTTGGGCTCGCGGATCCCACGCGCCGAACTCGTCACGGAAGCTGAAGACCCGCTCCTTGGCGCGCGCCTTCTCCTCGTCGCGCCGCGCGCCGCCGAAGACCGCGTCGAAGCGGTTCTCGGTGATGCCGCGCAGCAATGCCGCTGTCTGCAAACGATTTCGACTCTTCCCCGGACCCGTCTCCTCGACGACCCGGCCGGCATCGATGTCGTCCTGCACCGAACTCACCACCAATCGCACCCCGGTCTCCTCGACGACCCGATCGCGATAGTCGATCACCTCGTCGAAGTTGTGGCCGGTGTCCACATGCATCAGCGGGAACGGTACCGGCGCAGGCCAGAAAGCCTTGCGAGCCAGGTGGAACATGACGACGGAGTCCTTGCCGCCGGAGAACAGGAGAACCGGCCGCTCGAAGGTGGCCGCGACCTCGCGCATGATGTGCACGGCCTCGGCCTCCAGCGCGTCCAGGTTGGTGAGCTCGTAGCCACTCACGGCGCCACTCCTTGACGTGTCGAATATTCGACACATAGTATTGAATATGTGACACATACCGTAGGCGAGCACGCCGATGGGCGTCAACCACGTGACCGGTCACCGGGCGCGCAGCCCGATACACCGATCTCACCACCCACGGCACGCGTCATCAGCATTCTGGAACATCTTGTCCGCGCCGAATCATCTGACGACACCGGCTCGATGACGCTTGCCGAGATCGTGCGCGCCACCGGATCGTCGCGGGCGACCGCACACGCGATCGTCGGCGAGCTGGCCGCGCACGGCTGGGTCGTACGCGACGAGGACACCGGCGCCTTCCGCGTCGGCCCGGCGTTCGTCACGCTCGGACGCACCGCCGCCGCGGGCGATCACATCACCGACTGGGCGGCCACCGCCCTGCGCAGCCTGACGCACACCGTCGGCATGCCCGGATTCGTCGCCCGCCGAACCGATTCCGACACCGTGACCGTCGTCGATCACAGCGGAGACACCACCGCGACCCCCTGGTTCACCCCCGGCCGCCGCATGCGGCTGCGTCCGCCGAACTGCCGGGAGTTCATGGCGTGGGCGCCGACCACCGAACAGAACGACTGGATCGCGCACGCGCCCGCCGGCACCGCGAATCGTCTGCGGCAGGCGCTGGCCGCCATCCGCGAACGCGGCTACTCCATCGAACGCATGACCACCGACCACACACAGGTCGTCGCGGCACTCGATTCGATCGACGGTGTCTCCGACCGGCTGCGATCGCGTGTGGGCGATCTGCTGAGTGAACTCACCACCATCGACTATCTGCCGGACGAACTGACCGGGGACATCACGGCCATGACCGTCGGTGCACCGATCTTCGATGCGGAGGGAGATGTGGTCGCCTCGATCGTGATGTGTCCCGGAATCACCCTGGACGCAACGGAACTCGTGCGACTCGGCGAGGCCACACGAACCGCGGCCGACCAGGTGTCGGGCTACCTGCGCTGAGCGCCCGATCAGATGACGCCGAGCGCCAGCATCGCGTCGGCGACCTGGGTGAAGCCCGCGATGTTGGCACCCGCGACGTAGTTGCCGGGCACGCCGTACTCCTCCGCGGTGTGCAGGCAGCGATCGTGGATTCCGGTCATGATGTCCGACAACCGGTCTTCGGTGTGTTCGAAGCTCCACGAGTCGCGAGAGGCGTTCTGCTGCATCTCGAGCGCACTCGTCGCGACACCGCCTGCGTTGGCCGCCTTGCCGGGAGCGAAGGTCACGCCCGCACCGGTGAGAACACGGATGGCCTCCGGGGTCGTCGGCATGTTCGCGCCCTCCGCGACCACCTGACAGCCGTTGGCGACCAGGGCCTCGGCATCGGTCTCGGTCAGTTCGTTCTGCGTCGCGCACGGCAGGGCGATGTCGGTCGGCACGTCCCAGATGCTGCCCCCGGTGACCACACGCGCGGAACCACCGCGCGCCGCCGCGTAATCCTCGATGCGTTCGCGGCGTTCCTGCTTGATCTCCTTGAGAAGGCCGCAGTCGATGCCCTTCTCGTCCACCACGTAACCGCCGGAGTCGGAGCACGCGATGACCCGGCCGCCGAGTTCGTGCACCTTCTCGATGGCGTAGATCGCGACGTTGCCTGAGCCGGACACCACGACCTGCTTGCCCTCGAAGCTCTGCCCCGACGCCTTGAGCATCTCGCGGACGAAGTAGACGGTGCCGTAGCCGGTGGCCTCGGTGCGCACCTGCGATCCGCCCCAGGAGATGCCCTTGCCGGTGAGCACGCCCGATTCGTAGCGGTTGGTGATGCGCTTGTACTGGCCGAAGAGGTAGCCGATCTCGCGGCCGCCCACACCGATGTCACCGGCCGGGACGTCGGTGTACTCACCGATGTGACGGTAGAGCTCGGTCATGAAGGACTGACAGAACCGCATGACCTCGCCGTCGGAGCGGCCCTTGGGGTCGAAGTCGGAGCCGCCCTTGCCGCCGCCGATGGGCAGGCCGGTCAGCGCGTTCTTGAAGATCTGCTCGAATCCGAGGAACTTGACGATGCCGAGGTAGACGCTCGGGTGGAAGCGCAGGCCACCCTTGTACGGTCCGAGCGCCGAGTTGAATTCGACGCGGAAACCGCGGTTGATCTGCACCTGCCCCTTGTCGTCGGTCCACGGCACGCGGAAGATGATCTGCCGTTCGGGCTCACAGAGCCGGCGGATGACCTCGGTGCTCAGATAATGCGGATGCTTGGCGACGACCGGTCCGAGGCTTTCGAAGACCTCACGCGCCGCCTGATGGAACTCGGTCTCACCCGGGTTGCGTGCGACCACCTCGTCGAACAGTTCCTGTAACTGCGGCGCGAATTCGGACACGCAGACCTCCAAAGACAAACGGACAGACCGGCTCAGCCTATCGTCCGACAGGATCCACCCAACGGTCCCATCCCCCGATTTCACACTTATGCCCCGGACCTGGCATATCCGTGCAAACGGTCACAACACGACAGCGACCGTCCACCACCGACCGTAACGCGCTGCGGTCGATCCCGGCGCGGTCCTGCGGCGGCAGCATCGTCGTTCCCTGACCGATCGCGCCGACGCCCTGAGACCCGACTACCAACCAAGCACTTGCTAGGTTAGGCTCGTGGGCATGAGCGACGCCGTCATCCCACCTGCCCTCGGCCGTGACGACCTGGGACCGGACTCCTCGCCGGTCGCCTACGAGGTCGGCGGCCCGGACAACGCGGTCGCCTATGTGACGCTCAACCGGCCCGATTACCGGAACGCACAGAACTCGGTGATGACGTACTCACTGGATGCGGCGTTCCGGAAAGCCGTCGACGACAATGCGGTCAAGGTGATCGTGCTGCGGGCCAACGGCAAGCACTTCTCCGCTGGCCATGACATCGGCACACCGGAACGCGACTTCGACACGTATTACGACAACGTCGCCACCCTGCACTGGGATCACACCCGCGGCGACGGTCAGCCCCTCGACAGCAACCAGCGCCTCGCCCGCGAGATCGAGGTGTACATGGGGATGTGCCGCCGCTGGCGCGACATCCCGAAGCCGATGATCGCCCAGGTGCACGGCGCCTGCATCGCGGGCGGTCTGATGCTCGCCTGGATCTGTGATTTCATCGTCGCCTCCGACGACGCCTTCTTCTCCGATCCGGTGGCCCGCATGGGCATCCCGGGGGTCGAGTACTTCGCCCACGCCTACGCACTCGGCACCCGCCGCGCGAAGGAGATCCTGTTCACCGGTGAGCGCTTCACCGCGGCGCAGGCCGCCGAGTGGGGCATGGTGAATCACGTTGTGCCGCTCGACGATCTCGGTACGAAGGTCGACGCCATCGCCGAGAAGATGGTCGCGATGCCGATGCAGGGACTGTTCCTGAGCAAGAAGGCCGTCAACATCTGCGAGGACCAGATGGGATTGCGCAACGCGATGGAGTCGGTCTTCGGCTGGCACCACTACGCGCATGCGGCCAACGATGCCGATTCCGGCGACTCGCTCGGTGGCATGGACGCGAAGTCGATGAAGGCATCTGCCGAGAAGAACGCAGCGGAGAAGGGCTGACATGGACCTGTTGTTCGACGACGCCGCGCAGGCGTTCCGCGCCGAGGTGCGCGCCTGGCTGGCCGATCATGTTCCGGCCGAACCACTTCCCTCGATGGACACCGCCGACGGCTTCGAGGCCCACCGCGAGTGGGAGCGGACGCTGGCGGCCGACAAGATGTCGGTGGTCAGCTGGCCCGAGGAGTACGGCGGCCGCGACGTACCGCTGCTGCACTGGGTGATCTTCGAGGAGGAGTACTACCGTTCGGGCGCGCCCGGACGTGTCAGCCAGAACGGCATCTTCCTGCTCGCCCCAACACTTTTCGAGCATGCCAAGCCGGAACAGCTGGACCGCATCATGCCGCGCATGGCTCGCGCCGACGACATCTGGGGTCAGGCCTGGAGTGAACCGGAGGCCGGTAGCGACCTCGCGTCGCTGCGATCCACCGCGACGCGCACCGAGGGTGGCTGGCTGCTGAACGGCCAGAAGACCTGGAGTTCGCGATCCAGCTTCGCCGACTGGGGTTTCGGACTGTTCCGTTCCGACAAGGACGCGCAGCGCCACAAGGGCATCACCTACTTCATGTTCGACCTGCGTAGCCCCGGCGTCACCGTCCGGCCGATCGAACAGCTCGACGGCGAGCACGGTTTCGCGGAGCTGTTCCTCGAAGATGTCTTCGTCCCCGACGACCCGGCCAACCCGGGTGACTCGGGCGTGATCGGCGAGGTCAACAACGGGTGGAAGGTCGCGATGAGCACCGCCGCCAATGAGCGCGGGTTGTCGCTGCGGGCACCCGGCCGCTTCCTCGCCACCACCGATCGACTCGTCGAGCTGTGGCGCCGGAACCGCGACACCGTGCCGACGACCGCGAATGTCGATGCGCGCGTCGCCGATGCGTGGATCGGATCGCGGGCCTACGAGTTGTCGACCTATCAGACAGTGAGCCGCCTGGCCGCCGGCGGCCAACTCGGCATGGAGTCGTCGATCAACAAGGTGTTCTGGTCGCAGTGGGACATCGCGGCGCATGAGACCGCACTCGATCTGCAGGGCCAGGACGCCGAACTGGACGACGCCTGGACGGACGGCTACATCTTCTCACTGTCGGGTCCGATTTACGCCGGCACCAATGAGATTCAGCGCAATGTGATCGCGGAACGCCTCCTCGGCCTTCCGCGTGGGGACAGGTGACGTCATGGAATTCCTGCTGTCCGACATCCACGACGACCTCGCGTCGACCGTCGATGCCCAGCTGTCGAAGGCCGATATCCCGGCCCGCGCCCGTGCCTGGGCGAACGGGGACCGCGAACCGGTGATCGAGGTCTTCGCCGGCCTCGCCGACACCGGCGTCAATGGTCTGCTGATCGACGAGGCCGAAGGCGGCAGCAGCGCCGGGGCCATCGAACTCGTGGTGGCCCTGGAACAGATCGGCCGCCACGCACTGCCCGGCCCGGTGGTGGAGAGCATCGCCGTACTGCCGACTCTGTTCCACTCCGCCGGTGTGCGCGGCGCTCCCGTGACCGCACTCGCCGAAGGTGCGTTCGCGACCGTCTCGATTCCGTCGCTGGCAACTCTGGCACCGATCGCCGACACGGCGTATCTGGTCCGCGACGGCGTGCTCAGCACCGCCACCATCGGCGAACCCCGGGCCACCGTCGATCCCGCCCGGCAGGTCGCCGAACTGAGCCCGGCCGACACCCTGGCCTCCGGCGTCGACGTCGACGACGCGGTCGACATGGGCATCCTCGGCACCGCCGCGCAACTGCTCGGCATGGCGAGCGCCATGCTCGCGCTCGCCGCGGAATACGCGCAGGCGCGCAAGCAGTTCGGCAAGGCCATCGGCTCCTTCCAGGCGGTGAAACACCATCTCGCCGACGTGGCGATCGCCATCGAGATGGCCCGGCCGCTCGTGCATGCGGCGGCGCTGGGCGTCGACGGTCAGATGCCCGAGGACACCGATGTCCGCCGCGACATCGCGGCCGCGAAGGTGGCCGCGGGCGATGCCGCGTACCTCGCGTCACGACGCGCGCTGCAGGTCCTCGGCGCCATCGGCTACACCACCGAACACGACCTGTCGCTCTACCTGACATCCACCCGCGCCCTGCTGTCCGCCTGGGGCACACCGGCCGTGCTGCGCGAACGAGTGCTGGAGACCCTCCGATGACCACCCCCGGGGCGATCTCCGCCGACGAACGCGAAGCACTCGCCGAGGCCATCCGCGAGGTCGTCCGCAAACGCGGCGACTCGGCCGCCGCCCGTGCGGCGATGCGCGCCACCCCTCGGCTGGACCGATCCCTGTGGGAGACGCTCACCGCCGAGATCGGTGTTGCGGCACTGCCGATTCCGGATACCTACGGAGGCGCGGACGCAACCTTCGTCGAGACCGGCGCGGTGCTCGAAGAACTCGGCGCGTCACTGAGTCCCGTCCCCGTATTCTCCAGTGCGCTGGCCACGGTCGCGCTCCTGCTCGCCGACGACCCCGACACCAACGCCCGACTGCTGCCCGGTATCGCCTCCGGCGAACTGATCGTCACCGGCTGCGGCGCGGGACCGACCGGCTGGCTGAGCCCGGGTGTCACCGCGGACGGCGGATTGCTCAACGGCACAGCCGAATACGTCATCGACGGCGAGTCGGCCGATGTACTCCTGGTCTTCGCCGGGACCGGCAACCGGGTCACCCTGCACGTCGTCGACACGACGGCCGACGGCATCACGATCACGCCGCTGCCGGTACTCGACCCGAGCCGCCCACTGGCACGCATCACCTTCGACGAGACACCGGCGACCAGCATCCCGTCCGGACCGGATCTCGCGGTCCGCGTGCGCTCCGCCGCATGGGCCCTGCTGTCCGCCGAACAGGTCGGCGGTATGGCCGCGGCCCTGGACCTGACGGTCGACTACACGAAGTCCCGCAAGCAGTTCGGTCGCACCATCGGTTCCTTCCAGGCCCTCAAACACCGGATGGCCGACATGTACGCGCTGGTCGAGTCGAGCCGGTCGATTTCCCGGGCCGCCATCGCCGCGCTCGCCACGGGTGCGCCCGACGCCGACGACCTCGCGGCCGCCGCGCACGTCCACTGCTCCGAGGCCTTCACCCGCGTCACCGGTGAGGGCATTCAATTGCACGGCGGCATCGGCATCACCGCCGAACACGACATCCAGTTGTACTTCAAACGCGCACAGGCCAGTTCACAGTTGTTCGGCCAACCGCACGACGTGGTCGCCGGGCTGACCGAACGCCTCACTCGCTGATCGAGTAGCGCGCGAGCGCAGCGAGCCGGCGCCTCGACCTACCCGATCAGCGACAACCCTCAGCCGACCAACAGAACCCCCAACCGCCTTCTTGGTCCGCGGATAGCCCGGTCAGCGCCCGTCGGCGATGATCGTCGCGATGTTGCGTTCGGCCACCGCGGTGATGGTCAGCGTCGGATTCGACGCGCCTGCCGAGCCGGGCAGCATCGCACCGTCGTTCACGTAGAGATTCCGGTAACCCTTGACGCGGCCGTACTCGTCGCACGCGGTTCCGAGCGTGGCGCCGCCGAGGCAGTGCGCCCATTGCACGTCCGGTTCGTACAGCACCGCTTGTACGGGCAACCCGGACTTCTCCGCCAGCCTGTGCCCGATACGCACACAGTTCGCTTCCACATCGGCGTTGCCCCGGGCCGGCCAGTCGAGGACCACCTGACCGCTGTCACGGTGATACCGGAACGTTCCCCGGGAATCGTCGACCGAGGTGATGCCCACCTTCATGGCCGAGGTGTTCGCTGCCGCGGCGACGTCATCGAGCGGCCCGAGGCCGAACGTCGCGTTCACCACCCCGCGGGCGAACGTGTCCCCGGTGTCGATGAATCCGACTGCGCCGACGGCACTCTGGGTTGCTTTCCGGGTCCCGCCGAGCGCGATGTCGATGTTGCCGTTGCCGTTGTTGCCCCAACCGGTACCGATGTGCTCGTTCAGGTTCGGCAGGGCACCGGTGTCACGCGCCGTCACCAGCAGACGATTGGTCCCCAGACATCCGGCGGCGACCACCAGCCGGTCCGTGGTGAGCGTGCGACGAGCCAGTACGTCCCCGTAGGGGCTCACATAGTCGACGTCGAGGACGAAGCGGCCGGACTTCTCCACATGAATGGCGTTGACCTGATGGCGCGGATGGATGGTCGCCTTGCCCGTCGCCTCGGCGCGCGGCAGGTAGGTGTGGGTCAGGGCATTGAGCGAGCCGTTGGAGTTCGCCAGGGCCGCGGCCGTGGCCATCGGCTTTGCGCGACCGGCGATCTCGTCGCGCAGCACATTCCAGCGCCAGTTTCCCGGTATCGGATGCGGATCGTATCCGGCCCGCCTGCTGACCCGCTCGAAGTCCCGGGCGTTCCGGAAGCTGACGTCGCGGTAGACATCGCCGGGGACGACCGTGGCGCCGAGCCCCGACATCGCCTTCGGATACCAGGTACGCGCCATCTCGTCGTAGTTGACGACCCCCTTGAACACCGCGTCGAACGGTTCCCGCAGTGACTGCGCGGTGATGCCGATGTAGACGACCGACCCTCCGCCGACGGCCGCACCGCACATGATCGCGGCATTGTGGTGCCAGCTGATCTCGAAGATTCCCCCGAAATCGTCGACGGCCGCCATGGCTCCGTACGTCGACGCATACGCCGCCGCCGTGAGAGTCGACGGACCGGCAGGTCCCCGGGAATCATCGGCCAGCGCCCGACTTCCGTGCCACAGCATACGGCCGTCGAGCCCGTAGATCTCCCGCCACGGATCGTTCGGCCAGCGTGACCCGCGTTCGAGCACGGTGGTCTGAATCCCGGCCTGCGCCAACCGAAGCGCGCTGACGGCGCCTCCGAAGCCCGTACCGATGACGATCGCCTCGGAATGCGATCGCGGCGCCGGGACGGGCCGGAAGATCTCCGGCACGAGTTTCTCGTACTGACCGCGTTTCGACAGCGGACCGGCGGCGACAGGCTGCGCGGGCGACGCCGACGCGACCGGTTGCCTGACACCGCCCATACCGGCAGCCGACAGCCCGGCCACCGACATTCCGGCAGCCGTCATCCTCAGAAAAGATCGACGATCCACTTCGCTCCCCCACGGAGTCCCGCCAGGACGATCGCCTCCCCTGACGAACGCAACTGGACCTTCCCCGACCCAGCCTGTACGGGGATAGGGTACCGGATGGAATTTCTTTGCACGCAGCGAATCCCACGTCTCCGGTGCTCGCTCGGCAAAGTTCATACGACCGGTGGACACGGGATCTCGATCACCTCGTCGGCGCCTCGATCATCTCCTACGAGCGGCGGCGGGCCAGCATGTGCACCTCGGGAAACCGGTGATCGTCGTCGGGGCGGCTCACGGAGTGCCAGACCTCGTCGAACCCGTTGTCCGACAGTTCTTTCGACAATCGGGCCGGATGCCAGCGCCAGGCCGGGGCGACCTTGTGATCGAAGGGCTCCGGGTCTCCCGCGGTGTCGGTCGACTGCGAGGCCACGAGGACCGGCGCCCCGGGCGCGAGCATCTCGGCCCAGGCCGCGAACACCGGGCCGACCTGATCCGGTTCCAGGTGGATCAGACTGAACCGGGCCAGCAACGCGGCCGGCTGCTGATGGTGGACCGCGCTCAGGGTGGCGTCATCGATCTGGAACCGCAGGTGAGGATGTTTTTCCCGCGCGATGGTGACCATTCGCACGCTGGGGTCGACACCGACGACGGTCAGTCCGCGGTCCGCGAGTTCGGCGGTCACATGTCCGGGCCCGCAGCCGACGTCGACGGTCGGCCCCGGCAACCCCTCGGCGAGGACGATGTCGGCGAAGGCGTCGACCGCACGCCTCTCCAGCGCGGTGAGATAGGCCTTCGGGAAGGTCTCGGCATAGAGGTCGGCGACGTCGTCGTACAGCGCCGCCGAATGCGTGTCATCGGTATTGCCTGCCATGCCCGCACCCTAGCCTGCTCAGATTCAGGCTGCGCTTCAGCGCGCGAAAGCCCCGCTGACCTGCTCTTCGTCGAGCCCGTAGTCGGACAGCGAATAACGATGCTGCGGTTTCCGGTCCCCCGACTTGCTCTCCGCATCGAGCGTCTCCATGGCGGCGCGCGCCTCGTCCGACACCTCGCTGCCGAGGGCGGCATAGATCCGGTCGACGGTGCCGAAGGGGTCGGAACGCAGGTCGTCGAAGTCCACGTCGACGAACTGTGCCGGGTCGTACCGTGTGCGGGCCTCGGTGAAGTCCCGGAGCCCCCGCGACCACAGTTCGAGCTGCTCGGTCCCGATGGTGTCGCCGACGAAGGTGTTCGACCACCCGCGGGTCGCATGCTCGGCGAGACTGCACATCGACGCGATGATGGTCTCCGGCGGCCGGTGGGTCTGCACGACGAGCGCGTCGGGGTACACCGCCATCAGTGCGTCGAGGGCGAACATGTGGCTGGGGTTCTTCAGGACCCACCGCTTGTCCGGATCATTCATCCCGATCAGTTGCAGATTCGTCCGGTGACGCCGATAGGCGGGCGTCCAATCCTGTTCGCGCAGCCACCGCGAGTACGACGGCACGTGCGCGAGCGATTCGTAGGAGATCGACATGACGTTCTGGCGCAACAGCTGCCAGCATTCCTCGACCTCGTCGGCCGTCATGTAGTGCAGCCCCATAAATTCCGGGTTCTCGACGTGATGCTGTGAGAGGCCGGCATCGATCTGCTGATACACCGGATTGTCCGCCCACTCCGACCGCGGGGGCCGGGGCTGCGGGAACTCGGCGAGCCAGTACTCGAGCCCCTGATGGGCCGGGTCGGCGGCGAGCAGACGATGCAGTGCGGTGGTGCCGGTGCGGGGCAGCCCGGTCACGAAGATCGGCCGGGTGACCGCCACATCCGCGTAGCCGGGGTTGGCCTTCCACGACGCCTCGGACAGCAGTCGCGCGACCAGTGCCCCCTTCAGGAAGAACCGGAACATCTTGCTGCCCGATTCCGTCAGGTCGGCTTCCTGCGCATACGCATCGAGGAGCACCTGCAGACCGTCGATATAGTCGGGCTGTCCGAAGTCGTCGAGACCGGTTGCCCGGGTGGCCGATTCGTGGAGGTCGGCGATACTGCCCACGTCGATGCGGGCTCCGGCACTAGTCATGGTATTCCCCACAGTTCACGTCCAGGGTGTGTCCGGTGATCGCATTCGCCATCGGCGAGGCGAGAAACACCACGGCGTCGGCGATCTCGTCCGGCTCCGGCAGTCGCTTGAGATCGGATTTGCTCGCGGTCTGCTCGTAGACCTGCTCGGGTGTGATGCCGTACTTCGTGGCGACCTCGCCGAAATACCACTTCAACTGATCGTCCCAGATGTAGCCGGGGGCAACGCTGTTGATGCGGATTCCCTTGTCCCCGAGCTCGGTCGCCAGCGACTGCGACATGGCGAGCAACGCCGACTTGGCCATCTTGTAGCTGCCGTAGCGCGGCTCGGAATGCCGGATCACCATCGAGTTGATGTTGACGACGGCACCGTCGGTGTCGGCGAGAGGTTCGGTGAACGCCTTGATGACGCGCAACGTGCCCAGCAGTGTCAGTTCGAGACTGGCGGTGATGTGCTCGAAGTCGGTGCGCGCCAATGGTTTCATCGACGGCAGCGCGAACGCGTTGTTCACCACCGCGTCCACCCGGCCGAAATTCTCCAGGGTGGCGGCGACCAGCCGGTCGACGGCCTCGTCGTCGGTGATGTCGGTGGGCACCACGAGAGTCTCCCCGCCGGCAGCGGCCGCCTCGGCGGCGATGTCGTGCAACCGCGATTCGGTGCGCGCGGCCAGTACGACCTTCGCGCCCGCCGCCGCGGACCGGAGCACGATGGACCGCCCCAGCCCGGGCCCGACACCGGACACCACGACGACCTTGCCGTCAAGCAGCCCCGACGTGTCCGGCGCGCTCATCCCAGCATCCTCTCGGCGAATCCGCGCTGCCGCACGGTGATTCGCTCGGCCCATCCCGCATCGTCGACGACGTTGGTGTCGTGATACGGAAGATGTTCGGCGACGTCCCCGAAGTCGATGACCTGCGCAGTCGGCCCCTGCTCGGGGGTGATCGGCGCATCCACCCGCTGCCACCGGAACTGCATGATCCCCTGCGCGCGACCGGTGGTCTCGATCCAGTTCGCCACACCCGGATTCTTCCGGGACAGCACCATGCGGATCATGCCGTCGGGATCCACCTGCGCCTGTGACGAATTCAGGCTCGTCTGATGATTGACGTAGTCGAGGGAGATGTACCACATACTGCCGAGCTGGAAACCCTGATAGGGCGCAGCCGATTTCGGCACGGTGATGATCATCGCCTCGTCGTCGGCGAGCCGGTAGTGGCCGACCGACGAGAACTGCGTCGAGAGACCGCCCGGCGTGAGACGTGGTGCGGTGAAGGTGTTCACCGGCTCGTCCAGGTAGAACCACTTGGGGAAGTTGAACCAGGTGTGCACCCGGGACTTCAGCATCTTCCCCATCGTCGTGTAGCGCTTGGTCACCCGGGCGAGATCGGGCTCGGCCGGTGCGGTCCCGGTGGTGTCGACACGCTCGATGGAGATCGTACCCTTGCGCTGTGCCCAGTCCCCGTACACCTCTCGCACCGACAGCATCGACGCACCGGCGGGCAGCGTGAAGTAGCCGTCACGCGATTCGTCGAGTGCGGGACCGAAGGTGATCTCGTACGTTCCGTCGTCGGCGATCCCGATCGCGCGATCGTCGAATGCCTCTTCGCCGCCGGGGATCTCGTCCGGCGTGTAGTCGCCCTTGAGTACCTGGAACGCCAGGTCGGTCGTGCTGCCCCGACGGCCGCGCACGATATACGTTCCGTGATCGTCGATGTCCGCGTGATAGTAGAGGGTGTCCGGGTTGTCGAGGCCCATCTTCGTCATCGGCCCCGTGGACGTCACGAAGTTCGGGTGGGAGATATTGCGCGACCGCACCGTCTGGACGATCGCCGCGATGCTCCCGGCCAGGTAGTCGAGCCCCTCGGCCAGATCCTGCTCGGTCTCGATGAACTCCGCACCGGCGATGAGCTTTTCGCACTCGGCGATGGCATCGGTGAACGGCCGGGTCACGGTGGTGTCAGGGGTCGCGTTCGCGGAATCCGTCGAGTCCGTCATAGCCAGGTGTCGCCTCCGGTCCAGGTGAGGAAGTTGTCCAGTTCGGCCTGCGCGGGCGTGACGCGGGGATGCTCGGTGGACAGGTATCCGCCGCGATAGAACAGCAAGGGCTTGTCCTGCAACACATCACCCAGCGTCTTGGCACGTCCGATGACGATGAAGTGATCGCCGCCGTCGGTCACCTGCTCGACGTCACATTCCACCCAGGTGAGCGAGTGCCGGATCACCGGCAGTCCCTGCGGGGACGGGTCCCAGGTGATGTTGCGGAACTTGTCGTCGCCCGGCGCACCGAAGGCCGCGCTCACGTCCTGCTGACGATTCGACAGCACGTTGACGCAGAACTTGCCGGACTTCTCGATGACCGGCCAGCTCCGCGAGGTCTTCATCGGACAGAACAGCACCAGCGGCGGATCCAGTGACAGCGCGGCGAAGGACTGGCAGGCGAATCCGACCGGGGCGCCCGCGTCATCGATGGTCGTGATGACCGTGACCCCCGTGCAGAACTGGCCCATGGCGGTACGGAACTGCCGGGAGTCGAAATCCGACGACCCATACGGTGTCTGTGTCACGGCGATCAGTCCCGGAAACCGACGGTGAAGTCATGTCCCCACAGGCTGACCGCGGTGGACTCACGCGCCACCCACTCGTCGTCGTCGACCTGTCTTCCCTCACAACCGTATTCGACGTCGAAACCGCCGGGTGTCTTCATGTAGAAGGACAGCATCAGGTCGTTGACGTGACGGCCGAGTGACGCCGACATCTTCACCTTCTTGCGCAGAGCGCGGTCGAGGCAGAGTCCGACGTCGTCGGAGTTCTCCACCTCGATCATCAGGTGCACGATGCCGGTGCTGTTCGGAATGGGCAGGAAGGCCAGGGAATGATGGCGCGGGTTGCAGCCCAGGAAACGCAGCCACGGCGACTCGTCGCCCTCCTCGCGACCGACGGCCTGCGGGGGCAGACGCATCGAGTCCCGGAGGGAGAAGCCGAGCACGTCGCGGTAGAAGGCCAGTGCCGCGGCGTCGTCGTCGCAGGTCAGCACCACATGTCCGAGGCCCTGCTCACCGGTCACGAAGCGGTGACCGTACGGGCTGACGATGCGTCGATGCTGAAGTGCCACACCGTGAAAGACCTCGAGAGTGTTGCCCGCCGGGTCGTCGAAGACGATCATCTCGTCGACCTGCCGGTCGAGGAGTTCCTCGTCCTTGGCCTCACGGAAGATCACACCCGCGGCCGAGAGCCGGTCGCGAACGTCCTGCAGCGCTGCGGCATTCGCACATTCCCAGCCGGACGACGCGATGTGATCGCGGTCGGAGGGCACGATGACCAGGCGTGCCGGGAAGTCGTCCATGCGGAAGTACAGGGCACCCTCGACGGTGCCCTTGCCCTCGATGAGGCCGAGGACCTTGAGGCCGTACTCACGCCACGCGTCGATGTCGGTGGCCTCGATGCGCATATATCCCAGGGACTTGATCGGGCTGTCACTCATCTCGAAATTGCTCCTGTTGCTTGGTGATCCGTGCTGAGACCTGCAAGCGGATCAGCGGACGGCGTGCGCCGCTGATCCGCAAGCAAGGCTCACACCATCGTGTCGCCGACGGGGATGCCGAATTCGTTGTTGCCGAAGGCCACGTAGGCGCGTTCGGGATCGTTCGCTGCATGCACCCGGCCGGCGTGGGCGTCACGCCAGAACCGCTGGATCGGGTTGTCGACGTTGAGCGCACCCGCACCCGAGTTCTCGAAGAGACTGTCGATCGACGCGATGGCGCGGGCGGTGGCACGCACCTGGTCGCGACGGGCCGCGGTGCGCAGCTCCATCGGGATCTCCTCGCCGGCGAGGATCAAGTCGTATTCGGCCTGCAGGTTGCCCGACAGCTGACGCCAGGAGGCATCGATGTCGCTGGCGGCACCGGCGATACGGACCTTGGCGAACGGGTCGTCCTTGGACTTCTCCCCGGCGTAGGCCGCGCGCACACGCTTGCCCTGATGCTCGACATGCGCGTTGTAGGCGCCGTACGCCATGCCGACGATCGGCGTGGAGATGGTGCTGGGATGGATTGTGCCCCACGGCATCTTGTACACCGGCGCGGTGTTCTGCTCGAGACCCGGGCTCCGGTACTCGGCCATCGTCCGCATGCTCAGCACGCGATGGGTCGGCACGAAGGCGTCCTTGACCTCGAGGGTGTTGGAACCGGTGCCCTTGAGGCCCACCACATTCCAGACATCCTTGATGTTGTAGTCCGAGCGCGGCAGCAGGTAGCTCACGAAGTCGACCGGACGGCCGTCCTTGATGACCGGTCCGCCGACGAAGGTCCAGTCGGCGATCTCACAGCCGGACGAGAACGCCCAGTTGCCGTTCACCTTGTAGCCGCCGTCGACGACCTCGCCCATACCCATCGGTGCATACGACGAGGAAATGCGGACGTTGGGATCGTCGCCCCAGACCTCTTCCTGCGCCTGCTGGCCGAACAGGGCGAGGTGCCAGTTGTGGATGCCGATGATGCCGGCGACCCAACCGGTGGAACCGCATGCGGTGGAGATGCGGCGCACCGCCTCGTAGAAGGTGACCGGATCCACCTGGTATCCGCCCCACTGCTCGGGCTGCATCAGTTTGAAGAAGCCCGCGTCCTGCAGGCTCGACACCGTCTCCTCCGGGATACGCCGCAGATCCTCGGTGGCCTGTGTCCGCTGCTCGATCTCGGGCAGCAGAGCGTTGATCTTCTCCAGGACCTGCTCTGCGGCCTCACTCCGTTGTGCTGGCATCTCGCCGCTCCTTGTCGTTCTCCTCGGCCCTGAAAGGGTCGACCTGGTTCTCGTCCGAATCCGAGACTAGAACACGTTCTCATTTATGTCGAGCGCTGCGCGTTTGCCGGGTCTTCCGACCCTTTTTCGTCGTCCGAACGGCGCAACCCCCTGGCCATTTTTGAAACTTGTTCTAGTATTGAGGCAGGCGGGAACCGACACAACCCACGGTCCCGCATACCGAAACGACAGGAGTGGCTGATGTCAGCGACACCCGAGACCCCCACCGCAGCGACCGCCCGCGCCGGCGATGGAGACGTCCGCGAAATCGACACCGGAACCCCGCCCTCGCGGTTCGCCCGCGGCTGGCACTGCCTCGGTCTGGTCGACGAATTCACCGACGGCAAGCCCCACTCGGTGGAGATCTTCGGCACCAAGCTGGTGGTCTGGGCCGACGACGAGGGCAACATCAACATCCTCGACGCCTTCTGCCGCCACATGGGTGGCGACCTCTCCCAGGGCAGCATCAAGGACGGGAACGTGGCGTGTCCCTTCCACGGCTGGCTGTGGAAGGGAAACGGCCGGTGTGCCGGGGTCCCCTACGCCAAGCGCAATCCGAAACTGGCGAAGACCCGCTCGTGGCCGACGACGATCCGCAACGGCCAGGTGTTCGTGTACAACGATCCCGAGGGCAACCCGCCGCCCGAGGAACACATCATTCCCGAACTCCATGAGGTCGGCAGCGACGAGTGGACCGGCTGGACCTGGAACCGCATCGTCATCGAGGGCTCCAACTGCCGCGAGATCATAGACAACGTCGTGGACATGGCGCACTTCTTCTACGTGCACTACGCGCTCCCGGACTACTTCAAGAACGTCTTCGAGGGCGAGATCGCCGCGCAGTACATGAATTCCCACGGACGCCCCGACGTCACGCTGGGCACCAACTACGGCGACAGCCGGCTGGAATCCATTGCGGCGTACTACGGTCCGTCCTACATGCTGAACCCGATGGTGCAGTACTACGGCGAGTACGCGGTGGAGACCATCCTCACCAACTGCCACTACCCGATCGACGAGAACTCCTTCGTCCTCATGTACGGCGTGATGGGCAAGATCCCCGAGGGCCTCAGCCGTGAGCAGGGCGAGCGGATGGTCCAGAAGATCACCAAGGGCGTCGAGGTCGGCTTCCTCCAGGACGTTGCGATCTGGAAGAACAAGACCCGCATCGACAATCCGCTCCTCGTGGAGGAGGACGGCCCGGTCTACCAGCTGCGTCGCTGGTACGAGCAGTTCTACGTCGACAAGGCCGATGTCACCGACGAGATGACGCAGCGCTTCGAGTACGAGATCGACACCGCCAAGGCGCTGGAGAGCTGGGGCATCGAGGTGCAGGAGAATCTGCGGCGCCAGCAGGAAGAGGCCCAGCAGGACGACACGCAGCAGGCCGGCTCGGAGAAAGCGGAGGTCTGAGCGTGACCCGGGCGGCCGAACACGCACAGAGCGGCTGGGCAAAGGCTCCCGACTTCCATGCCGATCCCGCTCGGCTGGCGGCGGTCCACGCGGCCACCGAGCGGGACCGCAGCCACTACCTGCAGGGCGGGATGCGGGAGATCGAATGCCGCACCTGTCATGCCCACGTCCTGGTCAAGAAGACGAGCCCGCACCACACCAGCGTGCAGTGGAACGACGATGCACGAGCGCGGTGCATGGGTCTGGAACCCTCCGCCAACGGCCGGGCGCTCCTGCCCGGCTCGATGATGCCGACCTGCGCCCGATTGTCGGCGAGTATCGATCACGCAGTGGCCGAGGGCATCATCCCGTCGGAATCCCCGGAAACGGACCCCGACGGATACTGGTGATCGACGCGGGGTAGCCGGAAGGCGGCATCGCCCACCAGGGACTATGCCGAAAGCTTGACAGTGTGTGGCTCACATACGCCAGTCTGAATGCATGACGAGCCACCGACGGCGCCGCGCGGCCGGGGTGCTGTGTGCCGCGACCATCGTGTTCACCGGCGCGCTGACCGCCCCCGCGGCGATCGCCGACACCGGCTCGGCGGGCAGTAGCTCGAACGGCGGATCGAGCGGTTCCAGCGGGTCGGTCGAGATCTATCTGCCCGTACCGACCCCGGCCGGGCTTGCCGCGCTCTCCGCGGCGACGACCCAGATCGGCAAACCCTACAAGTGGGGCGGAGTCGGACCGAATTCCTGGGACTGCTCGGGTCTGGTCCGCTGGGCCTTCGCCACCACCGGCATCCACCTGCCCCGCACCAGCCAGCAACAGCAGCATTCCGGCAAGGCCATCCCCATGTCGGCACTCGCTCCCGGCGACCTCATCGTCTTCCGGCAGGCGGCCGACCACATCGGCATCTACGCCGGATTCGGTCAGGTCTTCAACGCCTACGGCCCGAACGGTGTGCCCATCGGTTTCACGCCGCTCTCGACGATGCCGTCGGTCAAGACGATTCGGCGACTCGGGTAGACCACACGGTCATTCCCGCGGCACCGACGATCAGCACCGCGATCACCAGCGAACCGATCACACCCCACCCCGGATCCAGCTGCGGCGCCGACGCCGACAGTGCTTCGGTGACGGCATCGTCGAACAGATGCGACGGCAGCGACGACCAGACCACGACGGACCAGACGGCCGCGCACACTCCGCCCAGACCGGCGATCACCGCCGCCGCGATCCGGAACTCCGCACGCCACCACGCCACGGCACCGGCGATCAGGATGATCAGGGCGAGAGCGATCAGCAGGAGCCCGGGCCGTCCGGTGTGATCCTGCAGGAAGGCCACCTCGTCGCGGCTCCCCCCGTCGATCGATACCTTGCCGGTGCCGCTGATCGTCGGCCGCCAGCCCTCCGTACCGTGCCCCCACGGGGCGAACGTCAAGGCCGCCAGGACCATTGCGCCGACGACCAGTCCGATGGCCCAGCGCTGGGGCGAGATCCGCATGACCACCACCCTGCCATGAACTCCGATCGTGCGAAGCCCTGCGGTGAGGACCTCCAATCCAGCATGCCGCAACCACACCCGCCTGGTCTCCGTGTGATGGTCGAGTAGGCCGCGAGCGCAGCGAGCCGCCGTATCGAGGCCGTAATCTCAACGAATGAATCAGGCGCTGAGCGGCCGTCTTAACACCCGGTCCCACAGCAGCCGCGCCGACGCGGACAGCGCCGCGGGTCTGATCATGTCCCGGCCGAGCAGCGCCGCCGCCGACGTCTTGGTGCGCGCCGACGCCTTGGAGGTGTGACCTTCGTCGACCGGGGGTTGCGGATCGTATTCGATGAGGAGTTGGATGGCCTTCGCCTTGGCCTCACCGTCAATCTGCGCCGCCAGCCACAGAGCGAGATCAATGCCCGCGGACACTCCGGCCGCCGTCACCACATCGCCTTCGTTGACGATGCGACGATCCGCGACCGGCGTGACACCGAAGGTCCGCAACGCGGGCAGGGCCGCCCAATGCGTGGTGGCCGATCGCCCGGTGAGCAGACCCGCGGCCGCCAGAATCACCGACCCGGTGCACACCGACGCCGTCCAGCCGGCCTTCGGGTGGACGCGCCGCAGCCAGTCGAGCAGCCGGTCGTCGCGGGCCGCGGCCATGCAGCCGGGGCCGCCCGGCACGAGAACCAGGTCGGGAGAAGGGGTTTCGTCGAAGGTGTGCGTTGCTCCGACGTACAGCACGCCGGAGTCGGCGGGTACCGGACCCACCTCATGCCAGACGAAACGGACCTCCGCCCCGGACAGATTACGCAGCACCTCGTAGGGCCCGATGAAGTCGAGCGCGGTGAACTGCGGATAGACGACGATGGCGATCTGCATGGCATGCCCCGATCTGTTGGTTGATGTGTGCCGATGTCAGGCGAAGGTCTTGCGATAATGGTCCGGCGATACGCCGACACGACGAACGAAGTTGCGCCGCAACGTCTCCGACGATCCGAAACCGCATCGCACGGCGATCACCTCGACGGTGTCGTCGGTCTCCTCCAACTGCCTGCGCGCCGCGTCGACCCGGATACGTTCCACGTAGGTGCCGGGTGCGATGCCGACCTCGTCGGTGAACAGCCGGGAGAAATGTCGCGGGCTCATCGCCGCCCGCGCGGCGAGCGATGCGATGTCATGGCATTCGCCGGGCCGGGTGTCGATCCATTCCTGGACTTCGCGGATCGGTGCGCGTTTGGCACGTGGCATCCACACCGGCGGCGCGAACTGCGTCTGCCCGCCCGGGCGGCGCAGATACAGAACCAGCCATCGCGCGACCGTCTGTGCCACCTCGGTGCCGTGGTCGTCCTCCACCAGCGCGAGTGCGAGGTCGATGCCCGCGGTCACCCCGGCCGAGGTCCAGACCGTGTCCGAGCTGCGCACGAAGATCGGATCGGAATTGACCTGTACCAGCGGATAGGTTTCGGCCAGCAGGTCGGCCCACGCCCAATGGGTCGTCGCCGGGCAGTTGTCGAGCAGGCCGGCCTCGGCCGCCAGAAATGCGCCGGTACACACGGTGACGACCCGCCGGGCGTTGCCCGACGCACGCCGCAGCCACGTCGTGAGATCCGTGGAGGCGCAGGCCGCCTGCACCCCGAATCCACCCGGGATCAGGATCGTGTCGATGTCACCGTCGGGTTCCGGAAGGACGTCGGCGACCAGTCGCAGTCCCGAATTGGTGGTGACCGGGTCACCCGCCGCGCAGGCCAGTGACACCGTGTAGCCCCCGCCCGCCCCCGTGGCCGCGAGATACTGTGTGGCACCGGCGAATACGTCCGCGGGACCGGTGATGTCAAGCGCCTGCGCATCCGGGTATCCGACAACGACGACCCGCCGCACCGTCCCACTGTCCTGTTGCACAGGTTCAGTCTGTCGCGATCATCTCATGTCGTCCATGACACGGACCCCACAGATTCGGACATGCACGTCCGGGCATCGGTCGCGGCCCGTGGGACCGGCCTGCTGAAAACATCGCCGTGACGGGTCACAAAGGGCAATATGCCCTCGGAGCCTGCTGAGGGCGATGTTTTCAGCAGCCGGACGAGTTGCCGCGATCGCTCACCCCGCCGACGGCCAGAACGGGTCGCGGCCGGCGAGGCCGACAAGTCGCTGAAGGAGAGGTGCATCGTCGGGTACGGGTACGACCGGCCCGAACATGCCGTCTCGTTCGGACTGCGGTTGTGCCGGGTGATGCAGGTCGAAGACGGCCTGCAGTGCCGGTTCGCCGACGGTGTAGTCGACGCCGATCGAGCGGGAGACGTCCCAGCCGTGCAGCACCAGTTCGCTGAGTGCCACGGTGCCCATGATCGTGGCCGGCGCGGTGACACCGCCCGCCTGGGTGTCGCCCTCCCAGGCATCCGGTTGTGCCCACGCGTCCCGAAGTTCGGCGAGGTTCATCCGGAGACGTCCACGCCAGCCGTCGGGCAACGTCGACGCGGACGGGTCGGGCGGGGTGTCGGTCAGTGCGCCGGTGTCTTTCCGCGCGGCCGCCGTGAACGCCTCGCAGAGTCCGATCACGTGGCCGTACATCGTCGCGAGATCCATATCCGGGCACGGCGTGGGCCTGGACAGGTCGTCGTCGCCGGTCCGGTCGGCGAGCGTGTTCAGGTTGTCCACCGCGTTCGAGAATTCATCTGTGTACATCGAAACCTCCTCCTGTGGTGGTGCAGACTCGACACAGGATGGCGATTCATCGGTCGGCCACCGATGAATCCCGCGTCCGGGCACAGTCCGTACTTCCGTCAGGACCCACACCGTTCGAAGGGATTCGCCATGCCCGACTATCACGCCCTCACCGGGGCACCCGTTTGGTTTGATCTGATGAGTTCGGATGCCGATCGCGCAGCCGACTTCTATGGCCAACTGTTCGGTTGGACCGCGTCGGAGGGCACGGAGGAGTTCGGTGGCTATCGCAACTTCTCGGTCAACGGCAAGGTCGTCGCCGGACTGATGCCTGCCACCGGCGACGCCGCCGACGGGCCGGGCGATGCCTGGACCGTCTACTTCAAGGTCGATGACGCGGATGCGGCCGTCGAGGCAGCCAAAGAGGCGGGCGGTCAGGTGTTCGCCCCGCCGATGCCGGTGGGCGATCTCGGCGTGATGGCCATCCTGTCGGACCCGGCGGGTGCGATGTACGGAATCTGGCAGCCCGGAACACACCCCGGTTTCACCGAGCGCGGCACCCACGGCACCCCGTACTGGTTCGACGAGATGAGCATGAACTATCCGGCATCGACCGAGTTCTACACGAAGTCGCTGGGCTGGCAACTCGAGGAGATCGGCACCGGTGGCGACCCCGATGCCGTTGGGCCCGACCGGTATTCGCAAGTGACGGTCGGTGAGGGCGACACCCGCGAAGGAGTCGCGGGCATCATGGCCGCCGCGGGCTTGTTCGGCGACCATCATCCCTCCTTCTGGCAGGTGTACATCACCGTCGACGATGTTGCCGCGACGGCGGCGAAGGCCGCGGAACTCGGCGGCACGATTCTCCAACCGGGTGAGGTCACGCCGTTCGGCACCCTCGGCGCGATCAAGGACCCGATGGGCGCCGCCATCTGTATCGCCACACCCCCGGCCGACAGGTAGGCCCAGCTCGATTCCGCGGAGTCGTCGTTGCGGCACAAGTGAACCGCTGGCACGGTGGGAGCATGACGACTCCCGCGGAATGGGCACACGGCGCGGCCGGATGGGTGGAGAATGAACGCTATTTCGACGCGATCTTCACACCGATCACCGCAGCCATCATCAAGGCCGCGGACATCCCACCGGGGCAACGGGTGCTGGACGTCGGCTGCGGGTCGGGCACCCTCCTCGCCGCCGTCGCCGAGGCCGGTGCCGATCCGGTCGGCATCGACATCTCGCCCGACATGGTCGACCGTGCCCGGGAGCGCGTTCCGTCGGCGACCGTGATTCTCGGCGACGCCGCAACCACCAACGTGGCAGGCGAGGCGCCGGGACGGCCCTTCGACCGGGTGATCTCGCGGTTCGGGGTCATGTTCTTCGACGACCCGACCGCGGCGTTCACCAGGATCGCCGACGCCACCGCAGACGGCGGTCGACTGGCGTTCGCCTGCTGGCGTGACGCGAGCGAGAACCCGATCTTCACGCTCGGCACCGAGATCCTTCGCGCCCGGCTCGGCGAGCCGCCCGTGGAGGCCGCGCCGGGTGCACCGGGCCCGACCGCCTTCGCCGATCCGGAACGGCTGACAGCGATTCTGGACGCGGCGGGCTGGAGCACCATCGGCATCGACCCGCTCGACACGGTGTGCGACTACGCGATCGACGACGGCAGCGACGGTGTGGCCGAACGGATGTTCATCATGCTGGCCACCACCACCGGGCGACGTGCCGCCGCCGAACTCCGCCCGCGCATCGGCGAGGACGGCTGGCAAGCCCTACTCGACGATGTGCGAGACGACCTTCGCACGCACCTCGTCGACGGCCGACTCCGTCACCCGGCCGCCTGCTGGCTGGTGACGGCGCAACGCTGAACGCGGACGTCACACACCCGCGTTGGCGTCGGCCTTCTTCTTCAGTTCGAGCGCGATGTCGATGAGCTGATCCTCCTGGCCGCCGACGAGCTTGCGTGCGCCCGCCTCGAGGAGGATGTCGGCGGCCGAGACGCCGTACTTCTCCGCGTGGCCTTCGGCGTGCTTGAGGAACGAGCTGTAGCAGCCTGCGTAGCCCATCATCATGGCCGGCCGGTCGACCAGGCATTCCGACGGCATCGCCGGGCGGACGACATCCTGTGCGGCATCGGCGATCTTCATGAAGTCGATACCGGTGGTGATGTCGAGTTTGTCGCACACACCGACGAACGCCTCGACCGGCGTATTACCCGCGCCCGCACCGAAGCGCCGCACCGAACCGTCGATCTGCTGAGCCCCGGCACGCACGGCCGCAATGGAATTCGCGACCGCGATGTCCAGGTTCTCATGACCGTGGAAACCGATCTGGGCGTCGTCGCCGAGTTCGGCGCGCAGCGCGGAGACGCGATCGGACACCTGCTCGAGAACCAGCGCACCGGCCGAGTCGACGACGTAGACGCACTGACATCCGGCGTCGGCCATGATGCGGGCCTGCTTCGCGAGCACCTCGGGCGGCTGGCTGTGGCTCATCATCAGGAAGCCGACGGTCTCCAGTCCGAGTTCGCGGGCCAGGCCGAAGTGCTGGATCGACACGTCGGCCTCGGTGCAGTGGGTGGCGATCCGGCAGATCTGCCCACCGTTGTCCTGCGCGGCGCGGATGTCGTCCTTGGTGCCGAGTCCGGGCAGCATCAGGAACGCGATCTTCGCCTGCTTCGCGGTCTCGACAGCGGCTTTGATCAGTTGCTGCTCCGGTGTTTTGGAGAATCCGTAATTGAACGACGATCCGCCGAGGCCGTCGCCGTGCGTCACCTCGATGACCGGAACACCCGCGCCGTCGAGTGCGGCGACGATGTCGCGCACCTCCTGCTCGGTGAACTGGTGACGCTTGTGGTGGCTGCCGTCCCGCAACGACGAGTCGGTGACCCGGATGTCGAGGGTGTCGGAGAACTTGCGCGCGTTCGCCATCACGTCGTTGCTCATGCCGAGACTCCCAGCTTCTGCTTGGCGATTTCTTCGCCGACCTTGGTGGCGGCGGCGGTCATGATGTCGAGGTTGCCCGCGTACGGCGGCAAGAAGTCGCCCGCACCTTCGACCTCGACGAAGATCGAGACCCGTGCGTAGCCACCGTTGATGACGCTCGGTGCGTCGAACTGCGGATCCTGCAGCAACCGGTAGCCGGGCACGTAACTCTGGATTTCCTTCTCACGCTTGTGGATCGCCTCCGAGATGGCATCGGTGTCGGCATCGGCGGGGATGGCGCAGAAGATGGTGTCGCGCATGATCATCGGCGGGTCGGCCGGATTCAGGATGATGATCGCCTTGCCCTTGTCGGCGCCACCGATCGTCTCGACGCCCTTCGACGTCGTGCGCGTGAACTCATCGATGTTGGCGCGGGTACCGGGACCGGCGGACTCCGACGACACCGATGCGACGATCTCCGCGTACGGCACGGGCACGACCGACGACACCGCGTGCACCATCGGAATGGTCGCCTGACCACCGCAGGTGATCATGTTGGTGTTCGGTGCGTCGAGATGTTCGCGCAGATTCGCCGGCGGCACCACGGCCGGACCGACAGCGGCCGGAGTGAGGTCGATGGCGACGATGCCCGCCTCCTCGTACTTCGGCGCGTATTCGCGGTGCACGTAGGCCGACGTCGCCTCGAAGATCATGTCGGGTTTCTCCGACGACGCGAGCAGTTCATCGGCGCCGCCACTCATGGTGATGAGCCCGTGATCGGCGGCCCGCTTCATGCCCTCGGAATCGGCGTCGATGCCGACCATCCATCGCGGGACGATCACATCGGAACGTTCCAGCTTGTACATCAGGTCGGTGCCGATGTTGCCCGACCCGATGATCGCTGCGGTCAGCTTGGCTGCCACGGCGCCTCCTCTACTCGTGATACTCGATGTCGTGAAAGTCATTGTTAATCAGGTGAAGTCGAGCGTGACGGACCCGAGGCCCTCGAACTCGGCGACGAAATGGTCACCCGATGCGATGTCGAACGCCTTGGTTGCGGTACCGGGCAGGATGACGTCGCCCTTGCGGAGCTGCACACCGAAATTGCCGACCGTGCGCGCCAGGAAAAACACCGAGTTCAGCGGATTGCCCAGTACCTCGGACGAATTGCCCTTCGCGACGACCTCACCGTTGCGTTCGAGCGTGGCATCGATATCACCCACGTCGAGGTCGGCAATCGCGACCCGTTCCTTGCCCAGAATCCAGCCGCACGACGACGCGTTGTCGGCGATGGTGTCGGGGAGCGTGATCTTCCAGTCCTTGATCCGCGAATCGATCAACTCGATCGACGGCACCACCCACTCGATGGCGGCGATGACGTCGTCGTTGGTGCATCCCTCCGGCGGCAGATCGGCACCGAGGACGAACCCCACCTCGACCTCGACCCGCGGGAAACACAGCTTCGAGGTATCGATGGGCCGATCCTCGAAGTACTGCATCTCGTCGAGCAGATGCCCGTAGTCCGGCTCGTCGACATTCATCATCTTCTGCATGGCCGCCGACGCCAGCCCCACCTTGTGGCCGACGATCGTCGCGCCCGCCGCCAGCCGCTTACGGATGTTGATCAGCTGGATCTCATAGGCGTCGACGACGTCGAGGTCATGCGAATCGCTGGGACGGTCGATCGCCGACGCAGTCGCCTCCGCCTGCCACAGGTCGGCTGCGATCTGCTCGCGAATCGCCTGGTCAACCGCCACTTCTACCTCGCTCCAGTCAGGGTGAACGTGTTCTAGTTTAGAGCACCCGAGCTCAATACGACACTTTCAGTCCAGTCTTGTCGCTTACGCGGCAATCGCCCAGAGCATGCCCACTGAGCGGGACGTCGGACTCCTTGTGACATGGCGGCACGGCAGCATCGCCTGCGCCACACCCTGGCATACTGTTTCTGAAACGTGTTCTAATTCATCCAGAGCACGGCTATCCAGTGGCGAAAACTGAAGGGGCTTCGATGTCCGGCGCAACCGAACCAACCGAACAGACAACAGACGAGACCTACGACGTCGTCGTCGTGGGTGCCGGCGCGGCCGGGCTGAGCGCGGCCATCACGGCCGCGGCGAGCGGCCTGAAGACCGTCCTCATCGAGAAGTCCGAGTACTGGGGCGGCTCGACGTCGCGCTCCGGCGGCGGCGTGTGGATCCCGAACAACTCGGTCCTCAAGCGCGACGGCGTGCGGGACACCCCGGAGAAGGCGCGTGAGTACGTGCACGCGATCGTCGGTGAGCACGCCTCGCCCGAGCGCATCGACGCCTACATCGACCGCGGCCCGGAGGCGCTGGACTTCCTGATGAAGCACTCCCCGCTGAATCTGGAGTGGGTGAAGAACTACTCCGATTACTACCCCGAGGCGCCCGGCGGTCGCGCCGCCGGACGATCCGTGGAGCCCAAGCCGTTCGACGCCCGCAAACTCGGCGACGACCTGAAGACGCTGCATCCGGCCTACACCAAGGCGCCACTGAACATGGTTGTGCTGCAGTCGGATTATCGCTGGCTCAATACCGGCATGCGCCACTGGCGCGGCCCGGCGAAGATGGCCAAGGTCGCCACCCGATTCTTCTGGGGGCGCACGCGCGGCAAGAAGAACATCGCGATGGGTGCCGCGCTGGCCGCCGAACTCCTGCTCGGTGTCCGTGAGCTCGGCGTCCCGGTGCGCCTGAACACCCCGCTGGTCGATCTACTCACCGAGAACGGCGGGGTCGTCGGTGTGCTCGCCGAACACGACGGGAAGACCTTCCCGATCCGTGCCCGGCACGGCGTGATCCTCGGCTGCGGCGGCTTCGAGCACAACGCGGAGATGCGCGCCAAGTATCAGCGCGCACCGATCGGCACCGAATGGACCACGGGCGCACCGTCGAACACCGGTGACGGCATCAATGCGGCACTCAAGGTCGGTGCGGGCGTCTCGCTGATGGACGACGCGTGGTGGGGTCCGACGATCCCGATGCCGCGCGGACCGTGGTTCGCGCTGTCGGAGCGTTCGGTGCCGGGCACCTTCATCATCAACGAGCGCGGACAGCGCTTCATGAACGAATCCCTCCCGTATGTCGAAGCGGTACACCAGATGTACGGCGGCGAATTCGGTCAGGGAGAGGGGCCGGGCGAGAACGTGCCCGGCTGGCTGATCTTCGACCAGACCTGCCGCAACCGCTATCTGTTCGCGGGAATCAATGCGCGCCAACCGCTTCCGAAGAAGTGGCTGGAGTCCGGTGTGGTCGTCAAGGCCGGCAGCATCCGTGAGCTGGCCGAGAAGATCGGTGTACCCGCCGATGCCCTGGTCGAGACCACCGAACGCTTCAACGGCTTCGCCCGCACCGGCGTGGACGCCGATTTCCATCGCGGCGAGAGCAGCTACGACCACTACTACGGCGACATCACCAATAAGCCGAACCCGAGCCTCGGCACGCTCGAGAAGGCGCCGTTCTACGCGGTCAAGATGGTGCCGGGCGACCTCGGCACCAAGGGCGGCATCGACACCGACGCCGCGGGCCGTGCACTGCGTCCCGACGGATCGGTCATCGAGGGCCTCTACGCCTCCGGCAACACCAGCGCACCGGTGATGGGCCACACCTATGCCGGTCCCGGCGCGACCATCGGACCCGCGATGGTCTTCGGCTATCTCGCCGCACTGGATGCCGCCTCGAAGGCCAAAGCGGCACCCGCCCGGTCCACGTCGAACCCGTCCAACTCGAACGCAGGAGCCTGACACCGTGCCCATCGATCCCGCAATCGCGGTCGGCGCCGAACTGCCGCCGGTCAGCTTTTCCTGGACCGCCTCCGATGTCGCGCTCTACAACCTCGCGGTGGGCGCGGCCGCCGATCCGATGGACACCATCGGCCTCGCTTACGTCGACGACGTCACGCCCAAGGTGCTGCCGTCCTTCGCCACGGTGGCCGCCTCCTTCCACGCGACCGAGCCACCGAAGGTCTCCTTCCCGGGAGTCGACATCGACCTGGCGAAGGTGGTGCACGGCAGCCAGCAGGTGACCGCGGCCCGTCCGTTGCCCGCGTCCGGTTCGGCGACCAGCCGTACGGTGATCGCCGAGGTGCAGGACAAGGGTTCGGCCGCGGTGATCATCCAGGAGAAGACGACCACCGACGACGCGACCGGCGAGGTCCTGTGGACGGAGCGATCGTCGATCTTCGCCAAGGGCGAGGGCGGATTCGGTGGCGAGCGCGGCTCGTCGGCGAAGGTCGCCTACCCGGACCGCGCACCCGATCACCGGTTGAGCGTGCCGACGCTGCCGCAGCAGGCACTGCTGTATCGGCTCTGCGGTGACCGCAACCCGCTGCACTCGGATCCGGCTTTCGCCGAGGCGGCGGGATTCCCGCGGCCGATCCTGCACGGGCTGTGCACCTACGGTTCGGTGTGCCGCGCCGTCACCGACGGAGTGCTGGGTGGCGATGTCGCACGCGTGCACGACTTCTCGGCCACCTTCGCCGGCATCGTCTTCCCGGGCGAGACCCTCGACGTGAGCGTCTGGGAGGACGGCGATCAGTTGCTGATCACCGCGGCGGTGGCCGATCGTGACGGTGCACCGGCGCTGGGCAACGTCGTGCTCCGCACCACCTGATCCGAACCACCGGCAGCGACAAACGGTTCGGTGACAACAGGTTCGGGGACAAGCGGTTCGGGGATGGCCACTCGGCGGCGGAGACCACGGCAAGTAGGCTCGACGCCGTACTGTGCCGGTGGGTGTCCGCCGGCGTCCCCCGCATCTGATCGAGGAGTAAGCCATGAGCGAATCGCTGCACACCCTGTTGGCCCCGAACCGGCCCCAGCTGGTCTCCGACCTCGTCGGCGTGATCGACGCCGAGGTCGCCGATCAGAAGGGTCTCGGCGGTGCCGCCGTGAAGACGGCCTACAGCGCCGCACAGAAGGTGAAGCCGGGTGTCGTGGCCTCCGCGACCGACAAGATGCTGCCGGACTTCGTGAACGCGCTGGAACCGCTGTGGGCCTCGAAGCCCGCGGGTGTGGCCTTCGGCGACCACCTGGCCGCCAACAGCGACACGGCCGCCGAGTCGCTGCTCGCGGTCACCGACGCGCAGACCGAGGATGCCAAGCCCGCGTTGTCGAAGGCGTACGGCGCATTGCGCGGCAAGGCCAAGGGGTATGTGATCGCGGCGCTTCCGCGCGTGGGTGCCGCGTTCGAGAAGAACGCAGGCTAGTCCGACGGATGTCGTGCCCCGGCGATCGATGGATCGGCGGGGTGCGACGCCGGTATCAGGCGGCGGACGTGACGATGAGCAGCAGGCCGGCGACCATCGCGGCAAGGGCCGCGACCATCGTCAGCACTCGCCACACGTGGACGCGCGCGGGGGTGCATTCGGTGGATTGCGAAGAGGCGACCTGGGGTGAGGCCATGATCTCCCACTTTCATCGGTCCGGATCGTCGGCATCAGCACCGGCACTCCGGTTCTGTTACTGCAGTGATAAATGTTGCACATGTTGCGACGATTATCGCGTCGGACACACCGCGTGTCGTGGTCACGAGACGGCAACAGCTCGTCACATCCAGGAGGCGCCATGACCGAAACGGCCGGGACCATGAATACCACACCGCGCCCCCCGCGAACCCTGGGCGGGGTGGATCTCCGATCGATCTGGCTCATCGGTATCGCCTGTGCCGCAGTCAGCATGGTCGTCGCCGCGATGGCCGCGCTCAACACCGCGCTGCCCGGTATCGCGATCGACACGGGCGCCAGCTCGGCGCAGATGACCTGGATCATCGACGGTTACACCCTCGCACTCGCCGCACTGCTGCTGCCCGCGGGCGCCATCGGCGACCGTATCGGCCGGCGCGAGGTCCTCGTCGTCGGTCTCGTCCTGTTCGCGATCGCCTCCCTGCTACCGGTCTGGATCACCGACCCCACCCAGCTCATCGCGACCCGTGCCTTCGCGGGTGCGGCCGCGGCACTCATCATGCCGACCACACTGTCCCTCATCACCTCCGGCGTCCCCGAGGACAAACGGGCGATCGGCGTGAGCATCTGGTCGGCGGTCGCCGGTGTCGGCGCCATCGCGGGCTTCCTGGTGACCGGCATCCTCCTCGAATTCTTCTCGTGGAAGTCGATTTTCATCACGTTCGCCGCGTCGGCCGCCGTCACCGCGATTCTGTGCGTCACCATCGGCACCTCCAAGGACAGCGCTCCCGGCCGCTTCGATTGGCTCGGTGCCGTCACCTCCGTGGCCGGTATCTTCGCGATCGTCTTCGGCCTGCTGGAGGCCCCGCATCGCGGCTGGGCGGATCCCGTGGTCCTCGTGTGCCTGATCGGCGGACTGGCACTGGTGGCCACCTTCTGCGCCATCGAAATCCGCAGGGCCAACCCGCTCCTCGACGTCCGGCTGTTCACCAACCGCGCCTTCGGTTCCGGCGCACTGGCGGTGTCGCTCCAGTTCTTCGGGTCGTTCGCGGTGTTCTACCTCTTCCTCCAGCATCTGCAGCTGATCTTCGGCTTCTCGCCGCTGCAATCGGCGTTCGCTCTCATGCCGATGGTGGCGGGTGTCGGCGTCTTCGCGTTGATGGGCAACTGGCTGGCCGTGCGCTTCCACTCGCTGAAATTCGTGCTGTCCACCGGCATTCTGGTGGCCGGCATCGGGATCATCCTGCTCGGCACGGTCGACTACGACAGCTACTACCCGACCGGCGCGGGGCTGGTGGTCATCGTCGCCGTCGGCATCGGCCTGGCCACCGCACCGTCGACCACGGCGATCATGTCCAACACCCCGCTCGACAACCAGGGCATCGGGTCCGCCGTCAACGACACCGCACGTGAACTCGGTGCGGCCATCGGTGTCGCGCTGGCGGGCAGCATCGTCGCGGCGGGCTACTCGTCGCGGATCGGGGACACCGCCCGTGGCGTCGAAGAACAGATGCGGGCCGCCGGTCAGCAACGTCTGGAATCCGGTGACACCGTCGGCGGACAGCTGACCCTGCAGCAGGCCGATCAGGTCGGTGAGCACATCAGCCGCTCGCTCGCCGAGGCCACCGCCGTCGCCGAACGTCTCGCCGGACGGGCACCCGAACTCGCCGCGCGCGTCACGGCAGGCGCACGGGATGCGTTCCTGGAACCTGCTTTTCAGGCCTACGTCATCCTGGGATCGGTTCTGGTCGCGGGGGCGGCGCTGTTGGTCTGGCTGGCTCCCGGACGGGTCGTCGCGATCACCGAAGAGGAGGTCGACACCACCGAGAAGCCGGCCACCGACGTCCCGGACACACCCGGCACCCCGTCGTGACGACGCGTGCTGTCCGCCGATAGCGGCATCGGTGTCGCCGTCGCGCTGACGATCCTCGTCGTGGTCGTCGGCGGCACCATCGCCGTGCGACGACTGCCACCGGCCGTGTATGCCGTGCCCGCGGCACTGCTCCTCGTCGGACTGGGACTCGTCGGCCCGCGGGCGGCAGCCGACGAGATCCGTTTCATGGCACCGACGATCGGCTTCCTCGCGGCGATGCTGGTCGTCGCGGACGTGTGTGCCCGGACCGGGGTCTTCGAGTGGGTGGGCGCCGTGATCGCACGCTGGAGTCGCGCATCCCCGTATCGGTTGTTGCGCATCGTCTTCGCGGTGGCCGCGGTGACCACCGCGGTCCTCAGTCTGGACACCACGATCGTGTTGCTGACCCCCGTCGCGGTGGCGACGGCCCGGCGTGTCGGTGCGCGCGTGGCACCGGTGGGTTACGCGACCAACCATCTGGCCAACACGGCCTCCACGCTGTTGCCGGTGTCGAATCTGACCAATCTGCTGGCCTTCGGCGCGACCGGGTTGTCCTTCCTGGAGTTCACCGGCCTGATGACGGGACCGTGGCTGGCGGCAATCATCGTGGAATATCTGGTGTTTCGATGGTTCTTCGCCTCGACGCTGGCGATGCCGCCGATTCCGACGACCACCGATGGGCCACCGCCCGAGGCTCCGCAGGCACCGCGGGCCGTCCTCGTCATGCTGGCGCTTCTGCTGATCGCCTTCGTCGTGGCCGAACCACTCCATGTGCCGCTCGCCGCGGTGGCTGCCGTCGGTGCGGCGATCATGGTGGCGCCGTTGCTGTTCCGTTCTCCCGTCGACACCGTACGCCGCACGATCTCGGTGGTGAACCTGCCGTTCCTGACGTTCGTGGCCGCCCTGGGCGTCATCATCCTGCCCATTCGGCAGGGGCCGATCGGCACGGCCGTCGCCGACGTGATCCCGTCGGGCACCGGCTTTCTCGCGCTGCTCGGGGTGGCCGCGCTGGCAGCGCTCCTGGCGAATCTGCTGAACAACCTGCCCGCCACACTGCTGCTGGTACCGCTCGTGGCCCATCAACCGGGCCTGGTGCTGGCGGTGCTCCTCGGCGTCAACATCGGCCCCAACCTGGCACATTTCGGTTCGCTGGCGAACCTGCTGTGGCGGGAGGTCATGCACCGTCAGCAGTCGGCGACCCCGTCACGCCAGTACCTGCTCCTGGGTGCACTCACCGTGCCGCCGACACTGCTGGTGGCGGTCACGGCGCTGTGGTTGGTGCTGTGACCTCGATACGCGGGGATCTCGATACGCGGGCTCGCTGCGCTCGCACGCTACTCGGTCAGCGATATGTCGCGCCCGGACCTCCCAGGCACTCGATCAGCTATATGCCGCGCGCCCAGCCTATCAACGCCTCTCTTGGATGCTGATCGAGTAGCGCGAGGCGCCAGCCGAGCGCGTATCGAGATCCCGGCCACCAATCAGGAAGCAGCGCCGGCGGTTTCGGCCGCACCGGCGGCCGCTTCCTTGGCCCAGCGATAGTCCGCCTTGCCTGCCGGGGTGCGCTTGACCTCGTCCACGAACACGATGGTGCGCGGCACCTTGTAGCCGGCCAGCGACTCGCGTGCGAAGGCCTGCACCTCCTCGACGGAGGGCTCGGACTCGCCCTCGGCCACCGAGATCACCGCACCGACGCCCTGGCCGTACTTCGGGTCGGGTACCGGGACGACGAGTGCATCGGCGATCGCGGGATGCGCGTGCAGCACGGCCTCGACCTCCTCGGCGAACACCTTCTCGCCGCCGGTGTTGATGCACTGCGATCCGCGTCCGAGGAACACGATGGTGCCGTCGGCCTCGACGGTGCCCATGTCGCCCAGCACCGAGACGCGCCGGCCGTCCGGGAGTGTCGGGAAGGTGCGGGCCGACTTCTCCTCGTCCTTGTAATAGCCCAGCGGCACATTGCCGATGCGGGCGATGTAGCCGATCTCGCCGCTGCCCGGCTGGATCTGGTTGAGGCTTTCGTCGACGACCATCATCTTGTCGGTCGGCGGCACCCGGAGGTGTCCGCTCTCGTCCATCACGATCTCGCCGTCGTTGCCGGACTCGGACGCACCGAAGTTGTCGCGCAGCAACAGATCTTCCTTGACGCCGAGGAACCGGTCGCGGCAGTGCTGCGACCAGATGGCACCGCCGGAGGTCACCGAGAACAGCGACGACAGGTCGACCTCACCCTTGCGCTTCTCGAACTCCTCGACCAGCGGCAGTCCCATCGCGTCGCCGACGATCAGGATGAGCTGCACCTGATTGGCTTCCACACTGGAGACGATGGCCTCGGGATTGAAGTCGCGTTCGATGACCAGTCGACCGCCGAGGGTGAAGAAGGTGAACAGCGAATACGAGGCGGCGCCGTGCATGAGCGGCGCGGCGAGCAGGAAGGACATCGACGGGAAATCCTTGACCGCGGTGGAGATCTCCTCGAGATCCTTCCGTGCCTCGCCGTAGGGATTGCCACCTGACAGCGGCTTGCGGAAGAAGTCGTCGTGCTGCCACATGACGCCCTTGGGGTATCCGGTGGTGCCGCCGGTGTACAGCAGGTACAGCTCTTCGCCGGTGCGCGGCTCGAAGTCGCGTCCCGCGGGTTTGTCCGCGAAGCCGGCGAAGGGGACGACGTCGACGGTCCGACCGTCCGGCAGCGACCGTGCCGCCTCGGTCAGTTCGTCGACGACGTCACCGATCACGAAAACGGTTCGGACCGTGGGTACCTCGGCGAGCAGCCGGGCCACACTGCGCTGATGTTCGGGCAGTTCGACGATGATCGCGCGGGAGTCGGAGTTGTCGAAGATGTACTGCAACTCGGGATTCGTGTACCGGTAATTGATGTTGACCGGCACCGCGCGGATCTTCAGCAATCCGAGCAGGCTCGTCACGTGCTCGACACTGTTCTTGAGGAACAGGGAGACATTGTCGAAGGCACCGATCCCGGCATCACGCAGCAGATGCGCCACCTGGTTGGCGAGCCCGTCGAGCTCGGCGTAGCTGATCGCCTGCCCACCGTAGTTGAGGGCGATACGCTCCGGCACCGAGTCGGCAACCGTCTCGAACACGTCGGCCAGATTGAACTTCATGTGCGCTTCCTTTTGTGTGCCTTGATATTCCGGTACATCAGGGGGTCAGCGGGTGAGAACGAGTCCGCTGGTGGGCACACCGGTGCCCGCGGTGACGACGACCTTCTCGGCGTCGTCGACCTGGTTGACCGACGTGCCGCGCAGCTGCCGCACGGCCTCGGCGATGCCGTTCATCCCGTGGATGTAGGCCTCACCGAGTTGTCCCCCGTGGGTGTTGAGCGGGAGCCGTCCGCCGACTTCGAGCGCGCCGGGCTCACGGACGAAGTCCTTCGCCTCACCGCGCCCACAGAACCCCAATTCTTCCAGCTGGATCAGGGTGTAGGGAGTGAAATGGTCATAAAGGACAGCCATATCCATGTCGTCGGGCCGGAGGCCGGATTGTTCCCACAACTGCCGCCCCACGAGCCCCATCTCCGGCAGGGTCGCGAGGTCGTCGCGGTAGTAGCTCGTCATGATGAACTGATCGGGACCGCTGCCGGCCGCCGCGCCCGCGATCACCGCCGGACGCTGCGCGAGATCCCGCGCCCGCTCCGCGGAGACCACCACGATGGCCACGCCGCCGTCGGATTCCTGGCAGCAGTCGAGCAGATGCAGCGGCTCGGCGATGTAGCGCGACTTCTGATGATCCTCGAGAGTGATCGGCTTGCCCTCGAAGAACGCATTCGGGTTCACGGCCGCATGTTTCCGGTCGACCACCGCGATGCGTCCGAAATCCTCACTGGTGGCGCCGAAGTCGTGCATGTACCGCTGGGCGACCATCGCGACGAAGGCCGCCGGCGTGGACAGTCCGTGCGGATACGAGAAGGCGTTGTCGGTACCCGACGAGTTCTCCTGATTCGCCACCGCCGAGTTCACCTGGCCGAAGCGGAGTCCCGAACGCTCGTTGAACGCGCGGTACGCGACGACCACATCGGCGACACCGGTGGCCACCGCCATCGCGGCCTGCTGCACGGTGGCGCAGGCCGCGCCGCCACCGTAGTGGATGCGGGAGAAGAACTTCAGCTCCGGGATACCGACGGCACGGGCCACCGCGATCTCGGCATTGGTGTCCATGGTGAAGCTCACGAGACCGTCGACGTCGGCCGCGGTCAGACCCGCGTCGGCGAGTGCAGCGTTGACCGCCTCGGCGGCCAGCCGCAGCTCACTGCGACCGGAGTCCTTGGAGAATTCGGTGGCGCCGATACCGGCGATCGCAGTCTGCCCGGAAAGAGTCATCGGCCTGCCTCCTGATCCGATTCGCCGAAGGTCAGCGTCACGGTCGAGATCACATGTTTGCCAAGGGAATTCGACCCCGTCACCGAGATGGTGACGACGCCGTCGGTCACGTCGGTCACCTCGCCGGCGAAGGTCACCGAATCGTAGGCGTACCAGGGCACGCCGAGTTTCAGCGCGATCGAGCGGATACGGGCCGTGGGGCCCGCCCAGTCGGTGACGAACCGTTCGACCAGTCCGGTGTCGGTGAGGATGTTGACGAAGATGTCCTTGGAGCCCTTGGCCTGCGCCAGATCCCGGTCGTGATGCACGTCTTGGAAGTCCCGGGTGGCGAGGGCGGAGGCCACCACGAAGGTCGGGGTGGCGTCGATCGTCAGGCCGGGCAGCTGATCGCCGACGGCGGCCGTCACAGCACTGGTCATGACTGCTCTTCCCTACTCTGCTCGTCGGTGCTCGGTGCGGCCGGGCGCCATGCGTAGAGCGACCACGCAGCGGCACCGGTGTCCGGATCGTCGGCGAAATCGAGGAACTGGACCTCCACGGGCAGGCCGATGCGCACCTGGGCGGGATCGATGTCGCGGAGCTCGCCGAGCATCCGCACACCTTCGTCGAGTTCGACGAGGGCGACCACGAACGGCAACTGCCGTCCGGGCACCTTCGGCGCGTGGTGCACCACGTAGCTGAACACCGTTCCGCGGCCGCTGGACACCACGTAGTCGGTGATCGGCACGGTGCCGTCGGACTCCCGTTCCTTCCAGATCGCGGGGATCGGCGGATGCCGGAGCGAACCGTCCTCGACCTGCTGGATGCGCAGTTCGTGTGCGGCGACGCCGTCCCAGAAGAACGCCGTGTCCCGCGACGCGGACGGCTTCAGCATCCGGGAGGGATCGAGATCGTCGGGAACGCCGGAACCGCCTGCCGCAGCCGGCTTCTCGTCCGCGTTCGGCGGCCGGAACTTGAGGATGCGGAAGGACATCTCGGCGACCACCTCGTCACCCACCGACCACACGTTACGGGTGGTGAAGAACCAGCCCTCCCCCAACGCCGTCGTCTTCGGGCCCACCACGTCGATGAGCTCGGCGGAGAGGGTGACCTCCTCGCCGGGCCGTGTGTAGCGGTGATAGACCGTGTCGCAGTTGGTCGCGACGACCGAGGTGTAGCCGGCCTCATCGAACAGTTCGGTGGCGCGGCCCAGCGGATCGTCGGCGGTGCGGGCGCCGTGCAGACCGCGCATCGTCCACACCTGCGCCATCGCCGGCGGCGCCACGATGCCCTGGTGTCCGGCGGCGCGGGCCGCGTCGTCGTCGACATAAATCGGGTTCGCATCGCCCATCGCCTCGATCCAGTTGTGGATCATCGGCTGATTGATCGGGTCCCGTCCACGGACGGGTGCGCTGGGCCCGTCGGCCTTGATCGCCTCCGCCCCGGCGAGGATCTGCTCCGGTGTGCTCATCGCTTGGCCCTCGGCAATCCCAGTCCCGCGGTACCGATCATGTCGCGCATGACCTCGTTCACCCCACCGCCGAAGGTGATGACGACGTTGCGCTTCTGCTGCACGTCGAGCCAGTCGACGAGAGCCGCGGTCTCCGGATCGGTGAAATCGCCGTAGCGGCCGACGATCTCGTTGATCAGGCGACACACATGCTGGAGCCGTTCGGTGGCGAACACCTTGGTGGCCGCGGCATCCGCCATCGAGATCGCCTCACCCGTGGAGGCGACCTGCCAGTTGAGGAGTTCGTTGATGCGCGCATACGCGTCGATCTCGGCCAGTGCGCGGCGTACGTCGGGCTGTGTCGCGATGACCGTGGCGTCCGGGCCGGGGCGCTGTGCCCAGTCCCGGACACGGGCCGCGAGTCCGTCGATGCGTCCGGCCGGGCCGAGCATGACGCGTTCGTGGTTGAGCTGCGTGGTGATGAGCTTCCAGCCATCACCCTCCTCGCCGACACGCATGGACACGGGAACCCGGACGTCGTTGTAGTACGTGGCGTTCACGTGATGGGCGCCGTCGGCGGTGATGATCGGCGTCCAGCTGAAACCCGGATCGGAGGTGTCGACGATGAGGATGGAGATGCCCTTGTGCTTCGGTGCATCCTTGTCGGTGCGGACGGCCAGCCAGATGTAGTCGGCGTCGTGGCCGCCGGTGGTGAAGATCTTCTGTCCGTTGACCACATAGTGATCGCCGTCGAGGACCGCCGAGGTCGTCAACGACGCCAGGTCGGTGCCGGCCTCGGGCTCGGTGTAGCCGATCGCGAAGTGAACTTCGCCTGCGAGGATGGCGGGCAGGAATTTCTTCTTCTGCTCGTCGGTGCCGTGGACCTGCAGGGTCGGGCCGACGGTCTGCAGTGTCACCGACGGCAGCGGCACGTCCGCGCGCACGGCCTCGTTGGTGAAGATCTGTTGTTCGATGTCACCGAAACCCTTGCCGCCGTACTCCTTCGGCCAGCCGACACCGAGCCATCCGTCGGTGCCCATCTGACGGATCACCTTGCGGTAGGTCTCGCCGTGGCGTTCGGTGAGCATGGTCTCGACGTCCGCCGGGCTCACCAGTTCGGCGAAGTACTGCCGGAGTTCGTCGCGTAGCGCCCGCTGCTCGGGCGTCAGATCAATGAACATGTGCGCCCTGCGCTTTCGGGTCGAGACGCGAGTCGGTGCCGTCGGCGATCTCGTCGAGGCGCGCGTTAGCGCCGCCGACCAGCCGGGCCAGATCCTTGGTGATCGAGAAGTAGCGGTGCAGCGGATAGGTCACATCCACGCCGATGCCGCCGTGCAGATGCGTCATCGTCCGGGTGGTCGCGGGCACCTCGGCGGCCATCCAGTAGGTGGCGATGTCGAGATCCTGTGTGGCATCGAGGCCTTCGGCCAGACGCCACGCGGCCGCGGTGGTCGCGAGGTCCAGCGAGCGCCCCACCACGTAGATGTCCGCGAGCTGTTGGCCGACGGCCTGGAACAGCGCGATGGGTTTGCCGAACTGTTCCCGCTTGCTCACGTGACCGGCGGTCAGCTCCGTGGCTCCGGCCACCAGACCGTCGGTGTACGCCGCCAGGACGAGCCGGTAGAGGTCCCGCATCCGGGAGTCCTCGATGACGTCCACGGAATCCACTGCCACACCGTCGAATTCGACGGTGTACTCACCCCAGCCGGTCGACGACGGCGTTCGGGTGACGGTCACTCCGGATGCGTCGGGTGCCACGAAGACCGTCCCCCGGTCGGTGCTCACGAGCAGGGCCGAGGCGCCGTCCGCGTGCAGCACGCCGGATTTCGTGCCGGTGAGGATGCCGTCGGCCAGGCTGGTACGCGGGGTCGCGGTGAGCGCGTCGCCGGGCTCTCCCAGTGCGATCGCATGCCAGGCGCCGTCCGCGAGAGTCGCTCCCCACCGGTCGCGCGTCGCATCCGGCGCGGCGGCCAGTACGAGTGACGACACCAGGGTGCCCGGGGCCGGGGTGACCGAGGCGTCCTTGCCCAGCGCCCGGAGCAGGGGCAGTAGTCCGAGTACGTCGACGTCGTCGCCGCCGAGGTCGGACGGCAGGGGCAGCGCGACGAGACCCGCGTCGGTCAGCGACCGCCACAGCGCCTCGTCGAACGCCCCCGGCCCGGCGGTCCCGGCACCGCGGTGACCGAACTTCGACGCCCAGTCCGGTTGATGCCGGACGAATACCTCCGCGGCCGCGTCCCGAACCGCGATCGCCGTGTCATCGAGGGCAAAATCCACCCTGCCGCCTCCTCGCACAATTAGAACTTGTTCTAGTTGTATCAGACGGAGGTTACGTCGCGCTCGGATAGGGGCCTCAACTGGGACGACGTCCTCGTCGGTCGACCGTGCCGGGCGCTATCCGCGGGGCAAACCCAGAATACGTTCTGCCGCCGCGGTGCGCAGGATCTGCGTGGTTCCACCGGCGATCGACAGGCACCGGTTCTGCAGGAACTGATCGGACATGTTCCCGAGCAGCACACCGTCCGCCCCGAGGAGATCGAGACCGAATTCCGGTACCGCCTGCCGATGGTGCACACCGAGCAGTTTCCGGACGCTCGACAGTGCCCCCGGGTCGTGCCCGGCGAGACGCTGGGTGACCGCGCGGGCATCGATGACCCGTCCGACCTGAGCCTCGGCGACAAGAGTCCCGAGTCCCGCCAACTCCGCCGCGTCGAGCTCCCTGCCCGCCTCGGTGATCGCGCTCAGAACCATCTCCATCTCGGCACCCAGCCCCGATCCGCCCATCGCGACGCGTTCGTTGGCGAGCGTGGTGCGCGCCAGCCGCCAGCCGCCGTTCACCTCGCCGACCACGCAGTCGTCGGGCACGAACAGTCCGTCGAGGAACACCTCGTTGAAGTTCGCACGGCCGGTGAGCTCACGCAGCGGCCGGATGTCGATGCCCGCGGACGCCATGTCGACCAGGAAGTAGGTGATGCCCTTGTGTTTGGGCGCATCGGGATCGGTGCGCGCCAGGCAGACGCCCCAGGTCGCGTTGTGTGCCTGCGACGTCCAGATCTTCTGCCCCTGCAGCTGCCACCCACCGTCGACACGAGTTGCCTTGGTGCGCAATGCCGCCAGGTCCGATCCCGCTTCCGGTTCGCTGAACAGCTGACACCAGACGATGTCGCCGGCGAGCGTCGGGGCGACGAATCGTTCCCGCTGGTCGTCGGTGCCGTGTTCGAGGATCGTCGGGATCGCCCAGGCGCCGATCACCAGATCCGGCCGGACGACGTCCACGCGGTCGAACTCCGCGTCGATGAGGAGCTGCAGCGCGGGCTCGGCCGCCAGTCCGTAGGGCACGGGCCAGTGCGGCATCAGGTAGCCCGACCGCGCCAGCTCCGGTCGCCTGTCCTCCGCCTCGATGGCCGCGAGACGTTCGATTTCCGCCCGGACCTCGGCGCGACGACCTTCCACCGAGGACAGGTCGATCTCGAATTCACGTCGCGCACCGGACAATCCGGCCCATCCCAGTGCGCGCCGGGCCGCGGTGCCGTTGCCCAGCACCGAACGCGCGACCGATGCCGCGCGCAGGTACAGCTGGGCATCGTGCTCGAAGGTGAAGCCGATCCCGCCGAGCACCTGTACACAGTCCTTGGCGTTGGCGACGGCGACGTCGGCCGTCTCCACATCGGCGACGAGACGGCACAGGTCGAGTTGGGCCTGCGCGCGCCCGTCGCCCGGAGCGTTGCGGACGGCATCGACCGCGTTCGCGATGTCCCAGGCCGCGGCGGTGAGTTCCTCGCTGCGGCACAACATGTCGGCGCAGATGTGTTTGACGGCCTGGAACGAACCGATCGGCGAGCCGAACTGGGTGCGCACCTTGGCGTAGTCGACGGCGGCGTCCAGCGACCACCGGGCCACACCGCTCTGGTAGGCCGCGAGCGTCGCCGACAGGACACCCGCGACGGTGCCCGCATCCGGGATCGCGATGAGGTCGGCGTCGTCGATGCCGGTCAACCGGACCCGTGACACCGACTCGAGTCCGGACAGCGGCGGCTGCGGCTCCACCTCGGCGGTGCCCGTCCCCGGTGGGACGACGACCCATCCGTCACCGACCGGCACGAGCAGTGCGCACCCGTCGACGTACCCGCCGACGAGGCCGAGATCGAGGGTTCCGCCATCGAGCGTGAGTCCCGTTCCGCTCGCCGCCGCGGTGTACGCGGTCGCGGGGACCGTGGCGGGCGTCTCACCCGCGGCGAGCGCGCCCAGCAGGTCGTCGGCGCGTTCGTCGGTTACGGTGGCCAGCGCGAGTGCGGTCACGACCGTGGGCCCGATCGGCCCCGGTACGAGACTCGCCCCGCACTGTTCGATCATCGCGGCGACGTCGGCGAAGGTCGCGCCGAAGCCCCCACGGGCCTCGGGCAGGGCGGCGGCGAACAGCCCGAATTCGGCGAGCTGGGCGAACAGCCCGGCCCACTGGTCGGCGGGCTTGTCGATGTCCGCGCGGACCAGCTCGGCGGTACGGGCACCCTGTGCCCAGGTGGCGATCGCGTCGCAGACGGCGATCTGTTCGGTGGACGTGGCGATTGTCACGTGAATCCTCTGAATGTCGAGTTGTGACGGTCAATTAGAACCTGTTCTAATATGCCATGGGTGGTTGCCGACCGGTAGCCACGGTCAACACCTCGACCACGTGAGGATGTACGAGACTCATGACACGCATCGGATCGGCAGGAACATCGGCGGACGCCCCGCCCGATGCCGCGGCCGGGGTGTCGTCGGTCGGGGCCGACACCGGGTCCGCCGCGCAGCGTGAACGCAGGCGCCGGATTCTGGACGCCACCCTCGCACTCGCCTCCAAGGGCGGCTATGACGCCGTCCAGATGCGCACCGTGGCCGAGAAGGCCGATGTCGCGGTCGGCACGCTCTACCGCTATTTCCCCTCGAAGGTCCACCTGCTCGTGACCTCGCTGGCCCGCGAACTCGGCCGCGTCGAGGCGCGCGTGGACCGTTCACAGCTGCGCGGCGACAACGCCATGGAGCGACTGCGCCACGTCCTCGACATGATCACCTACGCGATGCAGCGTGACCCGCTGCTCACCGAGGCCATGACGCGCGCTTTCATGTTCGCCGACGCCTCCGCGACCGCCGAGGTGGATCAGGTCGCGGGCATCATCGATCGACTGCTCGCCGGCGCCATGGTCGAGGAGGGCGAACCCACCGAGGACGATCTGGCCATCGCGCACGTCCTCGCCGACGTGTGGATGTCGAATCTCGTCCAGTGGCTGACGCGCCGCGCATCGGCCACCGACGTCACCAATCGACTCGAGCTGACCGTTCGCCTGCTGCTGCGCGACCGTCCGAGCTGATCGCCCGTCAGCGGCCCTTCACCGGCTTGGCCACGCGCTGCGTGCGATTGAGATCCGCCGCGATCATCGGCCAGGTGCGATGCAGATCGTTCTCCCAGTACTCCCACGAGTGAGATCCGTTGGGGCGCAACAAGGTCTGTGTCGGGATGCGTAGCTGCCGCAGCCGGTCGGCCATGTCGCGCGTGCACGCGTTGATCGCCGCCTCGATGACACCGCCGAGGACGACCTGATTCGCCAGCGTCATCGGGTCGCCGTCGACACCGCGGGCATCGATCCGGTCATACGGCCCGGGCAATCCGGAACCGCTGGTCATGTACACCTTGGTGCCACGCAGTTTCGCAGCGTGGATGTAGGGATCGTTGGCACGCCAGCCGGGGCCGCCCATCGGGCCCCACATGTTGTTCACGTCGGCCCGTCCGCGGTCACCGACGACCATGCGGATGTAGGTCTGCCCCAGCGGATCACTCGTTCGCGCGCATCCGCTGTACGCGGCAACCGCGCGATACAGCCGGGGTGCGGCGATGGCGAGGTTGAGCACCGACGTGCCCGCCATCGAGATCCCGGCGATGGCGTTGGCCTTCGTCGTGTTGAATTCCTTGTCGATCAGCGGGGGCAGTTCCTTGGTCAGGAAGGTCGACCACTTGTTGCGGCCCAGCGCGGGATCGTCACGTTCCCAGTCGGTGTAGTACGAGAACGCGCCGCCGACGGGGGTGACCACGTTGACGTTCTTGTCGGCGAAGAACTTCTCGTAGTCGGTCTTCATCGCCCAGCTCGCGGAGTCCTCCCCACCACCCGCGCCGTTGAGCAGGTAGAGCGTCGGACTCGGCTTGCTGGTATCGCGCGGCCGCAGGACCGTCACCGGGATCATCTTGTCCATGGAGGCCGAATAGACGATCGCGGTGACCCGATGCGCCGAATCGTGGATCACCGTGTCGATGTGGGACTTCGGCGCCGGGTCCGCCACTGCGGACGTGGCGCCGAACGCGAGCGTGCCCGCCAGCGCGGTACCGATCACCGCCGCGGTCCGCTTGGCCAACCGACCATTGCCACCACACCAACGCACCATCAGACCCTCCAGCCACTCCAGTCACACTAGTAACTGAGAGTATCCGACTCGTGCGTCCTCACCAAAGTCGGTGACCGGCTTGTTAGCCAGTTGTGACGTGCGACGATGGCGATCCGACGGTGCGTCCGGCGAGACTCAGCGATGCGTGAACGTCGGGTCGCGCTTGTCCACGAAGGCGGCCATGCCCTCGGTCTGATCCTCGGTGGCGAACGTCGAGTAGAAGAGGGTCCGCTCGGCGCGCAGGCCTTCGGTGAGTGTGGTCTCGAAGGCCCGGTTGACCGCATCCTTGGCCAGGGTCGACGCGATGAACGACTTCCCGGCGATCGTGGCGGCCACTTCTTTCGCGGTGGACAGGCAGTCGGTGGCCGGCACCACCCGCGACACCAGACCGGCGCGTTCGGCCTCGTCGACCTTCATCTGACGGCCGGTGAGCACGAGATCCATGGCCTTGGCCTTGCCGACCGCGCGCGTCAGCCGCTGCGATCCGCCGATGCCGGGGATGACACCGAGGTTGATCTCCGGCTGGCCGAAGACGGCGGTGTCGCCGGCGATCAGGATGTCGCACAGCATCGCCAGCTCACAGCCGCCGCCCAGGGCGTAGCCGTTCACGGCCGCGATGATCGGCGTGCGCAGACGCGCCAGGTCGTCCCAGGCACCGAAGAACTGTTCGGTGACGACGTCGGCGTACGACTTCGACGACATCTCCTTGATGTCCGCGCCCGCCGCGAACGCCCGGTCGGACCCCGTGATGACGATGGCGCCGATATCCGGGTCGCGGTCGAATTCGGTTGCCGCACCGACGACCTCACCCATCAGAGTGGTATTCAGCGCGTTGAGCGCCTTGGGCCGGTTGAGGGTGATGATGCCGACGCGGCCGTCGCGTTCGACGATGATCGTCTCGTGGTCAGCCATCTGGATTCTCCTGTGTTCGGTGATTGTCGTGCGTCACTGGATGTCGAGTTCGAGACCGTCGGGCAGCGGCGCGAAGAAGGCGTCCACGGTCTCCTCGGACACCTCGCCTGCACTTGTCGGTGACCAGGCCGGGTTCCGGTCCTTGTCGATCACCTGGGCGCGAATCCCTTCTGCCATGTCCGGATGCAGCAGGCTGCGCAGGGACACCCGGTACTCACGACGCAGCGTATCGGGCAGCGCCGGGTGCACGTCGCGAAGGGACCGCAGGGTGACGGCGAGTGCGGTCGGGCTCTTCGCGGCGATGGTGTCGGCGGTCGCGGTCGCCGAATCAGTTCCCACCGAACGGCACCGATCGATGATCTCGGCGACCGTATCCGCGGCGAATGCCTCGCTGATCCACTCCCGGTCGGCCTCGAGCGCGGACACCGGCGGCTGCTGGGCGAAGGTCGCGAGCGCCTCGTCGAGGCCGTGCTCGATCAGCGCGGCCCGGAAGGCGGGCAGATCGTCGGCCGGGATGTAGTGATCGGCGAGGCCGAGCGCGATGGCGTCGGCGCCACGCAACGAGCCGGCAGTCAGGGCCGCATAGACACCAAGGCCGTCGGCGACCCGCGCCAGCAGATGCGTCCCGCCGACGTCGGGGACGAATCCGATCCCGACCTCGGGCATCGCCAGGCGCGTGCGATCGGTGACGATCCGGGTGTTCGCGTGCGCCGAGATCCCCACACCTCCGCCCATGACGATCCCGTCCATGATCGCGACATACGGCTTCGGATACTCCGCGATCTCCGCGTTCAGCCGGTATTCGTCGGCCCAGAACTCCGCGGACGCACAGGCCGCGGCCTCCGCATCGCCGGCACCGGAAGAACTGAGCGCCGATGCATCCCGATGGATCGCGACGATGTCGCCACCCGCGCACAGACCGCGCTCCCCCGCGCCGGACAACACCACGGCAGCAATCGAGGCATCCTCGGCCCAGGCTCGCAGCGCGGAGTCCATCGCGGTCACCATCGGATGATCCAGCGCGTTGATCGACTTCGGACGATTGAGCGTCAGCGACGCTATCGGCCCGTCGATCGACGTCAGAACGGATGATTCGTCGGCCATGAACACTCCTGCTCGTCAAGGGTCAGCACGTAGATGGTTGCATATCCTAGTAACCATCTCAACGTCGATTCATCACTCGGACGAACCGCTCACACAAGCGGGCAGTCGTCGAAAGTCAGGGCGCGGCGGTGTGGCCGGGCAGTCGGCGGCGAGGACCAGCCGCACGGCAGTATCGGATCACATTTTGTATCCAATCTGCTAGGGTCTCGCTCATGGCTACTGACAGCACTCCCGCCGAGGCAACGATCCGGACGGCCTTCGCCGACGGCGTCGCCCGTCTCACCCTCAACAATCCGCGGCGCAAGAACGCGATCACGCTGGACATGGCCGCGGATATCGAGCAGTTCTGTGATCGGGTCGAGTCGGATACGACGATCGGTGTCGTGGTGGTCGATGCGGCGGGCGAATACTTCTGCAGCGGCGCCGACACGCGGAATCTGGCCAGCGCGTCCGACAATCCGGCCTCCCCCGAGGCCGTCAAGAACATCTCCGCCGTCTATTCGGCGTTCGTCCGCGTGGGAAGCCTTCCGGTGCCGACGATCTCGGTGGTGATCGGCGGTGCGGTGGGCGCCGGACTGAACCTCGCCCTGGCCACCGATATCCTGCTGACGACCCCGGATGCGGTGCTGGACAGCGGTTTTCTCGGACGCAGCATCCATCCGGGAGGCGGCCATCTGTCGCTGCTCGGGCGTGCCGTCGGGTGGTCCGAGACCATCGCGATGGCTGCCTGCGGCCAGGCGCTGAGCGGGACCGAGGCCGTGGCGCGCGGACTCGCTCACACCGCGGCACCGGTGGCCGACCTGCCCGGCATCATCGATCGACTGACCGGCCCCGCGGCCGCCGACCCGGAACTCACCCGCCGCATCATGAACAGCGCGCGGCTGGAACTCGGCCCGCCCGCGGTGAACTGGTCGTCGGCGCTGGAGATCGAGCGTGGCGTGCAGATGTGGTCGATGTCCCGAAAGGGCAAGCAGGCCTGGTCGTCTCGCGGACCGGGCAAGTAGCCGCATGACCACCGCGCCACCGGCCACGACACTGTCCGCACTTCGCGCGGACGTCCGAACCTTCCTCCGTGAGGAGATCGACACCGGCCGCTTCACGCCGGACACCGACAGTTGGATGACCGGATTCGATCCGGAGTTCAGTGCACGCCTCGGCGCCCGCGGTTGGCTCGGGATGACGATGCCCACCGAGTACGGCGGCCAGGGACGAACGGCAACAGAGCGTTTCGTCATCACCGAGGAGTTGCTGGCGCACGGTGCACCGGTCGCCGCGCACTGGATCGCCGACCGGCAGATGGCCCCGGGCATCCTCGCCAACGGCACCGACGACCAGAAGCGACGCTACATCCCCGCGATCGCCGAGGGCCGGATGTTCTTCGCCATCGGCATGAGTGAACCCGATGCCGGCTCGGATCTGGCGAGCGTACGCACCCGAGCCGTCGACAACGGCGATACCTGGACCATCACCGGAACCAAGGTGTGGACCACCGGAGCACACCTCGCGCACGCGATGATCCTGTTGGCGCGCACCGACGGTCGACCCGACGACCGTCAGTCGGGCCTCTCGCAATTGCTCGTCGACCTACCGCACCCCGACATCGAGATCCGTCCGATTCGCAGCATCGACGGCCAGGCACATTTCAACGAGGTCATCTTCCACGACGCCGTGGTGCCGAAATCCGCGCTGCTCGGCGAACGCGGTCGGGGATGGTCGCAGGTGATGTCGGAACTGGCATTCGAACGGTCGGGGCCGGAACGGTATCTGAGCACGATGCCCCTGCTGCGCTCCTGGGCGGAACGGCTCCGGGCCGATGGCGCCACCGCGGAGGAGCGCAGCACCCTCGGCGCGCTCACGGCACAGGCCTGGGCACTACGTCAGATGTCCCTGCGGGTGGCCGACGAGCTCTCGCGGGGCGGCACACCCGACGTCCTCGCGGCGATGGTCAAGGATCTCGGCTCGGCATTCGAAGGCGATCTCGTGCAAGCGATCCGGGCATCGAGCGGGATCATCGCCCGACGCGACACCGACGATCCGTTCGCACGCCTCCTGGCCCACGGGGTCCTGCACACACCGGCATTCACCCTGCGGGGCGGGACCAATGAGATCTTGCGCGGCATCGTCGCCCGCGGATTGGGGATTCGATGAGCACCCTGCGATCAGAGGTCCTCGCCGGCGTCGCGACCATCCTGGACCGGGTCGACATCGACACCGAAACGCCCTGCACAGGAATCGATTCCGGAGTCTGGTCACAACTGAGTGCGTCCGGTTTCACCGCTCTGGACGCCCTGGGAGACGGCGAGTACGACGACGATTCACCTAACCAGCAGGACGTCCTCGCCGTGGTGGGGGCACTGGCGCGTCACGGCGCCCTCACCCCTGTCATCGAGCACGGGACGGCGGCATGGTTATGCGCACGAGCCGGATATCCGCTCGCCGAGAACACCACGGCAGCCCTGGCACTCGGGTTCGACGGAACCAGCCGAACGGATGGCGATCACGTCGTCATCACCGGGACCGCCACCGACATTTCCCATCTGGAGAATGCGGATGTGCTGGTCCTGCTGATACCTGCGACGAACGGGTCCGGCACGGTCGCCGTCATCGACGCGACGGGCGACGGAGTCACCGCGAGCGTGGGTCACGACCTGATCGGGCTCCCGGTGGCCGACGTCGTACTCGCCTCGGCACCAACTCTTTTCCACGCGCCGTCGCCGGTGGAGCCCGACGACATCCGGGCACGAGTTGCCCTGGGATATGCGACGGCCCTCGCCGGGGCCGCGCGCGCCGTTCTCGACACGACACTCGCCTACGCGGGTGACCGCGAACAGTTCGGGCGCGCTCTGACGCGGTTCCAGGCCATCCAGCAGACTCTTGCCGGACTGGCGGCGCGGACCACGCTGATGGAGACCGCCACCGATGCGGCGGGCGAGCGGCCGACGTCCACCACCATCGCGGCGGCGAAGTCCGTCACCTCCCGGTACGCCGAGGAGGTCGCGGCGGCCGGCCACCAGGTCCACGGTGCCATCGGCTTCACCGCCGAATATCCGTTGGGCCGCTTCACCACATCGCTGTGGACCTGGCGTGACCGCGCGGGCGACGAGCACGTATGGAATGAACGGATCGCCGCGCGCATCCTCGACGAGGGTGCCGATCCATGGGACCTCATCGTGGGTGAGACCGAATGACCGACATCGACGGTGCCGCCGCCTGGTCCGCATCCTCGGCGGCTCCGGCCACCACACCTCTGCACGGCATACGGGTACTGGATCTCAGCCGTGTGCTGGCCGGTCCGTACACGACGCAGATGCTCGCCGATCACGGCGCCGACGTCATCAAGGTGGAGGGACCGGCCGGCGACGAAACCCGCGGCTGGGGACCGCCGTTCACCGACGACGGGAGCAGCAGCGCCTACTTCTCCGGCCTCAATCGCGACAAACGCAACCTCTGTCTGGATCTGCGCACCGACGAGGGGCAGGAGATCCTCGGGCATCTCCTCGCGGGCGCCGACGTCGTGGTGGAGAACTTCAAGGCCGGCACCATGGCCCGCTGGGGATTCGACTATGAGACGGTGCTCGCCGAGCGGTTCCCCGAGCAGATCTATTGCCGCATCACCGGATACGGCGTCGACGGTCCCCTCGGCGGACTACCGGGATACGATGCGGTGCTGCAGGCCTACGGTGGGTTGATGAGCGTCAACGGCTACGCCGACCGCGGTCCGCTCCGGGTCGGGGTGCCGATCGTCGACATGACGGCCGCGGGTCTCGCCTTCAGCGGAATCCTCCTCGCCCTGTTCGAGCGGATGCGCAGCAACCGCGGACAACTCGTCGACATCACCCTTCTCGACGCCGTCGTCTCGATCCTGCACCCGCACACCGCCAACTGGGCAACCGCCGACACCGTGTCCCCACGGACCGGCGACCAGCATCCGACGGTCGTGCCCTACCAGGTCTTCGCCGCGGCCGACGGCGATCTGTTCATCAGCGCGCTCAACGATCGCCAATTCCGCTCCCTCACCGACGCCCTCGGCATCCCGGACGTCGCCTCGGATCCGCGCTTCGCCTCGAATGCGCAGCGCCATGCGAATCGCGACGACATGATCGCGCTACTCCAGGACCGCATCCGCACCTTCGAACGCGACGACCTGGCGCCGCGCCTCGAAGCGGCCGGCGTGGCGGCCGCACCGGTCAACACCGTCGACCAGGCGTTGACCACGGAACAGGTTCGTCATCGGGGCCTGTTCGTCGAGAACGACGACTACCGCGGTGTCGGGGTGCCCATCTCTCTGAGCCGGTCGACGACCCGGCCACCGACGACCCCGGTGGCGCGCGGTGCGCATACCGATGAGATCCTCACTGCCATGGGATATTCGGCGGACGACGTCGCGGCGTTGCGCACCGCGCAGGTTCTCGGACCGGACGCCGGCTGATGGCCGGACAGACCGCGGCACGTGTTGCCGACGATATCGAACGGATGATCCTGTCCGGGGTGCTGCTCCCCGGACAGCCGATCCGGCAGGAGTCGATGGCCGAGACGCTCGGGGTGAGCCGTCTGCCGATCCGGGAGGCACTGCGGCACCTCACCACACAGGGTCTCGTGCGACACGAGCCGAACGTCGGCTACACCGTCGCCCGCCTCGATCCGGGCGAGTTCGACCAGATCTACCGCATGCGTGCCGCTCTCGAACGTGAAGTGCTGTCGGCGATTCCCCGACTCGATGCCGGAGCCCTGCAGGAGATCCGCGAACTCGGCGTCCTGGTGTCCGAGGCGGCCGATGCCGGCGACGTTCCCACCATGCGTATCAGTAACCAGCGCTTCCACTTCGCCATGTTCGAGCAGTCCGGCCTCCACCTGATCGTCGCCGAGCTCCGTCGACTCTGGAACCTGGCGATGCCGTATCACGCGGCCTATCTCTACGATCCGGCCGCACGCCGCCGGGTGTGCGCCGAACACGACATGATGGTCGAGGCGCTGGCCGACGGCGACAATGTCCGGCTGGTGGAGTTGATGGAGGAACACCGCAACGGCGGTGAGACGAGTACCGGTGCGCTGCTGGGTGATTCGGCCGCCGGCAGCCGCTGATCGACGGTTGGGTCGGTGATCTCGATACGCACGCTCGCTCCGCTCGCGGGCTACTCGATCAACGGGGGGTCGATCCGCTCGCGGGCTACTCGATCAACGGGGGGTCGCTGCGCTCGCGGGCTACTCGATCAACGGGCGGCGCGACTCGATCGACGACTCCTTCTCGCCGGTCGAGTAGGCGGCGAGCGCAGCGAGCCACCGTATCGAGACCCCTGCTCACGGCATCCGTTCACCGAGCCTGTCCCGCAACGCTTCCCGGAGCCAGACCGGTTCGACGACGGTGAGCGGTACGTCGAACATCAGGAACCAGAGAACACGGTCGGCGCGCTCGCCGTCCCCGATGCGGAGAGTCGCCCGCACGCGACCGTCCGGTCCGTCGACGGCGGTCACCTTCTCCACGATCAGCGGCGCACTGATCCGCGCGACATCGTCGGGCGCACAGTCGATCACCACCTCGAGTGGCGTGAACTGTGAGCGGAAGGACGCGCGCCGACGCTCCCACACCTCGGCGAGGTCGACGTCGTCGGTCCGCTGCGCGGGTTCGTCGAGAATCTCCACGTCGGCCATTCGGGACACCCGGTACATCCGCTCCGACGCGGCGGTACCGGAGGCGTGTCCCTCCGGACCGACCACGTGGGCCACGAGGTACCAGACGTCGCCCGCGGCGATGAGTCCGATCGGATCGACGACGCGTAGGGCTGCCTCGTCCGCGCCGCGCCGCGTGTAGCGCAGTCGGACGCGGAGGCCGGCGAAGACGGCCTCCTGCAATGGTTCCAGTGCATCGACTTCCGGCGCCTCGCGTACAAATCCCTCGGGCCGGACGAGAACACGTTGAGCGGCTCGTGCCGCACGCTGTCGTTGCTGATCCGGCATCGCGGCCGCGACCTTGCGCATCGCACTCGTGAACGCGGGCGAGTCCAGACGTCCCGTCCCCGCGAGCAACGAGGTCGCCTCGTCGACGGTCAGCCCGGTGAGGTCGGTGCGATATCCGGGCAGCAGGGCAAAGCCTCCGTGCCGTCCCCGCTCGGCATACACCGGGACGCCGGACAGCGAGAGCGAGTCGATGTCGCGCAGCACAGTGCGTTCGGAGACCCCGAGTTCGGCGGCCAGGGCGGCAGCGGTGATCCGCTCATGCCGCTTCAGCAACATGAGCACGGCGATCAACCGTTCCGCACGCATATCCCGAATCCTCCCCCGAAATCATGACAGAAGATGTCAGGTATCGGGGTTTGACTGACTGATGTCACCGAACGACGAAAGGACATCCCGATGACCGCACAGCCCGCAGATCCCCGTCCGTACTACGCCGCCGCCACCTCATGGGTGACCGCCCTACTCGAGGGCGTCACCGACGATCAGCTGGGTTTCTCCACACCGTGCACGGAATTCGACGTCCGCGCCCTGGCCGGCCACCTGATCGGCACCGCATGCCGTGCCGTGGCCCTCGGTCAGGGCGACGACGCGATGACCGTCAACACCGCCGACGCCCGGCACGATGCCGCGACGTACGCGGAGCTCACCGGTCGCGCCATCGATCTGTGGTCGGACGACGCCACGCTCGTCCGGATGGTCACGGTCCCCTGGGGCGAGGTACCCGGCGCCGGCGCGCTCTGGGGATATGTCAACGAAACCCTCACCCACGGTTGGGATCTCGCCACCGCGACCGGGCAGGACAGTGAGGCCGATCCGGCAATCGTCGAGGCCACACTGGCCGTCGCACGACAGTTCATCCCCGCAGAGATCCGCGCCGACGACGCGGTTCCGTTCGCCGCCGTCGTCGAATCCGCACCCGACGCGGGGCCCACCGAACGTCTGGCCAACTGGAACGGCCGCAGCTCTCGCTGACCTGTCCGATACCGCTCGCCATCCGAGGCGAGCGGTATCGCGGTAGCGGTCAGGAAGCGACGCGGCGCTCGTCGGCTCGCCCCCGCCACCGCCGACACACCTATCATGGGAACAATGTCCGACATCCGCGAACCCGAGAAGCGCGAACCGGACAGTCCCCTCACCGCGTCGGCGCCCACCACGCGTGACGGCGTCTTCGCGTCGCTCGCCAACCCCAATTACCGCCTCTACTTCTTCGGTCAGGCGATCTCCCTCATCGGCACCTGGATGCAGGCCACGGCGCAGGCGTGGCTGGTCCTGACGCTCAGTGATTCCGCGTCGATCCTCGGGCTGATCGTGGCCCTACAGGCACTGCCGATCCTGTTCCTCGGCCCGTACGCGGGGGTGATCGCCGACCGGGTGGACCGCCGACGGCTGATGATCATCCTGCAGTCGGTGATGGGTCTGCTGGCCGCTGTCCTCGCGGTACTCACGCTGACCGGTGCCGTCCGGATCTGGCACGTCGGTGTATTGGCCCTGCTGCTCGGCCTCAACAACGCCTTCGAGAATCCGGCACGGCAGGCATTCATTCATCAGATCGTCGGCCAGGCGCTGATCCGAAACGCCGTCACCCTCAACTCGGTGATGGTCAATGCCGCCCGCGCGATCGGTCCGGGCGTGGCCGGCGTACTCCTCGCCGCCGTGGGCGCCGGGTGGTGTTTCACCATCAACGCGATCAGTTTCGTCGCGGTTGTCGTCTCGCTGGTCGCGATGAACACCGCGACCATCGAACGCGAGGAACGGGTGGTCCGGGCGAAAGGCCAGCTCCGTGAGGGCTTTCGCTACATCGCGGGGATCCCCGCACTGTGGGTGCCTCTGGTGATGATGGCGCTGGTGGGCACCCTTGCCTACGAATTCCAGGTCTCCCTGCCCGCTGCCGCGAAGGACACCTTCGAGGGCGGCCCCCAGGCACTGGGCTTCATGACGTCGGCCATGGGTCTCGGCGCGGTCGTCGGCGGACTCCTGGTCGCGGCGAGGGGAACGACCGGCGTGCGCCCCCTGACCATCGCGGCCGCGGGCTTCGGGGTGACCATCGCGCTGACCGCGATCTCCCCCAATCTCACGGTTGCCGTCATCGCGCTGTTCTTCGTCGGATGGCTGAGTGTGACGTTCATGTCCACCGGCAACGCCACCCTGCAACTGAATTCGGACCCGCAGATGCGTGGCCGGGTCATGTCCCTGTGGTCGGTGTCGTTCATGGGCACCACCCCCATCGGTGGCCCGATCATCGGCGCCATCTCCGAGGCCGCGGGTGCACGGGCCGGACTGGCCGTCGGCGCCGTGGCCTGCTTCCTGGCCTCAGCACTCGGGGTGGCGGTGTGGCGACACCGGCACGCGCCCGCACGATATCCACTCAGCCGGATGGAGTAACGTCTCCGCAGACATTCGGGCCGTGTGCACATCGTCGTGCCATGCGACGTCGGAAATCCGTGCGAGTGAATGCGACTCGCGTCCGGGCCAACACCTTCGCCGGACGGATGTCGTCGCGCGCAGCGCGGTACCGAGCGACAGGAGGGCGACGATGGTTACCGAACAACCGGCGACAGCCCATCCGAAGTCCGGCAAGCCGGACGAAACCCCCACGGTCGCACCGGAAGACACCAACGGCTCCGAGCCTGCACCGAAGAAGCGTGACAAGCACCTCTATCAGGTGGACCTGGTGCGCCTCGTCACGTTCGGAGGCGTGATCCTCGATCACGTCGTCCTGGGCATCGCGACACCGGTGAATGTCGCCGCGGGCGGCCTCGGACTGCTCCTGCGCTACACCCGCTACGGGTTCTTCGCCCTCACCGGCTTCGTCCTCACCTACCAGTACCGCAACCGGGAACTGAAAGCGATCCCGTTCTGGCGCCGCCGCTACAAGCTGATCGGCCTGCCCTTCCTGGTGTGGTCGCTGTTCTATTGGACCTACGGCCGCTACGAGGGTGGCGGATTTGCCGGGCTGAGAACATATTTCGACTCATTGAGTCACCTGGTTACGACCGCGAAGAGTATCGGGTATGACCTGATCACCGGAAATGCCTGGTATCACCTGTATTTCCTGTCCGTCAGCATGCAGATCTACGCGATCTTCCCGCTGCTGTTGTGGATTCTGCGCCGCACCTGGGGATTTCACCGCTACCTGCTGGCGCTGAGCCTCGCGTTCCAGGTGACCATCATGTACCTGATGGTGCGCCCGCCGCTGCCGATCTTCGACGACGGCCCGCTCGGCACCCTGTGGCGGCATCTGGTGGTGACGCTGTTCCCCTACCAGTTCTTCGTGCTCGCCGGCTGCGTGGCCGCGATGCACTACGAGGCCTTCCAGGCATTCATGGTGCGGTGGCGGTGGCAACTGCTCGGGCTCGGCTCGCTGATCATTCTCGCGACGCTGCTCTACTACGTGGACGAGGTGGACAGCGGCACCAGCGTGACACGTGCGACCAACGCCTTCATGCTGCAGAACACCCTGGCCTATGTCGCGATCATCGTCATGCTCTACGTCTTCGGCACGATGTGGCAGAACCGCAGGCGGCCCGGCTCCGTCACCGACGCGGTCATGCGCACCGCGTCCGATCGATCCTTCGCCATCTACCTGTCACACGCACTGGTGCTCGCGGAGTTGCGCCCACAGATCCTCGAGAACCTGGACAAGTCACCCGGCGTGGTGATCGCCGCATCCTTCGTCGCCACCGTCGTGCTGACCGTCTTCGTGGTGGAAGTGTTGCGGCGCAGCCCCATCAGCCTCATCACCACGGGTCGCAGCACCATCGACTGGCGCGAGCAGAACGCCGGACGATCGATGGCGGTCGGCATCGCCGCCGTTGTTCTCGGCCTCGTCGTGCGGGTCCTCTTCGACATTCAGGCGGCCACCCTCGTGTCGGCGACCGGCGCACTGCTGATCATCTCGGCGGTCGCCGTGTACCGGCACCGCTACCGCGCGGCACAGTCGGTCGTGGCCTGACCGGTCGACTCAGGCCAGCGCGGCGACGACCAGTTCGGCGACCGCGGCCCTGCCGCGCGCATTCGGATGAAACGGCACCGGTCGTTCGAGCCCGTGCAGCCACGGCTCCGGCGAGCACACCGTGTGCGACGCACCGGCTTTCGATGCCTCCACCAGTTGCGCGCCGGTGCGGGCCGCCGCCATGGCGGTCGCCTGGGCCAGTCCGCCGAACACCTGCATGGTGGTGGCCGCCTGCGCGGGCGTCAGCGGAGCGCGTGCACAGACATCGGCGGCCGAGGCCAGTGCGGGCGGGTAGTCGACGACCAGGATCCGCGCATGCGGCGCGCGGGCACGGACCGTGGTCACCAACGCGGCGATGTCGCGTTCGACGAGTGTGTAGTCGACGGCGGTCGGTGCCGGCCGGACGACGTGGCCGCGCACGCATTGACGGAGTCCGGCCGCCGGACCGACCGCGTTCGTGCACGCCTCGGTCGTGAGCCGGCCCACATAGCCGAGATCGTTACCGCCGGTCGTGATGGTCACGACGTCGGTATCGCTTGTCACGGCACCGATCTGGGGGCGGAGTCGATGGCGGCCCTGTGGCTGATCGAGAAGATTGTCGGTCGTCGCGCCGGAACACGACATGTCGGTCAGCCGCATACCGGTCGCGGCCGCCACCCGGTGGGGATAGTCGTCGCGCGTCCGGAAGCAGATCCGGTCCGCCAGCGGCGCGGAGTCGGGGCCGGATGCGTACGAACTGCCCAGCGCGACATACTTTTTGCCCGCATATCGCCCGTCGTGCACATCGGCCCCGCGGTGTGCGGCGTCCCGCGACTCACCGGCCGAATCCGTCTGCGGAGCAGGAAACTCGGGCGCGGCCGTTCCGGGGATCACCACCGAGGCGATCGCAGCACTCGCGGCGACCACCGTCGCGGCACGGGTGAGCAGGGAGCGGCGCATGAGAAGAAGTCTCACACATGCGGTCCCGTGGACCTCACCGGACCGGCGTGATCACGCCCACACTCACCGCAAAACCGTTGTGGGCGGGCGTAAATCGCCGCAATGGTGACCGCGGATCAGAAGATATCCGGCAAATCCGCCGACACCCGATCGGTGAACACGGCGTCACGTTTCTCCAGGAACGCGGTGACCCCCTCGGCGACGTCGGGCATCGTGCCCCGGTAGTAGATCGCCTTCGAATCCGCCTCGTGCGCGACCATCGGGTCGGGCGCACCCGCCATCCGCCACAGCAACTGCCGCGTCAGCGCGAGCGACACCGGCGCCGATCCCGAAGTCAGGTCACGGGCCGCGGCGACGGCCGTCGCGACGACATCCTCCTTGGGGACCACCTGCTGGACCAGGCCGGCGTCGAGCGCTTCTTCCGCCGACACCATCTTCGCCGGCAGGGTCCAGCGCAGGGCCGTCGGCAGTCCGACGAGACGCGGCAGGAACCAGCTCGAACACGCCTCGGGCACCAGTCCGCGCGCCGTGAAGACGAATCCGAAACGCGCGTCGTCGGAAGCGATCCGGATATCCGCGGGCAGCGTCATCGTGACGCCGACACCGGCACACGGACCATTGATCGCCATGACGACGGGCTTCAGCGACTCGAAGATCCGCAGCGTCAGCAGGCCACCCGAGTCCCGGGGCACGACCCCGGGCTCGGACTCCTCGAGTTCGAAGGTCGTCGCACCGGCGCCGAGATCGGCTCCCGCACAGAACGCACGCCCCGTCCCGGTGATGACCACCGCACGCACCGAATCGTCGGCGTCGGTCGCGTCGAGTGCCGCCCGCAACTCCTCCCCCATGCCGAAGGTGAAGGCGTTCAGGCGATCCGGGCGATTCAGCCGGAGGACGGCGATGTCGCCGTCGCGTTCGACGACGATGGCGGACTCTGCGTTCGCGGTGTCAGACAATGAGGGCACGCACTCACCTTACGTGGCTCCCGATCGATCGCTCGGGAAATGATCGATCTCGATCCGTCCTCGGCCAGCGCCTCGGACTACCCGATCAGCGGACCTACGGCCGGGTGAGCAGCGACCAGACGCGCGCGCGAACGCGGCGCACATCCACATCCTCCCCAGCGAGTGTCCGCAAGAACTCGTCGAGCGCCCAGGTGTGCAGGCCACCGTAGCGTCCCGAGTAGATGCCGACACCGCGAATCCCGTACGTATCGGACCGGTCGAACATCGTATAGGCCAGAAGCTGATAGATGTCCACGGTCGGCAGACTGTCCGAACGCACCCCGGTCCGTGGGTTCTTGTGGCCCGCACGCGTTTTGACGTCGATGAGCAGATGATCGGCGATGAGGTCGGCATCCGCGGGACAGTAGTCCGATCCATCGAATGTGGGCCCGAGCTCGTACGGCCCGCGCACATGTGGGACGAAACGGGTCTCCGCCAGCGCCCCCATCTCCCGCAGCTGCCGCAGCCCATCGGCAGGTGCCAATCCGAGCAGTCCGTCGGTGGTGAGACCGCCCGGCCGGGCGAGCAGGCGGCGAAGAGGCGAGCCGGCCACCACCCCTCCGCTCCGGTAGACATCCGTCGTCCACGCGAGGGCCCAGCACGCCCGGCCCAGCGTCTCGGTGTCACCGCCCCGGGCCGCGTCCCTCGCGATCACCGCGACGTCCCCGATCGCCCGGAATTCTGTCGGCCGCTGCACGAAGGCCGCGGTGGCGACCGCCGGGAAGACCGACGGTTCCAGCGTGAACCGCAGTTGGAAATCGAAGGCCGCACCGACGATCGCCGGGTTCGCCGTCCCGGGCTCGACGAGGATCGGACCACTCGTCTCGCGGTAGGTCCGCTGCAGCGGCTTGACGTTCGGGAAGCGCTCGTCGAAATATCTCCGCAGCGGAGAGGACGCGTCCCGCACGGCCCCCGTCAGATTCGTGTACCGATAGGCCATGCCTCGACAGTTCCATATCGGCGACGGCACCGCAGGGGCAGCATGAGTCGATCGCACCCCCGGACAGCAGAAAACCCCGGCGCCACCGGCACCGGGGTTCTCCGTTCGTCAGGGACTAGCTCGCGTCGGAGTTGCCCTCGCCTGCCTGGCTGAGCACCACCGGCGAATCCGGCAGCTCCCGCGGACGCTCCGAACCGGTGAACGTGAACTTGGCGTCCTCGCCGTCGTCCTCGCCGTCCCAGCCCTCGACGTCGACCAGCACGATCTGGCCGGCGGTCAGCTCGTTGAAGAGGATCTTCTCGGAGAGCTGATCCTCGATCTCACGCTGAATCGTGCGACGCAGCGGCCGGGCACCGAGCACCGGGTCGAACCCGCGCTTGGCCAGCAGCTTCTTCGCCCGATCCGTGAGTTCGAGTTCCATGTCCTTGTTCTTCAGCTGCGTCTCGACGCGACCGATCATCAGATCGACCATCTGGATGATCTCGTCCTGCGTGAGCTGGTGGAACACGATCACGTCGTCGATACGGTTGAGGAACTCGGGCCGGAAGTGCTTCTTCAGCTCGTCGTTGACCTTGAGCTTCATCCGCTCGTAGTTGGACTGCGAGTCATCACCGGAGGTGAAGCCGAGGCCCACCGCCTTGGAGATGTCGGAGGTGCCGAGGTTCGAGGTGAAGATCAGCACGGTGTTCTTGAAGTCGACCGTGCGGCCCTGACCGTCGGTGAGACGGCCGTCCTCGAGGACCTGCAACAGGGTGTTGTAGATCTCCGAGTGCGCCTTCTCGATCTCGTCGAAGAGCACCACCGAGAACGGCTTGCGGCGCACCTTCTCGGTGAGCTGGCCGCCCTCTTCGTAGCCGACGTACCCGGGAGGAGCACCGAACAGCCGCGACGCGGTGAAGCGGTCGTGGAACTCGCCCATGTCGATCTGGATGAGTGCGTCGTCCTCGCCGAACAGGAAGTTCGCCAGCGCCTTGGACAGCTCGGTCTTACCGACACCGGACGGGCCGGCGAAGATGAACGAGCCGGACGGACGCTTCGGATCCTTCAGACCCGCACGCGTACGGCGGATCGCCTTGGAGACGGCCTTGACGGCATCCTCCTGACCGATGATCCGCTTGTGCAGCTCCTCCTCCATACGGAGCAGACGGGTGGTCTCCTCCTCGGTGAGCTTGAAGACCGGGATACCGGTCCAGTTGCCCAGCACCTCGGCGATCTGCTCGTCGTCGACCTCGGCCACGACGTCCATATCGCCACTGCGCCACTGCTTCTCACGCTCGGCACGCTCGGTGACAAGGGTCTTCTCCTTGTCGCGGAGGCTGGCCGCCTTCTCGAAGTCCTGCGCATCGATCGCGGATTCCTTCTCGCGACGGGCATCGGCGATCCGGTCGTCGAACTCCCGCAGGTCCGGCGGAGCGGTCATCCGGCGGATGCGCATACGCGCGCCCGCCTCGTCGATGAGGTCGATCGCCTTGTCCGGCAGGAACCGGTCGTTGATGTAGCGGTCGGCCAGAGTCGCCGCGGCCACCAGCGCACCGTCGGTGATGGACACCCGGTGATGGCTTTCGTAGCGGTCGCGCAGACCCTTGAGGATCTCGATGGTGTGCTCCACCGACGGCTCGCCGACCTGGACCGGCTGGAACCGGCGTTCGAGGGCGGCGTCCTTCTCGATGTACTTGCGGTACTCGTCGAGGGTGGTGGCACCGATCGTCTGCAGTTCGCCACGCGCCAGCTTCGGCTTGAGGATGCTGGCCGCGTCGATGGCGCCCTCGGCGGCACCCGCGCCGACGAGCGTGTGCAGCTCGTCGATGAACAGGATGATGTCGCCGCGGGTGTTGATCTCCTTGAGCACCTTCTTGAGGCGTTCCTCGAAGTCACCGCGGTAGCGGCTGCCCGCGACCAGCGAACCGAGGTCGAGGGTGTAGAGCTGCTTGTCCTTGAGGGTCTCGGGCACCTGGCCGTTGACGATGGCCTGCGCCAGTCCCTCGACGACGGCGGTCTTGCCGACGCCGGGCTCGCCGATCAGCACCGGGTTGTTCTTGGTGCGGCGGGACAGCACCTGCATGACCCGCTCGATCTCCTTCTCGCGACCGATGACGGGGTCGAGTTTGCCCTCGCTCGCGGCGGCCGTCAGGTTGCGGCCGAACTGGTCGAGGACCAGCGAGGTCGACGGCGTGCCGGATTCGCTGCTGCGACCGCCGGTGCCCGCCTCCTGCGGCTCCTTGCCCTGGTAACCGGACAGCAGCTGGATGACCTGCTGACGCACCCGGTTGAGGTCGGCGCCGAGCTTGACCAGCACCTGCGCCGCAACGCCCTCGCCCTCGCGGATGAGGCCGAGCAGGATGTGCTCGGTGCCGATGTAGTTGTGGCCGAGCTGCAGCGCCTCGCGCAGCGACAGCTCGAGGACCTTCTTGGCGCGCGGCGTGAACGGGATGTGCCCGGACGGTGCCTGCTGGCCCTGGCCGATGATCTCCTCGACCTGGCTTCGCACACCCTCCAGGGAGATCCCGAGGGACTCGAGCGCCTTGGCGGCGACACCCTCACCCTCGTGGATCAGACCCAGGAGGATGTGCTCGGTGCCGATGTAGTTGTGGTTGAGCATCCGCGCTTCTTCTTGCGCCAGGACGACGACCCGGCGTGCGCGGTCGGTGAACCGTTCGAACATTGTTCTCCCTCGTTTGCTAGCGCCCCGGCCGTCGGTGACCACTGTTGTGAGGTCGCACACTTCTGGGTGTGCGTTCCACGTGGTCGAGGTACACGACGACCAGCCTGCTTCCAGTCTAGAGGTCGTGTGTCATGCACCTGCAGTTAACGCCCGTCCGGAGAATTCATCCGAACGAACCCGGCGGGGGTCTGACTGCTTCAACCGTGCACGTCGTCGGCATGTTCCGGACTCGACGCAGCACCGCTACGCCCTCAGCGAACGGGCGACGGATCATCGGAAAGGCTGCGGAAAACATCGCCCTCAGCGCGGTCCGAGGGCAATTTGCCCTCGAAGGTCTCTCACGACGATGTTTTCCGCAGCCGCGGGGCTCACTCCTGGCCGGCGCTCGAGAGAACGGAGATGACATTGCCCGACGGATCGGTGAACCACGCGATGTCCGGTCCGCCGCCGGCCCCGCGCGCGATGCCGCGGTCGTCCTGATCGAACCCGTCGTAACGGAGGAAGGCGACACCCTTCGCGGCCAGATCGTCGACGGCCCGATCGATGTCGGTGACCGGGATGTTGAGGATGGTGAAGGCTGCGGGCTGATGGTCGGGCTTCGGATAGGCGAGGACGGTCGTCTGCCGGTTGATCCGCACACCGAGGATCCCCATCGGGAATCGCAGGACCCGCATGCCCAGCACGTCGCGATAGAAGTTCGCGGCCTCGTCCAGGTCACGCACCGCGAATCCGCTGAAGGCCGACTCCGGGCCGCTCATCTCGGCTTCGTGCTCGTCACTGAGCCGGACGATCTGCAGCCAGTTGCCGTCGGGGTCACGAACGGTGCCGAAGAAGTTGCCGTCGCGGTCCTCGAGGGGGCTGACCCATTCCGCACCGACTCCGTCGAGCCGCCGGGCGGTGGCCTCCGGGTCGTCGACCTCGACATTGAGGATCGCCCGGGCGCCGTTCGTGTTGGGTCCCGACACGTCGTCACGCTTGTCGAACATCAGGTAGAAGCCGTCCAGGCCGACGACCGAGTAGCCGTCACCGGGTGTTGATTGGACCTCGGCCTCGAAAACCGTTGCGTACCAGCGTGCGAGACGCTGCGGATCGTCGGTGGACAGGAGCATGGAATTGATCGTTGCGGTTGCCATACCCATACCGACCGGGTGCCGCGCGGGAACTCATCGGTCGATCGTGAACGAATCGATGATCCGGTCCATCACGACCACCATCTCCGCCGTCGCGGCCGGACGATCGTCGGCGGCGGCGACGTAGAGCGCGGCCTCGTCGAGCGCGCCGACGGCCACGTGGGCGATCGGCCGGACCGGCTGCTGGGCCACCCGCCCCTGTTCGATGGCCGTCGCGATCAGGCCCTCGATGAGCGCGAAGCCGAATTCCTCCCCACGCGCCCGCCATTCCACCCAACCGAGCACCGACGGCGCATCGACGAGCGTGATCCGGTGGACCGCCGGTTCGGTGACGAGCTCGAGGAAGATCCGGGCCCCCGCCTTGAGCGCATCGATCGGATCGTCGGCCGCCGACTCTCCGACCCGTGTGGCGATCCGGGCCACGATGCCCTGCTCGACATCGTCGTAGACGGCCGCGAAAAGCCCCTTCTTGTCATCGAATTGGTGATAGAGCGCGCCACGCGTGACACCGGCCTCCTCGACGATGGCCTGCGTGCCGACCTCCGCGTAACCGTGTTCTCCGAAGAGGTGACGACCGGCGCGCACGAGCGCGGCGCGGGTCGCCGCGGTGCGTTCGGCCTGGCTTCGACGATTGACATTCATTCTGTCTGTATGTAACTTCCGTACTGAGTGTTCGTAAATGACAGTCACACCTTATACGGAAGGCGCCCGCACCCATGGCAACCGTGGAACTCCCCTCCGGCACCATCGATTACGACGTCGTCGGTCCCGCCGACTCACCCCATCCGCCCGTCCTGTTCATCCATGGTGTCGCCGTCGACAACCGGCTGTGGACGTCGGTCGCGGACCTCCTCGCCGCCGCAGGCCACCGCTGCTACCTGCCGATCCTGCCGCTCGGTTCACACCGCATCCCGTGGGGCCCGGGCCACGATCGATCCGTCCGCGGCGCGGCCTCGCTCGTCACCGAGTTCGTCCACGAATTCGGACTGTCGGATGCCACTCTCGTGGCCAACGACACCGGCGGTGCGATCACCCAATACGCGCTCGCCGACGATCCCGATCTGGTCGGCCGGCTGGTCTTCACCAACTGCGACGCCTTCGATCTCTTTCCGCCGCAACCCTTCCGGCTGATCTTCGGGCTGATGAAGAACCCGACCTTCACCCGCCTCGCCATCGCCGGACCGCTCCAGGTGACGGCCATCCGGCACTCACCTCTCGGCGTCGGACTGCTCACCCACAACCGGAACGCCGAACTCACCCGCGACGTCTTCGAACCACTGCGGACCGACCCCCGCATCCGCGACGACCTGTCCGCATTCCTCCGCACCATCGATCCCGACGAACTCGCCCGGATCACTCCCCTGATGTCCCGGGTGACCGTTCCGGTCTCCTTCGTGTGGGGCATGCAGGACCGGTGCTTCACGCCCGAACACGGTCGCCGGTTCGCCGCGGTCTTCGGCGACGTTCCCTTCACCGAGGTCCCCGACTCGCTGACCTTCGTCGGACTGGACCGCCCGGATGCGGTGGCCGACGCCGTGATGGCCGCCGTGCGGAAGTAGCCCGGCAGCAGTCCACAGTCGTCACCGCCTGCGCCGCCGATCGCGTACTGCGATCGGCGGCGCACCCACGTGTCGGGGTGTGGACTCGGCGACGAATCAATTTCCGTATGCGGCGTCGGATTCTTCGTCCCGCGTACGACGATGAGTATGTGAGTGGCGAACGCGAGGGCCCACGGGGCCGGGGAGCCCAGGCATTGCTGGCGGTGTACGACGACGCGCTGCCCGCGGTCTACGGCTATCTGTACCGGCGATGCACGGATCGTCGCGTCGCCGAGGATCTGACGTCCGAGACCTTTCTCGCGGCGATGGACACCGTGCGGCGTGACGCGACCATGCAGCCGTCGACCCCGTGGCTGATCGGTGTGGCTCGACACAAACTGGCCGATCACTGGCGTGCGAAGCAGCGCATCCCCGAACCCGTGGACGAGGTGCCCGAGTCCCCGGCCGATCACTGGGACGTCCACCTCGACCGGCTCGTCGCCCACGCGACGCTCGCGCGGCTCTCCCCCGGCCACCGGGCCGTGCTCACCCTGCGCTACGTCGACGACCTCCCGGTCGCCGAGGTCGCCGCCCACCTCGGCCGCACCCCCGGCGCGACCGAGGCACTGCTCACGCGCGCCAAGAGAGCCTTTCGGGAGGCATACCCCGACGCCGGCCCGGAACCCGACGGATCACCACCCCACAGCCCACCGTCCGGCGGGCGGCAACCGAGAGGAGGTCACGCATGAACACGCACCGCGACGACGAACGCGAGTGGTCCGATCCGTTCGTGGCCCTTCGTGCTGCCGACGGCCCCGCATGGTCGGAACCCATCACACCCGACTCCGGATTCGCGAACGTACTGCGCGACCGGCTCGAGCGTGGCGCAACACTCCCGGAAGGAGTCATCATGAGCACTGCGACAACCGCGCCGGTGCGGGAAACCCCTGCTGCCGAACGTCTTCCGCGCCCCGGCGCCCTGCCGTACCTCGCCGTCACCGACGGGCGTGCGGCCATCGACTGGTATGTCGATCACCTCGGTGCGCGGCTGGTGGGCGAGCCGATCGTCATGGACGACGATCGCATCGGTCATGCCGAACTCGAGATCGGCGGCGGCACCATCTATCTCGCGGCCGAGTTCCCCGACATGGGGTTGCGCGCTCCGGCCGCCGGACATGTCTCGGTGAGCCTGATGCTCGATGTCCCCGACGTCGACGTCGCCGTCGCCGAGGCGTCGCGCGGGGGCGCGGCGGTCACGCGGGAGCCCTATGATTCGTACGGCCACCGCACCGGGACGATCGTCGACCCGTTCGGGCACCGCTGGATGCTGACCGGTCCGTCCGCGGCTACACCCGCGCCGTCACGCGTGCGGCAAGGCGACCTGGTGTACGCCTCGCTGCAAACCCCGGATGTGGCACGCGCGGTCGCCTTCTACGGCTCGGTGTTGGGCTGGGACTACGACCCGGAGACCCGTCAGGTCACGAATCTCGGCCACCGGCTGGGCCTCTCACAGGCCGGCGACTACGGCATGAACACTCTGTACTGCGTGTACGCAGTCGACGATTTCGAGTCCGCCCGGGCCGCGATCATTGCCGCCGGCGGGACCGCGGGGGACGTCGACGAGGTGGCCCGTGACGGCGTCCGGGTGATCGACGCGACCGACGATCAGGGCGTCCGCTTCTCCGTGCACGTTCCCGCACCCGATACGCCACGCGCAGAACAGCACCCACGCGGCGTCGGGGAACTGTCCTACCTCACGGTGCACACACCGGACAGCGCGCGCTATCGCGCCTTCTACGGGCCGGTCCTGGGATGGTCGTTCACGGCGGGCCGTATCGACGACGGCTGGGAGGTCGACGACACGCACCCACAGGTCGGAATCGCCGGGGGCTCGGAAACCTCTGTGGCGGTACCGATGTGGAATGTCGCCGACATCGAGGCCGCGGTCGGCCGGGTGCGTGCCGCGGGCGGCACGGTGATCACCGAGCCCGATCGTCAGGCATACGGGCAGATGGCCCTGTGCCGCGACGATCAGGGCGCCGAGTTCTACCTCGGGCAGCTGTTCTGAGATCTCGATACGCCCACTCGCTACGCTCGCGCGCTCTCGATCAGCAGGAGAACAACGCGATCCCAGCTTCGCTGATCGAGTAGGTCGAGGCGCCAACCGAGACCGTATCGAGATCCTTTGCACCCCAGGAGATGTCAGGCCCGGTCGACGTGATAGTCGGCCGGGTCGGGCTCGGTGAGCATCCGGTCCAGGGTCGAGCGATCGTACGGCCAGAGGTCGACGGTTCCGGCCTCGGAGAAGTACCACGAGTTGCAGCCGGTGTTCCAGACCGTCGGGACCATCGCATCGGCGACGTCGTCGGTGAAGCGGGTGGTGGCCTCCTCGGTCACCTCGACCGCCTCCACCTCCCCGTCCCGGAAGCGCCGCAGCCAGCCGACGATGTACTCGGCGGTCCGTTCCGCGGAGTGCTGCAACGGAATCGAGCCGGTCGGCGAGTTGGGACCGAGGATCGTGAACAGGTTGGGGAAGCCGGGGATGGCCGTCATCCGGTAGGCGCGCGGCCCCTTGTCCCAGGCGTCGTCGATCGTCACGCCGTCCCGTCCGGTGATGGCCATCGGCCGCATGTAGTCGTGTGCCCGGAATCCGGTGGCCAGCACGATCACATCGATGTCCCGCTCGACGCCGTCCGCGGTGCGGATACCGGTCGGCGTGACCTCGACGATATCGTCGGTGACGAGTTCGGCATCGTCGCGTGTGATAGCGCGATAGTAGGTGCCCGACACCACCTGCCGCTTACACAGCGGCTGATAGTCGGGGGTGAGCTTCTCCCGTAATACCTTGTCGCGCACCTGAGCCCACAGGGACAGGCGTGCGTATCGCTGCACGGCGCGACGGCGCCACGAGGGACGCAACACGACGTCGGTGAAGATCCCGGTGGTACGGACCAGTCCGCCGAACATCGCCCGGTGCACACGCGGCAGTCGCCCCAGCGCGGCCGCGACGAGCTTCGACTGCCGGACGCCCATCGGCGCCCACAGCACCCACTGCGGCGAGCGCACGAAGTGGATGAGCCGCTCCGCCTCCGACACGAGAGCCGACACCACCTGCACGCCGGTCGATCCCGTGCCGATCACGGCGATCCGTTTGCCCGCGGTGACGATCTCGTCGTCCCACCGTGCGGTGTGCACGATGGGACCGGTGAAGGTGGCGAGTCCGGGGATGTCGGGAACGAATGGGTGATGCAGCACGCCGGTCGCGCACATCACGAAGTCGGCGACATGCGTCTCGCCGGTGGCGGTGGTCACCGACCAGGTCTTGCTGTCCTCATCCCAGTCCGCCGCAAGGACTTCGGAGTTGAGGCGCAGATACGCGTCCAGACCGAGTTCATCGACGACGTCACGGTGATACCGCTGGATCTCGGCACCGGTGGCCCAGATGTGACTCCAGTCGGCCTTCGGCGCGAAACCGAATTGATAGATCTGCGACGGCACGTCACAGGTGAGCCCGGGGTAGCGATTCCAGTGCCACACACCCCCGACGTCCGACCCCTTCTCGAGGATCACCAGGTCGGTAAACCCGGCCTCGACGAAGGTGTGGGCGGCCGCGATACCCGCGACACCCGCCCCGATGATGACGATGCGTGGACTGCGGTCGGCGGTCACAGCGCGGCATCCGCGCGATCGAGGGCCCGTCCGACGGTGTAGTCGGCTGTCTCCATGGCGGATTCGAATGCGGCTTCGCGGTGCCCGCGGTTCATGAAGTTGGCGCCGAGCCCGGCGAGTGCATGCCGATCCGGCAGGATCGGGACCACGGTCGTGCCCCGGGCGCGCACCCGGTCGATCTCCTGATGCAGGACGGCCGACATCGGCTGCCGTAGGAGACGATCCTCCAGCACCCCGCCGATACCCGGAACCCGTTGTCCGGCTTCGGAAGCCATGGGTGCGATCACATAGATGACATCCGCTTCCTCCGGGCCGATGAGGTCGATCGACGCGGTCGATGCCGCACCGCCGTCGACGTACCGGCGGCCGCCGATCGTCACCGGCGGCATCCAGCCCGGAATGGCCCACGATGCACGCAGCGCCTCTCCGGCGGTCGCCGCCGGTGCACCGGGCGAACCGAAGGCGACACGTTCGCCGCGATCGATGTCGAAGGCCACCATGCGGGCCCTGCTGTGGGGCAACGGATTCTCTGCGGTGTCGTAGGCATCGGCCAGGGCCTGGAGCCACGCGGGATTGCCGCGGCCGGTGGGTGCGACACCGGTCATCCGCGCCAGGGGCGACGGGAACCGCCGTCGCGCCAACCCGGGCGACAGCGGCCGCGGAACCGGTAGCGGCGGGATCCCCGACGGGGTTGCCGCCAGATGTGCACGCAGACGCGGATCCTCGGCCCGCCCGCGCTGCATCGCGACGAGTTCGTCGGTGCCGACGCCCCCGGCGAGCATGGTCACCATCTCCGCGCCCGCCGACGTTCCCTGCAGGACATCGAATTCCGATGGCTGCACGCCGATATGATCGGACAGCGCCTTGAGCGTCGCGACGATCCACGCGCCACCGATGGTGCCACCGCAGCCGATGGCCACTGCGCGCCTGGTCATCGTGCGGCCTCGATCCCGGCGTGGCGGTCGAGGCGGTCGGTATAGGCGCGCCGGCCGTCGGCATCGATGGCGGTGAGGGCCCGCCGGTCCTTGATCAGGGTCCGCACCGCGTTCTCCAGCCATTCCGGGGTCAGCGCGTCGGACAGTCGCCATGCCGGAGCGACCCATCGGGGCACCGACGTCTCGGCGGCCCGGGTGCGGCAGGTGTGCACGATGGCGCGGGCGACGTCCTCGGGGTCGACGGTCGGCATGCCGCCGCCCAACGGTGCACCGGAGGACAGTTCGGTGCGAACGGCGGACGGGAGGATCGCCGACACCGTGACACCGGTGCCCAGGTACTCGCGGCGCGCGGCGCGGGAGGCACCGAGTGCGGCGAACTTGCTGGCGTTGTAGGTGACCATCCCCGGGATCGGGATGAGCCCGGCCAGGGACGCCACGTTCACGACATGTCCGCGCCCGGCCGCGACCATGTCCGGTATCACCGCGCGCATGCCGTTGAGCATCCCGCGGACGTTGACGTCGAGGGTCAGATCGATGAGTTCCTCGGACTCCTCATCGAGAGCGGCCAGCGGCATCACCCCCGCGTTGTTCACGAGGATGTCGACGGAATCCCCGTGTGCGGTGACCTCTTTCCGGAATTGCGCCCACGAGGCCGGGTCGGTGACGTCCAGCGCCGCGGACTGCGCATTCCGGATGCCTGACGCGGTGACGGCGGCGACGTCGGCATCGATGTCACCGATCCAGACGCGCGCGCCCTGCGAGGCGAACAACCGCGCGGTGGCCTCGCCGATCCCCCGCGCGCCACCGGTCACGATCACCGTCGCCCCGTCTATCGACATGCTGTTCTTCCGCCCCATGACGCCCCTCCATCGCTCCCGCCCGTTTCGAATACCGACGGTATCCGGATGCCGACGGTAGGTCAACAGCGGTCGAGTCTTCTAGACTCGGGCCATGCCGCGCTTGACCCGGGCCGAGAGCCAGGCCGCCACCCGCACCGAGATCCTGGCCGCGGCGTGCCGGCGATTCCTCGACGACGGCTATGCGGCAACCAGTCTCGACCAGATCGCGGACGACGCGGGCTATTCGAAGGGCGCGATCTACTCCAACTTCCGCGACAAGCCCACCCTGTGCCGGGAGGTGCTGGCGACGGTGCACCAGGAAAAGCTCGCCGAGATCGAGGCGATCATGCGGGACGACGGCGACCTGGCCTCCCAGATCGAGTCGATGGAACGCTGGCTCGGCGCCACCGTCGGCGACGTCGGCTGGACGATGCTGGAGATGGAGGTCGCGGTCATGTCCCGCACCGACCCGGGCATGCAGGAGATGGTGTCGTCACTGCGCGGCGGCATGCACAAATCGATCCGGTCGGTACTGCGAGCCCTGGGCAGGCGTATCGACCCCGACCTCGATCCCGCGCATCTCGATCTTCTGGCCGATCAGATCGTCAGCAGCGCATTCGGACTCGGCGTACAGCGCGCGGTGGACCCGTCCGTCTCGATCGAACCGCTGTTGCGATTCATCCGCGACTCGGTCGGCGAGGTCGCGAACGGTGCCGCTCAGCCCCGCGCGTCGTAGTCGACTCGCGCCTGCTCCACGTCCGCCACATGCCCCTCGACGTAGTCGATCAATCCTGTCAGCCGATCCGCAACGGCCACACCGAGATCGGTGAGCGAGTACTCCACTTTGGGCGGAATCGTCTGCAACACAGCACGATTGACGAAGCCATCACGTTCCAGGGCCTGCAGCGTCACCGACAGCATGCGCTCGCTCACTCCGTCCACGCGACGACGTAATGCGTTGAAGCGCAGATCGCCTTCCGCGAGCGCGGCGAGTGCCAGCAGTCCCCAGCGACTGGTGACGGTCTGCAGGATGTCCCTCGACGCGCAGTCACGCGCGAACACATCGGCCAGGAGTGCGGGTTCCATGCCGGCGGCGGCCAGTTCATCGGCCGCCCGGGCACCCTCGTCGTCGCGTGCCACATCGGAAACGTGCGGGTCGGATGCGGCGGACATGATCATCACTCTACCTGACCGACAGCCATGCACTTCCTTCTAGATTTGCACTGTACGAAAAGTAAGTGCACCATGGGTCGAGTTCCCGCACCCGACACCGGAGGATTCTCATGACCACCTACGCAGTGACCGGCGCAACCGGAGGTCTCGGCGGCGCAACCGTCGACGCGCTGATCCGCCGGGGTATCGCACCGGCGGACATCGTCGCGGTCGTGCGCAACCCCGATCGCGCCGACGCCCTGCGATCGGCGGGAGTGGACGTTCGCGTCGCCGACTACGCGGACCGCGACGCACTCGACACCGCCCTCGACGGCGTGGACCGACTGCTGCTCGTGTCCGGACCCGAGGTGGGCAAACGTCTCGCCCAGCACACCACCGTGATCGGCGCGGCGAAGGCCGCGGGCGTCGGACTACTCGGGTACACCAGCATCCTCCGGGCGGACAGTTCGCCTCTCACCCTCGCCGAGGAGCACGCCGGGACCGAAAAGGTGCTGGCGGACAGCGGAATTCCCGCCGTCATCCTGCGCAACGGCTGGTACTGGGAGAACTTCGTCAAGTCCACGCCCGCCGCAGTGGAGAGCGGAGTGCTGTACGGCGCCGCGGGCGATGGCCGGGTGGCCGGAGCCGCGCGGGCCGATTACGCCGACGCCGCGGCGGCGGCGCTCATCGACGGCACGCCCGGCATCATCGAACTCGCGGGACCCGAGCGCCTCACCCACGCGCAGATCGCCGCCGCCATCGGTGAGGTCACCGGCACCGACGTGCGGTATCAGGATGTGCCCGAAGCCGATTACGCGGCGGCCCTCACACAGGCCGGCATCCCCGGGCCGTTCGCCGCCGTCCTCGCGAACTCGGACGCGCGCACCGCCGACGGTGCGCTGGATGCCGACGATCCCGCCCTGACCGAGTTGATCGGTCGGGACCCCGTGCCGTTCACGCAGGTGCTCCGGGACGAACTGGGCTAGTTCCGCCGACGGTCAGCCCCGGTGGTGCACGACGCCGACGACCAGCACCGCGAAGGAAGCGGCGTGCACCACCGCACGGGCGATGTTCGCGCGCGCCCACGGTCCGGCGAAGTCCGACCAGGCGCGTTCGGCCGCGGTACCGGTGACCGCACCGGCCTCGTCGAGGGCGTTGTTGAGCGGGATGTTGATCCCGATGGTGATGAGTGTGCCGATCAGACACAACACCAGCGCACCCACCACCCACCAGCGCAGCGGCCCCGACCAGCAGAGCGCGGCCGTGATCGCACCGACGACCAGCCCGCCCGCGAAGATCAGGAGGAAGAACGGGTTCTGGATGGCGACGTTGATCCGTTGCATGGCAACGACTCCCACTGCCGCATCTGCCCGGCGTAGACCGGGCAAGACCGAGTAGGCGAAGGCCGCGTACAGCCCCGCATGCAGTCCGAAGATCACGATGGTGGCGGTCAGCATCACCTCGCGCACGCCGCTCATCGACGCACCGTGCCCAGTTCGCGGCGGATCACGTCGGCGAAATCCGTTGCCGGACGGCCGAGTACACGCTCGATGTCACCGGAGACACTGGCATTCCGACCGTCGAAGAGCGTGGCGAACAATTCGTGCACGATGGCCGCGTCCGCGTCCGGCACCCCCAGTTCACGCACGATCTCGCGGTAGTCGTCGGCCGTGACGCGCCGGAAAGCCACCGGACGTCCCCGTGCCGCACCGACCTCGTCCGCCGCGCCGGCGAAGGTCAGCAATCGCGGGCCGGTCAGTGAATAGGTCTGCCCCGCATGGGGGTTCATTCCCTCGTCGACGTCCGTCAGTGCGGCGACCGCCACGTCGGCGATGTCATCGGCGTCGACGAAGGGCTCCCCGACGTCACCGACCGGCATGGTGAGCGTGTCCAGTTCGGCGATCTCGGAGACGAACGCGCCCTCGGTGAAGTTCTGCGTGAACCAGGCACACGACAGGGCGGTCGAGTCCAGCGGGCTCCGGTGCACGATCTGCTCGGCGACCTGCGCCTCGGCCTCTCCACGGCCGGACAGCAGGACGAGCCGCCGCACGCCGGCATCGACGGCGATGCGGGTGAACTCCATGATGTCCGCACCCGAGCCCGGGGCGATCAGATCCGGTTGATAGGTGACGTAGACCGCGTCGGCGCCGGCCAGCGCGGCGGGCCAGGTGGCCCGGTCGGTCCAGTCGAATCGGATATCCGTACTCCGGCTGACGGCCCGGACATCGTGGTTGCGCCTGCGGAGACGGTCCGCGACGCGGCGCCCGGTTTTCCCGGTCGCACCGACGATCACGATCGGTGCGGTGCTGCGGTGCTGCTCTTCGTTGATGGTCATACACCTGAGTTCACACCATCGAGGTGAGACGATCCATGGCCCTCGCGCTCGAATTCATGCGTCATCGTCTCGCGGTGCGGCTCCGGAGCAGTTAGGATCACCGCCATGGACGCCCTCGGAAGCCTGCTCGACGGCCCTCGTGCCCGCAGCCCGTTCATGCTGCGGATGGTGATGTCCGGCTCCTGGTCGGTGCACGTCACCGACACCGCGCCGCTGACCGTCGTCGCCACCATCCGGGGATCGGCCACGCTGCGCTATGACGACGGCACCGCGTACCGGCTGACGCCGGGCGCCGTCGCACTCGTCCGCGGCACGCATCCGTACACCGTCGGCCATCCGGAGGCCGCGGAGTGGACCGCGTGGGTCGACGAGAACGGCGACTGCTTCGACCCGACCGGCACGCGCCCCGTGGCGACGGAGATGTCGGTGGGCGTGCGGTCCTGGGGCAACTGCGCCGACGACACCACCGCCGACGCCGTCATCCTCGTCGGCACCTACGCGGCCGGGCAGGTCAACCGCCCACTTCTCGACGCGGTCGACCGCTGCACCGTCGTGGAACTGTCCGATCACCCACTCGTCGCCCTGCTGGACGAGGAGATCGTCCGCGACGCCCCCGCGCAGGAGGTCGTACTGGGGCGTCTGCTCGATCTACTCCTCATCACCGGACTCCGGCGGCACATGGAATCGCCGGGCTCGCCGGAGGCGGCGTGGTACCGGGCACACACCGACCCCGTGGTCGGAGGCGCACTTCGGCTGCTGCACAACAACATCGAGCATCCGTGGACGATCGCCGGCCTCGCCGCCGAAGTGGGTGTCTCTCGAGCGGTTCTGGCCCGGCGGTTCACCGAATCGGTCGGCGAGCCACCCATGACCTATCTGACCTCGTGGCGCCTGTCGGTGGCCGGTGACCTGCTCACCGACACCGATGAGCCACTCGGGACGATCGCGCGCCGCGTCGGATACGGGAGCGCCTTCGCCTTCAGTTCGGCGTTCAAACGCCACCGGGGTGTGAGCCCCACGCAGTTCCGGCGAGAACCCGAAGGTCGACGCGCCACGGCCGGTTGACCGCCACGTCATCTCGCCAACCGACGGACGTGTTTGACTGTTGTCCATGTCAGTCCGTCCGTCGCTCACCGCAGTCGCGCGACGTCTCCCGTTCCGCATCGGTATCGGCACTGTCGTCGGGGTACTCGTGGTCGCCATGGTCGCCGTCGTCGGGGTGATCCTGTCCATGGGCGGGTCCACGTCCACCACCGATTACACGGCGGGTCAGCTGCGCGGTTACGACCGCGAACCCGAGGTCGCGTGGACCCAGTCCAGCGACACCCTGCCCGGCTACGGCACCGACGACGGCATCGAGATCGCGGACACACTCCGGGATCGCTGGCTGCTCTCGTACCGCTCGGGGCTCGGCCGCGCCTTCCTGCTCGTGGACCGCGCGACGGGGGAACCGCGCTGGCAGCAGCCGGTGGTCGTCGGGCTCGGCGACTGCGCCATCGCAGCGACCGGCCAGATCGGCTGCGCCATCAAACTCGGCGGCGTGCCGGACGGCTTCTATCTCATCGATGAGTCGGGGACACCGCACTCCCGGACCGCTCTCGACGACACGAAACAGGTCGTCGCGGTGGGGCCGAACTTCCTGCGCATCGACCAGGTGGGCTATGGCGTCAGCATGTACGACGCGGACGGCAGACGACTGTGGACCAGGACCTTCGCCGCCGCGGCGAAGGCCTCGGTGACGCCGGAGGGCATCCTGATCATCCGCACCTCGGACGGCGCCGAATTCGTCGTCGATTCGACGGACGGCGAGGACCGGATCACCTGCACACAGTGTCGGATCACCGCGTTCCCCACCGGGATAACGGTGCAGCACAACGAATTCGAGAAGGAGCGGGTGGATCTGTACGGAATACCCGACGGCGAGGTGAGCCGCAGGCCGAGTGCGCGTGTCCCCGGACTGCAGGTGCTGCCCGGTCCTTCGCGGCTTCCGGTACTCACCGGTGTCGGCGACAGCGAGATCCAGCAGGTCCAGGGGCGCTACGAGATTCGCGACCCGGCACTCACCCGGGCGCTCTGGCAGATCACCGATCCCGAACTCTCCAAGTCGAATACGCGCCCCTGCGGAGATCAGGTGGCATTCGCACTCAAAGACCGCTCACGGGTGATCCACCGCCTTTCCGACGGCGCGAAACTCGGCAGCCTGCCGGTCCCGTCCCTCGACGACCCCGACGCGAACATCGATCAGCTCGCCTGCGTCGGCGCCACAGGTGACCGCCTGATCTTTGCCAACCGCAACCAGATCACCGCCTTCGACGTGTCGGCCGGAGAAATCGCGTGGTCGCGTCCGACGCTCGGCACCACCGAGTCGGTCGACGGTTACATCGTGGTGCACGAGGGCACCTCCCTCTCGGTTCTCCAGCCGAACTAGCGACCGCACGGGCCGCATTCGACACCGTCGACACGCGCTCATAATGTGGCGCAGCTCATAGTCGCCGCCGACGATCCGGCTGACCTGGACACCTGATGCCGCCGATTAAGGAAGCTCTCAGTTTCAGTCACGGGACGGTAACGGAAAGCGTAAGAAATAGGGTACGGTCGACCGCGGTCACGGGCGCGGTACGCCTGCCGGCCATATGCGAAATCAGCTGGGACATACGAGACGCACGAGGTCGTACGGATTCATGGGCAAACACTCGGCTCCGAGCCACTGGCCGGTCGGAACCACCCTGGCACCACGCCCCTCGCAGGACCCTGACCTGCAGATCACCACCGAGTTCGATGTACAGGAACTCCGCTGGGCCGAGCACGTCACCGACTGCCCGACCGAAGTCCTGACCCCTGTCGAGTATGTCGCCGACGCTTATGACGATGCAGAATTCACCAACGACGATAATGCATTCAGCAAATGTGCGGTGGATGATAATCATCTCGTCGTCAAAGACTTTGGTATAGCGGATCTCGATGATGACGACGACATTCCCGGAATGGATTCGGAAAGGGCCGCACAGTCCATTGATGCCGGACCCGTCGCCCGGGTACGCAGGTCCCGGAAACCACTCGTGATGGCGACGGTGCCGCTCGGCGTCCTCGCCGCCGCGGCCGCGACCGTCACCGTCGGCCAGACCCCGGACCAGCCCACCGCACGCAGCGCCGCCCACGATTCACCGACCGCCCCCGGCGCCGATGTCCGTCCGGTCGCCGCCACCGCGGGCGCCCCGGGAGCCGCGGCGGGAGCGCGCACCGCACCGGCCGCCGGCACCCACGCGGCCGCCGACATCCTTCCGGCGTTCCCGGCCAGCGTGACGTCCGGCGAGGTACCGAAGCAGGCGTTCGCGGCGTATCACCGTGCGGCGGAGACACTCTCGAAGACCACTCCGGGCTGCGGCATGACCTGGAACACCGTCGCGGGTATCGGCCGGGTCGAGTCCCACCACGCCGACAACGGCAACATCAACCCGCGTACCGGCCAACTGCTCACACCGATCTACGGGCCCACGCTCAACGGGACACTGGCGGGCAACGAGGTCATCACCGACACCGACGGCGGCAGGCTCGACGGGGACGCCGCGCATGACCGCGCCGTCGGACCCATGCAGTTCCTTCCCTCGACCTGGGAGAAGTACGGTGCCGACGGGAACGGCGACGGCACGGCCGACCCACAAAACATCTACGACGCCGCACTCACCACCGCGAAGTACCTCTGTGACGGCAACCTTGATATGCGCAAGCCCGCCGATCAGGTCCGCGCGATCCTGCGATACAACAACTCGATGACCTACGTCGACAACGTGCTCGGTTTCGCCCGCGGCTACTGAGGCGTCCGCGGCTCAGGCCGCGTCGTTCAGGAACGCCTGCAGCGCAGCGGAATACATCGGAACGTCGGCGGCGCCCATCAGCTCCCGTGCGCTGTGCATGGCCAGCTGTGGCGCGCCGACATCGATGGTCCGTAACCCCGTACGGGCCGCGGTGATGGGACCGATGGTGGAGCCGCACGGCAGGTCCGCGCGATGGGTGTACCGCTGCATCGGGACACCCGCGGCAGCACAGGCGATCGCGAATTCCGCCTCCCCCACGGCATCCGACGCGTAGCGCAGATTCTGATTCACCTTCAGCACCGGACCGCCGTCGATGGCGATCTGGTGTGAGGGCTCGTGCCGTTCGGGATAATTGGGATGCGTGGCATGCGCCATGTCGCCGGACAGGCAGATACTGCCCGCCATCGCCTGCAGGTAGTCGGCGCGAGAACCACCGCGCGACAACACGATCCGCTCACAGATCGTCGCCAGGAGATCGGAGGCGGCACCGCGCTCCGAGCCGCTGCCCACCTCCTCGTGGTCGAAGAGGGCGAGCATCCGGGTGTGTGGCCGCGCGTCGCCGTTCGCCGAACCGTCCAGCAATGCGCGCAGTCCCGCGTAGCAGGTGCCCTGGTTGTCGAGCCGGGGTGCGCTGAGCAAGGTCTCGCCGGGGCCGATCAGCCGGCTCGGCGTCACGTCGTGGGTCATCAGTTCCCACCCGAGCAACGCATCGGGATCGATGGCGGCATACCCGGCGACCCAGCGCAGGATGTCCGGTGCGTCACCACTGGCCGACCAGATCGCGTCGAGGTGCCGTTGCGGGTCGGGCGCCACGCCCTTGCGGTCCTCGGAGAGGTGAATGGCCAACTGCGGCACGCGGAGTATCGGCTCGGTGACGTGGACGAGCACGTGCTCGACTCCGGCCGCGCCGCGGTAGGCGAGCCGGCCGGACAGTCCCAGATCGCGGTCCAGCCAGGAGTTCAGCCACGCGCCGCCGTAGGGCTCGAGAGCGACCATGTCGACGCCGGCGGAGACGCGCGCGGGCGCCTGCTTGAGCCGGAGGTTGGGGCTGTCGGTGTGGCCGCCGACGATCCGGAAGGTGCCGGCCGACCCCGAGTCCCACGCCACCAGCGAACCACCACGGATGACGTAGTGACGTCCGGCGGCAACCGGCCAGTCCCGGTCCTCGTGCAGCCGGGTGTATCCGGCAGCCTCCAATTCGGCTGCGACCGTTGCACATACGTGGAACGGCGACGGCGCGGCGTCGATGAACTCCCCCAGGCCGGCGGCCGTGGCCGTCGTCGGAATCGTCGTGCCCGTACCCACAGTCATGCCACCTCTCCGGCTCTCACCGGCCATATCCGGTCAGTCACAGCAGAATCGGAACCCATTCCGCATCCCGTCGGGTCAGACGGAGGCCAGTACGGAGTCGATGACGGAGTAGAACAGGCCCAGACCGTCGTCACTCGGCCCGGTGAGCGGCTCGGTGGCATGTTCGGGATGCGGCATCAGTCCGACCACGCGCCCGTCGGCACTCGCCACACCCGCGATGTCGAGCGCCGAGCCGTTCGGGTTGCCACCGGAGTAGGTGAACACGATCCGGCCCTCACCCTCGAGTTCCTCGAGTTTGCGCTGCGGTGCGACGTAGCGTCCCTCACCGGACTTCAGCGGGATGAGGATCTCGGCGCCGCGCTCGAAACGGGTCGTCCACGCCGTCGTGTTCGATTCGACCTTCAGCCACTCGTCGCGGCAGATGAAGTGCAGACCCTCGTTACGGGTGAGCGCCCCGGGCAGCAGACCGGCCTCGCAGAGCACCTGAAAACCGTTGCAGATCCCCAGAACCGGCATGCCCTTGGCCGCGGCCTCCACGACCGAGCCCATCACCGGGGCGAAACGCGCGATGGCACCCGCCCGCAGATAGTCACCGTAGGAGAACCCACCCGGGACGATGATCGCGTCGACACCCTTGAGGTCGGCGTCGCCGTGCCACAGTTCAACCGGCTCGGCACCGGCGAGCCGGACGGCACGCACCGCGTCGACGTCGTCGAGCGTGCCGGGGAAGGTGATGACACCGATACGTGCTGTCATATCGAGCCTCAGTCCGTGATGCGGGTGACGTTGAAGTTCTCGATCACCGTGTTGGTGAGGAGTTCCTCGGCGATGCGCTCGAGGGTGACGTCGTCGACCGAGTCGTCGACCTCCAACTCGAATCGCTTGCCCTGCCGGACGTCGGAGACCCCGGCGAATCCCAGTCGGTCCAGAGCCCCGACGATCGCCTGGCCCTGCGGGTCGAGGATCTCGGCCTTGGGCATCACGTCGACCACCACTCGCGCCATCGGCTGCTGCTCCGTTCTCACTGGTCGCTGTACAGCGAACACCTTACCGGCGACGGTTCGGCCGTCGCCGGTCGAGTGGGTCGGTCGCGGTCCGGTTGGTCTCGATACGGCGACTCGCTGCGCTCGTGGCCTACTCGACCAGCCAGGGCTCCTGCCGGTCGACCAGCGGCGAGCGAGAACGTCTCGCTGGTCGAGTAGCGGCGAGCGAGCGCAGCGAGCCCGCCGCGTATCGAGACCAACCGGACCGGAGCCGCGCTACAGGAGAGCCTCGATGGCCTCGACGACCTCGGGTGCCGTCGGTTCGGTGCGCGGACGGATGCGCTTGACGACCACGCCGTCGGCATCGACCAGGAACTTCTCGAAGTTCCACTGCACGTCGCCCGCCTCTCCGTCGGCGTCGGCGGTCTTCGTCAGTTCGGCGTACAGCGGATGACGGTCGTCGCCGTTCACATCGGCCTTCTCCAGGAGCGGGAAGGTCACGCCGTAGTTCGTCGAACAGAAGGTGGCGATCTCCTCGGCGGTTCCGGGTTCCTGCCCCATGAACTGATTGCACGGCATGCCGATGACGGTGAGTCCGCGGTCGCCGTAGGTCGTCGCGAGTTCTTCGAGGCCGGTGTACTGCGGGGTGAGACCGCATTTGCTGGCCACGTTGACGATCAGCAGCGGGCCCGAGAAGTCCGCGAGATTCAGCGCAGTGCCGTCGAGTCCGGTCACGGGAATGTCCTTGATGCTCATATCCAGAAACTACCCAACCCCGTGACACCCGTCACGGGCTGCCGGAAAGGGTGCTCGATCTCACCGTTACTTGCGCTCAAGAAATAGTTGCGTCGTCGCTACTATTGCCGACGTGCATCCTTCCGAATCGTCCTCTCCCACCGGTCCGTCTCGTGCGGCCACCGGTTCGGTCGAGACGGCAAGCCAGGTGCTCACCGGTTTCCTCGACCGCTTCGCCGCGTGCGGCAAATCGCATGCGATGGATCTCCTCGCGGCAACCGATCTGACGTTCTCCCAACTCAAGGTGCTCTTCACCCTCGGTTCACACACCGACTCGCCCTGCGCCATGCCGGTCAACGAGATCGCCGACCACGTCAACCTGTCGTTCGCCGCGACCGGTCGCACCGTCGACAAACTCGTCGGTGCCGGACTGGTCGACCGGCGGGAGGACGCCACCGATCGGCGCGTGAAGCGCGTATCGCTCACCGCCGACGGACGTCGCATCGTCGACGAACAGCTCACCTTCAAGGACGGACTGATCAACGCATTCGTCTCGGGACTTCCCGACGAACTCCGTAGCCGGTTGTCCGAGGCGCTACAGCCGATCGTCGATTCCGACGTCGACTACTTCGCGTTGCTCGAGGACTCCGGAGCATCCGGCATCACCCCGCACGACTCTGCCCCCGACCACTCACAGAAAGTCACCGCATGACATCCTCGTCAGCTCCGGCGGACGCCCCCAAGGCGGAACCGGATACCAAACTCGACCGGCACGTCCTGATGGTCGCCGGCGTGGTCGTGCTCGGCGCGATCATGTCGATCCTCGACGTGACCGTCGTCGCCGTGGCGCAGAACACCTTCATCAGCGAGTTCAAGACCGACGCCGCGGGCGCGGCCTGGACGGCCACCGGCTACACACTGGCGCTGGCCGCGGTGATTCCGATCTCCAGTTGGGCCGCAGCACGTTTCGGCACCAAGCGGGTCTACCTGACGTCGCTGGTGCTGTTCGTCATCGGCTCCGCGCTGTGCGCGATGGCCGCCAACATCGGCATGCTCGTGCTGTTCCGCGTCATCCAGGGTCTCGGCGGCGGTCTGCTGATGCCCATCGGCATGATGATCCTCACCAAGGCGGCGGGCCCCGAGCGCGTCGGTTCGGTGATGGCCGTGCTCGGTATCCCGATGCTGCTCGGGCCCATCGGTGGCCCGATCCTCGGCGGCTGGCTGATCGAGGTCGCCTCCTGGCACTGGGTCTTCCTGATCAACATCCCGATCGGCATCCTGGCCTTCGTCTACGCGTCGATCGTGCTGCGCAACGACGAGGAGACCACCCGCCCGTCCATCGACGTCGTCGGACTGCTGTTGCTGTCCCCCGGTCTGGCACTGTTCCTCTACGGTGTCTCGTCGAGCGCCGAGCACCGCACCTTCATGAACAAGGGCGTGCTGATCCCCGCCGCCATCGGTTTGATCCTGGTGGGCGGATTCATCTGGCACGCACTGCGTTCCGAGAAGCCGCTGCTCGACCTGCGCCTGTTCAAGAACAAGACGATGACGGTCTCGGTGCTCACCATGACCTTCTTCATGATCGCGTTCTTCGGTGCGTCGCTGCTCTATCCGCAGTACTTCATCGGCGTGCGCGGCGAGTCGACCCTCACCGCGGGTCTGCTTCTGGCACCGCAGGGCCTGGGTGCGATGCTCACGATGCCGATCGCCGGCCGCCTGACCGACAAGATCGGCCCCGGCAAGTTCGTCCTCGGCGGCATCGTGCTGATCTTCTTCGGCCTGGGTGTGTTCACCTTCATGGGAGCCGACACCTCCTACTGGATTCTGTGCGGCGCACTCTTCGTCCAGGGTCTGGGCATGGGTATGACGATGATGCCGATCATGTCCGCCGCACTCGCCACCCTGACCAGCAAGAAGGTGCCGGACGGCTCCACCCTGCTGAACGTGGTGCAGCAGTCCGCGTCGTCGATCGGTACCGCGATCATCTCGGTGATCCTGGCAACCCTGCTCGCCAACCGTCCGCAGGGCGCGATGGCGATCGTGTCCAACACGGCGCCGGAACAGCTCCCGCCGGGCGCTCAGGTCATGCCGTCCTTCTTCGATCAGGCGGCCGAGGCGTTCAGCCTCACCTTCATCGTGTCCGTGGTCCTCGTCGGGATCACTCTCATCCCGGCGTTCTTCCTGCCGCGCAAGAAGATCGAGTCCGGACTCGTCGAGGAGGACATGGATCGCGCACCCGTCGTGATGCACTGATCCGCTGATACAACAAGCGTCGGCCCGAGTCCGCTGGACTCGGGCCGACGCTTGTATTCGGGGCAGAGGTTGCGCTTCGACGCGGTAGGCGCGTCAAAGCGCAACATCTGTTCGTCAGGAGTCGAGGGACCCCGTCTGCTGGATGATCCAGGCCAGTTCGAAGGCGACTTCCTCCCACTGCTTGTACCGGCCGGTCACCCCGCCGTGCCCGGCGGCCATCTCCGTCTTGAGCAGCACCTGATTACCCGAGGTGCTCAGTTCCTGAAGCCGGGCAACCCATTTGGCGGCCTCGGTGAACAACACGCGGGTGTCGTTCAGGGAGGTCTGCGCCAGGATCGGCGGGTACGGCTGTGCCGTGACATTCTCGTACGGCGAGTAGGTCCGCATATAGGCGTAGACCTCGGGATCGTGCAGCGGATCGCCCCACTCATCCCATTCGGTCACCGTCAACGGCAGTGACGGATCGAGGATCGAGGTCAGCGCGTCGACGAACGGCACCGATGCGAGGATGCCGTGGAACAGTTCCGGCGCGAGGTTGGCGACCGCACCCATCAGGAGGCCGCCGGCCGAACCGCCTTCGGCCACCATGTGTTCGGCGTCCGTCCAGCCGGTGTCGATGAGGTACTTCGCGGCGTCGACGAAGTCGGTGAAGGTGTTCTTCTTGGTCAGCGTCTTGCCGTTGTCGTACCAGTGCCGACCCAGTTCACCGCCGCCACGGACATGAGCGATCACGAAGACCACGCCACGGTCGAGCATCGACAGTCTCGACACCGAGAACGCCGGATCGATGCTGGCCTCGTACGATCCGTAGCCGTACAGCAGCAACGGCGCCGGTCCCGTGCTGTCACTCGGCCCGCTCGCTTTGCGCCGCACGATGGACAGCGGGATCCGGGTGCCGTCGGCCGCGGTCGCCCACTCACGCGACTGCTCGTAGTCGGCCGCGTCGTAGCCACCGAGGACCGGCTGCCGTTTCAGCAGGGTCCGCTCACCGGTCCCGACGTCGAGATCGAGCAGCTCGGCGGGCTCGATGAAACTCGTGTACCCGATGCGCAGTCGCGGCGTGGTCCATTCCGGATTGGCGCCCAGGCCAACGGAATACAGCTCCTGGTCGAAGGTCACCTCGTCGAAGTCGGACTCCGCGGGGATGCCCTCGACGCGACGTAGGTCCGCGATGGCCATCTTGGGCAGGGCATCTTCGCGATACGACAGCACGAGATAGTCGCGGAACGCATCGAGGTCCTCGATACGGCGCGCGGGATCGTGGACGAACAACGGCCTGCGGGCCGCCAGGTCGTCGACGGGCGCGATGTCGACGGCGAAGTTCTCCGCCTTCACCCCGTCCCGAACGTCGTTGTGCACCACGACGAAATAGTCCTCGCCGTCGATCACGGCATGCTCGACGCCGTATTCCACGCCGTCGACACGTGGTGCGACACTGTGGAACTCCCCTGTCGGGTCGTCAGCGGCGAGGATGTACACCTCGGAGGTGACCTTCGAGTTCGAGCCGATCATCAGATACTTGTCGCTCCGAGTGGAACCCATGCCCACCCAGTAGCGTTCGTCCTCCTCGTGGAAGACCCGAACGTCCTCGGTGCCGGCGCCGATGTCGTGACGCCACACGGTATCCGGGCGCCACGCATCGTCGACGGTCAGATAGAAGACGTGACGCGCATCCGCCGACCACATCGCGCCGCCGGCCGTGTCGGGGATCTGCTCGTCGAGCAGCTCACCGGTGCGAAGGTTCTTGAACCGCAAGGTGTACCGCTCGTCGCCGACCACATCGGTGCTGTAGGCGAGCCAGTCGCCGTCGTCACTCACGCTCAGCGCGCCGATGCTGAAGAAGTCGTGTCCCTCGGCCTCGACGTTGGCGTCGAAGATCACCTCTTCACCGGGCAGCGGCGAGGATTCGCTCACCTGCGGCGGATCCCAGTCGTCGTCACCGGAAATCGGCGCCCGGCAACGGATTCCGTACTGCTTACCGGCCTCGGTGCGACCGTAGTACCAGTACCGGCCGCGGCGCGACGGCACCGACATGTCGGTTTCCTGCGTGCGGCTCTTGATCTCGCCGAAGATCTGCTGCCGGAGGCCGGCGAGCTGCGCCGTCGACGCCTCGGTCACCGCGTTGTGCGCCTCCAGGAAGGCGATCACCTCGGGATCGTCCTTGTCGCGCAACCACTCGTAATCGTCGACGAACGTGTCGCCGTGATGTGTGCGTTCCGTGGGCGCCTTCTTGGCCACCGGCGGTGTCGCCACCGCTGCCGGGTTCTTCTGAGCGTCGTCGCCCATCACTGTCCCCCATCCTTGTCGCCCGACGGCCGATCGGGCCACTCGTCGAACGACTTCTGCGTAATCAGTTCGTACGCTTCGATATAACGGTCGCGGGTCTTCTCGACGACGGCGGCCGGCAACGGCGGCGGCGGAACGTCGCCGGCACGATCCCAGCCGGAATCCGGTCCGGTCAGCCAGTTCCGCACGATCTGCTTGTCGAAGCTGGGTTGCACCTCACCCGGACGGTAACTCGCGACCTCCCAGTAGCGCGACGAGTCCGGGGTCAGCACCTCGTCGGCCAGGACCAGTCCGCCGCCTGCGTCGAGACCGAATTCGAACTTGGTGTCCGCCAAGATGATTCCTCGTTCGGCCGCCAGCTCGGAGGCCCGCCCGTAGATGTCCAGGGTGGCGTCGCGCAGACGCGTCGCCAACTCCGATCCCACCTCCCCGACGACCCGTTCGAAGCTGATGTTCTCGTCGTGGTCGCCCTGCGCGGCCTTGGTCGCGGGGGTGAAGATCGGTTCGGGCAGACGACTGGCCTCCTCGAGGCCCGCGGGCAGCTCGACACCGCACACCGATCCGGTGGACCGGTAGTCGAGAAGCCCGGAGCCGGTCAGGTAACCACGGGCGACGCACTCCACCTGCACCATCGGCAGTTTCGAGACCACCATTGCGCGACCGAGCACCTCGGCCGGGATCCGCTCGTCCTCGGGACCGCCGGCCAGATGATTCGGCACACCGAGCACGTCGAACCAGAAGAAGCTCATCGCGGTGAGGATGCGCCCCTTGTCCGGTATGGCCGTGTCCAGGATGTGATCGAAGGCGGAGATCCGGTCCGACGTGACCAGGAGCAGGGTGTCGTCGTCGATCTCATAGATCTCCCGCACCTTTCCCGACGCGAGATGGGTATAGGACGAAAGTTCCGGACGCATGCACACGACCCTAGAGGTACCCGGGTCCGCGCCGCTCAGAGGATGGGTGCCGGTGTGTAGGACGCCGCCTCCGGGTAGCGCGCGACGATCTCCTCGGCCGCCGCGATCACATCGGCGACCTGCTGCTCGGCCGCGCCGACGAAGGCCCCCTTGTCGGCGAGCAGTTCGTCGAGCTGGGCGCGGTCCAGCGGGATCCGGTCGTCGGCGGCGAGCCGATCCAGCAGGTCGGGCTCGCGTCCCTCCTCACGCATGGCCAGGGCGACCGCGACGGCGTTCTCCTTGATGGCCTCGTGGGCGGCCTCGCGGCCCACGCCCGCGCGCACCGAGGCCATCAGCACCTTGGTGGTCGCCAGGAACGGCAGGTAGCGGTCGAGTTCGTTGGCGATGACCGCGGGATACGCGCCGAATTCGGCGAGCACGGTCAGGAAGGTCTCCATCAGTCCGTCGATGGCGAAGAACGCGTCCGGCAGCGCCACGCGACGCACGACCGAACAGAACACGTCGCCCTCGTTCCACTGGGCACCGGCGAGTTCGGCGGCCATCGAACCGTATCCGCGGAGGATGACCTGCAGCCCGTTGACGCGTTCACAGCTGCGCGTGTTCATCTTGTGCGGCATCGCCGAACTGCCCACCTGACCGGGCTGGAAACCCTCGGTGACCAGTTCGTGCCCGGCCATCAGCCGGATCGTGTGGGCCAGCGACGACGGCGCGGCCGCGGTCTGCACCAGCGCGGATACGACATCGTGATCGAGGGACCGGGGATAGATCTGGCCGACCGAGATGAACGAGCGGGCGAACCCCAGATGTGTCGCGACCCGCGCCTCGAGCTGTGCGAGCTTCTCGGCATCCCCGCCGAGCAGATCGAGCATGTCCTGGCTCGTGCCCATCGGTCCCTTGATCCCGCGCAGCGGGTACCGGTCGACGAGTTCTTCGAGCCGCGTCAGCGCGATCATCAGTTCGTCGGCGGCCGAGGCGAATCGCTTCCCCAGCGTCGTCGCCTGGGCCGCCACGTTGTGGCTGCGGCCCGCCATGACCACCGACGAGTACTGGGCGGCGCGCTCGATGATCCGGGCGAGCACCGCGACCCCGTGCGCGTGAACGTGCTGCAGTGATCGCAGGATCTGCAACTGCTCGACGTTCTCGGTGAGATCCCGGCTGGTCATGCCCTTGTGGATCTGCTCGTGGCCGGCGAGTGCGTTGAACTCCTCGATACGCGCCTTCACGTCGTGGCGGGTGACGCGCTCCCGCTCGGCGATGGAGTCCAGGTCGATCTGATCGACCACGCGCTCGTAGTCGGCGATCGCATCCTCGGGCACCTCGATGCCCAGATCACGCTGCGCCCGCAGCACCGCGATCCACAAGCGGCGTTCGAGTTCGATCTTCGCGCGCGGCGACCAGATCTGCGCGAGATCGGCCGAGGCGTAGCGACCGGCGAGGACATTGCTGATGGCGGGCTTGCTGACGGGATCTGACACGAGGGCCAGTCTAATCGGCCCGGTTCACCGCCCTCACAGGGCGAAGCACAGGCCTCCGCTGCCGTACCCCTGATGCACCCGCACCAGCGCGAGCGGTGAGGTCTTGCCGTTCTGCCGGGCATAGATCCAGCGGTTGCCGGTCGTGCGCGGCGTCCAGGTCGTCGCGGCCGACGCGCCCTGCGGGTAGGCCGCACCGATGAACTCCTCGCGATGACCACGACGCTTCTGCCAGAACGTGACCCGGCCCGACGAGTTGACGAACACCGTCATCGGATAGGTGCAGCCGGAGCCGTACACGACGGACGATAGCCGCGCTCCCGGATCCACCTTGGCGGCCGGCGCCGATGACGCGGGTGCGGCCAGCACGGTCGTCACCGCGACCGCGCTCGCCCCGAGTGCCGCCGAGACCATCGCACCCCGACGCCCGGTAGTCGCCGATGTCCCCCGATTCCGTGCCTGTCTACGCATCGATTCCCCCCGTGTCGTATCCGTTCATCTCGTATGAGTATGTCATCGATCACCGGCCCCGGTCCCGATTCGGCCCCTCATCCGCACGGGGTGCGAGTACGTCGATGACCTCGTGGAGTGCGTTGCGCGCCGCATCGTACGGTGCGGCGCCGCTGGTGCCGATGGCGCCGACCAGAGCGCCGTCCTCCACATCGATGAGCCGTTCGATATGCATCGGTTCGGCTTTGCGGCCGGATTTGACGAGCACCTCGGAATGCATGGCGGACAACCGGATCCGATGGCCGGACACGACCTCGCGGATCCGGGGATACCGCGCCGCGAGGGCCATCATCTCGTAGCGTGCGGACAACTCGGGAACCGATGCGTCCAGGCCGACGAAAACCTCGGCGAGCACCTCCGCGGTCGCCTGCCCGCCTCTCCTGCGACGGGACAGCGACTCACATCGCGCGGCCATCAGTTCTTCCTCGGACCGGCATACATAGCCCGCGGCCTCGGCCATCAGCTCCTCGAGGGAACCGAAGTAGTAAGTCGTCGACGCGAGAGGCAGTTTCGCGCGTTCGGCGACGGCGCGGTGCCGCACCGCATCAAATCCCCCGTCCAGCAGAAGCTCGCCGGCGGCCTCGATGAGTCGGGACCGCCGCCGGAGCCCCTTCGGGGTAGCCGCCGAAGTCATGGGGTCATGCTGCCAAAGGCGCGGGGCCGGGATTATTGCTTTGGCGAAAGCAATCCGTTTCCCATTCCGGCGCGGCCGGGTTCGGTCATCCGAATGACACCGCGCCTCGGTGATCGCACCTTGCTCGATTGATACCCCCTAGGGTATGTTCGGCCGCGACCCTAGATACCCCTAGGGGTATAAACCGACGACGGAAGAGCGATGAGCGACACCGACACCTCCCCCGCAACGGATTCATTGGCGACCGACTCGGCGGACTCCACCGGCAACCCCGGACGCCTGGCACGTCTGGGCGCGTGGACCGCCGACCACCGGCGCTGGGTCTTCGGACTCTGGCTCCTGGCGATCATCGGACTCGGTTCCGCGGCACCCACGGTGTTCGGCAGCCTGGCCGGGGCGGGCTGGCAGGCGAACGGCTCGGAGTCGGTCGCCGTGCGCGAACTGGCGGATAAGCATTTCGGCGGCAATTCATCGGCCGCGGTCCAGGTGGTGATCCACTCGGCCAGCCGTCAGGTCGACGATCCCGAGGTGCAGCGCACCATCGCCGAGGTGTCCACCCTGCTCGCCGCCGACGATCGGTTCGGGGAGGTGATCCCACCCCAGCCGAATGCGACCATCAGCCCGGACGGCCACACCGGCATCCTCATCGCCGGAGCCAACGCCGACACCGATGCCATGGTCAAAGCCGTCGACGAGCACAAGGATGCACTGACAGGGCTGTCCGGCAACGACATTCGCGTCCTCCCGACCGGCGCATCCGCATTGTGGAGTGACTTCAACAAGGCCAATCACGACGCGATGATCAAGGCGGAGATGTTCTCCTGGCCGGTCACCCTCGCGATCATGGTCGTCGCGTTCGGATCGCTCGTCGCCGCCGGACTGCCCCTGATGCTCACCATCGCCGGCCTCGTCGCGTCGGCGGGCGGACTCGTGCTGCTGAACTCGGTGACACCGATCTCGGTGTGGGCCATGAACTTCGCGATGATGTTCGCTCTCGCCCTCGGCATCGACTACGCCCTTTTCATGGTGTCGCGGTTCCGTGCGGCGATCGCCGCACACGGCGATGCACGGGCCGCCGTGATGGAGACGATGGACACCGCGGGCAAGGCGGTCGTGCTGTCGGGACTGACCGTGCTCGTGAGTTTGTCTGCGGTACTGCTGGTTCCGGCTCCGGCGGTGCGAACGATGGCGGTGGGCATCATGGTCGCGGTGGCGGTCGTACTGCTGGCCACGGTGACACTGCTACCGGCGACGCTCTCGAAGCTGGGCACCAGGGTCAACGCCGGCGCACTGCCGTTCGCACGCAAGAACGCCACCCGGCACACCTCCCCCGCGTTCGAGAAGTGGGGCGCCACACTGCATCGCCATCCGTGGCCGTTCGCCATCGGCGCGGGTGCGCTGCTGATCCTGCTGGCACTGCCCGTCATCGGGATCAAGGTCGCGATGCCGTCGATCTCCGTGGTCCCCGAGGACGCTCCGGTCCGACAGGGCTACGAACTGGTCCAGCGCCAATTCGGGGAGGGCGCACCGGGAATGTTGCAGATCGTCGCCCCCGCCGATCAGGCCGCCGAGGCGGCACGTATCGCGGGTGAGCGTCCCGGTATTGCCGCGGTGATGCCCGCCCAGTCGGCGGCCGACGGCTCGGGTTACGCCCTGCTGCAGGCGATTCCGGCGGTCGACCCGTCGTCGGAGGAACTCCGGGGCATCGTCGCGGACCTCCGCGCGCAGTTACCCGGCGACGCACTCGTCGGCGGCGCACCGGCGGAGAACCTCGACCTGCAGCAGGCCCTCAACGACTGGTTCCCGGTGGTCGTCGCCGTCATCCTGACGCTCGGCTTCCTGCTGCTGCTCGTCGCGCTGCGGGCGCCGGTCATCGCACTGTTCGGCACGCTGGTCAGCCTGCTGTCGACCGCGGCGGCGTTCGGGGTGGCGCGGCTGATCTTCCAGGACGGGCACGGTTCCGGACTGCTCGGTTTCACGCCGCAGGGTTTCCTCGACGGCTGGGGGCCGGTGTTCTTCTTCGCCATGATCTTCGCGATCGCCATGGACTACACCGTCTTCCTGCTGGCGACCGCCAAGGAGCACTACGAGAAGACCGGCGATCCGCATCGCGCCATGATCGACGGACTGGCCCATTCCGGGCGGGTGATCTTCGCGGCCGCCGCGGTGATGGTCGCCGTATTCTTCACCTTCGCTCTGGCGCAACCGCTTCCGCCGAAGGAGATGGGCATCATCCTGGGCGTGGCCGTGCTGCTCGATGCCACCCTGGTCCGCCTGGTGCTGCTCCCGGTACTGCTTCGCATCACCGGCCACGGCGCCTGGTGGAGTCCGGCCTGGTTGCGCCGTGTACTGCCGGAGATCTCCTTCCGGCACTGATCCGACATACCCCAAGGGGTATACAATGGAGGCATTATCCGGTCCACCGAAGGAAGAACCATGGTCGGCGACGAAGAATCCATCACGGTCGTACTCAACCGGCTCCGCCGCGCACACGGGCAGCTCGCCGGAGTCATCTCGATGATCGAACAGGGCCGCGACTGCAAGGACGTGGTCACCCAGCTCGCCGCGGTGTCCCGTGCCCTCGACCGGGCCGGCTTCAAGATCGTCGCGACCGGTCTCCGTGAATGCCTGACCGGCGACGATGCCGACAATCGTGAACCCATGACCGAGGAGCAGCTCGAAAAGCTCTTCCTCGCGCTCGCATAACCCCGAAAGGAAGGAAGAAGCCATGACACTCGGCCTCACCACCACCCTGAACACCACTTTCGACGACGCCGTCGCACGCACGCGGGATGCGCTGTCCGAACAGGGATTCGGGGTGCTCACCGAGATCGATGTCCAGGCCACCCTGAAGAAGAAGCTGGACGAGGACATGGAGAAGTTCCTGATCCTCGGCGCCTGCAATCCGGCTCTCGCACACCGGGCACTCGGCGTCGACCGGCAGATCGGCCTGCTGCTGCCGTGCAACGTGGTCGTGCGCGACGACACCGCCAACCCCGGCACCGTCATCGTCGAAGCCATGAACCCGGACATCATGGTGCAGGTCGCCGACGCTCCGGGACTGCCCGAGGTGGCCGCTGACGCGGCAACCAAACTGCGTGCGGCGATCGACGCGTTGTCGGCAGGTGCCTGATGACCGCATCCGGTCCACGGGTCACGGTGTTCGTCGACCCGGCCTGTCCCTTCGCCTGGGCCACCAGCCGATGGCTGACCGGGATCGCGGACCGTCGGGGTATCGCCGTCACCTGGCGCCAGATGAGTCTCGCGACGCTCAACGAGGGTCAGGAGATGTCCGGTACACATGCCGAGCGGATGCTCACCTCGCGACGGGCGGGACGACTGCTGGCGAGCGCCGGTGAGGCGGCCTTCGCCGACCTGTACCGCGCGCTCGGCCGCCGGTTGCACACCGACGGCCGGCCGCTCACCGACGACCTGGCCGTCGAGGCGCTCACCGAATGCGGACTCGATGCCGGACTGCACACGGCCATGGACGACGACAGTCATGATGACGACGTCGCCGAGGCCCACGCGCTCAGTCAGGAGACGCTCGGAGGTTCGGGCGGCAGCCCGATCACGGTGATCGGCGAGCGCGCGTTCTTCGGCCCGGTGCTGACCGGGATTCCGGACGCCGAGGAGGCCGACCGCCTGTTCGACGGACTGTCCGCGCTCGCCACGACGCCGGCCTTCGCGCAGATGGAACGGCCGCGGACCGGACCGCCGAACCTCACCGAAACCGACCTGGCCGGGGTGGCGTGACATGTGCCATGCGACTCGCTGCCGTCACTGCGGCAAGACGACCTGGTCGGGTTGCGGACGCCACGTCGCCGCGGTGAAGGCGTCCGTGCCGGCCGCCCGGTGGTGTGCCGGTCACCCGGATGCACCGCGGCGCGGGATCTTCGGCCGGCGCCGATAGGCGTCCGCCGATTGTGGTCCAGCCCACGCGATCACACGTCACATCGTCCACATCCGGCACATCGGTCACATACTCGGCGTGGCGTCCTCGCGTGATTCGGGGCATGACGCGAAGCCCGGTACCCTGGTGAACCGATGACCGGCGAACCCACGACTTCACCCCGGCCCGAACAGGATTCGCGCCGACCGGACCCGACCGCACAGATCCGCGGTCGGGTCACTCGTCGTTCGGCCCTGCTCGGCGGTCTGGGTGCGGGCGTCATCGGGGCATTGGCCGCCTGCGCACCCCAGACCTCGACGACGGTGGAACCGCGGAAGCTCGAGACGCATGCCGCCGACGACGAGTTGCCGTCGGAGACCGAGAAGGCCACCGTGGCCGGCGGCCCGCCCATCGTCACCGGCGTGTTCCCGTCGGCCAAGATGAACGGCCGACCCACCAAGTGGGCCGTCGCCCGCCCCAACGGCGTGACCGGCCGACTGCCCGTCGTCGTCGTGCTGCACGCGCTGAACACCAACGAGATGTCGATCTTCTCGTCGAAACTCGACATGCAGGGCGCCCTGCAGAAGTACGTCGACGCGGGCAACGCCCCCTTCGCGCTCGCGGCTGCCGACGCCGGACGCAACTACTTCCATCGCCGGCTCGACGGGTCCGACGGCGCCGCGATGATTCTCGACGAGTTCCTGCCGATGCTCGCCGCCAACAAGGATCTGGACCTGAGCACCGACCGGATCGGGCTCTTCGGATGGTCGATGGGCGGCTACGGCGCCCTCCGCCTCGGCGCACTGCTCGGGGCACCCCGGGTCGCGTCCATCGCGGTGAGTTCGCCTGCGCTGTGGGCGGATCCGCGCAACTTCCCGCCCCGCGCCTTCGACGGGCAGGCCGACTACGACGCCAACTCGCTGTTCGGCAAGCAGAGCGCATTCGCGAAGATCCCGCTGATGATCTCCATCGGCTCGAGCGATCAGTTCTTCACCTACACCCGCCAGTGGGCTGCGGGCCTGCATCCGCCCGCGGCCTTCGGGACCTCGGCCGGCGGCCACACCAATCGGTACTGGCGCAGTGTTCTGCCGGATCAGATCGAGTTCCTGGGACGGAACTTCACCAACTGAGCTCTGGGGTGACGCTCACGCATTCCGCTTACGCTCAGCCGATCTGGTGAGCTTTAGCGGATTCGGTGAGCATCAGAGTCGGATGTCTCCGTCGAGTGCGGCCTTCCCGATGTCGGTGCGGTGATGCGAACCGGGCAACGTGACGGTCGCGATGCGGTCGTAGGCCTGCGCGCGCGCCTCGGCGAGGTCGGCACCCGTACCGACGACGGCGAGCACCCGTCCGCCCGACGACACCACGGCACCGTCGGCGTTACGGGTCGTCCCCGCGTGGAGCACGCCCTCGCCGTCGGCCCCCGTGATCGGATCGCCGGTGCGTGGCTTGCCGGGATAGTTCTCGGCCGCGACGACCACGGTGACCGCTGCCCCATCGGCCCATTCGAGCGCGGGCAGTTGATCGAGCGTGCCGGTCGCGGTGGCGTTGAGTGCTTGTCCCAGAGGGGATTTCAGCAGCGCCAGCACCGCCTGCGTTTCCGGATCACCGAACCGGCAGTTGAACTCGACGACCGACGGCCCGTCCTTCCCGATGGCCAGACCCGCGTAGAGAAGACCCGAGAACGGTGTGCCTCGCTTGGCCATCTCGGCGGCTACGGGCTTCACCACCTCGTCGACGATCCGCTGCGTCATCGCCTCCGGCAGCCACGGCAGCGGTGTGTAGGCCCCCATGCCGCCGGTGTTCGGGCCGCTGTCGCCGTCGCCGACCCGTTTGTGATCCTGCGCCGGGATGAGCGGCACCACCGTCTCGCCGTCGACCAGGGAGAACAGCGAGACCTCCGGACCGTCGAGGAAGGATTCCAGCAGCACCGGATGGCCGCTCTCGATGAGGTCGGCGGCGTGGGCACGAGCCGCGGCGAGATCGTCGGTGACGACGACCCCCTTGCCCGCGGCCAGTCCGTCGTCCTTGACCACCCAGACCGGTCCGAACCGTGCGAGCGCGGCGTCGATACCGGCCGGGCTGTCGACGATCTCGCTATGCGCGGTCCGTACGCCGGCAGCAGCCATCACATCCTTGGCGAAGGCCTTCGATCCCTCGATCTGCGCGGCCGCGGCATTGGGGCCGAACGTCGCGAAACCGGCCTCCCGCAACGCATCCGCCACACCGAGCACCAGCGGCACCTCCGGCCCGATGACGACCAGATCCGCCTGCACCTCACGCGCCAGCGCGACCACGGCCTCCGCGGAGGCGACGTCCACCGGATGATTCGTCGCGATCGCCGACGTCCCGGCATTACCCGGGCCCGCGTGCAACTCCGTCACCGACGGATCGGCGGACAGTCCGAGAAGAAGGGCATGTTCGCGGCCGCCCGAGCCGATCACCAGTACGCGCACGGCACTGACTCTAGTGGACCGTCCACGGACGTCACCGAAGCGCGCGGCCGAGTGCATAGCGCGGACGAGCAGCCGCAGCGGTGTCAGCTGTGGACGTCTCGGCGCCGCACACCGACGATCTCGTCCAGTACGACCATCAGGGCCGGCGCGCACGCCGCGACCACGATCGCGACGATCACCGATACTCCGGCCGCGGCGAGCCAGACGGCACCGCCGAGCACCGCCACGGCGCCGACGGCCATCGCGATGCCCAGGACGTCGAAGGGCATCAGGTACTCGTACATGACGATGATGCCGACGCAGTAGATGCCGAGCGGGATGGCCAGGCAGGCGACGACCGCGCCCGCCGGGATGTGGGCTTCCCCCTCCAGATACAGCGCACCGACGTGCAATCCGGCGCCGACGGCGGCGGCCGACATGAAGATCAGGATGTGTCCGTAGCCCCAGAGGAAGCACTTCTCCCGCCGGGCGTGCAGGGCATCGCCGACGGGCACGATGAAGTACAGCCACCACATGGAGAACGTCAGCCCCATGGCGGCCAGGCCCAGGACCGCGGTCTCCACCGACCAGCCCTGCGTCTGGATGAGCGCGCCGAGCACCGCGACGGTGCCGACGACCCCCTCACCCAGGGTGACGATGGTCAGCAGCGAATACCGTTCGGCGATGTGGTGGGCATGCCAGGGTGTGCCGCCGCCCCTGGTCTCCGCGATCACCGGACCGGCCATCTCCACGACGACGCCGGCGATCATGGCGAACAACGTGGGGAGCGGCGCCATGTCCGCGATGACGACGGCCACCCAGATCACCTGCGCGAGCAGCGTCGCAGCGACGTAGATGAGGCAGGCACGCCGGTAGCGGGTGCTCTGCACGGCCGCCCGGATCCACTGGGACACCATGCCGACACGCATCACGATGTAGCCGATGACCATGACGCGGTTGTCGACGTGTTCGTGGTGGGCGAGGGATTCGAAAACCGGCGGCACGCCGAGCGCGATGATCGCGACACCGATCATCTGCACCAGAACCGTCAGCCGGAAGAACCAGTCGTCGGTGTCGAAGGCCGAGGCGAACCACGCGAAGTTGATCCAGGCCCAGATCGCGGCGAAGGTCGTGAGCAGGCAGCCGAAGATCGCCACCTGATAGTGGCCTTCGGCGAGTTGTTCGGCGACCTGGGTGCCGACGGTGGCGAAGGCCACCACGAAGACGAGGTCGTAGAACAACTCCAGGCTGGTGGCGACGCGACCGCCCTCGTGCGTGTCACGGCCGCCCATCCGGCGCATGCGATGCCCGATCGATGTGGTCACATCGGCACTGTAGTGGCTGTGCCCCTCATCGGCCGGGGATCGCCCGCGTGGTCGTCAGTTGTTCGGTGCCGTCAGGTCGTAGAGGGTGGTCGAGCAGACGGTCGTCGCGGTGAAGTTCTCCTCCACCCATGTCCGAATCTGCGCCGACGGTTGATCGGCATTGCCGCCGCCCGGTCCCCCGCGACCGCCGCCGATGAAGAAGTGGATCTTCCCTTCCGCCACGAGTTTCTGGAACGCGGCGAGAGTCGGCGACGGGTCCGAGCCGTTGAACCCGCCGATCGGCATCACCGAGTAGCCGGTCGCCAGCTGGTAGCCGGACGCCTCCATGGAACCGACCGCGGCCGCCACCCAGGTGAACTTCCCGGCATGCTCCGACAATGTCGCCATCACTTCGGCACTGGGCGTCGATCCTTTCAGGAAGCCGGGACCGCCCGGTCCACCGCGCTTACCGTCCACTCCGGGTGCGCCGTCGGGGCCGGGCCCGCGCCCCGGCATGCCGGGTAATCCACCGGGCCCGCCGCCGGGTCCGGGGAATGCTCCGGGCGGCGAGAATCCGCCGGGACCGCCGGGGAAGCCCGGTCCGCGACGAGGTCCGCCTCCGCCGGGGCCGAACTCGCCGGCGATCCGTGGGCCTGCACTGATGATCGAGCCCTGCTTGGCCGTGGTGACGGTGTCGACGGTGTAGGCGAGGGGTCCGGCCAGTCCGGCAAGAAGCGCCAGGCCGGCAGCGACCGCGGCGAACCGTGGGCGATCGGTCAGGAACATCAACGCTGCCGCGACGATCCCGACGATCAGCACGGTCCAGCGCAGCCAGGGCACGAAGTCCGGGGCACGGTTCAGCAGCACGAATCCCCACACCGCGGCGATCACCACGGATGCCGACAGGGTGATCCGCACCCACCACACGTCCCGGGCGCTCCAGCAGACCGCGGCACCACCCGCGACGACCGCCGCGACCGCGGGAGCCAGCGCGGCCGTGTAGTAGCTGTGGAAGATGCCTGCCATGAAGCTGAACACCGCCATGGTGACGAGCAGCCACAGCCCCCACATCGTGAGGTAGGCGCGCTGGGCGCCGGTGTTCGGCGCCGGGAGCGAGCCGGATTCGTGCCGCGCCCTGCCGAGCAGCAGCAGCGCGACGACGAGCAGCACCAGAGCGGTAGGGATCAGCCAGGCGATCTGGCCGCCCTGCGCGGGGTCGAACATCCGCAGCCAGCCGGTCTCGCCCCACATTCCGCCGCCCGGGCGACCACCCGGTCCGCCATAGCCGCCGCCGGGGACGACGCTGCCGGTCTCATTGCCGTTCAGCCGGCCTAATCCGTTGTAGCCCAACGTCAATTCCAGTATCGAATTGTTCTGCGAACCGCCGATCCACGGACGCGACGACGCAGGCCACAGTTCGACGATCAGCAGCCACCAGCCCGCGCTCACGATCAGTGCCCCCAGTGCGGCGAACAGATGGCCGATGCGCGTACGCCAATCACGGTGTCCGAAGGCCAGATACGTCAGCGCCAGGGGCGGGACGATCAGCATCACCTGCAACTGCTTGGTGAGGAACCCGAATCCGACGAACACCCCGGCGAGAATCATCCAGCGGATGCGTCCGTCCTCGATCCCGCGCAGGGTGGCCCAGACAGCCGCCACCATCAACAGGATGAGCAGGGCTTCGGGATTGTTGAAGCGGAACATCATCGCGGCGACCGGCGTCAACGCCAGCACCACTCCGGCGAGGATGCCTGTCCAGTGGCCGAAGTACCGGCGCGTAATGACGTACAGCAGCGCGACGGCGGCGACGCCCATCAGCGCCTGCGGCACCAGGATCGACCATGAGTTGACACCGAAGACCCGCGCCGAGAGCGCCGGAATCCACAGAGACGCAGGCGGTTTGTCGACGGTGATGGAATTGGCCATGTCCGACGACCCGAAGAACCACGCCTTCCAGGATTTCGATCCGGCCTGGATAGCCGCCGAGTAGAAGGAGTTGGCATAGCCGTTGATCGACAGATTCCAGAGGTTGATGATCGCGGTACCGATGATCAGCGCTGCCAGTGAGGTACGCTGCCCCACCACGGATCTGGCCGGGGTGTTAGTCGTCGTCGCCGGCGCACCGGGTCGCGCCGGGGTGGCGGTGGTGAGGGTGGTCATCGTGCGGTCTCCTGTCCGACGGTCCGTGCCGCCAGGTGATGACGGAAAATCCATCGCAGACCGACGAATCGAGTAAGGGTGGCAACGAGATTGGCGATCACCAGGACGGCGAGCTCCACATGTTTGCCCGCGTCCGGAACGAGGTGATGGAGCCCGAATAGCGCACCCGCGGTGACCATCCAGCCGAACGCGAAGACGCCGAGACCGAAGATCTGGTGGCGCACCGCGTCGTCGCGGCCGCGGACACCGAAGCTGAAACGCCGATTGGCCGCGGTGTTCAGGATGGCCGTGATGGCCAGGGCCAGGAAGTTCGAGGCCTGGGCGCCCACCATCGCGTGGAGCATCAGGTACAGCGCCGCGTAGGCGGCGGTGGACAGCACGCCCACCACACAGAATCGTGCCAACTGCCCGACCAGACCGACCGGCACGCCGTCGATCCGTGGTCCCGGTGAACGGTCGCGCCCGATCGTGGCGCGCAGGTCGGCGATGGGCAATCGACCGGCGGCGAGAGCGAAACCGACACGCGCACAACCTTTCAGGTCGGCGATGGCCGTCGCCACGATGTCGACGCTGCTCGTCGGATCGTCGATCCAGTCGACCGGAACCTCCGCGATGCGCAGGCCGATCCGCTCGGCCAGCATCAGCAGCTCGGTGTCGAAGAACCAGCCGGAGTCCTCGACGTACGGAAGGATCTCCCGCGCCACGACGGTGCGCATGGCCTTGAATCCACACTGCGCGTCGGAGAACCGGGCGCGCATCGTGGTGCGCAGGATCAGGTTGTAGGAACGGGAGATGAACTCGCGCTTCGGCCCGCGCACGACGCGCGACGCACGGGACAGCCGGGTGCCGATCGCGATGTCGGAGTGACCGGAGATCAGCGGTGCGATCAACGGCATCAACGCGTTGAGGTCGGTGGACAGGTCGACGTCGCAGTAGGCGACGATCTGCGCGTCGCTCGTGCGCCAGACGGCGTTGAGAGCACGACCGCGCCCCTTCGCATCGAGGTGGACCACCCGTACGCCACCGACCTCCTCCGCCGTCGCCGCGGCGATGGACAACGTGTCGTCGGTGCTCGCGTTGTCGGCGACGGTGATCCGGGCGGGATACGGCACGTGGGTGCGGAGGTGCTCGGACAGCCGTCGGATGGCGCGCTCGACGTCGAGTTCCTCGTCGTGCACCGGAACCACGATGTCGAGGACCGGGCCGCGCACCGAGGTATCGGCGATGATCGTCGCGGGTGCGGCCGCCATCGGCCGCAGGGTGTCTGTGGGCATGGAGCAAGAGTCGGACACCAAACTTCGCCCACTCTGGGCCGACGCTGTCAGGTTCCTGAGAGCGCCGCACTCAGGTGGGGCGCACCGGAACCCGCAGGTCGACGTGGGTGCCCACCGCCGCGTCGAGCACCGCCATGCAGAGGTCATGACTTGCGGCGGCTGGTGCCGAATCGGGAGGCGGCGGTTCCGGCCGCATAGTATGCCCACACAGAATTCCCCTGTGGGACAGTCGAACTGGATAATCCAGTCCGTGATGCTGTGCGGTGAATATTCTGTGGGCCACTCGCCCGGTGTCGGTATCGAACGATAGATTGGCGGCATGTCCTCCCCCACTGCCACGCTCACCCCGGAACAGCAGGTCGTCGCGGACGAAGTGATCGGGAGCCTGGCCGGCCCGGGAGCGCGGCTGCGCGACGACCAGCTCGCCGCGGTGGCCGCACTCGTCGGGAGTTCCGGCGCCGGGAGCGAAGCGAGCGGGCCAGATCGTCCCGGCGCCGGGAGCGAAGCGAGCGGGCCACATCGCTCCGGCGCGCGTGTCCTGGTCGTGCAGGCGACCGGCTGGGGAAAGAGTGCTGTGTACTGGGTTGCGACCGCGATCATCCGGCGGGCCGGCGCCGGTGACGGCGCGAACGGCCCGACGCTGATCGTCTCGCCGCTGCTGTCACTCATGCGGGATCAGGTGGCGGCCGCGGAGCGAGCGGGACTGCGGGCGGCGACGCTCAATTCGTCGAATTTCGACGAGTGGTCGGCGATCGAGGAGCAACTGCGCTCCGGTGAGCTGGATGTGCTGCTGGTGTCGCCGGAGCGGCTGGCCAATCCGGGTTTCGGGCGGCGGGTGCTGGATGCGCTGTCCGGCGAGCTGGGGTTGCTGGTGATCGATGAGGCACATGCCATCTCGGACTGGGGACACGATTTCCGTCCGGATTACCGGCGGGTGTCGGATGTGCTGCAGACGCTGAATCCGCAGACCCCGGTCCTGGCGACCACGGCCACCGCGAACGCTCGTGTCACCGAGGACGTCGCCGCACAACTCTCCTCCCGGGACGGCTCTGCGCCGCCGCTCGTGCTTCGCGGTCCGCTGGCGCGGAAGTCATTGCATCTCAATGTGATCGACGGGCTCTCCCCCATCGAGCGCTATGCCTGGGTTGCCGAATACCTGCCGAAGCTGCCGGGGTCGGGCATCATCTACGTGCTGACCGTCGCCGATGCGGACCGGCTGGTGGGTGCGATCCGCGCCGTACACGGCGCCGGGAGCGCAGCGAGCGGGCCGCATCAACACGGCGATGATTTCCCGGTGGCGGCGTACACGGGTCAGCTGGCCTCGGAGGAGCGCCACCGGCTCGAGGATGCGTTGTTGCGCAACGAGATCAAGGCTCTGGTCGCAACCTCGGCATTGGGTATGGGCTACGACAAACCGGATCTCGGATTCGTGGTGCACGTCGGTTCACCGCCGTCGCCGGTGTCGTACTACCAGCAGGTGGGTCGTGCCGGACGCGCCCTGGACGAGGCGGTGGTGATGCTGCTGGCGTCGAAGGCCGACGACGCCATCTGGGATCACTTCGCCACCGCGACGATCCCCGACCCGGACCGGATGCGGCGTCTCCTGGACACCCTCGACGCCGCGGACGGACCGATGTCCGTACCACAGTTGGAATCGTCGACGGGTTTCCGCCGGGGCCGAGTGGAGTTGATGCTCAAACAGCTCGCCGTCGACGGGGCGACCGAGCGCGGCCCGGACGGCTGGGAATCCACCGCCGCACCGTGGTCGTACGACGCCGAGCATTACGACGGCGTGCTGGCCGTGCGGCAGCGCGAGGCCGACATCATGCGCGCCTATGTCGGCGGCCGCGAATGTCTGATGCAATTGCTGACGTCGTCCCTCGACGATCCGGCGGCGCAGCCGTGCGGGCGGTGTTCGGTGTGCCGGGGTGCGCTGACCGAACCGCTGTCGTCGGACGTGCCGGCGGAGACGGTGCGCACCATCACCGGAACGCTACGTCGGGCCGCACTCCTGCTGGAGCCGCGAAAGATGTGGCCGGGCGGCGCTTTCGGGACGCGGGGCCGGATCTCGCCGGACCTCGCCGCGGAGCCCGGGCGGGTGCTGGCGCACGCGGACGCACCGGAGTGGGTGGAGTTGCTGGCGGCCGCGAAACGCGGTGACGACACCGCGATCGGTGAGCTCGGCGATGCCGCGGTCGCCACGCTGTCGGCGTGGGTGCGGGAGACCGGGGTACGGCCGGACGTCATCTGCTCATTGCGATTGACCGGCACGGTGCTGGCCGAGCGCCTGGCCGCGCACCTCTGCGAGGTCGGGCGCCGGCCGGGCACGCACTACCCGGTACGCGCGGGCGACGGTCCGGGCCGCGACGCGACCGGCGCCACCGAGGCGATCTACTGGCGCGATCACCTGGGCGACACACCGGACGTCGCCGGCCAGGTGGTGCTGCTGGTCGTCGACGAGACGTCGTCCGGGTGGCCCGTCACCCTGGCCGCCGCCGCATTACGCGGCGCCGGTGCGCAAGCCGTGCTCCCGCTCGTTCTTCACCGCACCGTCTGACGAGCCGTTTCGGCAGGGTGGACTAGTCGGCGACGTATTCGCCGTAGCCGGTGTCACGCAGGGCGGCGCGGATCTTGTCGGCGGCGGCGTCGAGTTCCGCCGGATCGGGATCGGTGTCGGCGTTGGTGAGGTCGAAGGACTCCAGTGTGTGCGCCGGGAACACGTGCAGGTGCACATGCGGCACCTCGAGGCCGGCGATCAGCAACCCCATCCGCGGTGCGTCGAAGGCCACCTTCACGGCGCGGCCGACCTTCTGCGCGACATCGGAGAGATGGGTGAAGGACGCGGTGTCCATCTGCTCCCAGTGGTCGACCTCCTTGCGTGGCACCACCAGCACATGGCCGGGGGTGACCGGGTTGATGGTGAGGAACGCGACCGCCTGGCCGTCCTTCCACACGAAACGTCCGGGGAGGTCGCCGTTGATGATCATCGTGAAAACCGAAGCCATGGCTCCACCCTAGTGTCCGCACGCCGGTGTCACGGCGTGGATTGTCGGTGCGACGTGACATCCTTTGTCTGTGAGTCGACCGGAGTTCACGTCCAGTGACGTGGTGGAGCGGGCGCAGCGGTTTCCCCGCCTGCGCTATATGGGGTCGAAGTACCGGCTGCTCCCCCATCTGGAGCGCACGTTCTCCGAGATCGGCGGGCAGACCGCGGTCGATGCGTTCTCCGGTTCCGGCGTCGTCTCGTACCTGCTCAAGGCGCAAGGTTTCGCCGTCATCAGCAACGACTTCCTGAACTTCCCGCACATCATCACACGCGCCACCGTGGCCAACTCCAGCGTCCGGCTCGAGCCGGAACTCGTCGACACCATCTGCGGGCCGCCCGCCGACGACCGCGACTTCATCCGGAGCACCTTCGACGGGCTGTACTTCACCGCGGAGGATCGCGCCTTCCTCGATTCGGCGTGGTCCCACATCGACGGTCTGCGCGGTTACCGCCGCGACCTGGCGATCTCCGCACTCGTGCTGGCCGCGGCCCGTAAACAGCCGCGCGGGGTGTTCACCTTCACCGATTCCACCCGCTATGCCGACGGCCGCCGCGACCTGCGCATGTCCCTGCGCGACCATTTCCGGGAGCGGGCGACCGGCGAGTACAACGCCACGGTGTTCAGCAACGGCCAGACCAATCGGAGCGTGTCCGGTGACGTCTTCGATCTCGACACCACATCGCTCGGCGCGCCACCGGATCTCGTCTACCTGGATCCCCCGTACGCGCCACCTACGGACGACAACGACTACATCAAGCGCTATCACTTCCTCGAAGGTCTGAGCGCCTACTGGCGCGACATGACGATCATGGAACACACCAAGACCAAGAAGCTGACGAAGCGTTTCACGCCGTTCGCCTACAAACGCACCATCGACGACGCCCTGGTGCGCACCTTCGAGCATTTCGCCGACGCCGGGGCCATCGTGCTCTCGTATTCGTCGAATGCGTTGCCCGACAAGGACCGTATCGTCGATCTGCTCGGCAAGGTGAAGCCATCGGTCGAGGTCGTCGCCATCGACCACAAGTACAGTTTCGGCACCCACGTGGCGGCGACGCGTCGCGATGTGAGCGAGTATCTGTTCATCGGGCGCGACTGACATGCACACAGCTGCCGTGGATCACACGCGATGAGTGACGCCGGGACCTTCGACGACTATCTGACAACCCTGGGCCGCTTGACCTCTCACGTCGATCCGACGATGTCGACACCGGAGGCCGAACACCTGCGCCGGGCCACCGACAGTCTCGGCGATCTCCTCGACACGGACACCGCGGGGCTCGCCGCGTGGGTGCGTGATCACCCCTCCGATGTGCCGCTGCTCGGCCTGACCGTCGGATTGTCGCAGGAGAAATTGAAGAACGTGCTGCGCGACCGGTTCGGGACGACCGGCTGGCACGGTGTGGCACGCAGCAAACCGGTGGAGCTGATCGACTGGCTGGACACCGAATTCGATCTGTTGCGTCTGCTGTCCACCCAGCTGAACCGCACCTATACCTTCGCCGACATCCTCGTCGCACGCGCGGGCACCCGGGCCACCGCGACGCGCGCCGGCGCCTCCGGCCGCCGCATCGAGGACGAGATCGAGTCCATCGCAAGCGATCTCGGACTCGATTACGTCACCCGGTCCCGATTCACCGGACGCAACGGCCGCACCGCGCCCGCCGATCTGATCATCGGCGATCCGACCACCGCCGACATCGTGGTGGCGGCCAAGGGATTCGACTCCACCGGCAGCAAACTCACCGACGCGGTCCGGGAGATCGAGGAGATGGCCGAGGTCCGCCTGCCCCGGCAACTCGTGCTCGCCGTCATCGACGGCATCGGGTGGAAGTCCCGGCAGTCCGACCTACGGAGGATCCATCAGCTGTGGGCGGATCGGCAGATCGACGGCATGTACACCCTTGTCAGTCTCGACCGGTTCCGCGACGACGTCGCCGAGTTCGCGGCACTCCGACGGCTGATCTGAGCCCTGTGATCGAGTAGGCCACCGCACACCGCTGATCGAGTAGGCCGCGAGCGTAGCGAGCCGCCGTATCGAGATCACCTGTGCGAGATCTCGATACGCGGGCTCGCTGCGCTCGCACGCTACTCGATCAGCGGGTCACGTCCGCTGCCGAATCACTCCGCGAGCCGCGGCAGACGGACCCAGAAGGTCGATCCCGCACCGGGTTCGGAGTCCACGCCCACCGTGCCGCCATGCGCGTCCACGAGGGCCGCGACGATCGACAGGCCCAGCCCGCTGCCGGTCCCGGAATCGGTGCGATGCCGCGAACTGTCACCGCGATAGAAGCGCTCGAAGACATGTGGAGCGTCGTCGGGTGACAGACCCGGCCCGGTGTCGGCGACCCGGATCACCACGTCGTCCCCTTCGACTTCGACGGTGAGCGTGATCGTCGCGTCGTCCGGGGTGTGCACGATCGCGTTCGTGACCAGATTGCGGATCACCTGATGCAGGCGTCGGCCGTCGCCCGACACCATCGGCGGCTCCTCCGGGGCGGTCACCTCGAACCGGATGTCGCGCTGCGGCGCGGACACCGTCACCGCGTGCACGACATCGGCGGCGATGGCCAGCACGTCGACGGGCAACTCCGCCAGCGGCCGCTGGGCGTCGAGCCGCGCGAGGATCAGCAGATCTTCGACGAGCAGCCCCATCCGTCCTGCCTCGTCGTCGATCCGGCGCATCGCGTCGGACGCGTCGGGGACCGCTCCCTGCTTGTACAGTTCGGCGAATCCTTTGATCGACGTCAACGGTGTGCGCAGTTCATGGCTCGCGTCGGCGACGAACCGGCGCATCTCCTCCTCGGATCGCCGGGCCTGCCGCTCCGAGGCCGCGGTGGCCGCGAAGGCCCGCTGGATCTGGCCGAGCATGGTGTTCAGCGACGCGGAGAGACTGCCCACCTCGGTATTCGACGGGGCATCGGGCACCCGACTGTCCAGATTCCCCGCCGCGATCGCATGCGCGGTCTCCTCGACACGGCGCAGCGGTCGCAGGCTGTTACGCACCAGCAGGTGGCTGAGCAGTCCGATCACCAGCACGACGACCGTGCCGATGCCGACCTGCAGCCAGATCAGCCGGGAAACCGTGGCGCCGACGTCGTCGAGCGGCGTGGCGACGATCGATTCACCGAACTGGTTGGAGGACTTGATCAATCGCCATCGGGTACCCGAGCCACTGGCCGACGGCACCGTGACGGGGCCGCTGTCGGGTGGCAGTCCACGCAAATCCGGGGTGTCGTCGAAATCGTTGTTCCCCAGGGTCGTCCCGTCGACCAGAGTCGTCATCGCGAAGTAGCGGGACGGCGGACGACGGGGGCCGACGGGCGGCCCCGGCATCGGGGACTGCTGCCGCGGTTTCGCCCACGTCTCGATCGCCGCCTCGAGTCCGCGGTCGGTGCGCGAGATCAGATCCTTCTCCATCGCGGAGGTGACCGCGAGCCCCGACGCCAGCAATCCGAGCACGACCAGCACCAGGGTGAGCGCGATCAGCGAGATACGCAGTGGGACACCGCGTGCGCCCAGCGTCATTCCCGCGGTTCCCGCATCACGTACCCGACTCCGCGGAGCGTGTGGATGAGACGTTTGTCGCCGGTGTCGAGTTTGCGCCGCAGATACGACACATAGGACTCCACCACGTTCACCTCACCGCCGAAATCGTAATTCCACACATGATCCAGGATGCGTGGCTTGGACAGCACCGTCCCGGCGTTCACCATGAAGTAACGCAGCAGCGTGAATTCGGTGGGCGACAGCGACACGAGTTTGCCTGCCTTCCACACCTCGTGCGTTTCGTCGTCGAGTTCGAGATCGGCGAACGTCAGCCGCGACGACGCCTTCTCCCGGCCGTCGAAGCCGCTGCGGCGCAGCAATACCTGAAGACGCGCGACCACCTCCTCGAGCGAGAAGGGTTTGGTCACGTAGTCGTCGCCGCCGATCGTCAGCCCGTTGATCTTGTCCTCCACCGAATCCCGGGCGGAGAGGAACAGTGCAGGCGCCTCGATGCCGTCGGCACGGAGCCGCTTGAGTAATCCGAACCCGTCCATCCCGGGCATCATGACGTCGAGGACCAGCGCATCCGGTTTGACGGTGCGGCAGATGTCGAGCGCGGCCGGACCGTTCGCCGCCGTCGTCACGTCGTAGCCCTGGAACTTCAGCGACACCGACAGCAGTTCGCGGATGTTCTCCTCGTCGTCGACGACGAGGATCTTCGCTCCGGGGACACGGTCGGAGCCATGGGCGGTGTCGTTCATCCCATCACTCTCCCGCGCGCGACTGCCGCCCGTCTGACCAAATGCTGGGAGCTTCCTGTGAACGCTGATCAGGGGCGCATGAACGGCGCCGGATATCCCGGCGTCGGTCGCACCTCGCCGAGCCAGGAACGTAGTCGTTCGGCTTCGGCATCGAGAGCCTTCCGCGCCGCGGCGGGCAGTCGCTCGAAGACGTCGACCTCGACCGCACCGTCGTCCTTGCGTTGTCGCCAGCCACCGACGATCCGGCCGTCCCACCACGCCGTCTGGCCACCGTTGCCGTTGCTGTCGAAGACCCGTCCGGCATGTGCGCCGAGATAGAAGTCCCGTTCCTTCCAGCCCATGGTAGCCGGATCGAGTTCGGGCAGCAGCAGGGCCTGCGGTGCGACCTCGTCCTCGGCGTCGGGATCCTCGGGCAGGTCGTCGGGGAGTAGGTAACCGGTTTCGCCGCGATCGAGCCGCACCTCGACGATCTCGAGTTCGGCGAGCGCGGACCGGACAGCCGTCTTGGTCGAGCCGAGCCACCACACCAGGTCGGTCTCGGTGCCGGGACCGAAGGTCGCGAGCCAGCGGCGCACCATGGCCCGGTGCCCGTCGGCGACCGAGTACGCGGGCAGCCGCTCCCCCAGCCACGCCGCCATCCCCGTCCAGGCGGGCCGCGACTGATGCCAGCCGCCCGCGTTCGGCCCGCGCACGATGTCGCCCGCCGCACTCATCATGTTGAGCACCCTCGGGCCCATCGGCATCCGTCCCTCCCAGGACTTGCCGACGCCCTGCGTGATGTAGCCGTCCAGAGCGGACAGACGTTCACGCAATTCCGACGAGGTGCGGGCCGCACCGTCGGCCAGATCGTCGAGGACGGCGGTGCGGGCGCGATCGATCCAGGCCTCCGGATCGTCGAAGTCGGGACTGCGCCGAAGATCGCGCAGCATGTTGGTGCGTTCGGACGCGGCCACACGCGGACCGACCGCACCGACGGCCTCGGCCAGGACGTCCCGCGTCATCACGAACAGCGTGCGCCGCATGGCGAGCTGTTTGACGAGGGAGCGGTCGAGGTACAGGGCGTTCGACATCGACTCCGGCTCGAAGTCCGTCATCCGCGCCCAGGTGGAGAGATAGACCGTCGACGCCGTGGTGGCATGCAGTCCGACGACCGAATCGGCGATCTCGGTGACCGACGACCCCCGGGCCTCGCGTGCGAGGCGGTGCCTGCGCAGCAATCGGGTGCGGCGTGCGGCGTCGGAAAACGCCGGGAGGACCGTCATGCGGACGGAGCGGCGACGGCCTCGATCTCCACGAGCTGATCGTCGTAGGGCAGCACCGTGACACCGATGGCGATGGCGGGAGGCACCGGCGTACCGAAGGTCTCGACGACGGTGTCCCACGCGACGGTCAGGTCGGCCTGGAGGCTCTCGGCGACATACACGGTCAGCTTCGCGACATCGGCGAGCGCCGCACCCTGTTCGGCGAGGACCGTCGACAGGTTCGTCAGGCACTGACGGGTCTGCCCGACGACGTCGCCGGGCGCGACGATCGTGCCGTCGGCGTCGAGGGGACTGATGCCTGCGGTGAAGAGAAGCGGTCCGGATGCGACGGTCGCGCTGTAGGCGAAGCCCCCGTCCGGCAGTGTCGATGAGCCGTTGAGGCGAACACGCGTCATGCCCGCGATCCTATGCGGGCTTCGGTGGTGCCACGAGTCCCCGTCCGACCCGAGCGGGGAATCGTGGCGGTCAGCGTCGTCGCACGACACGCACCCCCGACTGGGTGACACGGCGACGTACCTCCGCGCGTCGGGCGACGAGCACTGCCGACAGTCAACTGCTTCCGCACACACGCGTCCACCTTTCGGACGACAAAGCCAGTAAATTCCCAGGTAACACTGGTGAACGAAAAATCCGGACCGGACATCACCGGTACCGGTTCGCGCAATTCCGGGGAGGTCGACTGGTCGCTGCGCGGCGCCGTGCCGCATGATGTACCGGTCGGGGGCACCTGGGGGCAGGGCGACGTGAGGGTCGAGTGGACTTCGGTGAGGCATTGGCCCGGCTGTTCGTACAAGCCGGGCGCCCGACACTCCGCGCGGCAGCTTCACGATTCCATCTCTCCGCCCAGCGCATCAGCGACTGGCGCAACGGCAGGCATCTGCCCCGGGATTTCGCGACCGTCGAACCACTCCTCGTCTGGCTGACCTCGCGTGCGGTGAGCGACGGCGCCGCCGACGTCCTCACCATCCCCCAGTGGCGCGACCTCTGGGCACGTCATCTGCTGGCCCAGCAGACCTCCGAGGACTCCGACGGCTCCGCGACACCGGCCTCGATCACCCGTCCGTTCGCCGGACTCGCGAGTCTGACCGCGCGCGAGGGCGCCCTCTACTTCGGCCGCGACGACCTGGTGGCCCGTCTCGTCGACACCGTCCTGGAGGCCGCGGCCGCACCGTCCGGGCCCCGCCTCGTCGTGGTGACCGGTGTCTCCGGGTCGGGGAAGTCCTCACTCCTGAACGCCGGCCTCGCCCGCGACGCCCGGTTGCCGGCACCACGGCACGCGTCGGTCTATGCGGGCGGACTCAGCCTGCCGGACACCGAACCCGACGCCACCTCCGACGAACCGCAGCCGGACGTCGTCGTCATCGACCAGTTCGAGAATGCCTTCGCACTGGGCGGTGAGCAGGTCGCCGCCGTCGTACACGACATCGAGGAACTCGCTGCCGACACCGTGGTGATCCTCGGTGTGCGAGCCGACTTCTTCGGTCAGTGTGTCGAGTTCCCGGTCCTCGCCCAGGCCTGGCAATCGCGGTGCATCATTGTCTCGGAGATGACCGACGCCCGGCTGCGGGAGGTGATCGCCGGGCCGGTGCGACTGGCGGGCGGACGCATCGAACCCGGTCTCGCCGACGTGCTCATTCACGACCTGCACGCCGCATCGCCGATCGGCGACCGGGCGGGCAGCCTCCCCCTGCTCGCGCATGTCCTCGCGGCGACCTGGGCGCGCCGCGCCGGGAACCGGATGACCGTCGCCGGCTACCGCGCGACCGGCGGTCTCGCCCGGGCCGTCGCCGACACCGCCGAGTCCGCGTGGGCGTCGGTGGATCCCGGTGACCGCGACCTGGCCCGCGCCCTGCTGATGTCGCTGATCCACATCGGGCCCGCAGGCATCGCGCTCCGCGTCCCGCTGTCCAACGCGGCACTGGTCGATCGTTTTCCCAGCCGCGTCTCGGCCGTCATCGACGCGTTCGCGCAGGCGCGTCTGCTGGTCGTGTCGACGGATTCGGTGGCGCTCGTGCACGACGTCGTACTCACCTCCTGGCCACGCCTGGCCGAATGGATCGCCACCGACTCCGGCATCCACATGTGGCGTCAGCAACTCGACGCCGACACCCAGACCTGGATCGACGCCGACCGCGACCGCGACATGCTCTACAGCGGCACGCGCCTGGAGGCCGCGCGCGTACACCGGGAGTCGCTCACGCGCACCTATCACCACATGCTGTCCTCCGACAGCGAGGCATTCCTGGACGCCGCGGGACAGCAGCAACGCGTGCGGCGTCTGTTGCGGATCGGGGCGATCGTCGCCATCGGCACGCTCGCGGTGGTGTCGACGATCGCCGCCGGCATCGGGCTCCGGCAGGCACATGACCTCACCGCACAGCGCAATACGGCCGAACAGGCCGCACTGTTGTCCCATATCGAGAGCCTGCAGCAGACGAACCCGTCGGTGGCCGCCCGGCTGCTTCTGGCCGCACATCGGCTCTACCCCGACGACATGACGGTCACCCAGCGCCTGCTGGGCGCGGCCTCGAGCCCGATGAGCCGGACGCTGCCCGGGCACAGCGGACCCGTGTACGACGTGAACGTCAACGCCGACGGTCGGCTGATGGCATCGGCAAGCGGCGATCGCACGGCGCGCCTGTGGAGTCGCTCCGACGACGGTGTCTTCCGTCCGGTCGCCACTCTCGACGGCTACCGGAATTACCTGACCTCGGCCACCTTTCATCCACGTGACCCGCTGCTGGCGACGGGCAGCGGCGACGGCAGCGTGCGGGTGTGGGATATCCGCGACCCGTCGCGGCCTCGGCAGATCTCCTCGGTGGACACCGGGCGCGGCACCGTCTACATGACACGATTCGCCGCCGACGGCCGGCACCTGGCCGCCACCGCGGACGACGGGTCGCTCATCGTCTATGCGGTGTCCGGGGACGGCACGCTCACCGAATCATCGGTGACGCCTGCACATCTCGCGGCCGCGCGCACGCTCGCCTACAGCCCCGACGGGCGGCTCCTCGCCACCGGCGGCGACGACCGGGTGGTGCAGCTGTGGGACGTCGGGGACCCCGGACGGCCGGTACGGCTCGCGACCCTGACCGGCTTTCCCAACATCACCCATGCGGTGGCATTCAGTTCGGACAGCCGGACACTCGCGATCACCGGCGACAGTCCGAACGCGCAACTCTGGGACGTCCGGAACCCCACTCGTCCCGCTGCCATCAACACCGCCCTGCCCAACACCACCGCCGGGTCGTGGTCGATCGCGTTCAGTCCGGACAACACCCATCTGGCGTCGCCGCGCGCGGACGGGGCGGTGCGGATCTGGAACACCGTCGATCGCTCCGACCCGTCGACGCAGTGGTCACTGCAGGCCGCGAGCACCCTCGGCGAACCCGAACAGGGTTCGGTCCGAACGTTTTCCGCCGTCTACACACCGGACGGGCGCAACCTGCTCGTCGGCCGTTCCGACGGCGGCATCGACCAGTGGACGATGCCGACCGGCGTGCTACCCGATCGCGGCGCGATCATCACCGACATCGCCGTCGAGGGCAACGTACTGGCATCCGTGGGGACGGATGCGCGCCTGAACATCTGGTCGGCCGACGGCGAGCGGCCCTGGCGGCAGCAGGGCGGCGCACACCTGGAACGCCGCGTGAACGATCATCCGCGGGTGTCCCTCAACGAGACGGGCACCATGGCCGCGACGGCAAACAACAACGGCGGCCGGGTCGAGCTGTGGGACATCCGTCACCGCGATACCCCTGTCGCGGCAGGCGATCTGCGGCTGTCGACCAGGTACACCAACCCGGTCGCCTTCGCCCCGCACGCCGACATCCTCGCCACCGGCGCCGACGACCGGAGCATCCAGATCTGGAACACCACCGATCCACGCGGTCCGATCCGCATCGGTCCGCCGCTGACCGGTCCGACCGACCTGATCCGCTCCGTCGCCTTCAGCCCCGACGGGCGGCGCCTCGCGGTCACCTCCGACGACAAGCACACCTATGTCTACGACCTCGACGAGACCGGCCGCAGCACAACGGATTCCCGGCCGGCGACGGTCATCGCCGATCACAGCCCCGGCGCCCAGGTGATGTTCGGCAACGACGGCAACACGCTGATCGTCGCCGCCCGGGACCTGACCGTCTGGCACGTCGGCAACCGCACCGCGACGCAGATCGACAAGGCGCCCAACACCTTTGCGTCGACACTCGCGCTCATGCCGAACCGGCTCGTCGTCGGCACCGCGACACATCACCTGGTCACCTATCGGCTTGGCCCCGACGGCCGGCTCGACGACCGCCGGGCCATCACACCGTTGATCCCGACCACCGACTCCACCTCGACCTGGCAATTCCCCGAGCGGATGCCGACCGACGACACCATCATCGCGGGCGGCGACGCCACCGGCAGCCTGCAACTCCAGACCACCCGGCTCGACGTCGCGCAGGACTGGATCTGCCGGACGACCGCCGAACTCAGCGCCGACGACCGATCGGACTATCTGGCTCACGCGGCCGCCGGATCGGAGTGCGGCTGATGCCGTCGCCTAGGCGCGCATCCGGGCCGACAACCAATCGATGGTCTGCATACCGAAGAGGTCGGTACCCCAGCCGTAGATGTTGGTGATGAAGTTGATCATGCTGCAATCGGTCGGCTGGTAGTCGACGCGTGTGCCGCCCGCACGGTAGTCGCGGGCCAGTGCGCGTGCGTCGGCTGCGGGAACGAGCGACATCGGGGAATCGTCGGCGGCGCAGGAGGCGATGAGCACCGGGGCGTTGGGTGCCTTGCGGCCCAACTGGTTATCGCGGTAGACCGGCTGGAAATCGGCGATATCCGCGGGATTCTGGCCGCTCCGGAACAGGGAGCGCAGCGGCACGAACGGCGTGCCGAAATATGCTGTCTGGCACTGCGTGCGGAAGGTGTCGGCCAGCGCCTTGCCCGCCGGGTTGAGCTTCTCGTCGAGCTTCATCTCCGGGTAGCGGGGCTCGAGGCCGACGAGCGTGGCGAAGGCGAATCCCGAACCGAGCGAGCCGTCGGACATCTTGATGAAGTTGCGCTGGTTCACGACCATGCCCTCGAGGACGGTGCCCTTGATGTTGAGTTCGGGTGCGTAGTCCTGCGCGTTCTCGGCGGCGAACGCGGCGCCGACACCGCCACCCGCGATGCCGAACAACGAGATCGGCGCGGTCTTCGAGAGGCCGGCCTGCTTATTCGCCAGGGCCGCGCGGAGTCCGTCGAGAAGCGTGTTCCCGCCGTAGCGCCCGGCGAACACACCGTGCGGGCGCGGATCACCGTTGTTGCCGACGTCGCTGATGACGACGGCGTAGCCCTTGCCGAACATCTGCGCCAGCGGCCCGAGAGCCGACCACGACGCACCGTCCATGGGATTCGAGCCGGTCCACATCGTCGACGGGTGGCAGTTGGCACCGACACTGTCGTTGGCGAACTGATAGCCGACGATCGGTCGCGTGGCGTCGGACCTGCCGTCGCGCGGCACCATCATGATCCCGGTGGAGATGTCGGCCTCGCCGTGCAATCCACGCGTCACGTACATCAGCTGATACGCATCCAGCTTGCCCGGACGGTAGCCGGTGAACTGGACGGCGACCTTCCTTGCCTTGAGCAGGGTGCCCGCCTTCTCGCCACCCTTCAGGCGGGGCTCCCGGAAGAAGGGATCGCTCGCGTCGATGGGGCGGAAGAGCTCGCCGGGCGATGCCAGCCGGCCGCTCGTCATCGCGCCGACGACATACCCGTTGAACACCTCGTTCAGGCCGGGGGTGCGATTGGGCGGCTCTGCCTGCGCCGGTCCGGCGAGAGCACCGGTGGCGAGGGTGGCCGCGACGGCCAGCACCGCCGCGAGAACACGGATGGCGATCGGACGCTTCACTGATAGATCACTTTCATCATTCCCCGACGACTGAGCCCCGAGCCGGGGCTCACGGGTGCCGAACGAGACGAACATTAGATGGCGTCTCGTTGCGAGGGCAAGTTTCCACCTAGGCGACCATCGGCCCTGGTGACAGCTTTCACACGTCCGGAATGCCCGAACCCGCCGGTGGGACCGGCGGGTTCGGGTTGTTCATGAGCCGGGCGGGCGCCCGGCCGGCTCACGCGATTGTCACCGCTGTGCGGGCAACAACGACTTCGCGAGGTCCGCGATGGGCGCGACCTGCGGGTTCGCGTCGATCGCCTTGTCGATGGCCACCGAGATGTTGTCCAGGGTGGGCGTTGCGGCGGTGACCGTCGGCTGCACGGCCTTCGCGACCGGCTCGGGCAGGGCGGCGGGCACCGTCTTGGCGATGTCGAAACGTGGCGCGGGGGTCACGGACGTCTTCTCCGCGGCCGGGACACGAGCGGGCGCGGACGCGTAGGTGGATCCCACCGCGGCACCGATCCCGGCACCGATGCCCGCACCGATCAGTCCGCCGACAATCGGGCTCGCCAGCGTCGCGACCGGCGCACCGATCGCCGTGACCAGCGGGACGAGCACCGTGCACACCGGAATGATGGCCGGCGCGGCCGGAAGGGCCGCGACGCTGCCCCCGGCGCACAGTGCCGCACCCAGGATCGGCGTTCCCACTGTCACGATGGCGCCGATCGCCGGTGCCGCCAGCGCTCCGGCGACGACACCTGCGACGGCACCGATCCCTGCACCGACCAGCGCCGAGGTTCCGATGGTCTGCGGCGACGCCACCTCGTGGCGAGCAACTCGACCGATGGTGTTCGCGATCGGAGCGACGGTCGCACCGGCGACCGGAGCCATGGCGGCCACCGGTGCTGCCGCGGCGGGCAGGATTACGCGCGCGGTGGACGGCGTGAGCGTCCGCTCGGCCTGGTGGGCGATGCCCACCGAGGCGGCTGCGACGGGCTGTACCGCCCCGACACCCGCGGAGGCCGACGGCGCGGCGAGTGCGAACGCGCCGACCGCGGCGGCGAGTGCGATGCCGACGCCGACCGAACGACGGCCGGTCCCGATTCGCGATATGTCAGATCGTGGTGCGGCGCATGGTGATTCCAACACGACCGCTGGTGCGATTCCCCGACTCATTGATTTCTGCCTTTCCCGCACCCTCCGGGCGCGAGGTCACATGTGGTGGAACTGGGCAGAGAAAATGTATGTCCGCACGGGCGGTGACGACGGGTCTGGCGCATCAGATCTCACCATGCCCGAAAAGTGTGCGCGCTCACATAGTCGACGGGTGCGACCACCGGCCGACAACGGATGACACAGCAGTAGACTGCCGATCTGGGATACGCGTCGACAGGCCGCTCAGGAGGCCCGCGGCGACGGCCCGGACTCCGGTGGATGCGCCGTCGTCGTTGGCGCGGGATTGGAGCCCCCTGTCAGGATTGAACTGACGACCGCTCGCTTACAAGGCGAGTGCTCTACCACTGAGCTAAGGAGGCGTGCGTGCGCGAGTATATCGGCCGCGCATTGGGGTGGTTGAACCCCGTCCGCCTGATCGGCGACAGTCACGCCACGATCGACACCATCGAACCCGGCAGCATCCGGGTCTCGCCGCGTCAGCCGATCGACCGTTTCGATGTCGAGGCGATCACCGAAGTCCTCGACCTGGCCACGAAAATCGGTGCGGTGCTGCTGGATTCGGGGACCGCCGCAATCGACACCCAGCGCCAGATCGAATTCGTCGCAGGCGTGTACGGCCTCGAAGAGGTCGACGTGGACGTCACCTACAACACCATCGTCGTGAGCGCCCGTCGCGGCCCGACCCTGCCCCCGATCACCACGATGGAGCAGGTCTACTACCGGTCGCTCGACTTCACCCGGCTGGCACAGATCGACCGTCTGGTGCGCCGCATCCGTGACCTGGCGATCTCCGCGGACACCGCACACCAGATGGTCGACGAGATCATCACCGCTCCACACCCGTACCGGCATCGCGTCGCGACCGGGGCGTGGGCCCTGATGGCCGCGGGCATCACCATGCTCATCGGCGGCGGCCTCATCGGCGCGGCGCTGGCCTTCGTGACCACTCTCGTCATCGTGGTCATGAATCGTCGGCTGAGCCGTATCGGCACCCCGGTGTTCTTCCAGCAACTCGCGGGCGGATTCGTCGCCGTCATCCCGGCCGCCGTCACCTACGGGATCCTCGAGAACGGTGCGGTCGAATTGGCACCGTCCCGGGTCATCGCGGCGGGCATCGTGGTGTTGCTGTCCGGGCTCGCCCTGGTCGGCTCCGTCCAGGACGCCATCACCGGCGCCCCCATCACCGGTGTGTCCCGGTTCTTCGAACTGATCCTGATGACCGGTGGCCTGATGGCCGGCGTCGGTATCGCGATCCGGTTGCTCGAACAGTTCGGCATCTACCTGCCGTCGATCACCACCGACACATCCTTCCCCGCTGTCGAACTGCCGCTGCGTGTGCTCGCCGGCGCGGTCGCGGCATTCGCGTTCGCCCTGGCCAGCTACGCGGAGCGACGAGCGCTGCCGGTCGCGTTCATCAGCGGCGCGATCGGCGCGGCCGTCGTCGGCGGCGCCAGCTTCCTGCCCATCGGCGAGGTCGCGGCCAACGGTGTCGCCGCCGCGATCGTCGGCCTCGCCGGTGGTCTGCTCGCTCGCCGCGCGCTGACACCTCCGCTGGTCGTCGCGGTCGCGGGCATCACCCCGCTGCTGCCGGGTCTCGCCGTGTACCGCGGCCTCTACGGTGTACTCAACGACCAGACGGTCGTCGGCATCACCTGGATGACCAGCGCCCTCGGCATCGGTTGCGCACTGGCCGCGGGCGTCACGCTCGGCGAGTTCATCGCCCGGTCCCTGCGCAGGCCCCAGTTGCCGGTCCGGCCCGCCTGGATGTCGATGGTGGGCCGGCAGCGCAACTACGAGCGCGGCGAGCGGCCGACCTCGTACCGTTCCATCCGCATCCGCCCACTGAAGAGCGGCGGTGTCCCCGGGCACCTCCGCCGTGTCCACGGCACCGCACCGACCTCCACGCCGCATCCCTCGGCCGCACCGCCACCGCCTGCCGCGAGTCCGCCACCCGCACCGCCCGGGCCGACCCCGCCCGCTCAGGTCCAGCCGGAGGACGACCAGCAGGCCAGGTAGAATCGGGACTTGCGTGCACCGCACCGCATCCCGCGCGATCCGCGGGAGCCCGACGCACTACCTGAGGACTCCATGCCTGCGAAGACCACCGACATCCCCGACGACGAGTTGGAGCCTGTCGCCGACGAGACCGCCAGCTCGGCGCGCCGCGTCGTCGCCGCCTATGCGACCGACGCCGACGAATGCCGGATGCTGCTGTCCATGCTCGGAATCGCGCCCGGCGAAACCGCCTGAGCGAGATGTCCGACTCCGGGCAGTCCAGCACCTCTGACACCACCGCCGTCGTCGAGCCACGCGCCGATGGCGCACAGTTCGTCGTCGTCGCCAACCGGCTCCCGGTCGACAAGGAGGTGCTGCCCGACGGCACCGTCCGCTGGAAGCGCAGCCCGGGCGGCCTCGTCACGGCCCTCGAACCGATCCTGCGCTCGCAGACGGGCGCGTGGGTCGGGTGGTCCGGTATCGCCGACTCCGACGACAACCCGGATATCCCGGGCGTCGACATCCACGCGGTCCCGCTGTCCAGCCAGGAGATCGCCGAGTACTACGAGGGCTTCTCCAATGCCACGCTGTGGCCGCTCTACCACGACGTCCTCGTCAAGCCCGAATATCACCGGGAATGGTGGAACACCTATGTCGAGGTGAATCGCCGCTTCGCGGAGGCCACCGCGAAGGCCGCGGGACCGGGCGCCATCGTCTGGGTGCAGGACTACCAGCTGCAACTGGTGCCGAAGATGCTCCGCATGCTGCGGCCAGATCTCCGGATCGGGTTCTTCCTGCACATCCCGTTCCCGCCGGTGGAACTGTTCATGCAGTTGCCGTGGCGCACCGAGATCGTCGAGGGACTGCTCGGCGCGGACCTCATCGGCTTCCATCTCGCCGGCGGGGCACAGAACTTCCTCATCCTGGCCCGCCGTCTCGCCGGTCAGGCCACCAGCAAGGGCACCGTCGGTGTGCGCCAGCGCTTCGGTGTGGTGCAGGTCGGCTTCCGCACCGTGCGTGTGGGTGCGTTCCCGATCTCCATCGACTCCGGTGAACTCGACGCGAAGGCCAAGTCGAAGGAGATCCGGCAACGCGCCGCCGAGATCCGCGAGGAACTCGGCAATCCGAAGACCATCATGCTGGGCGTCGACCGCCTCGATTACACGAAGGGCATCGACGTCCGGCTGAAGGCGCTCTCCGAATTGTTCGCCGAGAAGCGGCTCGATCCGTCGGAGACCGTCATGGTGCAATTGGCCACGCCGAGCCGGGAGCGCGTCGAATCGTATGTGCAGATGCGCGCGGACATCGAGCAATTGGTCGGCAACATCAACGGCAATTACGGCACGGTCGGACACCCCGTCGTCGAATACCTGCATCGGCCCATCCCGCGTGACGAACTGATTGCGTTCTTCGTGGCCGCCGACGTCATGCTGGTGACCCCACTCCGCGACGGCATGAACCTCGTCGCGAAGGAATACGTGGCCTGCCGCAGCGATCTGGGCGGAGCCCTGGTGCTCAGCGAATTCACCGGCGCCGCATCGGAATTGCGGACCGCGTACCAGGCGAATCCCTATGACCTCGACGGGGTGAAGGACGCCATCGACGCGGCCGTGCACCAGACCGACCACGAGGGTCGTCGACGGATGCGCGCGCTGCGGCGGCAGGTCCTCACCCATGACGTCGCGAAGTGGGCCGAGAGCTTCCTGTCCACGCTGGCCGCGACGGCCCCGACGGAGACGAACGGCAACCGGGGCATCCATCTGGTGCGCGACCATGCCCAGGAGAAGGACGCCGACGAGAACTCCGGGGAGAAGGACGCCGAACGGAACGGCTCGGACACGGACAGCGAGTCGTGACCGGGGCGACGCTGCCCGACGGACTGGTCGCCGCGCTGGACCGCCTGGTGGTCACCGATCGTCTGGTGGTCGCGTCCGACTACGACGGCGTCATCGCACCGTTGGTCTCCCGTCCCGAGGATGCGGTCCCCAACCCCGCGTCGATCCGTGCGCTGGAAGCGATCGGGGCTTTGCCCGATACGCTGGCCGCCGCGATCTCGGGCCGGGCGCGGGGCGTCCTGGCCGAACTCTCCGGGCTGTCGGCACCGATCCGTCTGGTCGGCAGCCACGGCAGTGAGTTCGACACCGGTTTCGCCACCCCCATCACCGATGACGCCCGGCTGCTCCTCAACCGGCTCATCGACGAACTGCGTTCCCTCGCAGCCGAATACCCCGGCGTCACGGTGGAGACCAAACCGGCGAGCACCGTGCTGCATGTCCGGAACGCCGAACCCGCGGACGCCGTGACGGCGCTGCAGCGGGTACGCGACGGCGCAGCCGGCTGGCCCGGCGTCCACGTCACCGAGGGCAAGGCCGTGATCGAACTGGCCGTGATCGAGACGTCGAAGGGCTACGCGCTCGATGTCCTGCGTGATCAGTTCGGTGCCACCGCCGTCGTCTACCTCGGCGACGACGTCACCGACGAGAAGGCCTTCGCCCACCTGCGCCCCGAGAACGGCGACATCGGTATCAAGGTCGGCGCGGGCGAGACCATCGCCGGCTTCCGTATCGCCGACACCGATGCCGTCGCGACCGTCCTCGAGCACATCGCGACGCGGCGCGGCGCCCACTGACCATCTCCCCGCCGTCCCGGTAATCGGGAGTATTTTCACCCGCTCGGAGCGGGTCTGTGATGTATTCGGCAGATGAGCGCAGCACAGGAGGGCACCGGCAGCCTTGCCGGACGGATTGCGGTGGTCACCGGCGGTGGTGACGGGATCGGAGCGGGCATCGTGCGCCGCTTCGCCGACGAAGGTGCACGGGTCGTGGTCGCCGAGGTGAACGCCGAAGCGGGACAGGCCATTGCCGACGAGGTCGGCGGGCTCTTCCTGCCTGTCGACGTGACCGTGCGCGATCAGGTCGAGGGCATGGTGGCCACCACCCTGGACACCTTCGGGTCGCTGGACATCCTGGTGAACAACGCCTGGGGTGGCACCGGCAACGTCGGGCGCGTCGAGTTCAAGGCCGACTGGATGATCGACCACGGTTTCCGGATGGGCTATTACGGACCGTTCTGGGCGATGCGCGCGGCCTACCCGCACATGAAGGCGAACGGCTGGGGCCGGGTGATCAACATGTGCAGCCTCAACGGGGTGAACGCCCACATGGGCACCCTGGAGTACAACTCGGCGAAGGAGGCACTGCGCGCGCTGACCCGCACCGCCGCCCGCGAGTGGGCGGGCACCGGTGTCGTCGCCAATGTGATCTGTCCGGGCGCCCGCAGCGCGGCGTTCACCCGGATGGCCGAGCAGCGTCCGGAGATAGCGGCCGCCGCCGACAGTGCGAATCCGATGGGCCGCATGGGCGATCCCTACGACGACATCGCACCGGTGGCGGTATTCCTCGCGAGTGAGGGCGCCCGCTACCTGACCGGCAACACCCTGTTCGTCGACGGCGGCGGGCACATCAACGGTGTGGCGTGGACGCCGGAACTCGCCGACGAACCGGCCGAGGATCCCTTCGCCTGACAGGCGCCCTCCGGTACGCCGCCGTCAGCTGATGCGGATACGTTCCGAGCCGTCGTCCACGGGCAAGGGGCCGTCGACGGTCGCGGTGACCTTCGCACGGTCCAGATAGATCGACCCGCCGTGGTTGTCGAGGAACGCCGTGTCGGCGGCGTCACGGCCGGTCGCGATGCGCACCAACGATTGTCGCGGTGCCAGACCGGTGGCGTCGATCACCACCCATTCGCCGTCGACGAGTGCCTCGGCGACCGCGTGGAAGTCCATCGGGCTGAGCCCGGGCGCGTACACGGCGACGAACCTCGCGGGAATGTTCAACGCACGCAACAGAACAACCACCAGGTGTGCGAAGTCGCGACACACACCACGGCTGGTGAGCAAGGTCTGCTCGGCACCGTCGGAGACACCGCTGGAACCCGGCGCGTAGTAGAGCCGATCGGCGACGAAATCACGCACGTCCTGCACCAGCTGCACCGGGGAGCGAGTGGTGTCGAACTGGCCCGCAGCGAATCCGAAGAAGTTGTCGGCGGCGGCATATCGGCTGGGACGCAAGAAGATCGGCCGGTCGAGCGGCTCGACGGCAGTAGGATCGGCCCGCCCCGTCACCGTCGCGCGGTAATCGATGCTGACCGCGCCCGGCTCCGACCGGAAGCGGTGGATACGACCGCCGTACGGCCCCACCAGTTCCTCGAGTTCGATCGGCTCGTCGTCACGGGTGACGACGAGTTCTTCGTCGACGGTCAGCCCGGGTGCCCGCACCACGGCGATCTGCATCTCCATCTCGGTTGCGGCCGTCACCCGCACATCCATCGCGGCGGACACCGTACGGACGTTGCCGTCCCCTGCTGTTTGTTCGTCGCTGGTCATGTACCCAGGCTAACGATTCGCTCCCGACCCGGCAGATCCCCCTCCGGGGTCACGGCGTTACGCATACCCTCGTAACGCCGTTTCCGTTGCGGTGCTTGCCATCCGACGGTCAGCCGGGGGCGGCTCCCACGGCCGTCCACCAGTCGACGATGCCCTCGGCCACGTCGTCGGGTGCGTCCGACTGCACGAAATGGCCGGCCCCGGGGATCATCGTGGTCGTCAGGTCCGGCAGACGGTCCGTCCATTGGGAGATCGTCTTGTCGCCGAGCGCCACGTCGCCGTCTCCCCACACGAGCAACGCCGGAACATCGGCCACGTCAGGCAACCTGTCCTCGACGTCGGCGAGGAACGCCCGGCTGCCGATGAGCGCGCCGGGAAGTGCGGCACAGGCATTGCGGCGGTCGCGGGTCGCCAGCGCCCACCGATACTGATTCATCTCATCGTCGGTCACCGACCGGCGGCGATGACCCGCGGGCATGAGGATGTTGACGAACAGATTGAAGCGCCGGATCAGTTCCCGGCCCACGATGCCCCCGACAGCACGAGCCGCCACCTCGGCCCGCAGGTCTCCGTTGAGGGGCCACGCCCAGGTGTTCATCAGCACCAGTCCCAGAAGGCGATCGGGTCGTCGCTGTGCGGCCGCCAGACCGATCGGGCCACCCCAGTCGTGGGCGACGAGCGTGATGTCGGTGAGATCCAATCGATCGATGAACGCGGCCACCGTCACGGCGTGGTCGTCGGGCTGAGAGCGGTAGCACCGGGATGCCGTCGACAACCCGAAGCCGGGATAGTCGAGTGCAATGCAGCGAAATCGGTCGCGGAGCAGTTCGATGACCTGGCGGTAGACGAACGACCACGTCGGATTACCGTGCAGCATCAGCAGAATCGGACCGGTCCCCTCATCGACATAATGCACCGTATTGCCGTCGATATCGATGAAATGGCTTGCGAACGGGAAGGATTCATCGTCCAACCAGTCGGGCCGTTCCCCACGATTCATCAATGATCTCCCCCGTCAGTTGCCGTCGGTACGGCGTGTGGACCGTTGAACCGCAAGCGCTGCAATAGTTCTCGATCACCGTCGACGTCCAGACCGAGTTCGGCGGCGGACTCCACATCCAATTGACCGGTGAGCACCCCCAGAACGAGCCGACCGTCCCCGGTCATGGTGAGCCCCGGCGCGGTGTCCGGTGGGACCATCGTGGTGCGAATCCCGTTGTCCGCCAATTCGATGAAGGCCGGCCGCTCGTCCGCGCGTACCTCGATCACCGCGGCCCCGGCGGACGGCTCCGCATCCTCGATGAGCTCGCTGATCGGATATGCCAGCCAGTGACCGCGAAACGCATCCTCCTCAACGAAGTCCGCCATATATCGCGCACCGAATCGCACCAGCGACCGGATCACCGGATCGAGTTCCCGACCGGTGTCGGTCAGCCGATACAGGGTGGTCGAGACGGGCGGTGGCGCGTCCTCGCGGTGGAGCAGGCTGGCATTCTCCAATGACCTGAGCCGGTCGACGAGAAGATTTGTCGAGATTCCCGGGAGATTTCGCAGCAGATCCGCATACCGCAGGCCGTCCTGCAGCAGGAGTTCACGGACGACGAGCAGCGTCCAGCGGTCGCCGACCACATCCAGAGCCTTGGCCGCCGAACAGTAGTGACCGTAGGAACGCATGCTCGGAGACTACCCCGGCTACTTGAATAAATGAAGTAGTTACTTGACTTTTACCACCTGCATGGTCGATCGCCCGGCAAGGGCGACCGGCGTCGAGCCGTGGGACCGACGTGATCGCCTGGATCTGTTCACGAAGGATGTCGCCGTGGCCTGAATGCCGGGCGAATTCCTGGACCATCATCCCGGTCGAGCGCGGCGTCCAGGAGGGATCGCTCGGCACCCTCAACGGTATTGCCGTTCATAGGTTTTCACTTCCTCGTGATCTCGCGGAGTATTCATGGCCCCGCGGCGGATGACGCATGCGCCGTTGACAATCGAATGTATGTTCGATATAGTTGCGTTATTCGCAGGTCATGGCATCGGGGGGGAACCATATGACCGCATCGGTCGAACCATCGTCATCGTTGACGGATTTGTACGCGCAGCTGGAACTGTTGCTTGATGAGATCGCTGTGGGGTCGTCGCAGTTGTGTTCGGAAGCTGAGCTGGTGGAGCTGGCCGAAACGCATGAACGGCTGTATCGGCGGATGGCGTTCGCGGGGCATCGGCGGGTGATGGATGTGGCCGATCGTGACGCCCACCGATCGGCGGGCTGTCGTTCGGTGCAGGACTTCATGGTTACGCGCCTACGCATCACTGATTTTCGCCGTCGTATGGA